>CATEPI010000004.1:0-148943 GCA_949525845.1 uncultured Eubacteriales bacterium
AATCACCTACAAAATTTTTCATTTTTGGGCTTGACTTTTGTTTGCAGGACTCCTTTCAAAAGGAGGCTTTTCGTCACCTCACCCCAAACAGCAGGTCGCCGTAGGTGGGGAGGGGCCAGTATTTCTTCGGCGTGAGGGTCTCGGCCTGGTCGCAGGGCAGGCGCAGCCGGCCCATTTGGGGCAGCACCGTGTCCCGAATCAGTTCCGCCTCCGCCCTGATATCTCCGGCGGAGGCCAGAGCCAGCACCGCCTTCTCCAGCTCCCCGGCCTCCCGGTATATCTGGTCGGTGAGGGCGGACAGCTTTTTCACCAGCTCCGTCTCGCAGCCGCAGGGACAGCCCGGAACCAGTTCCCGCTTGGCGGCGGCGGTTCTGGCGGCATCCAGAACAAAGGCCTGGACGGCGGGAATGATCTCGGTGCGGGCCATGTCCACCATGGTGTTGGCCTCGATGATGATGGTCTTGCAGTAGTTCTCCAGCGTCACCTCATAGCGGGAGGCCAGCTCCGCCTTGGTAAGCACCCCATGGGAGGTGAGCAGTTCCACATTTTTCTCGTCCAGCAGGTGGGGCACGCAGTCGGGCGTGGCGGGGTAGTTCAGCAGGCCCCGCTTCTCGGTGGCCTCCCGAATCCAGGCGTCGTCGTAGCCGTTGCCGTTGAAGATGATCCGCTTGTGGTCCTGGATGGTCTTACGGATCATGGCCTGGAGGGCACCCTGAAAGTCCTCCGCCCCCTCCAGCCGGTCGGCGTAGACCTTCAAACTCTCCGCTACGGCGGTGTTGAGCATGATGTTGGCGCAGGCGATGGAGTCGGACGAGCCCACCATGCGGAACTCAAATTTGTTGCCGGTGAAGGCAAAGGGAGAGGTTCGGTTGCGGTCGGTGGTGTCCCGGCGGAACTTGGGGAGGACGTCCACCCCCAGGCGCACCTTGCCGGTGTCGATGCTGGTGTAGGGGGCATCGTACTCAATGCAGCCCAGAATGGCTGCCAGCTCATCCCCCAGAAATACAGACACCACGGCGGGAGGCGCCTCGTTGGCCCCCAGGCGGTGGTCGTTGCCGGCGGTGGCCACCGAGATGCGCAGCAGGTCCTGGTAGTCATCCACCGCCTTGAGAACGGCGCACAGGAATAGCAGGAACTGGGCGTTTTCATAGGGGGTATCCCCGGGAGACAGCAGGTTTACCCCGGTGTCGGTGGACAGCGACCAGTTGTTGTGCTTGCCTGAGCCGTTCACCCCCGCAAAGGGCTTTTCGTGAAGCAGGCAGACCAGATTGTGCCGGGCGGCCACCTTCTGCATCCGCTCCATGGTCAGCTGGTTGTGGTCGGTGGCGATGTTGACGGTGGTGTAGATGGGGGCCAGCTCATGCTGGGCGGGGGCCACCTCGTTGTGCTGGGTCTTGGCCAGAATGCCCAGCTTCCACAGCTCGTCGTTCAAGTCGGCCATATAGGCGGCCACACGGGACTTGATGGTGCCAAAATAGTGGTCGTCCATCTCCTGGCCCTTGGGGGGCTTGGCGCCGAACAGGGTCCGGCCGGTAAAGCGCAGGTCCCGGCGCTTGGCCCACATGTCCGCGTCCACCAGGAAGTACTCCTGTTCCGGGCCCACGGAGGGGCTTACCCGCTTCACCTCTGTATTGCCGAACAGCCGCAGCACCCGCAGGGCCTGCCGGTTCAGCGCCTCCATGGAGCGAAGGAGGGGTGTCTTTTTGTCCAGGGCCTCCCCGTTGTAGCCGCAGAAGGCGGTGGGGATGCACAGGGTCCCGTCCTTGAGAAAGGCGTAGGAGGTGGGGTCCCAGGCGGTGTAGCCCCTGGCCTCGAAGGTGGCCCGCAGCCCTCCGGAGGGGAAGGAGGAGGCGTCCGGCTCCCCCTGAATCAGCTCCTTGCCGGAGAACTCCATGATAACCCCGCCGTCGGGGGAGGGGGTGATAAAGCTGTCATGCTTCTCGGCGGTAACGCCGGTGAGGGGCTGGAACCAGTGGGTAAAATGGGTCGCCCCCCGGGCCACGGCCCAGTCCTTCATGGCCGCCGCCACGGCGTTGGCCACCCCGATATTCAGCTTTTCTCCCTGGTCAATGGTCCTCTTTAACGACTGATATACCTCGGCGGACAGGTTGGCCTTCATCACCCTGTCGTCGAATACCATACTTCCAAAATATTCCGGAACTGCCGCCATTTTTCTTCACCCTTTCCGCGATAAAACGCATAAAAAGAGGCAAAGACGCCTTTCAGGAATCAACCTAAAAGACGTCTTTGCCTTTATGGGCGAATTATACGCCCTGAGCGGGGCGCTGTCAACCTGTTTTTTCGCTTTTTCAGGATTCTGTTCACTGTGGTGGAAAACCGCCCCGGGCTGTGGTATAATACCTGGGAATTTCAATAAAGAGGAGCGGAAGCGGTTATGAAATACACCAGGGAAGAAGTGCTTCAGTACGTCCAGGAGGAGGAAGTGGCCTTTATCCACCTGACCTTCTGTGATGTGTTCGGGCGGCAGAAGAATATTTCCATCGTGCCCTCGGAGCTGTCCCGGGCCTTTGAGTACGGCATCGCCTTCGACGCCTCCGCCATCGCCGGCTTCGGGGATGAGGCCCGGTCCGACCTGCTGCTCCGGCCCGACCCGGACACTTTGATGCTGCTACCCTGGCGGCCGGAGCACGGGCAGGTGGTGCGCATGTTCTGCTCCATCCACTACCCAGACGGACGGCCCTTCCCCTGCGACACCCGGACCCTGCTCCGCGGCGCCATCGCGCAGGCGGAGCAGAGAGGTTTCCGCTTTCTCTTCGGCGCGGAACAGGAGTTTTACCTGTTTAAACGGGACGAAACCGGCGAGCCCACCAAAATTCCCTATGACAGAGCCGGGTATATGGACATCGCCCCCGACGACAAGGGGGAGAACATCCGCCGGGAGATCTGCCTGACCCTGGCCCGTATGGGCATTTCCCCGGAGTGCTCCCACCACGAGGAGGGGCCGGGCCAGAATGAGATCGACTTCAAATACTCCGACCCCCTCACCGCGGCGGACAATGTGATGACCTTCCAGGCCATTGTAAAGTTCATCGCCGAGCGCAACGGCCTGTGCGCCGACTTCTCCCCCAAGCCTCTGCCGGGTTCACCAGGGAGCGGCTTCCACATCAATATGTCGGTAAAGGCTGGGGACGGCCGGGACCGCCTGCCCCAGATGGTGGCCGGGGTGCTGGACAAGGTGGCCGACATGACCGTGTTCCTCAACCCGGCGGCGGAATCCTACGCCCGCTTCGGCGGCCACAAGGCCCCTAAATACATCTCCTGGTCCCATGAAAACCGGTCTCAGCTGGTGCGCATCCCCGCCGCTGCGGGGGAGTACCGCCGGGCGGAGCTGCGCTCCCCCGACCCCGCCGCCAACCCCTATCTGGCCTTCGCCCTGATGATTCAGGCGGGGCTGCGAGGCATGGAGCAAAATCTGGAGCTGCCCCCCGCCGCCGACCTGAACCTATACCAGGCAGACGGCGAGACCCTGTCCAGACTCCAGCCTCTGCCCCAGAGCCGGGAGGCGGCGGCGACTGCGGCGCGGTCCAGCGAATTTATCGCGCAGGCCGTTCCGGAGGCGGTGGCGGAGGAATATTTTAAGGGATGATGCCGATTTCAGAGGAAGGAGGGGATGTGTATGGGCTTACAGGAGCGGGTCTACAGTGTGCTGATTGTGTCAGCCTCGGAAAAATTTCAAAACACCCTGCGCTCCCTTCTGCCTGAGACCTCCTGCTCCCCCATTGTTACGGTCTCCCATATAGGAGCGGCGGAACGCGCCCGAAACGGCCAGGACTTCGACCTTGTGTTTGTAAACTCCCCCCTACCCGACGACGCGGGCATCCGCTTTGCCATCGACTGCTGCCGCGCCGGGGGGACGGTGGTGCTGCTTTTTGCGGCGGCGGCGCTGTATGACCCCATACGGAGCCGGGTGGAGCGGCACGGGGTATTCGTCCTGCCCAGGCCCGTACCCCGGGACGTCATCCTCCGGGGGCTGAGCTGGATGACCGCCGCCCGGGAGCGGCTGCGGAGCTATGAGAAGAAGGTCCAGCCCGTTGAGGAGAAGATGGAGGAGATTCGCCTGGTGAACCGGGCCAAGTGGCTGCTCATCAGTGAGCTGAAGATGTCGGAGCCAGACGCCCACCACTACATCACCCATCAGGCCATGGACCGCTGCTGCGCCAAGCGGGCGGTGGCGGAGGAGATTATCCGGCTGTACACCTAGCAACGTCAAGGAAGAAGCCGCCGGCAGCTACTGATGAGAGGTTATGGCGTTTTTCTCTGACAGCTTCTGTTCAAAGCGGTCTTTTCGTGTGTTTACAGGAACCGGCGTGGGGTATAGCCCAGTAAAACAGGCGCTGCAGTAATGCGCCTGCCCAATGAGCGCCCCCAGCTGTTCCACAGGCAGATAACCCAAAGAATCCACTCCAATGATCCGGGCAATCTCCTCCACATTGTGATGGCAGGCGATGAGGTTTTCCCGAGAATCAATGTCAGTACCATAGTAACAGGGGTTCAGAAAGGGGGGCGCGGACACCCGGAGATGGACCTCCCGGGCCCCCGCTTCCCGCAGCAGGCTGACAATTCGGCCGCTGGTGGTTCCCCGGACAATGGAGTCATCCACCAGCACCACCCGCTTTCCGGCCACGCTGTCCTGGATAGCGCTGAGTTTAATTTTCACTTGATCCAAGCGGTGATCCTGGCCAGGAGCGATAAAGGTACGGCCGATATACTTGTTCTTGATGAGGCCGATACCGTAGGGAATGCCGGACACATGGCTGTAGCCCAACGCGGCATCCAGCCCGGAGTCGGGCACCCCCACCACCACGTCCGCCTGGACCGGGTGGGTCTGGGCCAGTATCTCCCCGGCCCGCAGACGGGCGGCGTGGACGGACACCCCGTCAATGACCGAGTCGGGCCGGGCAAAGTAGATGTACTCAAAGATGCAGGGGGAGGGCTCCGCTTTTCCGCAGTGCTCCCGGCGGGATACGATGCCATCCTTGGAAAACACTAAAATCTCCCCCGGTTCCAGGTCACGGACAAACTCCGCCCCTACAGCGGCCAAAGCACAGCTCTCGGAGGCGGCCACATAACTCCCGTCCTCCATTTTTCCATAGCACAGGGGGCGAAAGCCGTTGGGGTCCCGGGCGCAGATCAGCTTCTGGGAAGACATGAGCACCAGGGAGTAGGCCCCCTCCAGCCTGTTCATGGCCGCACTGAGGGCATCCTCGATGGAGGGGGTGGACAGCCGCTCCCTGGTGACGATGTAGGCAATGATTTCGGTATCGCTGGTACCATGGAAGATAGCTCCAGACAGCTCCAGCTTGTCTCGAAGCTGGGCTGCATTGCTCAGATTTCCGTTGTGCGCCAGGGCCATATGTCCTTTCTGGTGATTGACCTCGATGGGCTGGCAGTTGCTCCGGCTGGCGGCCCCGGTAGTGCCGTAGCGGGTATGGCCCACCGCCATAGTCCCTTGGGGCAGCCGGTCCAGCGTCTCGCCGGAAAAGACCTCCCCCACCAGCCCCAGGTCCTTGCGGGAGACAAATATCCCGTCGTCGTTGACCACAATGCCGCAGCTCTCCTGTCCTCGGTGCTGGAGGGCATACAGGCCATAATAAGCCAGCCGGCCCACGTCCGCAGGCCGGGGAGCAATCACTCCAAAGACACCGCATTCCTCATGGATGCTCATTTCCATACCTCCATTTGATTATTATTGCTTTACTATGCGCCGTTTGTAAAGGCGTATCGGCACGTTTCAAACGAGCCCTGGAACCTCCCAATTTACGAAAAAAGAGTTTAGATGCAAATGGTTTGAGAAAAAAGGGCAAAGACACCTATGAGAAATTCTCAAAGACGTCTTTGCCTTAGATTTGCATTGTAGTCCCTGGACAGCGAATTGTCAACAATAAATTTTCGGCCTTTATGGTATGGCGCATTCGATAAAACAATTTTGAAGCCCAGAAGTACAACGGGAAGATGATTGTTGTAGCGCCGCAGCTCAGTGATTGGGGCGAAACCTCCGCCAACCAGACGATTGCCTTGGTGGAATACTTTCTGAAACACTATAACATAGATCCGGCCAAGGTGTATGCCAACGGCTATTCCGACGGCGGACTGTTCGCAAGCGATGAAAAATTATAGGTTAGCTGTTCGGCCAGACGAAGCACACCGCACTGAGCGGCATCATTCCGGAGGAAGCGGAGTATGTCCCCGAAGGATACCAGCAGCCCGCACGGCATCCGGGAACGTTGGAAAAGCTGGAGTATCAGAACTGGGAATCCTTTTACTATACGGAAAAGTCCCAAAACTTACCAAGACCGCTTGGGTCTACCTGCCTTATGGATACGATGGGAGCAAGCAGTACAACATTCTCTATCTGAGCCACGGCGGTTGGAGCCACGAAACCACCCCCATGGTGACCCCGGATAACCCCCAGCAATCGTAATAATCGCTGCCCTTTGGTCATGCTCAAAACGGTTTTTTTGTTGTTGCCCTTATGCTGGGTGGCCCTCGGATGCCCGCTCTCTTTTTATTGCTTCATCACCTTTTCAAAGCGGAAAAACCCCTCCCCGCCGGGAGCATCGGCCTCCGCTAAGAACTCCACCAAAGGCATGTGAGGGTCCGGATGGTGACGGTTGTAGAACTCCACAATGTGAAAGCCGCACCTGTTTACATAGAAGTGGATGTTCCGCTGTTCAAAGTAAGGAATACCTGTTTCCCAAACCTTTGTTTTCGGGTACAGCGTCTCCACGGCCTGCCACGCGGCCAGGCCGATATTCTGGCTGTGGTACTCCGAAAAAACGAAGAACAGCACCAAATGATTGTGCTGAGCGGCCTCGTCAATAGTCAGCACTACGCCCCCTGCCTTTTGTCTCCTCATTCGATATTGTGTTGCTTGGCAAAAGCCCAACAAAATGTAGAAAACAGGAGGAAAAAATATGATTAACATGAAAAGCGTATTTTCGCCGTACTAATGGCAACCATCCTTGCAACTGTCCTCACCGTCCCTGCTATAGCAGCAGAGACCCTGTCCATCCGGGTGAGCAGCTACAAGGGCAGTACCCTGGAGACGGGAGAGCGAAGCGGACTCATCATCGGACCCAGTGGTGCAGATAAATAGAAAATTCGTTCTTTATACCTGATCCGGCGAAATCACCAAAAAAGTGTTCAAAATTTTATGCGCTCTGCGAATTGAACCCCGATTGAGGACATGTTATCTTATATTCATCTTGAGAATACGGATTCACACGGTAAAAGATATGATTACAATGACTGAAATCGCAAGGCTGACCCACGTATCCCAGCCCACAGTATCCCGAGTGCTCAATGGCAGCCAAACGGTAGATCCGGAGATTCGGGAGCGGGTGTTGGCCTGTGCAAAAGAACACGACTATCAGTTCAACGCCTTAGCAAAAGGACTGCAAGGCAGCAAAACTCAGCTTTTGGGCGTGCTGGTTACTGACATCTCCAACGGCTTTTTTGCTGACTTGGCCAAACAGATTGAGACAGCGGCCCGGAAACGCGGGTACAGCATCATCCTGTTCAACAGCGACTACAACCCTCAGAATGAACAGGAGTACCTGGGTGTGGTCCGCCGCTATCGGGTGGATGGTGTTTTGGCAGTTCCCATTCGGGAAACCAGCGCCGAGTGGAAGGAATACGTCAAGAAGCTGGATGTCCCTATTGTCACCGTCACCCGCCGGGCCGAGGGCTTGGATTCAGTCTATGTGGATCACGCCCAGGCCGGAGCCATGGTAGCGGAACACTTACTGGAACGGGATTTCCGCCGGTTCCTGTTTATCGGAAAAGACTACGATGGGAAATATGTGGGATTCCGTCAGCTGCTTGTTCAAATGGGCTATGGCGGGCAGACGGCAAATCTTGTCTATCAGGACGATGTCCAGTTAAAGCAAGCCCTGGAACATTGGCTCTGTCAAGCTTCGGAGCGTGGGGCTGTCTTTGCCGGCAACGACATTTACGCCCTGCGGGTGCTGGACGCCCTGCGCAAGCTGGATGTTTTCATCCCGGAGGAAGTCGGGGTCATCGGCTTTGATGACACCTCCACCGGCCGCTATCTCAATCCCCGGCTAAGCAGTGTATCCCAGCCCATTGCACAGATGGCCCAGGAAGCTGTAACGCGGCTGCTGGACCGGATCGAGCACCCTGGACAGCGGGAGGTTCTGGATTACCCTCTCTCAGCGGAACTGGTACCGCGGGAGAGCACATAAAAAGGACGGCATCTAGTTGTCCTTTTTTTGGAACAAACGAGAATACGTATTCTTTTATGGTTTGTCTATCTGCTCCGACTGGAGCTGAAATAAATAGGAAGGGAACATGCGCTATGGACTACAAAAAAACAGCCCTGGAAATCTATGAAAGGGTAGGCAAAAAAGAGAACCTGGTCTCTGCTGCCCACTGCGCCACCCGGCTGCGGCTTGTGCTGGCGGACAACGCCAAATGCGACGCCAAGGCCGTGGAGGACATCGACGGGGTCAAGGGGGTATTCAGCGCCTCTGGCCAGCTCCAGATCATTTTGGGCACCGGCACGGTAAACAAGGTCTATGACGAGTTTATCGCCATCTCCGGTCTCACCGCCGCCACCAAGGAGGAGGTCAAGGCTGCCGCCGCCGCTAAGCAGAATATTTTCAAACGGGCCATCAAGTGCCTGGGAGATATTTTTGTTCCCATCATCCCCGCCATTGTAGCCAGCGGCTTCCTTATGGGCATTATGGAAGCGCTGAACTTCATGGTGAACAACGGCTTCCTGAATATTGACACCTCTGGCTCCATCTACGTCTTTGCCAATCTTTTTGCCAATACAGCATACGTATTCTTGCCAATTTTAATTGCCTACTCCGCCGCAAAAGCCTTTGGAGGAAACCCCTATCTGGGTGCAGTCAACCCCACCCAGGACGGCGTCTATCAGCAGAAGCTGGATGAGGCGCTGCTCAAGCAGGGCAGGGCGGCCGCCGACGAGCGGGTGGACATGTTTCTGGTGGAGGCCGACTACGCCTTGAAGTACGTCGACCCTGAGGTCAACGTGGCCCTCCCCATCTCTCAGCTGGGCATCACCGACGCTGACATCGCCAACCAGTACCGCTACACCTTGGAGGCCATGACCGGCTCCGACGGGGAGATTAGGGGCCTGAGCTACCAGGCCACCCCCGGCATGCTGGTCTACCGCCGCTCCATCGCCCAGGCCGTCCTGGGCACCGACGACCCGGAGGTCGTGGGCGCCGCCGTGGCCGACTGGGACAAATTCTACGAGACCGCCGGGCAGATGAAGGAAGCCGGCTACTATATGTACTCCGGCCGGGCCGACACCGCCCGGGTGTATTCCAACAACGTCTCCGCCCCCTGGGTGAAGAACGACAAGACCGTGGTGGTGGACCCCAACATGATGAACTGGGTGGACCGCTCCATGGAGGACATTGAGAGCGGCATCAGCCACAACGTGCCGGGCCAGTGGAACGACGAGTGGAACAAGGACATGGGCCCCGACTCCAAGGTGTTCTGCTTCTTCCTCCCCGCCTGGGGCCTGGACGTGTGCATCGCCCCCAACGTGAAGGACACCGCCGCCGCCCAGGACTGGGCCGTCTGCCCCAGCCCCCAGAGCTTCTTTTGGGGCGGCACCTGGCTGGTGGCTGCCAACGGCACCGACAACGCCTCCCAGGTCAGGGACATCATGCTGACCATGACTGCCGATCGGGAGCTCCTGCGCACCCTGGCACTGAACTACGGCGAGATGAGCAACGACCAGCCCCTGATGGAGGAGCTGGCCCAGTCCCCCGACTTCGGCATCGACCTGCTGGGCGGACAGAATTACATCGGCGTGCTCTCCGACGTGGCGGCCACGGTGGACCTGTCCAACATCTCCTCCTACGACCAGGGCTGTGTGGAGGAGTTCCAAAACACCTTCGGCGACTACTTCAACGGCAAGATCAGCCTGGACAAGGCCAAGGCCAACTTTGAGATGTCCATCACCGAGCGCTACCCCTGGCTGGTAGGCGGCGGCGTGGAATGGCCATAAAAATGAGAGAGAGGGGGACTTTTTATGGAAAAACAGAATATAATCAAAAGCGTCAGCTATGCCAAGTGGGGCTATATCTTCATCCTGCCCTTCTTCCTGTCCTACGCCATTTTTTCCCTGATCCCGCTGGCGGACACCATCCGGAACAGCTTCTATGAGTACTACGCCTTCGGCCTGAAAACCGTGGGCCCCAACTGGACGGGGCTGTCCAACTACATCTCGCTGCTCTCCTCCGATCTGCCCAAGTACGCCTGGAACACCTTTGTGATGTGGGTGCTGGGCTTTGTGCCCCAGATCATCATCTCCCTGGTGCTGGCGTCCTGGTTCACCGACGCCCGGCTGAAAATCCGGGGCAAGCAGTTCTTCAAGGTGGTCATCTACCTGCCCAACCTGATCATGGCCTCCGCTTTCGCCATGCTGTTCTTCGCTCTGTTCTCCAACGCCGGGCCTATCAACAGCATCCTGCTGCGCATGGGGATCGTCGGAGAGGCCATCCGGTTTATGGAGTCCACCCTGGGCGCCCGCACCCTGGTGGGGCTGATGAACTTCCTCATGTGGTTCGGCAACACCACCATTATGCTTATGGCGGCCATTATGGGCATTAATCCCTCCATTTTTGAGGCGGCGGAGCTGGACGGCTGCACCCACATTCAGAAATTTTTCCGGATCACCTTGCCCCAGATCAAGCCCCTGCTGACCTACACCCTGATTACCTCCCTCATCGGCGGCCTCCAGATGTTCGACGTGCCCCAGATTCTGACCGCCGGCAAGGGCGCCCCCGACCGCACCACCATGACCCTGATCATGTACCTGAACAAGCACCTGCAGGCCAAGAACTACGGCATCGCCGGCGCCCTGTCCGTCTTCCTGTTCATCATCAGCGCCATTCTCTGCTGGATGGTCTTTAAGATGAACACCGACAGCGACCCGGACGGCTCCAAATCCGCGGCCAGGCGGGCCAGGAAGGGAGGCTGTGACAAGAGGATATTGTTCTCTGCCCTTCTCTTTTCGCTTGGATATGATAAAAGTGTTTTAGATCATAGTAAACATGCAGATTTAACTTTTTCAGATATAAAAAACATGGGCTATATAGATATTGCAGACCATATTGTAGAAATGAGCCAGGATTTAGACAAAATTGAATATCAATTTACAAAGAATGGGAAAAAAATCGGACGATGCAGTGTATATGAATATGAATCTTTGATTGATGATGTTTTTGATTTTTTAGAGTTTAAAATTAAAAAAATTTGCGAAAGGGGAAGTAATAATGGCTAATCTCCAAGAGCGTTGCAACAAAACCGGCAAGCTAATCTCATACTCTATCCGCGTCCACCGTGGCCGGGGGCCAGATGGGAAGCAGTTGAAGCCCTGGACGGCCACCTTCGATGTGTCCCCCACCTGGACAGAAAAGAGCGCACGAAAAAAGGCCGCTGACTTTGCAGCGACCTTCGAGAAGGAATGCCGGGAAGGTGTCACGTCGGACAGCCGCCAAACATTCCAAAGCTATTGTGATTATGTGCTGGAGCTGAAAGAATCCCGTAGGGCAAAACACAGCACCATTGTACGCTATCGGGAGTTGACCGCCCGGATTTATCCCGCCATCGGTCATATCAAGCTGAAGGACCTTCGGGCCGATCACCTGAATGCTCTTTATACAGTCTTGGGGAAAGATGGGAGCAGGACAGGGCGTGCCCACGCCACGGCAAAGGTTGACCTTGTCCCGCTCCTAAAAGAAAAAGCCCTCACACGGGCCAATATTGCCGATTCTACGGGCGTTTCTCTCCGGGCAGTATATGACGCTGTAAAGGGAAATCCGGTCAGTATGGAGACAGCGGAGTCCATTTCTGCCGCCCTGGAGCGCAGCCTGGACAAGACATTCACCGTAGAGAGGAGCAACCGTACACTCTCCCCGAAAACCGTCATTGAGCACCACCGGCTGATCTCCACGGTGCTGGACCAGGCAGAGAAGGAGGGACTTGTTCCCTTCAACGTGGCCAGCAAGGCCACCTTGCCCAAAGTCCAGAAGAAGGAGGTCAATTACTTCCAGCCCGAACAGGTGGCCGCTATCCGTTCAGCGTTGGAGCAGGAACCTATTAAGTGGAAAACGCTGGTTCATCTGCTGCTTATCACCGGGGCCCGCCGTGGGGAAATCCTGGGGTTGAAATGGGACAAAGTGGATTTCCAGGGGAACAGAATCCATATCTGCAACAATGTCCTGTATGCTTCAGACTGTGGGATTTATGAGGACACGCCAAAGACGGCCACCTCTGACCGCTTGATTACCTTGCCGGCTGAGACAATGCAGCTGTTACGTCAATACCGGGCGTGGCAGAGCGGGGAGCGGTTACGCCTGGGGGATACTATCAGGACCAGGGCTTTCTATTCGCTCAGGACAGCGGCAAGCCCATGCACCCGGACAACGTGAACACCTGGTTAAGGAGCTTCAGCAAGCGCCACGGTCTACCGCACATCAACCCCCACGCTTTCCGTCATTCAATGGCAAGTCTGCTTTACTTCAACGGTGTGGACAGCGTGTCGATCTCGAAACGCCTGGGCCACGCTCAGGTATCGACCACCGCCAACATTTACGCCCATGTCATGGAGCAAGCTGACCAGAAGAACGCTGATATACTCGCCAACGTATTTCTGAAAAACGGTTGAATTTTAAAAGCGAGTTGAATTAAAGTTGAATTATCTGGCCTGGGCAAAAATGTAAGCACCGTAAAAAATTATAAAACACCACCGATTTAATTAAAAATCGGTGGTTTTTCTGGTTGCGGGGACAGGACTTGAACCTGCAACCTCCGGGTTATGAGCTGCTCTCCAAAGTGTGGTTTGGGCCTTTTCAGCGCTTTCCGGGCATCTTCTCAACAAAGGCAAATACTTTCCACCCCTCTTTTCTCCGTTGTTCCCACTGCCTTTTTCCTATTCTGGGTCAAGTTATGGGTCAAGAGGTATCAGGCCACTCAAAAACTGCTACGGAGAAAACAATGAAAAAGCTCCAAAACAGCTGGGGAGTCGATGTCAAGGCGTAAACCTCTAGCGGCAGAGCAGGATTTTTTCTCTGTCTTTATCTAAACTCCAACCGGACAAATTGTCAAGTGATCTTTGGAGGTGCGACGACTCACCAGAGTAACCCCTCGTTGCCCCTGTGAAGTCCTGTATGCCGTTTTATCGGCAAGGGTGGAAAAAGAACCCACCGAAGCGATTGACACCCGTTTGTGCCGCCCTTGCGGTATCGGCTTTTTTTGGGGGGAGGGCAGTTTACCTACCTTCGGGTAGGGCAAGCATAGCGTCCGGCTATACGCCGGACGCACCCACCGGGGGCAGAGCCCCGGCACCCTCTGCCCCTAAAGGGGAGAACAAAAGGCTATGAGATACGAAATCATGTACCCAGAATCTGATATACAGTAAACAAAGGGGCCAGCGGCCGAAAACAGATTGATAACTTTGCCCTGATTCCTTGGGGAATGGAGTGAGGCTGCGATAATCATAACTTGTCTCCTTTCTGAATGGTGTGTCATGGCTTCATTCTACCAGAGACCTGCAAACCTTGTCTTTTTTATTTGCGCAACTTATTATACCTTATCTTAAGAATGAGATTCGTTTTTATTTGATCGTGACTGCCTCATTCTCAAACAGCACCCTCTTGGGCAAGACGACCATACCAGATGCTGTTGAATAGGCTGATACCGATAATTACAGCCATAAGGATAAGAAACATTCGCTCAACCATCCGGTCATCCACCCTCCGCAATCTCCTGCCAATCATGCCACCGCCGATTCCGCCTGCCACCATCAGCATCAAGATAGGGGGCTGAAAGTGAGAGACCGTTTGAGTAACTAAGGTGTTCAACAAATTGAACAGCTGGCTGAATAAAATAATGTAAGGCTGTTAGAGGCAGCTATTTTGGTGTCCATGCTGAAAAAGAAATACAGTTCCACCAAATTGATCGGGCCTCCGCCGATGCCTAAGAAGCTGGACATACACCCTAAAAACAGCCCAATCAATACACAAAACAGCTTATTTTTATATACAATGTGGATATGCGGTTTTTGTTCAGCGCATACAGCAGTGTTCCGGTGGTAACAATGGAAAGACACACTGCCTGTACCATACCTACCATTTGGATTATCAAAAAGCGATTTTACCACCGAGAATGCCCATCCGCCCACCAGGTCGACCATTGCCGCCCCCAGAGCCAATGGAAACATTGTAGATAGAGATATCTGTCTCTCTTTGGCGTACATAGCCCGGCCCACTGAGTAGCAACTCATCGAAAGCACCGTACAGCCGGACAGAAAGTTGATGGTCAATGCCGTCTCCAAATACAGCATATCCAGCACAGGCTTAATGATTACTCCTCCGCCAATACCACATATGGTGCCTGCTGTACTGGCCGGCAGACTGGTAAAAAAAGAATACATAACAGTACCATCTCCACTGCTTCCTTTTAGGATTTTATTACGTTCTAACCGTTGTGTGTTATCTGAAATGCTGAATCTCATTCCTGGTCCTCCGCGTGCTCCTCCCGAAGGAAGGCGCTGGTACATAGGGTGGAAAAGTCTTGTTCCAGGTCATCCAACACCTTACTTTGCTGGTAAATCAGAAAGCTCTCCCTGCTCAGATGGATGCCACGCACATGAAATTGACATACCATCCCAGCACGCAGACGCTCCGCCGCAAAAGCTTCTGATACAGCGGCGACCCCTAGCCCAGAGGCCACTACATTCAGGATGGTGTCTATGCTGACGCTCTGCCACACAATATTCATCTTTATTTTATGATTCTGGAACATCTGCTCCAGAATCTTGCGTTCCATCGACTCCTTCTCCCGTACAACGAAGCTACAATTATTCAATTCAGAGACCTCGACGGTATGATTGGCCCAGGGGTGCTCTGGCGCGCAAAGAAACATCAAATCGCTGGAGCCAATTTTTTGATATGAAATCAACCGGTTTATTACAGGGCCATCGACCAGCGCCAGGTCCAGCTGCCCAGTTAAAATCATATCCTCAATATCCAGCAAATTTTTTACCGCTACCCGAACATCTACCTTTGGGTACTCTTTCTGAAATATCTTTACTATGCGTGGCAGAAACGCGCCGCTGATACTTACGCTGCTCCCCACCCGCAGGGTCTCACCGCTGCTCCAATTGCGGACCTCCGCCTCCATCTCGTCAAACTGCGCGACGATACGCCTGGCGTGCTGAAGCAGGACCTTGCCCACTTCGGTAATATACAAGCGGTTGGCAATCCGGTTGAACACCATTTGTCCATAGTAATTTTCCATCTCCGCAATGGCGAAGCTGACGGCTGGTTGGGCGATATAAAGTTCCTTGGCGGCGGCCGTCATGCTACCTGTGTCGCAGACGGAAATAAAAATTTTCAGGTGTCTCAGCGTCATAGTGTCTTCGCCGTCCTTTACGCAACTTTCCTGGTATAACTAACAATATAATTATATCTGGATTTTTTAAATCAGATAATACAGAAATCTTATACCAGGTATATTGATGCGGTATTATACAAGCCGCCCAAACTGGTGTATACTTTAGCACAATAGATGAGGAGTGTATTCGACAATGGATATCAAGTATTTAGCGAACGCATGCGAAGACTACATCATCGAGCAAAGACGTTGGTTCCATCGGCACCCCGAGGTGGCCTGGGAGGAGGTACAGACTACCATTGCGATTGAGGATCAACTCCGCAAAATTGGCTTAGAACCGGTGCGCTTTGAAGATATCTCCGGAGTGTCCTGCGAGATACGGGGCGGAAGGAGCGGTTCTGGCAGCAAGACCCTGCTACTTCGAGCAGATATTGACGGCGTAATCCTTCGTGAAGAAACCGGACTTCCCTTTGCCAGTACCAACCGGGGGCTGATGCACGCCACAGGGCGGGACTGTCATATCGCAATGCTGCTGGGTGCCGCCCGCCTGCTGTATCAGATTCAGGATGAGCTGGAAGGAAATGTCCGGCTTCTGTTCCAGGGGGCGGAGGAGACAGCCCAAGGGGCGCCGGAATATATCCAGCGGGGGATTTTGTCCGGCGTGGACGCAGTCTACGCCACCCATGTATACGGTGGCCTGGAGGCCGGCCAGGTGGAGATCACACCCGGCCACCGGATGGCCAGCGCGGACAAATTTTCCATTGAAATCACTGGCAGAAGCGCCTATGGGAGCCTGCCCCACCTGGGCAAAGATGCGATTGTGGCGGCGGCAGGGGTCATTTTCGACGTTCAGAGCTATGTGTCCCGCAACAGCAACCCCTTGTACCCTCTGGCTGTGACCATCGGAACCATCCAGGGCGGGACCCAGCGGAATATCATCGCCAACCACGTCCGTATGGAGGGCACAGTGAGGACCCACTCCACGGAGATTCGGAAAAAAATTGAGCAGGAGCTTGGGGATATTATCTTTCACTCCACCGCCGCCCACGGGTGCAGCGTGAAGCTGGATTATCAATACATGCTCCCTTCCCTGGAAAACGACGCCCGTCTCAGCCAAATCGCCGCTGGGTCGGCTCGAAAGGTGTTTTCCCCAGAAGCTGTACTGACCAACATGCCGCCGTCGATGTCCAGCGAGGATTTTGCCCATTACGGCAAGCATGTCCCATGTGTCTATGTCAATCTTGGCTGTGCCGGTCCGCAGCTGAGCTTTGTAGAAAACAACTACAGCAGTAAATTTATGGTGGACGAGGGCATTTTGAAAAACGGGACCGCACTGTGCGTACAGTTTGTAGCAGACTATTTGAAGGAGATGAGAGAATGGAAAAAAGACTGAAATATTACAACGAGGTCCAGATCATGTGGAACGGGATGGAGCAGATCAGCCGGACAAACGGCTCGGTGTCTGTGGAACCGGCGGACGTTTCAGTCGGGCAAGACATAACAGCAAAGGTGACCTACACCGTGGGCGAGGACCCTATCTTCATTGGCGGCGTTGTCCGGTTTACGATCCCCTTCGGATTTCTTCCTCCGCAGATAGACATGCCCATCTATCCGGGCTACACCACTGCGCGGACCAGCAGGAAAAACGCCTCTGTCAGTACTTTTCTAGTAGAAAACGACTGGTGGAAGCGGGGACCGGACCGGAAAAAGACCGAAAATGTATGCGAGCATGTGGGGACTCACGTGTGGGTGCGGGTGCTGGGGCACGCGCTGGAACAGGGCGATCAGATCATCCTGACCTACGGCGACACCAGCTATCACCATCAGGCCGCAGGGCGGACCTGCCGGGTGGCGGGTCCGGTGCAGTTTGACGCCGCCACCGACCAGCGCGGGACCCTGGAGGCCCATTACAGCGGCTACTATCTGACCAGCAATCCTCCCATTATGACGATCCACCCCGGGCGGGCGGTCTCTTTCGAGGCGATTCTCCCCTCTGAGTTGGAGCGGGATGTACCAGGTGAGATCTCTGTGCTGGCTGTGGATTGCTTCCACAATCTGGCCACTGGACATACCGGGGAACTGGAGTGCCATATGGGGGAGAAGTTGATCTATCAGGGCAGCTTTGAGCCGTGGGAGTGCGGTGTCAAGAAGATTCAATTTGTCCCCAGTGAGACTGGGACGCTGCGAATCTCCGTCGCCGATGGCCAGGGAGGGAAGGAGATCTGGAGCAATCCCGCAGTGGTTTTGGACAAGCTGGAGGGCCCCCGGCACTTCTGGGGCGACCTTCACGGACACACCGGCATCCAGTGGGGCCGGGGCAGTGGCCGGTCCTATTATGAGTTTGCCCGAGAGGTAGCACAGGTAGACTTCTGCGCCCTCACCGATCCGGATGCCGGACGTTACACTAACAACAATGAGACGGCGATGAATTCCCTGAGCTGTTACATGACGGATGAGCAGTGGCGGGGGATTCAGGAGGTCAACCGGCAGTTCTATGAGCCGGGCCGGTTTGTTCCCCTCCTGGGCTATGAGTATCACAACGATGCCCCCGACCCGGAGTTCGGCGGGGACCGCAATGTGTACTACGAGAGCTATGATGAGCCCATCCGCCGGTGTGTGGACGAGGGCAGCTATACACCGGAGCAGCTTTGGCAGCAGATCAGAGATCAGAAGGTCCGGGCTATTACCGTGCCACACCACACAGCGAAGAAGGTCATGCTGGGAAGTTGGGACCTCCATGACGAGGAATTTCAGCGGCTGGTGGAGATCTACTCCTCCTGGGGTAGTTCCGAGGGAGCGGGCTGTGAGTTCCCTATTATCGGCGGTTCTATCTATGAGAACCACTCGGTGCAGCACGCTTTGGAGAAGGGCTACCGCCTGGGATTTGTGACGGGGAGCGACAGCCACGCGGGAACGCCGGGCTACGCCTATTGGGTATTTCCCTCCGATCTGGAGAGCTACCGGGGCGGGCTGACCTGTGTCCTGACGGACCGGCTGGACCGGAAGAGCGTCTTTGATGCCCTCTGGAACCGCCGGGTATACGCCACGACGGGGGAGCGAATCCTTCTGGATGTCTCCCTCAACGGCGTGGGCATGGGGCAGGAACTCCCACTGGCGGAGCATCCGGTGCGTCACCTGACGGTGAAGGTGTCCGGCACTGGCGAGATCGACCGGGTGGAGGTGATCTCGATGGGACATACGGTCTACCGTCATATGGGATCCGGAACAGAGCTGGAGTTCACCTTTACAGACAGTAGCGTCCCGGAACACGGCTGGCTGTATTACTATGTGCGGGTACATCAGAAGACCAAAGCGATGGCGTGGTCAAGCCCAATTTGGGTCAGTTAATTGGACAATCTAATGGAAAAGGAGCGCATTTATGAAAGACAATGAAAAAAATATTTCCTCTGGCAAGTCGATCGCGGTCCTGGTCCTCTCCCTGGCGGTATTGCTGTACTGCGTTGTGGGACTGAAGGCCAATCCCGGCGTCAGCTTGATTCTGGCATCTCTGGCGGCTATCTTTTTGGGCATGGCCTTTGGATACAGCTGGAGCGACTTCGAGGCCGACATCGGTGACACCTTCAAGACCATGTTCATGGGCATGCTGATTATGATGTTTGTGGGCATTCTCATCGGCTCCTGGATGACCTCCGGCACAGTTCCCCTGCTCATGTACTACGGGCTGAAGTTGCTGCCCGCCCCCATCTTTCTCATAGCCGCCTGTATCCTCTGCTGTCTGATGTCTCTGATGACCGGCACCTCCTGGGGCACAATGGGCACCATCGGCGTGGCTCTGATGGGCGTTGCGGAGGGACTGGGCATTCCGGCCCCCTACGCCGCCGGGGCCATCGTGGTGGGTGCAATCTTTGGCGACAAACTGTCCCCTCTCTCCGACACCACAATCATGGCTCCCTATGTGTCCGGTGTGGATATCATTGAGCACATCAAGTCCATGCTCTACACCACCATTCCCTGCCTCCTCGCCTCGCTGGTCCTATATGCGATCCTGGGGATGCAGTTCCAGGGCGGAAATATCCAAAGCGAGAACTATCAGCTGATTCTCCAAACGCTAAGCAAGAATTTCAGCCTGAACCCCATCCTTCTTCTGCCCCCGGTGGTGGTCCTGGTTCTGATTTTCCTCAGGAAGCCCACCATCCCGGTGTTTGGGATTGGAGTCCTCCTAGCCGATCTGCTGGCCGTCTTGATCCAAGGCCGGACACTGAAAGAGGTTCTGACCGCTATGGCCAGCGGCATGGGGGCCTCCACAGGCGTCTCCCTGGTCGATTCTATGATCAACCGCGGTGGACTGTTGAGCATGATGGCCTCTGTCGCCCTGATTATCGGTGCGGCCATGTTCAGCTCTGCGCTGAAAACCACCCGGGTATTCCAGGTGCTGCTGGACACCATCCAAAAGTACGCCAAGGGACGCAAATCCTTGCTCAGCTTCAGCTACGTCCTCCACCTAGTGCTGGCCTCTCTAGTCGGCGTGTATCTGGTCACGTTCTCCATTGTTGGCCCCATTCTGGCCCCCATGTTTGACAAGTATAACCTGCACCGCAAAAATCTCTCCAGAATGTTGGAGGATACCGGCACTGCGTTCTCCCCCATCGTTCCCTGGAGCAACATCTCCATTTTTATCCTTGGCACCTTGGGCCTGAGTTCCTTCGAGTATGTGATGTACGCGCCGATTACCTATCTGGGCGTGGTATTTTCCGCAATCTATATCTTCACCGGATTCGGTATTTTCAACCGAGACGGGGTTATGCTTCCCAAAGAAAAAGAGAATGTATCCCCATAAAATTTGTTTCCTCTCTTCCTCTCCAAAGAACAGGATCGCACATTTTATATGTTCGGTCCTGTTCCTAATTATAGCACATCATGGAAAAAAAGGGGCCTGTCAACCGCCCACTCGCGCAGGTTTTCCGCCAGCCGTGCAAAACCTATTGCCCATTTCCTAAATTTTTGCTATGCTGCAAACGGAATATTGTGCCTAACGCTTGCAGTCTACCTGATGAGATGATCCTTGCCATTACACCCGCCGCTGGAAAACTCGAAGTCATGTTCAAGCAGCAAAAAATGTATATGGGCCTCAAATCCTTCATGGTTCGTTCCGCTAAAGCGATTGACCGCCTGCTGGTCATATTGCCCCTGGCCCATTTTTTCTTTGTCGTCTTCCTCAATACTCTTTTGCCCTTGGGACATGCCATTCGCCGCTTTAGGGCCACTTTGTGCATTTTTTGATTTTGCTCATTTATACTATTTTCTGCATAAAAGCAAACGCATCTTTTGCGAAACTTACACCAAAGGAATTGGCCACCGTTTCCTTTAACTGCTTTGCCTTCTCTTAGCCAAACCGGCCACGGCTGGCTTTTTTCAAAAGCCCGGTGAGTTTGCGGGTAGATACGTTCAGCATAGCAAACACCATCCTGCCGAAATTTGCAGACAGTCCTCGCACTCTTATGAGTCATACCTTGCTTCGAGATGAGCGGAGAGCTTCCGCTCCCGTATCCGGCTCAACAATGAACCCTGTTTGTTGCAAATAATTATGCAGATAGATTGCTTTTATAAGTTTTGTCAACTGCGACAAAAGCGAAGTGAACCGAGGGGGTTGAAAAAAGAGCAGGATAAAAGCGTGCCGCCTTTCGGGCGTCCCGCTGGTTCACACCGTCCCGCAGTGCGGGCCGGGGAACGGATATACGGGGTTTTCAGCGGAATATCATCATCTTTTCGAAATTTCTGTGCAAATGGTCATGTGACGTCAAATACAGGGGCCAGCTCCCGCTTTGACGTCTTGTTAACCGTGACGCTTACAGCGGCAACGAATTCGGCGGGGTCAACAGTGACTCAGCCAAGAAATTCCCAGCTTTTCTGCATAGGTGAGGATCTGAGACTTCGGTGTAGTGCAGAGAAAAGGAGGATGCCAACAGCCCTGTGAATCCCCCGTGTTTCGCACTGTGGACCGCTGTGTGCGGCTCCGCAGAGGTCGAGCAGCCCCTGCCCCTCCCGCAGTGTCGAGGCGTTGTAGGCGGCTTTCAAAGAAAGCGGGAGGTTGAAATACTCAGTCATGAACTGCACCAGCGTTACCAAAGAGGGGGCAGCGAGTCAGTATGCAAATTTTGCTGCGCAGAAAACAATGAATGAGCGATTTTTCCCGGCAACAGGAGAATTTGAACTTTCTGATAACTCTGCCCTGAACCCCTGGCTATTGGACCGGAGCTGTGGTATGTTGTGTCGCTGAATGGAGGTGATACAAATGGCAAAACGCAGAGCCAACGGTGAGGGCAGTATCCGGAAGCGTCCGGACGGTCGAGGGGAGGGCCGCTACACCGCCGGACGGGACCTGGAGACTGGCAAAACGGTCTACAAAAACGTCCTGGGCAAGACTCAGGCGGAGGTAAAAGCAAAGCTTAAACAAGCCATCCAGGAAAATGCAGAGGTAGACACCCTCAAGTCGGCACAGTACACTGTCGGGCAGTGGATGGACGTCTGGTTCGAGAACTACGCCAAAATCAAAGTGCGGTCTTCTTCCTACCAGACCTACCGAGGCTACATCGACAACCACATCAAGCCAAATATCGGCAAAATCCAGCTGAGTAAGCTGACCACCCTGGAGCTGCAGAAGCTCTACAAAAAGCTGCTGTCCAAGGGCAGAGTGGACCGAATTGAGGCAAAAGGGCAGCCGAAAGGTCTCAGCCCCAAAACGGTACGCAATATCCATCAGGTCATTTCCTCTGCAATGGACTTCGCCAGGAGCCAGAAGCTGATAGCCGTCAACCCCACAGACGGCTGCGCCCTGCCGAAGCTGGAGCATCGGGAGATGAAGACGCTCCCGGTGGAGCAACTGGCCTCCTTCCTGCGGGAAGCCAAGGAGAGCGGAGTGTTCGAGATGTACTACATCGAACTGGTCACGGGACTGCGTCGAGGAGAACTCCTCGGTCTGAAATGGGAGGACCTCGATTTAGCACAGGGCACCCTCCGGGTTCAGCGACAGGTCGCCAGAATCAACGGGGAGGTGGTAGAGGCCCCGCTAAAAACGCAAAACTCCTACCGCACCATCTCCCTGGGGGCGGATGCGGTAGGAATCCTAAAAGAACAGAGAAAGAAATGCGGCGGCAGCGAGTATGTGTTCCCCTCACCGACGGGCGGTCCCATCTCCCCGGACAGCGTCCTCCAGATGCTGCACCGGGTCCTGAAGCGGGCAGGACTGCCGAAAGTCAGATTTCATGACCTCAGACACACATTCGCTACAGTAGCCCTGCAAAATGGGGTGGACATCAAGACAGTTTCGGGAATGCTGGGGCACTACTCGGCGGGGTTCACTCTGGATACCTACGCCCACGTGACCACAGCGGCACAGCGGGAGGCGGCGAAAACGATGGGCAGCGTCCTCTCCGGTGCTCTCCGGCCCTGAACGCTCCGGATTCCCGTATGGGTCAAAATATGGGTCAGAAAACGACCGCAAAAATAAACCACCCAAAAAAGTGATGAAAATAAAAGAAAATCCTCTGATTTCGGCTGAAATCAGAGGATTTCTGGTTGCGGGGACAGGACTTGAACCTGCAACCTCCGGGTTATGAGCTGCGCTCCAAGGTGCGGTTTGGGCCTTTTAAGCACTTTCCAGGCCTCTTCCCAACGGAGTCAAATACTTTCCAATCCTCTTTCCTCCGTTGTCCCCACTGTCTTTTTCCTATTCTGGGTCAAGTTATGGGTCAAAGGGTCTGTGGAACTCAAAATCTGATATGGAGAAAACAATGATTGTCTCTAGATGCCGGGACCCCGTAGCATCACATTGGCGGTAAACACGCCGTTTCCGTAGAGGAAGCGGCAATAGCCCCCGTTTTTTTCGGCGATATGGGCCACAGATTGCAGTCCCACACCCACACCGGTGCGTTTTGTAGACTGAAAGACGCCATCCCGCTCGATCAGCTGGCCGCTGTACGGGTTCTCCACGATGAGCAGCACCAGGTTGTCCCCGTGGATAGAGGCCCGGAGACGGATATACCGCTGTCCCTCCGCATTCCGGCTGGCTTCCAGAGCATTCTCCAGCAGGTTTTGCAGTACCACGCACACATCCATCTCAGACACAGGCAGTTCTGGGGGCAGATCCAGCTGGCAGAAGAAGGGAATATCATCCTGGCGGCTCAGAGCGGAGTACCGCCCCGCTACCCCGTCCACCGCTGGGTTTTCGCATAGATTTAGTTCGTCGGCGGGGACGCTGTCCGCTGCCTGGGACAGGTAGCCCTTCAACTCCTCCCAGGCCCTCCGTTCCGCCAGGGCGGACAGGACGCCGAAGTGATGGCGCAGGTCGTGGCGGGCCCGGCGGGTCTCATCGATGGCGGCGCGCAGGGTCTCGTACTGGGCGGTCTGCATCTGGAGGAACTGGTTCTCCCGCCGTAGGCTGACATTGGCGTTCAGCTCCTGGGCCATCAGGTAAAACAGCAGGTAAAACAGGTGCAGCAGCCCCAGTTTCAGCAGGGACAGCGCAAGGTAAATGGACAGCAGCCGCCCTCTCAGCAGGTCTTCCCCCTGCTCGGGGAGGATCAGCAAATTGAAAAGGAGAAAGGCCACCGGCAGAATCCAGAAGACATACCAGGTGCGGACGATGGCCTCCTCCCGGAGCAGGTGTCGGACGGCGTGGGTGGCGGGATACCAGACCAGCGCCACCTCGGCACAGCACAGCGCCAGCTGAATCAAACCTGCCGCGCAGCACAGCCAGGGGGTGTGCTTGCTGTCGGGGCTGAGCACGGCGTTGGCGGTCACGGCCAGCCCGCTCAGGCAGGACCAGACGCCGCACACCCCCAGGAAAATGCTGACGGATTTCCAGACGGGCAGGGTTACCGTCCGGCAGAAAGCCACGGCCAGGACCGTCAGAAGGGGCAGCAGCACCGCCGCCACCGGCCAGCGCATATGCCAGCACAGCCAACTGCCCAGAAGACACACCAGCGTCAGGGCCGGAACTGCGATCAGCGCCAGTGTGCGTGCTTTAACCCGCAAGTAATCTGCGGCAGCCAGAAAGCAGAGAAAGGCGGCCGGGAAAAAGACGGCCAGCTCCAGGACCGGCTGGAGCGGATGGGGTGCCGCGCTCGTCACAGGACCGCCACCTTTCTATGGAACACCCAGTCGCCAAAAGCGCTCCGGGCCGCTCCGACCAGGTCCCGGCTGACGGGGAGGCGGTCGCCGATGTCCAGGCGGAAGTCCCGGCCATCAAAGTCGGCGGCGTGGTCCAGATTGACCAGCAGGCCCCGGCCGCAGACGAAAAACCGGGGATCGGGAGCCAGCAGGGCGGCAAACTCTCCAAAGGTAAGCCGGGTGGACAGCACCTCGCCCCCGGCGGTGTGGACCCGCACCTGATGCTGGTAGTGCTCCGCCCACAGGATGTCCCCCAGGCGCAGGCGGACGGTCTGCCGGCCGGCGCGCAGCTCCAGGTATTTCTCCGGGGCGGGGAGCAGCCGCGCCAGCTGGTCAAAGACCCGCTCCAGCTCCGCCGCCGCGTAGGGCTTGACCAGATATTGCGCCGCCTGGACCCGGTAGCCCTCCAGGGCGTGGTCGGGGGAGAAGGTGGAGAAGACCAGCAGGCAGTCCGGGTCGAACGCCCGCAGCCGCCGGGCCGTCTCCACGCCCCCCAAGCCCTCCATATAGATGTCCAGAAAGATCAGCTGGAACCGCTCCGCCTGGGCGGCCTCCAGAAAGGGCTCGCCGCCGTCGAAGGCCGAAACCGTCCCCTCCAGCCTCCGCCGGGCCAGCAGGGCCTCCAGTTCCCCGGCCAGCCAGAGCCGGTCGGCCGCCCCGTCGTCTACAACCGCAATGCGCATCTTATCCCCCCATTCGCCCTATCATATCACATCCCGTCCCCCGCCGCCATACAATTCGGGCCGTAAAATCGCAGTTTGTGCCGCTTGGATTGAAATGGGGCTTGACAGGTGTTATACTCTTTTTGCCGTCGGCCTGTGAAGGTCGATGATTTTTTATACCCGAGAGACCATTGGCAAGGGGCACCCCTTGCCGTCCTGTCCATGGACAGGACGAGGCTTTGGCAACTGTATGAGGAGGACGACAGGATGAGGAAACAGATTTTCAGCTTGGCGCTGGCCCTGGTGATGTGTCTGGGGCTGATGCCGGGGACGGCGTTTGCGGCGGAGGCGTTATCCACTGGGCTGGACTTCACCAGTCAGAGTGACGACGCCTCAGGCGACGGCTATTCATGGACTGCGGAAACTAGAACACTTACCCTGAACAACTTTACCCAGACGATTTCTGAGTCAGCTGGAGGAGGAGGAATTGCAATTATCTTTCCGGAGAACACAACGCTGGTGCTGGAAGGTGAATCGACCATCACCAACAGCTGCCCTGGCGGAACAGGTATTCAATATATGGGGCAGTTGAACATTCAGGGTGACGGCACCTTGAATTTGAATCTGGATATGCCGACAAGCAGTAGTTGCGGCAAGGGAATCTATGAGAAAAAAGACCAGCAAACAGATAACATTCTGATCATAGAGGGCGGCACCCTGAATATTACAGGCAAGAACACTAATACAGGCAGTAACGGATATGTGGGCATTTCCGGAGCCGAAGTTCACCTGAATGGCGGAACCGTTCATATGACAAACGTGACATATGGAGTAAACGCCTACTATTGGTGGGTTCCCAAAAGGAAGTTCTCCGTAAACGGAGGCGCCTTTTATTACGGCAAAAGTGATCACTATAGCGGGAATCTGTCGTATGCCGTCAGCAGCGGCAGCAACCGCAATACATCCGCCGCCAGCGAGGTTTCCATCTCCAAGGGGAATGTGGATATCTCCGGCGCGAAAGACGCTTTCAGCGTCGCCTCTACGCCGGTTTCTGTCACGGGCGGGAGCTTGAACATCCACGATCTGGTCCGGTCGACAGCCGCTTCTGGCATTGTCCAGAATACCTATGCTTTTCTGTGCGGTTCCGGAAGCGCAACGGAAGCGGAGCCAAAAATCTGCCTGACCGGCGGTAATATTCAAATTTCCGGCTGCGACTATATTTTGTCCGCCGTGAATGTCATCGGTATGGATATGCTTGAAGTCGGGGAGGGCATGGACCTTACCGGACTGGTCCGTGTGGATGAATATGCAATCTATCCAGGTCAAGACAATCTGGGGGCTTCTCATGTCCGCATTTATGGGGACCACACCCTGCCCGACTCTATCAGCTTTCATGAGGGAAACAGCGGCTTCTGGGACGTCAGTCTGGTGCAGGACAGCACCCTGACCATCCCTCAGGGCATGACTTTTGACCTGTCGAAGCTGTCGTGTACCGGCGAAGATTTTGAGATCGACGGCCCCGGCGATATCTATGATCTTTCTCAGGGGCAGATCGTCAACAACGGTTCGCTGTATCTTCCCGACGAGCCTATTACGACAAAAGAGCGTGTTGCCGGCCTGGACATTTCCGGAAACGGCGACATTTTGGTAAAGGACCGTCAGACTGGCTCGACGATTGCCACACTGCATCGGGTCAGCTATCAGGATGGAAACGCGGTCCTGAAAACGGGTGTGTCCTATATTGACGGTACGGCGCTCCCGTATGCGCCTGAAAAAGAAGGCCTTTCCTTTGCAGGCTGGTACAAAGATGCAGATCTAAATGAGGCTTGGGATTTTGACTCTGACACGACGAGCGAAGCGCTGACACTGTATGCCAAGTGGAATGTGAACGAATACGCCGTAACCTTTGACACAAAGGGCGGTACAGCAATAGAGCCCCAAGTTGTAATCCACAATGGGACCGTATCGAAACCGGAACCTGATCCCACCCGGGAGGGCTATACCTTCGGCGGCTGGTACACCGACGCGGGTTGCACCACGGCTTATGGGTTCAGCACACCCGTGACCGGTGGCCTGACGCTGTACGCCAAGTGGACGCCCAAGCCCAGCGAGCCCGACCCGTCCCCGGTAACTCCGGGCCGCCCGTCCAGCAACGACAGCGCCCCCACAACTTACCGTCCGGATGTCAGCCAGCCCGACCACGGCAGTGTGACCGTCAGCCCCCGCAATCCCCAGGCCGGGGACAAGGTCACTGTCAAGCCTGTCCCCGACGAGGGGTATGTGGTAGACCGCGTAACTGTCACCGATCGGAAGGGCCAGCCAGTAGCGGTGACAGAGCACCAGGATGGCACCTACTCCTTCACCCAGCCCCAAGGCACCGTCACCATTGAGGTGGAGCTGGTCCCGCTGGCGGCGGCACCCTGGACCAACCCCTATACCGACGTGACCGAGGGAAGATGGTACTCCGAGGCGGTGCGGTTTGTCACGGAAAACGGCCTGATGAGCGGCTATGACAATCAGTTTGCCCCCGGCGCGTTCCTCACCCGTGCTCAGCTGGCTCAGGTGTTGTACAACTGCGCAGAGCGGCCTGCAACGGAGACTGTCGGCTCTTTTGACGACGTGAGAAGCGGAGCATGGTATTCCCAAAGTGTGGCTTGGGCAGTAGAGCGAGGCGTTGTCAGCGGCTACGGCGGCGGACAGTTCGGCCCCGAGGACCCCATCACACGGGAACAACTGGCGGCGATGCTCTGGCAGTATGCCGGTCGGCCCGAGTTTTCCGAACTGGCCCTTCCCTTCCAAGACACGGACCAGGTCAGCCCCTGGGCAGCCGATGCCTTGCGTTGGGCGGTGGACCGGGGCATCCTCAGCGGCAGAGGGGGCGGTGTGCTGGACCCCACAGGCTACGCCACCCGAGCCGAGGCTGCACAGATGCTGAAAGTCTTTTTGGAACAGCAGGTCTAAATTACAAGTGTAACACGCAGGCCACCCGCCCATATTGCGGCGGATGGCCTGCGTTTGTCATCTAGTAGATTCAGCGATTTACCAAACGGCCAGATGGACCGAGAGGACGAAGGGGAAGCAGGATAAATGCGTGCCGCCTTGTGGGCGTCCCGCAGGCTCACACCGGCCCGCGGTGCGGACCGGGGAACGGATATACGGGGTTTTCAGCGGAATATCATCATCTTTTCGAAATTTCTGTGCAAATGGTCATGTGACGTCAAATACAGGGGCCAGCTCCCGCTTTGACGTCTTGTTAACCGTGACGCTTACAGCGGCAACGAATTCGGCGGGGTCAACAGTGACTCAGCCAAGAAATTCCCAGCTTTTCTGCATAGGTGAGGATCTGAGACTTCGGTGTAGTGCAGAGAAAAGGAGGATGCCAACAGCCCTGTGAATCCCCCGTGTTTCGCACTGTGGACCGCTGTGTGCGGCTCCGCAGAGGTCGAGCAGCCCCTGCCCCTCCCGCAGTGTCGAGGCGTTGTAGGCGGCTTTCAAAGAAAGCGGGAGGTTGAAATACTCAGTCATGAACTGCACCAGCGTTACCAAAGAGGGGGCAGCGAGTCAGTATGCAAATTTTGCTGCGCAGAAAACAATGAATGAGCGATTTTTCCCGGCAACAGGAGAATTTGAACTTTCTGATAACTCTGCCCTGAACCCCTGGCTATTGGACCGGAGCTGTGGTATGTTGTGTCGCTGAATGGAGGTGATACAAATGGCAAAACGCAGAGCCAACGGCGAGGGCAGTATTCGCAAGCGACCGGACGGCAGATGGGAGGGCCGCTACACCGCTGGGCGTGACCCGGAGACTGGTAAGACGGTCTACAAAAACGTCCTGGGCAAGACCCAGGCGGAGGTAAAAGCGAAGCTGAAACAGGCAATCCAGGAGAACACAGAGGTGGATACCCTTAAAGCGGCGCAGTATACTGTTGGGCAGTGGATGGACGTCTGGTTCAAAAATTACGCCAAAATCAAGGTGCGGCCCTCCTCCCACCAGACCTACAGAGGCTACATCGACAACCACATCAAGCCAAATATCGGCAAGGTTCCGTTGGGAAAATTGACCACTTTGGAACTGCAAAAACTCTACAAAAAGCTGCTGTCCAAGGGTAGGGTAGACCGAATTGAGGCAAAAGGTCAGCCGAAAGGCCTCAGTCCGAAAACGGTGCGGAACATTCACCAGGTTATCTCTTCTGCCATGGACTTTGCCAGGAGTCAGAAGCTGATAGCCGTCAACCCCACGGACGGCTGTGCCCTGCCGAAGCTGGAGCACCGGGAGATAAAGACGCTCCCGGTGGAGCAGCTGGCCTCCTTCCTGCGGGAAGCCAAGGAGAGTGGCGTGTTCGAGATGTACTATATCGAGCTGGCCACGGGGCTGAGACGGGGAGAACTTCTCGGGCTGAAATGGGAGGATCTCGATTTAGCACAGGGCACCCTCCGGGTTCAGCGGCAAGTCGCCAGAATCGACGGAGAGGTAGTGGAGGCCCCGCTGAAAACGAAGAACTCCTACCGCACCATCTCCCTGGGGACAGGTGCGGTAGGAATCCTGAAAGAGCAGAGGAAGAAATGCGGCGGCAGTGAGTATGTGTTCCCCTCACCGGCGGGCGGCCCCATTTCCCCGGACAGTGTGATCCAGATGCTGCACCGGGTCCTAAAGCGGGCGGGGCTGCCGAAAGTCAGATTTCACGATTTGAGACACACATTTGCCACGGTCGCCCTGCAAAATGGGGTGGATATCAAGACGGTCTCCGGGATGTTGGGGCACTACAGTGCGGGCTTCACCCTGGATACCTACGCCCACGTTACTACCCAAGCACAGCGAGAGGCGGCGAAAACCATGGGCAATATTCTCTCCAGTGCTCTCTAGCCCTTTCTGGACATTTCCCCGTATGGGTCAAAATATGGGTCAGAAAACGACCGCAAAAATAAACCGACCGAAAAAGTTCTGAAAAGCAGGGAAAGTCCTCGGATTTCAAAGGAAATCCGAGGACTTTTGGTTGCGGGGACAGGACTTGAACCTGCAACCTCCGGGTTATGAGCCCGACGAGCTACCAATTGCTCTACCCCGCGACATGGTGCCGGAGACCGGGGTCGAACCGGCACGGGATCACTCCCACGGGATTTTAAGTCCCGGGCGTCTGCCAATTCCGCCACTCCGGCATGGGTGGCTTCCGGTCTTAGATGCTCAAATAGGTTATCACAAATTTCCCCATCTGTCAAGAAAAATCTTCTGACTTTTTTCGCGGGCAAGTTTTAATATGTAATTGGACAGTCGGATTTCGTGTCCGGCTGTTATTTTTTAACAGAGCTGGTTTAGGTCACATCAAAAAGCCACGGGGCGCCGACCCGTAGACCGCCGGGTGGTTACAAGGCTTTCCAGCACTGATATGGACAGGGGCAGGACCCCAGAAAGGAGCTCGAAAATGAGCGGATTCAAAGTAGATATGGAGTATCAGGGTTATGTATTCCTTGGCGGAGCACAGGGTACGTTTGAGGCCCAGGACGGGAGGCGGGTCCCCTTCTTCAACATGTTTGTACTCTCTCCCGTCAGCACCTACACCTCCGAGGATTACCGGGCCTTTGGTTTCAAGGCCGAGAAAAAGAAGTGCCTGAGCGGGGATATCATGGAGGGCTTGAATCCCGGCGACCGGGTGAAGCTCTTTTTTGACGACAAGGGCCGGGTACAGGCTGCGGCTCTGGACGGAGACAGCGCAGGAGGCAAGTAATAGCCTATGTAAGAAACTGGAACGTCGTGAGACGTGCCGAACTGACCAGGAAAGTTCAACGTTCCGGGAGGCCCTCGCCGGTCTCCCGGACCCCCGAAAGTAATCACGGGGGTACTCATGACAGAAAGGTGAGATACAGATATGAAATGTCAAGTGCTGATAGACTGGCTGACATTCTCAGTCAAGGAGAAGGACCCCAACAAGTGATACAGACCTATCTGGGCATGGACCCAGCCCTGTTCCAGGACACCGGCTACAGCCTGATGGGCTACAACAAAGTTATGCGGTTTTCAGACATTCTGGTATGCAGTGAGGGCCGGGAGGACGACTATTTCAAGAATATGGGTATCTGTGTTTCCATGTCGGGTAATGGCTGCCGCACTTTTGAAACCATGTCCAAGCTGACTTTAGACCTGAAGGACAAGCAGGGCACCCAGAGCGTGGCTTTCCCGGCCCTGTTCCAGCTGCTGACTTCAGATGTGGACGCCAACGTCTCCCGCATTGATATCGCCTGTGACGACCGGGAGGGGTATCTGGACATGGACGCCATCCTCACCAAAACCCAGACGAACGAGGTAAACAGCCGCATGAACACCCGGTCTACCGTGATTTCCTTCAACGGTCAGGAGCGCAGCGGAGCTACTGCCTATCTCGGCGCTCCGTCCTCCTCTTTCCGTGTCCGTATCTATGACAAGGCCCTGGAGCAGGGAGAGCCCGGCCACTGGGTCCGTGTGGAGCTGGTCATGCGCTCCAAGAACGCCAACGCCTTTGTGGAGCAGATGACCACCTCCGAGAACGTGGGCAAGCTGGCCGATCAGGTCATCAACGACAAGTTCAGCTTCATCGACCGGGACGACAGCAATATCACCCGCTGTACTGTCTGCCCATGGTGGCAGAGCTTCGTGGACGAGCTGGAATCCGTTCGCCTGGTGGCCCGTGAGGTGATTCAGCACACGGTGGAGCAGATTGGAAACTGGGTGGAAGCACAGGTGGGCCCTTCCCTGGCTATCCTGTTCCAGACAATGGGGTGGCCGTACATCTTTGAGCTTGCCAAGGATTCCGCCAGGCGACTATCGGACAAGCAGATATCCTTGGTCACAGACTACAACTCCCTACAGATCGCCAGAGGGGTGGTATAGGTGAAGCAATACCTGGAACTGAATAACCTATCCTATGACGTCCTGGGCGGCTTCATCGAAGAAGCGGCACATCAGGACCGGGTCACTGCGCCCTTTCTCCTGGGCAAAGCCGCCGCCTATACAGATATGGCGTTTATCCTGGAGCTTATCACCCAGGCGGAGGCCGAGGAGCTTCTGCTGTGCATCCAGATTTACCAAGGTATGTAACACACTTTGACGCCGCTGCCGCTGTGCCGGCTTGCGCCGACGTGTTACAGATAATCACGAAGGAAAGGAGGAGCACACTATGGGCGATACTTCCGCCGCCACTACTACCGGCATGAGCGCCGTCATGTCCGCTGTAGACACGATCACACAGCTGATGGGCAAGGTCTGGGACCTGCTGACCAGCAACCCTCTGCTGACTCTGTTCGTGGCCGCCAGCCTGCTGCCTGTGGGCATTGCGCTGTTCACCAGCCTGCGCAACGCCGCCCGCGGCTAGACCCAAAAGGGGCACGGCCCCAAGCCGTGCCCCCATCCTCAAAGGATGTGATTTTATGATGGATTGGCTTTCCCAGGTCATCGACCTGTTCAACCATACCCTGGCCGCCGCCCTGGGCTTTCCGCCGCTCCGGCTCTTTCTGAGCGTGCTGCTGTTCCTGACCGTCACCGCCCTGCTGATGTACATATTTCATCAGGGCCGCAGAGGGAGGCTGTAAGATGATTTACGAAATTGTCCTGTTCACTACATGGCTGTGCGGTTCCGCCCTGCTCACCGCTGGCGGCTTCTTTGTCGGCAGATTCTTCTGACTGCTCCGCTTTTGTTCTCGTGGTTCTGTAAATTTATTCTGGCATTGAGCATGGTAGTGGACAAAGCATTTGATTAGCCTATATAGGCCGTACATACACCCAATACTAATTCTCATCGTGAGTATCTATATTCTTATCCCATTTCGATTGAGCTGGATGCTTTCGACCCCGTTTCTGACACCACCTACAACATCACCTCCCGCCCCACCAGTATCACGGGCGACTATGGTATCATTGGTGACAACGGCCAGATCATCAAGGTGGAGGCCGACAAAATCGTCAACGAGACCAACAGCACCATCTACAACCCCGCCACCGGTGAGACCCACACCATGAGCGACTGGTCCTACAACTACGAGGACCGCAGCTACACTGTCACCACCGAGACCGGCGACACCATCACCATCACCTACGGCGACGAGAATGTCACCATCAAAGAGGGCGACACCATCTACAACATCTACTATCTGGTAGACGGCTCCGGGGAACCCGGCCCGGATGTACCTGGCGCCTGTGACCACACCTGGACCGAGACCAGCCGCACCGACCCTGCATGCAGCACACCGGGCAAGGTGACCTCCACCTGTTCCAAGTGTAACCAGACCAAAACCGAAACCATTCCAGCTACCGGTCACAGCTGGGTGGTAGACCGCACCGTCCAAACCACCTACGACGAGGAAGGAAACCTCCTCCAGCAGGGCTATACCATCTACTCCTGTTCCGTCTGCGGCGAACAGTACAAGGACATGGAGGGCACCGGCCCACCCGGCTCAGAGGAAGAAAAAAGCATTTGGGAGAAGCTGGGCAACCTCATCGGCTCCGGCTTCGGCGGTATCATTGAAATCATCGAAGCTATCCTCGGCAAAATCCTGGACGCCCTTACCTCCCTGGTGAACATGATAACGGACAAGTTCAAGGGCATTGTCGAAAGTATCCTGTCCATCTTCGACGAGCTGCCCTCCCTCTTTGGGGGCTTCCTGGCCGCGATTTTCCCATTCCTCCCCCCGGAGATCACCAGTATCCTGACCTTTGGCGTCATCGCGATTACCTTCATCGGCATTTTAAAGGCGGTGAGACGATGAACGATATAGCTACCCTGTTCGCCAAAACGGTGGAGCTGTTCTCCCTGGAGTTTACCCTGTGCGGCTTCACATTCTCTCTGTGGGAGGTGTTCCTGTTCTCTGCCGTCGTCGGCATTGTAGCCCGCATTCTGGGCGAAATATTCTTCGGAGATTGAGAGGTGCCGTACCTTGGATGAAGAAACCATAACCACCACACCCGAGCCATTACCAGAACTGCCACCATCCGAGCCCGGCGTGGAGCCGCCCAGTGAGCCGGAATCCGCAGACCCTTTAACCGTCGTCTCCGTGGACGATCTTATTGACCGGCTCGTCCAGAGCAGTCAGGAGGAAGAAGAACCGGAAGAAGCTCCCCCGTCTGACGCCGATGAACTGCCAGAGGAGGACGACCAGACCGGCGATATCTTCATGGAGGTGGACACCGCCCCCATGGAGATCAAGGGTATGGACAAGCTGCTGACCTATGCCGAGACCGTCCAGCAAACCCTCGACCATCCCGCCCTGACCACCTCCTTCCAGGACTACACCGTCACGGAAGGGCTGCTCCTGCTCATTCTTTTAGCGGCCTTTGCCACCGCCTGTATCAAAATCCTGAAAGGGGGATTTCAATGGCTGCGCTGGTAGCTGAGTTTTTCGGCATTGTGGGCTTGGACATGGTCCCACCCGACAACCTGGCCGAGCTTATCCCGTATCTGCTCACCGTCCTGGTGGGCGTCGTCCTGGTCTCCGGTGTGTTCCGGGTGATAGGCCGCCTGGCCGAGGCCATCATGGACTTCCGCCGCTGGTAATGTAACACAACTTCCCAAGACGTCACCTGGCAGCTGAAAAAATATCGTGTTACAAAGGAGGTCCCTATGGTTTTAGTCGTCCTTATCGCTCTTATTGTGGTCTTGGCATTTTTCCCAACTTTCCGCTGTGCTGTCCTGCACCCCTTCGCCCTGACATGGTATGGGGCCAAGGATATGTACTACTACTTCCGCCGCCTCCGCTTCAACCTCTGCGGTTCCGGGGAGCTGGTAGCCTATACCGGCCGCTTTGGCAAAGGTAAGACCCTGTCCGCCGTCCATAAAGTGGTGTCCGCCTACCGCCGCTATGACGGGAAAAGGGTCTGGTGCTCCCGCCGAAAGAAGATTGTTACCCAGCGTATCAAGGTGATTTCTAACGCATCCCTGTCCATCCCTTACGAGGATTTTGTGTCCCTGGAGCAGATTGTCCTTGCCGCTGAGAATAACCGGGCCTATGACGACGAACACGACACCCTCACTGTCACGTTGGTCTTGGGCGACGAGTTCAGCGTCCAGATGAACAGTCGCAACTTCAAGACCAACATCGACCCGCTTTTTCTCAATACCATCCTCACCTGCCTCCACTACTACATATCCCTGTACTACACCGCCCAGCGCTTCGGCCACGTGGACGCCCTCCTGAGACAGGTAACCAGCTATGTGGTGGAATGTGATAAGTGGTGGAGATTCCAAAGATTGAAGCTCTTTGACGCCTAGGACCTGGAGAACGCCACAAGGACCAAGCTGGTCACGCCCATGAGCTGCCGCTGCTGGTTTGTCCGGGACCGGGACTACAATGCCTACGACACTCTGGCCTGCGTGGGCAACCTGAAGAAATCCATGAAGGCCGGGGACATGATGTCAGAGGATGAAATTCTCAAGCTACAGCAGAACACCCAGCAATCCAATATGGACGCCGTGGTCAAGCCCTCTAAGCGCTGGTTTCGTCTCAAACGCCGTGAGTATAAGAAATAATTCCGGGGGTCCCCGCCAGCGGCTTGCCGCCCCCTGTAGGCCAGCTCCGTCTGGCCTTTCCGGTCTGTCATGGTCAGCGTAGCTGCTTTGCTCCCCTCACAGCCGACAATCAGGTCAATCTCCTTGTGGCCCAGTTCCCTGCGCTGGTTGATAATCTCCGGCCGGTCCACGATGGACGGCAAGGCCGGGTGTGCCACCCGCCGCACCGGCTTGTATCCCTGCTTCCTGGACTTGCCCTTCTCCCACAAATCTTTGTTGGACAGATTCAGAAAGACCCGCTTGTCTATGTAGCTGTACAGCGTCCCCACGCATACCGACGTCTCAAAACCCTCCCTGCGGGCCAGCTCTAGCGCCGCCGCAGGGGAGTACCGCTTGCGCCGGTCCACCTTCCCGCTGTCCTGGACGCCCAGCATTTTCCGCTCCAGGAAGTCAGCGTATTTCCGGTCGCTCCCGATTTTTAGGGGGCGGCCCTTGGCCGTCTGCGCATACTCAAATTTCTGCTGTGCCTTTTCTGCCGAATAGCGTACCTCGTCCCACCACCTCACCGTGTGTAGATATGCGCCCCGCTTTATCTCGTTGTAAATCGTCTGGCGGCAAAAGCCCAGCTTCCGGGCAATCCAGGACACGCCCCGCCTGGCCTGTAAATATGCCTCCAGCTTGTACCGCTCATGTTCCGTCATGTAGTGCTGTTTTTTCGTCATAGCCCCGTACCTCCTCATACGTCAAAGCGTTTGACCTTAAACAGTCCCGCCCACGACCAGGGCCGTGAGCGGCGCTATTGTAACTCAAATTTTCACCTTCAGGCGGCTGATCCACGCCGCTGCGGCTCCACGACTGTGTTACAATACCCGGTCCTGATACATTCTGCACAGGCCGTCATAAAACCCATCGTCCCAGCGGTCCACCAGCTCCTGCTCCTCTTGGTCCAGTTCATCTCTTCACTCCTGGGTCTCCTCGTCGTTGGTTTCGTTCTCCCAAAACCATATAAGGTATTGATAGCGTGTCTCCGTCAGCATAGATAGTTCCTCTCTACGGGCCAGTACCCGGCTCACAAAATCCAAAAGTGGTGAAGCACAGCCCTGCGGGCTGTGTGTCAACACAGCACACCGGACGTTTATACAGGGTCAAGACTTGGCCCAACGGGCCAACTTGCAAAAAAATTTCTCTGGGCTCTTACGCAAACCCAGAGAAAATTTTTTGGTCTTGACGCTATTTAAACATGTCCGGTGTACCGTCCCCCAAAGGGGGACTCCTTATAAATCTCACGTCCCGCCCGCTGGCAGCTCCACTCTCCTTTACTGTAAAGATGTTTCCTTTACTTGTCTAAATTCTTCTTGACATTTACCTGACTTTTTTCTTCCGAAAGTTGTACGCAAACGTACACATTTTATCCTCCGCGCGGCATATACTGATATGTATATCCGCACACTACAAATGGAGGAGTTTGCATGAACGACAACAAAACGACACAGCTCCCATCCGCCGAGCGGCCCGCCCCCCGCAAGCCCGACCTGGACGACCTGATCTTTCAGGGGGAGGGCTGGCTGGCCAGCGACCGTTAGAGGGACGTCTCCTGTGGAGACGTCCCTTTTCCCGGCCGCGCCCGCTACAACCCGCCGGTCAGGGCCCGCTCCAGCAGCTCGGGCAGCTTCTCCGGGGCGCAGGCGAAGCAGGGGATATCCATAGCCGCCACACGCTGGGCGGTCTGGGCATCGTAGTAGGGCTTGCCCCCGTCGGCGATGGCCAGCAGAACCACCACCGTCACCCCGGAGCTTTTCAGCTCCTCCAGCCGCCGGAGGAGGGCGGCCCGGTTGCCCCCCTCGTCCAGGTCGGAGATGAGGAAAAACAGGGTCTTCCCTGGGCTCTCCACCAGATTCTGGCAGTAGGCGATGGATTTGGCAATGTCGGTGCCGCCCCCCATCTGAAAGCCAAAGAGCAGGTCCACCGGGTCGGCGCACAGGGGGGTCAGGTCCATAATCTGGGTGTCGAAGGCCACCACGCTGGTGCGCACGGCAGACATGGAGGCCAGCACGCAGGCCATCACCGACGAGTAGAGGATGGACTGGCCCATGGACCCGCTCTGGTCGATGTCCAGAATGACGTGCCACCGGTTTACCCGGCTGGCCCGGTCGAAAAACCACACCCGCTCCGGGAGGATTGCTCCCAACTCTTTGTTATAATTTTTCAGATTTCTACGAATCGTATAAGGAAAATCCAAAGCGGCAGCGGAGGGCAGAGGGGAGTGGGCCCGGCGGTTGAGGGCTGCCGTCACCGCCCGGCGCATATCGTTCTCCAGCAGGCGGTTGATTTCCTCCACAATTTTGCGAATAAAGGCCCGGGCCGCCTCCTTGGACTTCTTGGGTATCTGGTCCTTGAGCATGAGCAGGGTGGAGGCCAGATTCAGGTCGGGTTCCAGGGTGTCCAGCAGCTCAGGCTCCAGCAGGAGCTGCTTTAAGCCCTTGCGCTCGATGGCATCGTTCTGCACCACCGCCACCGTCTCCGGGTCGAAGAGGGAGCGCAGGTCCCCCAGCCACTTGGAGATCACCGGGGAGGACGGCCCTTTCCCCGCGCCCCGGCCGGATTCGCCAAAGCCCTCCCCCGGCCCGCCGTAGATGGCCCCCAGGGCGGAGTCCATAAGCAGCTCCTCTTGGGACAGGGGAGCGCCTCCCATGCCAGAAAAGGACTGCTCCGTCTCCGCGCCCAGGATCAGCCGCCAGCGGCTGAGCTGTTCGGTTTGGGACATAGAATCACCTCGCAATGTTGCCTGTAGGGGCGACCTGTGGCCGCCCGCCGGTGTTAATCCACCCCTGCATGCGGTCCCTCAAAGCTCGCCGGATACGTAGGGCGCGACGACCCGGCGCGCCGTTCTGCGGGAACCGAGAGCAGCGGGCCGCCGGGTCGTCGGCCCCTACAGACATCTTCCTAAATATCGTCAAAGTCGAAGTCGGACAGGCTGTCCAGCACCGCCTGTTCGGCTTCCGTCGCCTCGTTCATCAGCAGTTCCGCCGCCTGCCGGGGGTTTACGCCCCAGATTTCCCCCAGATTTTCCGCGATGTCGTTTTTCTCCTTGGGGGAAAAATCGGCAAAGGCCCTGCGGAGGAAGACCAGGGCCCGCCGGAAGGTCTCGTCGTCCAGGCCGGAGAGGTAGCTGTCCAGCTGCCGCCACAGGGACAGCCGGGCGATGAGGGCGTAGCGGTTCTTCCCCGCCAGACCCTCGAACCACCCCGCTCCCAGGTCGGCGGGGACGCCGGGGGACAGCCGCCGGGCCACCTCCCGAGCGAGGAGGTCCTCGTCCACCGCCCCCCGCTCCAGCAAAATCGCCATGGCGAAGCCGGAGCACCGGGTATTCAAATCGTCCCGGTCGGAAAGCTCCCCCAGCAGGGAAATCCACCGCGCCGCCTCCAGAAAGTCGTGGCTGAGCTGGAGGGTGTTGAGCTGGTCCATGGCCCTTGTCACCGCCTGTGCAGCCTGGGCGTCGCAGGCGCAGGCCTCCGCCAGGGTGAGGCAGGCCCGCAGGTACAGCTGCTTTACAAGGGGAACAACCGGCTCCGCGTCAAACCGCCGCAGGTCGCCGTAGCGCACCACCAGGCTGAGCCGGGCGGCTGTATTGGCCACGTCGGCAATGGCGGCGGCATCCACCCCCAGCCCCTGGAGGACGGACAGGGCATGCTGGGCGGCGGCGGGCATCCCGCACAGGAAAGCGTCCTGAAAGATGGAGGCCGCCTCCCCCAGAGAGGTGCTTTGGTCCGCCCGCTCCTTCAGGGCGAAAGCCGCCGCCCCCTGGATGGTGTCCCCCATCAGGGCGGATTCCACAATCTCGATCTCCGCCTCCGGGGTCCAGCGCAGCTCCCAGTATTCCCCCCAGCTGGCCCCCTCCTGCCGGGAGGGGAGCAGGGCGGCGAAGTGGACCCCCAGCACCCGCAGGCGGTGGAGGAAGAAGGACCGGCGCAGGTCGGCCAGGGCGGCCCCCTCCGACTTCACATTCAGCTTCTCCCGCAAATCCAGGTCCAGCCGCTGGAGCTGGGCGGTGCGGAATTTTTCCAGCCGCAGCTCCTTCAGCTGGCGGTAGAAGTCCTCCTGCACGCTGGTGCGGGCTACCCCCTGGGGGAGAAAGCCGATCTTTTTGCCGATCTCGGTGTCGGCCGCCGCCAGTGCCAGCTCGGAAAACTGCCCGTGGCCCATGGTGGTAACGGAGGCGTCCCGCAGGTCTGACAGGGCAGGGTACTTACTCCCCCGCATGGCGCAAAGGGTTTGGGCCAGCCGGACGGCTTCGATCACCTCGGCAGAGGAGGTCAGATTGCCCGCCTTCCGATGGGCGGAGGCCAGCCGGGTGAGGTAGAGGTAGGGGGCCCGCCCCAGCCCCCCTGTGTGAAGGGCTTCCCATAGCAGCTCAAAGTAGGCCGGGGCCTTGTTCCCCGCCCCGTAGCCCGAGCGGGTGCTGAGCCGGTAGTAGGAGTAGGGCATCAGGGTGGCGCAGGCCTCCGCCCGGGGCAGGGCGTCCTCCTCTTCGTCGGTCATGGGTGCGTTTTCCTCCAAACCCGCCACATGGAAGGACCCGCAGACACAGAAAATCCTTTCCGGGGAAATGCCCGTGTCGACGGCCTGGCAGACCACCCGCTTCATGTAGGCCTCCCGCACCACCGTCTCGGCGGCGCGGCGGGGATCGTCCGCCGAGGCCTCCCGCAGGCGACTACCAAATGTATTACAGGCCGCCTGATATTCCTCAAAGTTTTCAATCTGCTCGAAATTCCGCTCCCAGAAGGTGTCGTGGTCCTCGCCGGTAACCGTCTCCAGGCGCTTGTAGATGGATTCGGTGGTTTGGGCGACTCCCTCAGTCACCGCCTGCGGCGGCGACAGCTCCCTCAAAGAGGGAGCCCCTTGGGCGATGTCATCGGAAACAGCCTCCCTCTCTGAGGGAGGTGGCACGGCAAAGCCGTGACGGAGGGAGTTTTCCTCCCCCTCCCGGAGTGCCAGAAACACCGACGAGGGCAGGTCCATAAACCGGCATTCCACCCCGTGCTCGTGGGCCCAGAGGATGGCCTGGACCTCCGGGGAATAGATGGCGAAGGGCCACAGCACGGTGCGCACCGGCGGCGTTTTGGTGTAGGCCAGGATGGCGGCGGGAAATTCCGTCTCAGGGTGGCACAGCCACTCCATCTGGTCATTCAGGTCGCTGGGACCCTCCACCAGCACCAGCCGGGGCTGGGCCCGGTCCAGCGCCTGCCGCAGGTGGAAGGCCGCCGCCGGGGACAGGTGGCGCACCCCGAAAAATACCGGCCCGCTCATTTTCCGTTCAGCTCCCGGCAGGCCCGGTAGAGGGGCAGCCACTCGCTTCCCCGCTTCTTCATCACGTTTTCCAGATACTCCTTCCAGCCCACCTTGTCCTTCTCCTCGTCCTTCACCACCGCCCCCTGGAGGGCGGCGGCCAGGTCCTCCGCCCCGATGGCACCGGTGCCGAAGCTGCCGGCCAGGGCCATGGAGTTGCACAGCAGGGAGATGGCCTCGGCGGTGGACAGCACCCCGGAGGTAGGTTTCAGCTTCTGCTTGCCGTCCAGGGTGGCCCCGGAGCGCAGCTCCCGGAAGATGGTGACCACCTTCTCCACCGTGTCCACATCGGGCTGGCGGGCGTTCAGGTCCAGCCCGGCGGACAGCTGCTCCACCCGGGTCTGGACAATGTCCATCTCGTCCTGAATGTCGGCGGGGGTGGGCAGGACCACGATGTTAAACCGCCGTTTCAGGGCGGCGGACATGTCGTTGACCCCCTTGTCCCGGGTGTTGGCGGTGGCAACCACCGAAAATCCCTTCTGTGCCGGGAGCTCCAGCCCCAGCTCGGGAACGGACAGCCGCTTTTCCGACAGGATGGAGATAAGGGCGTCCTGTACCTCGCTGGCGCAGCGGGAAATCTCCTCAATGCGGGCGATGGAGCCCGACTCCATGGCCCGGTAGACGGGGCTTTTCACCATGGCTTCGGGGCAGGGGCCCTTGGCGATGAGCATGGCATAGTTCCAGGAGTATTTGATCTGCTCCTCGGTGGTGCCCGCGGTACCCTGGACCACCTTGGTGGAGTCGCCGTTGACGGCGGCGGCCAGGTGTTCACTGAGCCAGCTCTTGGCAGTGCCCGGCTCGCCGATGAGGAGCAGGGCACGGTCGGTGACCAGGGTGGCAATGGCAATCTCCACCAGCCGCCGGTTGCCCATGTACTTGGGGGTAATGTCAACTCCCTTTACCGTTGTGCCGCCGGTGATGTAGGCCAGCACCGACCTGGGGGACATCTTCCACCCGGTGGGGACCGGGTCGGTCTCCGCCGCGATTAAAGCGTCCAGCTCCCGCTGGAAAAGCTCCTCCGCCGGGAGGCGCTGTACGTTTTTGTCAGACATCGCGCATTCCTCCGATTATTTGTCAATTTTCTCCCAGCTGTCCCACTCCGGGAAGGGCTCTCCCGCCCGCAGCCGCTCCACCGTCCAGGGGATGGCCTCCTGGAACTTGGCCCAGGCCTGCTTCCGGCCCGCTTTGGCCTCCAGAAATTCCTCCAGCAGGGCGATGACCTCCTCCGGGGGCAGCACCTGGCTGGCCTCGTGCAACAGGTTCCACACCACGTACAGGTGGTTGGCCGAAGGGTTTTTGGCCATCGCCTTGCCGAACAGCCCCCGGGGACTGCTCCCCAGCTGAATCAGCCAGCGGCTGTAGTGGTAGGGCAGGCCGGTCTCGTCCAGACGTTTTCGCAGATAGGGGACCACCAGCTCCCGGCACCGCCCGTCCTCCGGGTTGACCAGCCGCATGAGGGTCCGCTCAAACTCGGGCACGTCCTCCCAGTAGTAGGCGAAGGGGGAGGCACCGCCCCTTCTGGGCACGTCGGTGCAGACCGCCCGGGTAAGCCGCTCAATCCACCGGATATCCAGAGGTTCGGCGGCGGGCTGGCCCCCATAGAGGTTATAGCGCTCCCCCTGGGGATACCACCACACATCGCCCAGCGCCCGCAGCAGAACGGTGTTCAGGGTCTTTTTCCGCTCCGCGTCCTGGGTGGGCTCCTCCGTCAGGATATAGGGGCCGTACCTCTCAAAGACCTCCGCCGCCGGGCAGGACAGCAGGGCGGCCGGAAAGCTGACGGACAGATACCGGGTCATGGCGGGGTGGCCGTCAAACAGATTCAGGCAGTAGTCCCGCAGGGGGCCTGGGCCGGTGTGGCGCATACAGGTCCGCAGGGTGTCGGTCAGCGTCACCCCTGCGAAGATAGATTTGCCCTTCTGATTGGTCAAACGGTCCAGGGCTTCCATGTGCTCATCGGCCCAGCGCCAGAAGTCCAGCATACCAGGAGAGTTTTTCTGTCCAATGGCCTGACACCACATACTTATGTCTGTACATTCCTCCTCGGTGGGGCGGACCTCGCCGGAGAGGAAGGGCTCCAGCCGCTTTTGCAGTCCGGCAGCAATCAGGTCCCCTGCCCACTCCCTGTGGCTGTAGTTCAGGGAATAGACAGATTTTGTGTCCTGTTCCAGCTCCGCCGCCCAGAACTCCCGGACCTCCCGCCCCTCCTGCTCGGACAGAGCCAGGAGCACCGTATCCCGGCTTTTGCCCCGCTCCGTCCGGGCCAGTTCCAGCAGAACGGGCACGTTTGCCCCATCCTTTCCCAGGGCAAAAATAACCGCCGTGCGCACGCCCCCCTTTGCCTGGGTGAGGATCTCCCTGAGCCAGGGAGTGGCCTCCGCCCCCTCAACGGCGGCGATGACCTCCACCCGGTGGGCCATCTCCTTCTTTCCAGCGGGATCGAAACCCTCCCTCAGAAGCGGCAGGACAGCGGGACCCATCTCCTTCAATATGTTGGCGCAAAGGGTACTGACCTCCCCATAGCTGTCCCCCAGGCCGTCTACCACTGCGGGCAGAATCCGGTAGTCGGTGAAAAACTCGGGGTGGTCCTCCCAGGCGGACTTTACGAGCTCCATCCGCCCGCCGCCGGTGGAGGTGAGGGCGGTGAGAAGGGGGCTGAGCTGGCTGTAGGACAGCTCCTGATACTGTCCGCCCCCGGCAGGCAGAGGGACCAGATCCCCCGTCGCTCCGGTCTGCCCCTGGGTGTAGGCCACCGCGTCCACCAGGGCCAGGACGTCCAGCAGCAGGCCGGACCGCTCCCCTGCCGGGGCGGACAGCAGCTGTGTGAGACCGGCGTCGATCTTTCCAAACACCGGGCTGGCCCCGGCCAGGGGTTTTAGCTGCTCCGCCGCGCGGCTTAGGCGGAAGTCCTCGGCCAGCAGGCCGACGCCGGCAATGGCGGCCTGCTCCAGCCGCTCCTTTACATCATAAAGGGGCCGTAAATTCATAGATGCCACCTCCTCAATACAGTAACCGGATTATTTTCTCCGGTGTGACTACGCTGTAGGGGTGCAGGCAGAGGGAGCGGTCCCCCTGGTGGTAGAACATCAGGCCGAACAGGGCGCTGCCCGCCGGCAGCGCCTCCGGGAGCATGGCCAGCCGGGCGGTGGAGGCGTGGTCAGGGCCGTCCTCGGGCCGGTCCCGCAGGACGACCCGGTCGCCGGCGGGATCCTCCAGCACGAAGTCCTCCCCCACCTTGCCCAGCGCGCCCACGGGGACCAATACCGCCAGAAATTTGGGGGCCAGGGTATTTTTAATGGAGCCCCTGGTCAGCTTCACCGCCGCCGCCAGGCCGGGCTGGGCCAGGGCGGGCAGGGCGGCCTGCTCCTTCGCCGTGAGGGGGCGGGGGATGGCGCTCTCCCAGCGCACCCGCCGGTCCCCCTCCCCGGGGTAGATATACAGGGTGGGGACCTCCAGCGCGCCGAAGCGGCTGTCCTCCCCCTTCACATGTTTCAGCGCCTTCATGGGGCGCAGGTTCCGGGTCTGAAAGAGGCTCCCGCTGTCCAGGTCGATCCACCAGCCCCGCTCCACATACTCCTTTTTGGCCGGGTCAAAGGCCACGTCGAAGGACAGCTGAACCAGCCGGACCTGCTCCCGGACGGAGCCGATGGCCCCCAGGTCCTCCAGCTTCCACACGCCCCCCAGGGCCTCAAAGAGGGCGGAATCCTCGGGGGAGAAGCTGCCCGCCTCCAGCTTGTTCTGGAGAAAGGTCCGGGCCTTTTTGATGGTGGACCGCAGGGCTACCAGGATGCGCAGTGCCTCAGCATAGGCCCCCTCCGCCCCCTCCGGGTCCTGCTGGACGGTGCGTACCGCCAGGGCGATGCGGGTGAAAGCGGTCTGCGGGCCGGTGAGGTAGCAGCTGCCCAGGTCCTTGGCCAGCTTGTCATAGGTCTTGGCCGAGGCCCCGGCCAGCGCCCCCAGGCCGGAGGTAAGAAGGTCGTCCACCATCCGCTCCGCCATGTCCAGCCCCTCCAGCTGTTTGGCCAGCTTTTTCTTCTGGACGGCGGTGTTGGGCTTTTTGGGCTTTGCTGGCCCTTCCGCCTCCTTTTTGGCCGCCCGGGCCGCCTGTTTGGCCCGCTTGTCGGCAATTTCCCGGGGCAGCTCCGCCAGCTCAAAGGACCCGCCGGCCAGCTGCTGGAACATCAGCCCCAGGGCATGCTTGCAGGGGAACTGCCTGCTGGGACAGGAGCACCGGCACACCGGGGCGGTCGGGTCCGTCCAGTCAATGGACACCTGGTAGGGGTTCTTGCCGCTGCCGGCGCACTCCGCCCAGTAGAGGGTGCCGTCCTCCGTCCGGTGCAGGGCGGAGAAGCTGCCCTTCTTCCACAGCTTCCGCCCGTTCTCCGCCGCCGCGGGGTTGGGGGCCTGAAGCAGAATCGTCTGTTCCGTCAAGGTCATGGACCACTCACTCCTTCAAAGGCTGTCACACAGCTTTTTCCAAATCCTTTTCTCTCCCCGCCGGGGAGACCGCTTCTGTGGTTTCCGCCGCGCAAAAAAGCAGGCAGGTCCCGTCTTCCGGACCTGCCTGGCGCGTTCCATAGGTTTTGATATGCCCCAGACGTCCGGGCTTTCAGGACAGGGCCTGTTCAAACACCTTCAGCAGCTGCTCCTGGTGGAAGGGTTTGTCCACAAAGCCCTTAGCTCCGATGGCCTTGGCCCGTTCAAAGGTGTCGTCATATGCCAGCGAGGACACCATGACAATCCTCGCGTCCGGGTTGCTTTTCAGGATGATCTCCGCGGCGTCCAGCCCGTCCATCCCCTGCATGATAATATCCATTGTCACCAGGTCGGGCTTCACCGCCGCGTACTGCTCGATGGCCTCCTCGCCGCTGCGGCAGTAGGCCGCAACCTCGTAGTCGGTCCCTTTCAGGGTGTCCTCCAGCTGGACACGCACCAGTCTGGAATCGTCCACCACCATTATCCGCCTGCTCATTTCTGCGATACCCCCTTTAGCTCTTGTCGGCCCCGTCCCCCTGAGGACAGGGCACATGGTGAATCAGCTGCGCGCCCTCACTGTGCTCGTCAGAGTAGGTGAGGATAAACTGTACCTCCTGCCCCTCCGGCTCATAGCGCCCGTGGTAAAACACGGGGGTGCCGAAGCGGGCGGGTATCTGTGTTGCCTGGAACATCGCCCCCGTCACCTTGCCGCAGAGCACGTTGAGATACTCCTTGCTGAACTCCTCCAGGTCCTCGGGCGTCACCGCCTCCTCGTGGAAGGAGTTGCAGGCCATGCGGGCCAGCAGGCTCTTGTCGGCGCATAGGGTCAGGCTGGTGTTGAACCCCCGGTCGAAGGTGATGTGGACAGTGCACAGGTCTTCCCCCGGCGGCTGTTCGCCCTGGTGCAGGCGCACGCCGGCGGTGCGTTCGGTTACATCCTGAAGGGCCTGATCCAGTATCTGTTCCAGCTCCTCCTTGGTCATGGCATGATTCATATATCAAAGCTCCTCCGTCTGCTCCGGCCAGCCCTGCTCCCCGGGCTCCAGCACACGCCGGACCCGCTCCAGCAGGTCATCGGGGAAAAAGGGCTTCAGGATGTAGTCCCGGATGCCCAGCTTGATGCCCTCCATCACTGATTTCTTGTCCTCCATGCCGGTAAGCATAATCACCGGGATCTCGGCCCGGCCCTCCATCGCCCGGATCTCCCGCAGGGTCTCAAAGCCGTCCTTGGGCATCATGCGGATGTCCAGCAGAATCAGGTCGGGCTTTTTCCGCTCCAGATACCGCAGGGCCCGCGCGCCGGAATTGACGGTGACCACGTCGTAGTACTCCCCCAGGGCGTCGGTGATCCGCAGCAGAATAATGGCCGCGTCGTCCACCGCTAAAATGCACTTTTTGCCGGATCTTACTCCCGGGTTAATCATTTGCGCCATCCTCCTTTTCAAGTTTGTTCACAAGCTGATTCAGCAGCTCCTCTGCGATGTCGTCCTCATACAGCTTCAGCTGTCCCTGGATTTCCTTCAGGCGCTCCTCTGTGTCCTGGGGCAGGGTGTGGCGCAGAATGTCGGCCACCCTGCCGGCGCAGGCCTGGGACTGGAAGTCCTCCAGCTCGCCCAGGGCCGCCGCCGCCTGCTCCCGCAGCTGGGCGGGGGACAGGGGGGGAAGCTTCTCCTCCTGGGCTTCGTTTTGCCTCTGCTCCTCCAGGAACAGCCCAATATTCATCAAAAGGGTCTCGTAGGCCTCCAGCAGCGGGGGGAACTGGCGCTGGATAAACTCCGTGTCTCCCTGGGCGGCGGCGTTCTCCTGGGCCCGGGCCATGTTGGATACATCCAGAGCCCCGATGTTGGCCGAGGCGCTTTTCAGGCCGTGTACCTCCACCCGGTAGCGGGCGATGTCGCTGTCGGCCACCTCCCGGAGAAGGACCGTCTTGCGCTGGCCATCCTGGTAGTAGAGCTCCAGCAGCTCCAGGAACTCCCCCTCGTCGCCGGCGCAGTAGCGGGAGGCGGCCTCCATGTCGATCCCGTCGATCCGGAAGCGGCTCAGGTCGGCGGTCTGGGAGGCGGCCTCCAGCTCCTCGGGGGCTCCCTCCCGCCGGCGCTCCTCGGGCACCCACCGGGCCAGCAGCTGACCCAGCTCCCGCCGGTCCAGCGGCTTGGCGATGAAGTCCTGGAAGCCGTGCTTCAGGAACTGCTCCCGCATCCCCTCCATGGCGTTGGCGGTGAGGGCGATCATAGCCGGGGCGGCGCCGTTTTCGCCGCAGTCCTTTCGGATAATCTCCGCTGCCTCGATGCCGTCCATCATAGGCATCATATGATCCATAAAGATAATGTCATACCGGTTTTGCCGCACCAGCTCGATGGCCTCCGGGCCGCTCTCGGCCTCGGCCAGCTGGAAGGCGTAGCTCTTTAAAAAGCCCCGGGCCACCTTGCGGTTAATCAGGTTGTCGTCTACAATGAGCACCCGCACGTCGGGGGCGGTAAAGGCCTCGGCGTAGCGCAGCTCGGTCTGGGGTATCTCGGGCAGCTCCGCGATGGAGCGCCGGTCCACAATTTTCTGGGGAATGGTAATCATCACGGTGGTCCCCTCGCCGTAGACGCTGTCCACGTCGATAAGGCCGCCCATCAGCTCCACCAGATGCCGGACGATGGCCAGGCCCAGGCCGGTGCCCTCTACCGTGCGGTTGCGCTTGGCGTCCACCTGGCGGAAGTCCTCGAATATTTTGCCCAGGTCCTCCTTGCGGATGCCGCAGCCGGTGTCCTCCACCCGGAAGGAGAGGACCTCCTCGTCCTCGTTTTTGCCGGGCCAGCCGGTGATATAGACCCGCACATAGCCCTCTTTGGTAAACTTGATGGCGTTGTTCAGGATGTTGATAAGCACCTGTTTGATGCGGCCCTCGTCGCCGTTGTAGCGGCAGGGAAGGGCGCTGTCGCACTCGTATTTCAGAATCAGCCCCCGCTTGGAGGCCGCCATGTCCATCATGCCCACCACCTCGTCCACCAGGGTCTTCAGATGGTAGTCCCCATACACCAGCTCCATCTTGCCCGCCTCCACCTTGGACAGGTCCAGGATGTCGTTGATGATGGCCAGCAGATTCTTGGCCGCCGACTGCACGTCCTTGGCGTGGGCGTAAATCTGGGGGTCGGGGCACTCCTCCATGATGATGTCGTTCAGGCCGATGATGGCATTCATGGGGGTGCGTATCTCGTGGGACATGTTGGCCAAAAACTCGCTCTTGGCGATGTTCGCCTTCTCGGCCTGCTGGCGCACCCGCTTGATCTCGTTGATATATGCCTTGATGTCGGTCATGTCCAGCACCAGGATAACGCAGCCCTGCTTCCGGCCGTTTTCATCGATGATCTGCTTGCTGTGGCATTCATAGTGCTGCCCGTTGATGGAGAAGCTCCAGGGGACGCTTTCGTTGAGCATCTCCTCCCGGAAGTCCTCCAGCACCCGGACATTCTCCCCCAGCTTGTGCTCGGGCAGGCTGGTGAAGATCTGGGCGGCGGCCCGGTTATAGCTGATAAGCCGGTCATGGTCGTCCAGGGCGATCACCCCGTCCCCCAGGCTCTCCAGCACCTTCTCGGCCGCCAGGCGGCGGAAGTCGTAGTTGCGGCGGCTCCACACCACAATTACCACCATCGCCATGGTGATGGCCAGAGTGACCGGCGTGAGGTCGAACACTGCGGTGAGCTTGAACACATAGGCCACCAGCACCGCCACGGGCAGGGAGGTGATCAGAAGGATGGTCCAATACTGCCGGCTGACCTGCTGGTCCAGCCGGCCCCGGACCGCCCGGGCCAGGGTGTAGATGGACAGGACATAGGGAATCACGATGCGGGTAATCAGGAAGAAGGTATACAGGGGGCCGTAGGTGATGCTGACATAGTGAAAGCCGTCGGCAGTGGACAGCCACTGAAATTCCCGGTAAAACAGGCCGTTCCAGTTGAAAAACACCGTGGGCAGAACAAAAAAGTTAATTACCTCAAGGGCCCGCAGCAGCTTTTTGGGCGGGCGGGCGTAGCAGTAGGTGTAAGTAAACCAGCAGTAGCACAGGGGGACAAAGGTGGAGCCCACATTTTCCACCGTCACCGCCGCCACGGCAGCCTCCACGGTGGGGGCGGTCAGCTCCAGCATATAGCCCACGTTCTGCACCAGCGAGCCACACATAATAAAAATCAGCAGTTTCTGCTCCCGGGCGCCGTCTCCGTTCAGCAGGAGGATCAGCGCCGCAAAAATCAGGCTTATGCCAAAGCACTCTAATAATATTACAAAATTTACCATTCATTGCCCACCCGTCTGTGTTTGTTCTCTCCTGCCGGGTCCAAAAGCGTGTAGCGATTTTTCACCTCCTTAACAATAGTACATTTTCACTATGATGTCAAGAAATACAATCCCTCATTTCCCATCTGTTTTAGCCTCCCGACCTGTCAATTTCAAACAGAGGCGGCCCGGGGCGGGCTCTGTGCCCGAGGGAGCAGCACCGCCCCGGGCCGTGCGGACTGCACGACCCGGGGCGTTTCCCGTTTCTATGTTATTTTACCACGATGACACGGACCCGTCCGCCCTCGGACTCGGCCTTGTCATACCAGGCGGTGACGGTTCCGCCGCCCTCCGCCCGGGCCAGGCTGGACAGGTAGTACCGCCCGTCCCGGTACTCGTAGACCACTACGCTGTCCGACAGGGTGTACCGCTGATTGCCCGTCACAAACTGATTGCCCGACACCTGCCCCGCCTGGGCGGCGGTGAGGGCGTAGAGCTTCTCCGGGCTGGCCGGGTCGCCCTGGATGCGGATGGGGCCGGCGGTGGCCAGGAACCTGGTGGTGCCGGAGAGGGTGTAGCTCACCCCGCCCACATCGTACTGGTAGGTGCAGTACCGGCTCATTCCCTCTCCCTCCTCGGTAAAGTGGGTAATGATCCCATACTGGTAGGCGTCGCCGGTGACGTCGTTAAGGATGAGGGTCTCGATCTCCCCCTGGGGGTTGAGGGCGTAGTACTTCACCTTGCCGCTGTTCAAGTTCAGTCCAGCCAGGCGGGCGGGGTAGATGACCGCGCCCCGGTCCTCGCTCACGTCCAGAATCTCCGCCCCCTGGGCGAAGGCGTATTTGTCCAGCTTCGTGCCCTCCCGGTTCACCTTGCCGGACAGGGAGGCGTTGCCCAGGCCGCGGAGGGTGACCTCGCCCCCGCTGCCGGCCACAATAGCCCGGACCACGCTGCCCACCTTGTAGCCGCCCCGGGTCTGGTACTGGTAGGTCTGGCCGTCGGTGGCCAGCAGGGTAACGGTCTGGGCGGTGTAGCTGCCGCCGGAGCCGTCGGGGTAGGCGGTCTTTTCGATGGCCGTTACCACGCCCACCCGCTCGCCGGCGCTGGCCGACACATCAGCCACCGCCGCCACGCCGCCGCTCCTGCCCAACAGGAGCGTAACATTGTCTCCCAGGCGGTACTGTCCCAGGTCAGACAGGGCAAGGGCCGCGGCGGAGGCTTCAATGGCATAGGTCCGTCCCGCCACCGTCACCGAGGAGGGGGAGGCGCTGGAGGGCTCAATCGCCTGGATTGGCCCGGTGGCCTTTTTGGCATAGGCCCAGACGGTGCTCATGGAGGCGTTCCAGTAGACCACATCGTAGTCCTGAATGTTGGTCAGCGCGGCCACGCTGCCATTGCGGTAGACTTTAGCGGGAGTAAATCCCAGGGAGGACTGCCAGCCGTAGCCCTGGGCCACCACCGGGCCCTCCATCTGTCCGTTGACCAAAGAGACCACGTCGGGCTTGCCCGCAGCATCCAGGCTGTGGCCCAGCTGCTGAATGTAGGGGGGGCCGTCCTTGGTTTTGGCGGAGAGAAGGTTATAGAAGAGGTAGACCGCATCCTGGCGGGTGAGGGTGGAGGCGGCCCCGGCGGCAGTGACTCCCGCGCTCAGCTTCAGGCTGTGGTACATGGTCAGCTGGCCGGTGGGGAAGGCTCCGGAGAAGTCCTCCGGGCCGTAGCCCAGCAGGGCAAGGACCATGGAGGCGGCTTCCGCCAGCGTAATCTCCTGATTAGGGCGGAAGGTGCCGTCGCTGAAGGCGGTGACCAGTCCCCGGCTTACCGCCGCCTCCACATAGCCGCTGGCCCAGTGGCTCCGGGGGACATCCGAGTAGGGGGAGGTGGCCGCCTGGCCCACACCGTCCCCGCCAGGGGTGGCTTTTACCGCCATGGCGACAAACTCCGCCCGGGTCACTCTGGCGGACAGGTTCAAATTGCCGCTGCCGTCGCCGTTGAGGATGCCCAAAGCAGTTACCGCCTGGACCGCGTCGTCCAGAGAGGGCGCCGTCCCCGCCGCCGAGGCGGGCAGTATCAGGGCGAGGGTGAGGCAGGCCGCTAAAATCGCGGAGAAAAGGCGTTTTGTTTTCATAAGGATACATTCCTTTCCGTTTTCTTAAGCCCCCCTTGCTAAAGGGGGGGAGGGCCGCCGGCGAAGCCGGTGGCGGGGGGATTCCGATAACCGGTATGTTTCCATTTGCATGGAATCCCCCAGTCACCGCCTGCGGCGGTGCCAGCCCCCTTTAGCAAGGGGGCCTTTAGGCCGCTCAATCATACCGCAGGGCGTCAATGGGGTTGAGCTTTGCCGCCTTGTTGGCGGGCAGGTAGCCGAACAGGACGCCGATGCCCACCGACACACCGAAGCTGAGGAGGATCGCCCCCATGGTGGGGGTGGCGTCGAAGACGCCGCCGCCCATATTTTCAGAAAGCATTCCCCCCAGCACCGCGCCGATGCCCTTGGCCAGCAGCCAGCCGAAGCCGATGCCCAGGATGCCGCCGATGGCGGAGGTGGTGCCCGCCTCAATGACGAACTGGCTGCGGATGTCCTTCCGCTTGGCCCCCAGAGACTTGCGCACGCCAATCTCCCGGGTGCGCTCGGTGACGGACACCAGCATGATGTTCATGATTCCGATGCCGCCCACCAGGAGGCTGATGGCGGCGATGGCCACCAGCACACCCATAGCTACCCCCATCATGGCGTTGATCTGGTTGGCCTGCTCGGCCATGGTCATGATGTAGAAGTAATTATACATCCCGTCGTCGGTACGGAAAAAGTCGTTGAGATAGGCCTCGATGACCCTTTTGCCGGCGTCGGCGGTCTCGCCGGAGGTGCTGGTGAAGATGTACAAATTGACCCACCGGCTGCCCATGATCTCCAGGGCGGTGGTGTAGGGGATGTAGATCTGGTCGTCCTGGCTGCCGGGGAGCATCTCCAGCTCGGCGTTGCGCTTGAGCACCCCCACCACCGTGAGGGGCCGGCCGTTGATGGAAAGCTGTTTCCCCAGGGCGTCGCCGCCAAAGGCTTCTTCCTCCAGATAGGCCCCGATCACACAGATGTTTTCCCGCCGCTCCACGTCCATGTAGCTGATGAAGCGGCCCTTGGCCAGCTGCTCGCCGTCGATGGTGTAGCCGGTAGCGGCGTTGTACATAATCTCGCTGACGCCGTAGAGGCTGGTACGGTCGAATTTGTCGCTGCCGTGGCGGACCACGGCATTGACCCCCAGATAGGGGGATACGCCGGTGAGAATGTCCGCGTTTGCCTCCACCATGTCATACATATCCTCCGGGTCGGGCAGCCTATCCGCTGTGCCGCCGAAGAACTGGGCCTGGATCATGTTGATGCCTAGCTTATCCACCTGCTGCTGGACCATGCCGGTGAGGCCGTTGCCCAGGGACAGGATGACGATGACCGCCCCCACGCCGATGATGATGCCCAGCATGGTGAGCAAGGCCCGCATTTTGCTGGTGGTGAGGGACTTTATCGCCAGGCGGAAGGATTGGGTGAAGTTCATGCGCCCACCCCCTCTTCCTCGTCCTCCCCGTGGGGCTGGACCACCGCCCGGGGATCGCGGGAGTCCCCGTCGTAGATGATTTTGCCGTCCTGAAGGCGGACAATCCGCTCGGCCTTCACGGCGATGGAGTTGTCGTGGGTGATGAGAACCACCGTATTTCCCTCCTGGTGCAGCTGCTTGAGGAATTTCAGTACCTCACGGCCGGTGCGGGAGTCCAGGGCGCCGGTGGGCTCGTCGGCCAGGATCAGGCTGGGGTCTCCCGCCAGCGCCCGGGCGATGGACACCCGCTGCTGCTGGCCGCCGGACAGCTGGGAAGGCAGGTTCTTCCCCTTGTCCCGCAGGCCCACCCGCTCCAACGAGGCCAGAGCCCGCTCCCGGCGCTCGCCGCTGTCCACCCCGGCGTAGAGCAGAGGCAGCTCCACGTTCTCCAGCACGGACAGCTTGGGGATCAGGTTGTACTGCTGGAAGATGAAGCCCAGCATCTTGTTGCGAATCTCCGCCTGCTGGTCGTCGTCCATGGTGGACACGTCCACGCCCCCCAGGCGGTAGGTGCCGGAGGTGGGCACGTCCAGACAGCCGATGATATTCATGGCGGTGGACTTGCCCGACCCGGAGGAGCCCACGATGGCCACAAACTCCCCCTGGTCGATGGTCAGGTCCACCCCGTCCAGGGCGTGGACGGTCTCCGAGCCCATCTGATATATTTTATAGACGTTTTTCAGTTCAATGAGGTGTTCCACCGTTCATCAACCTCCCGCAGGCGCGGCGGCCATTACTCCGCCGCCCATGCCGCCCTGGGCCTGGGCGGGCACCAGAACGGTGTCCCCCTCGTTCAGGCCGGAGGTGATTTCCACATACTCTCCGTCGCCGCCGCCCAGGGTGACAGCGCGTTCCTCAGTCTTGGCGGGGTCGAGCACCGTGGTCCCGTCGGGGGACAGGCAGCCCTCCAGGGGCACCAGCACGGTGTCACCCCGCTGGACCGCCGCCGCCGGGATGGACAGGGCGTTTTTCACCCGCTCCACCACGATGTCGGCGGACACGTTCATACCGGGGTTGAGATTGCCGTAATCCTCCAGGAGGATGGTGGCGGGGTAGGTGGTAAAGCCGTTGGTGGTAGTGCCGTTGATGCTCACCCGGTCCACCCGGCCCTCAAAGACCTCGCCGGGGATGGCGTCGGCGGTGATGTCCACCGGCTGGCCCGCGGCCACCTTGCTCAGGTCCAGCTCGCTGATATTCATTTCCAGCTTCAGGTAGCTCAGGTCGTAGATGACGGCCAGCGCCCCCGCCTCGATGTTGTTCACGTTGTCCCCTGCCTTCACATTCTTCTCGATGACGGTGCCCGAGATGGGGGCGGTGATGGTGTAGTTCTCCAGGGCGTCCCGGGAGCGCTGGAGGGCCAGCTGGGCGTTCTCCAGGGCGATGGCCATGTCCTCCAGGGAGCTCTGGGCGGCGGTCCCGCCCAGGGTGGCCAGGGCGGACCCGGCGGACACCTTGCTGCCGGCGGTGACGTGGACCTCGGTTACTTCGCCGCTGGCCTGGGCCACCACCGTCTGGCGCAGGGACTCCTCAAAATTGGCGCTGCCGGCGCAGGCAATATCCCCCACCGCAGCGGTGGCGGAGTTGGCGGCGGTGAGAGCCCCGGGATTGTCCACCCGTATCTTCACCTGGCGGACCAGAGCGCCTCCGGCTCCCACCAGCTCGGCGGAGGAAACCGACTCCACCCGGCCGGGGAGGGTCTCCATGGTGCCGCCGATGGTCACCTGGGCGGACTGGCCAGCCCGGATGCTCTGGGCCTCAGCGGAGTGGAAGGGCAGGGTGACGGTGAGGGTGGAGGTGTCGGCCACCTCGGCGACGGGGGTACCGGGGGAGACCAGGTCCCCCCGCTGAACCAGCACCTTCTGCACCACCCCGGCCCCGCCGGCCCGGACGGTGAGGTTGCCGGCCAGGTCGTCATAGCTCTTCTGGGCCTGTCGGACCGACAGCTCCGCCTGCTGGATGCTCATTTCCGCGTCCTTGGCGTCCAGGCGGTAGAGGACGTCCCCCTTCTCCACCCGGTCGCCCACCTCGAAGGGGGCCTCCAGCACCTCGCCGGTGACCAGGGGCTTTAAGTAGTAGGAGTCAATGGGAGTGACGGTCCCCGTGCCCGAGACGGCCACCGTCAGGTCCCGGCGCTGTACTGTGTCCGAGGTGAACTGCCCCATGGCGGGCGCGCCGCTCCCCTGGCCGCCCCGGATGAAAAACCAGTAGCCTCCCAGCAGAGCCGCAGCTGCAATGATTCCCCATTTGAGCCGCTTTTTCCCCTTCTTTGTCTTGGGTAGACGGGGCCGGGGAAGTTTACGCTTCTCCTTTTGGGGAGCCTGGGGTGTCTCCGGCGTTAAGACAGATGTTGTTTCCATAGTGTTCCTCCTTGTTTTTGCTCCGGGGCCGCGCCCCCTCTATTCCCATCGGCTTGCCGATGATTTTCCTGCGGATTATTGTACTTGCCAATCCTTACATTTTTCCAAAGAAAAGATGAAAGTTTCATTAAAATTTTTCTGCCCCCAGGATAGCCCCGAGGGATTAAGACAGTGGTAAAGAAAAACGTAAAGATTTGGGAAAGATTTTCCGGGACAGCGCCACTATACACCCTCCTCCCACTGGAAGGTCAAGGGGAAATGTGACTTTTTGCAAAAAAATTGCCGGCGGACCACAGGGTCCACCGGCTGGAAGGGGTCACACGGCGGGGCCTTTCCCGCCCAAAATCGCTACCCCCGCTCCTCGGGGTAGACCACGCCCCACTCCCGGCGCAGGGCGGTCATAATCTCCATTACGTCCACGGTATAGGGCAGCAGCATGTCCCCCTTCCCGGCGGCGGCACGCTCCAGGTCCTCGATCTCATACCGCAGGGCGTCGGCGGTGCAGCCCGCTTTGACGGTCTCCCGGGCTCCGGTGGCGGCGTCCACAATGACGCACTCCTCTGCCCGGGGGTAGTCGTCAATCTCGATATAGCCCTTCTCGCAGGAGATCACCGCCCGCTTGGGTAGCTTGGAGTGGAGGGACAGGGTGATATTGGTCATCTGCCCCTGGGGGTTCATCATCAGGATGCCGGCGGTCTCGTCCACGCCGGTGGGGGCCGGACGGACGAAGGACTTCACCTGGTCGGGAGCCGAGACCAGGAACAGCCGGGCCAGGGAGAGGGCGTACACCCCGATATCCAGCGCCGCGCCGCCGGCCAGGGCGGGGTTGAAGAACCGGTTTGTCATGTCGTAGGGCTTGAGGCTGCCAAAGCTGGCCTGAATCAGATTCACCTTTCCCAGCGCCCCGGACTCCAGCCGCTCCCGCAGCAGGCGGTAGAGGGGCATGTGGTAGATGGTCATGGCCTCGGCCAGCACCAGCCTCCTCTCCCGGGCCAGCCGGACCGCCCGGTCCAGCTCGCCGCTGTTGAGGGTGATGGCCTTCTCGCACAGCACATGCTTGCCGTGGGACAGAGCCTCCTCTATAAACGCGATATGGGAGTTGTGGGCGGTGGCGATGTAGATGGCGTCGATGTCCGGGTCGGTAAACATCTCGCGGAGGTCCTTGTAGACCTTGGGAATTCCGTATTTTTGGGCGAAGGCCTCTGCCTTCTCCGGGGTGCGGTTGCCCACGGCGGACAGCTTACGGCCGCCCCGGGCCAGGGCGGCGGCCATCTCGTTGGCGATGCTCCCCGCGCCCAGCACCGCCCAGCGCAGCGGATGGTTCTGTTTCATAGGGTTTCGCTCCTTCCTGTGTGGTTGAGGTGGGTTCAGTTTACCACAGGCCGGCCCCGGCTTCAAGCCTGGAGTTCGGCCTCAGGCGGTGTTCCCCCGTCCCCCGCAGGGCAAAGCCTTCCACCCTCCGGGGGGAAGGTGCCCCCGCAGGGGGCGGATGAGGGGGCGGGGCGGGGACGCTGTCCTTTACGATAAGGGGCGATAACCTCGCCGCACCCTCATCCGTCATCCGCTTCGCGGATGCCACCTTCCCCCTGGAAGGGGGAAGGCTTTTGGGCGCGTTCCCCTCCATTTTGCATATTTCGCAACAAAATCTTTCATATCTCTTGCTTTCCCCGGCGCAGTCGATTATAATGTCTTACCAGAAGCGCGGCTTGCGGAAATCGCCCCATGTCCGGCTTTTCAGGACGAATTTTGATGGATAGAAGGAGACCGCACATGAAACAGTATCAGGAAATGACCCGAGAGGAGCTCCAGGCCCAGCGGGAACTGCTGGAGCAGGCATACGCCCGTCTGCAAGCCAAGGGGCTGAAGCTGAACATGGCCCGGGGCAAGCCGGGGGCTGATCAGCTGGAGCTGTCCCTGCCCATGCTGGACGCCCTCAACTCCGGGAGCGACTGCCACGACGCCAGCGGCCTGGACTGCCGCAACTATGGCGAGCTGCTGGGCATCCCCGAGGCCCGGAAGCTCTTTGCCGCCTACATGGGGGCAGCCCCGGAGGAGACCATTGTGGTGGGCTCTGCCTCCCTCACCTTTATGTATGACTGCATGGCCCGGGCCATTCTGCTGGGTGTGTTGGGGGGCGAAAAGCCCTGGTGCAGATATGACAAGGTAAAATTCCTCTGCCCTGTCCCGGGCTACGACCGGCACTTTACCATCTGCGAGACCCTGGGTATTGAGATGATCAACATCCCCCTCACCGAGTGGGGCCCGGACATGGACCTGGTGGAGAGGCTGGTTTCTGAGGACGAGACCGTGAAGGGCATCTGGTGCGTGCCCAAGTACACCAACCCCCTGGGCGGCTCCTACTCCGACGAGGCGGTGCGCCGTCTGGCCGCCCTCAAGCCCGCCGCCAAGGACTTCCGCATCTTCTGGGACAACGCCTACGCCGCCCACTACGTCTACGAGGACACCCCCCTGCTCAACATTCTGGAGGAGTGCAAGGCGGCGGGGAATCCCGACATGGTCTATATGTTCGGCTCCACCTCCAAGATTTCCTTCCCCGGGGCGGGGGTGGCCTTCTTCGCCGCCTCCAGGGCCAATGTGGACTTTACCGCCAAACAGCTGGATGCCCAGGCCATCAGCTGGGACAAGCTGAACATGCTGCGCCACGTGCGGTTCTTCCAGGACCTGGACGGAATCAAGGCCCAGATGGACAGACACGCCGCCATCCTCCGGCCCAAGTTTGACGCGGTGCTGTCCACCCTGGAGCGCGAGATTGGCTCCACCGGGGCAGGCTCCTGGGTGAAGCCCAAGGGGGGCTATTTCGTCACCTACATGGCTATGCCCGGCTGTGCCAAACGGATCGTCCAGCTGTGCAAGGAAGCCGGAGTAGTCCTCACCGACGCCGGGGCCACCCACCCCTACCACAAGGACCCGGAGGACAGCTATATCCGGCTGGCTCCCTCCTTCCCCTCACCCGCCGAGCTGGCCCAGGCCATGGAGGTGTTCTGCACCGCCGCCAACCTGGCCGCTGTGGAGAAGCTGCTGGGATAAGCCTGAAAATACAGAGACAGGATGGGCTGTGCCCATCCTGTTTTTTACCCCTTTCGATACTCCCGGGGAAGCTGGTGGAAAACCGACTTGAAGGCGGCGGTAAAGCGGCTCTGGCTGTCGTAGCCCACTGCCCGGGCCACCTCCGCCACGCTCCAGCCGGTCTCCCGCAGCAGCTGGGCGGCCCGCTCCATGCGGTGCGCCTTGATATGGGCCGCGATGGACACGCCGTACACCTCCTTAAAGGTGTTTTTCAGGGTGGTGGGGTTCATGTGATACTGCCGGGACAGCTCGTCGATGGTGGTCTTCCGGTCCAGCTGGGCCAGCAGCTGGTCATGGACCCGGCGGACCAGCTCCACCTGCTCCGCCCGGTACTCCTCCACCTGGTTCAGCGGGACCAGCTGTACCGGAGGGGGTGGTTCCAGCGCTATCTGACGGGGGCAGGCAATCTCCATCACCTGCTCGGTCATCTGGTGCAGCAGGCGGCTCTCCCCGGTGTCCGCCGCCCGGTAATAGACCTCCTTCCCCACCCGGCGGCTGCAAATCAGCCCGCCGCTTTTCAGCGCCTTCAGGTGGTGGGACACCGCCGGGCTGGACATGCCCATCAGGGCGGAGAGATTCACCACGCACTCCTCACAGTGGCACAGCAGCCAGAACACCCGGATCCGGGTGGGGTCCCCCAGCTGGCGGAAGACCTCTGCCACCCGCTGAAACCGTTCAATGTCCCCCAGCCGGGCCCGGAGCGCTGCCGGCTCCGTCCCGTGGCTGTGGGGCAGCTCCAGATTGTCCATGCCGTTGCCCCCCTTTCGCTCGTTTGGAAATACTTTTCGCCCGTTTGGCAGAGAGAACACTCTGGGCGTTGACTTGCGTCTCTGGCCGTATTATACTACGGACACAATGATTAAACAAGTGCTTAATCATAAAATTCTTGTCTAAAAAGGAAAGGAGCGCGTTTTTTATGAAAAAGACCTATAAGATCGAGGTAGACTGCGCCAACTGCGCCAATCTGATGGAGGAGGCCGCCCGGAAGACCGCCGGCGTTCAGAGCGCCGTGGTCAACTTCATGACCCAGAAGCTGATTGTGGAGTTCGCGGAGGGCCAGGAGCCCGGGACGGTAATGGCCGCGGTGCAGCAGGCCTGCAAAAAGGTGGAGCCCGACTGCGAGATTTTCCTCTAAGGGGGTGGCGTTCCCATGCAGGACGTGATAATTACCGCGCTGCTGGCCGCCGTGACGGCGGCGGCCGGGCTGTTCCTCCTTCTGGCGGGGCGGGGGAAGGGCGGGATGACCGGAAAGCAGAAGAAGATGATGGTGCGTATCTTCCTGTCCGCCCTGCTGCTGTTCGGCCTTCAGTTCCTGCCGGCGGAGGCCTTCAACCGGCTGGACAGCCTGCTTTTCCCCTCCGCCGGCCGGCTGGCCCGGTTTGCCTGCTACCTGCTGGACTACCTCCTCATCGGCCACGATATTCTGCGCAAGGCGGCGCGGGGGGGCCGTAACCGGCAGGTATTTGACGAAAACTTCCTGATGGCGGTGGCCACGGTGGGGGCTATGGCCCTGGCCATCTATGAGAACGGAGAATATCTGGAGGCCATCGCCGTGATGCTGTTCTACCAGATCGGCGAGTGGTTCCAGAGCTACGCCGTGGGCCGGAGCCGCCGGAACATCAGCGAGCTAATGGACATCCGCCCCGACTACGCCAACGTGGAGCGGGAGGGCCTGCTGGAGCAGGTGGACCCGGACGAGGTGGAGGTGGGCGCGGTAATCGTGGTCCAGCCCGGGGAGAAGGTGCCCATCGACGGGGTGGTGCTGGAGGGCAGCTCCAGCCTGAACACCAGCGCCCTCACCGGCGAGAGCCTGCCCAGGGAGGCCGGCCCGGGGGACGAGGTCATCAGCGGCTGCATCTCCATGACGGGGGTGCTGAAGGTCCGCACCACCCGGGCCTTCGGGGAGTCCACCGTGTCTAAAATTCTGGACCTGGTGGAGAATGCCAGCTCCCGGAAGTCCCGGTCAGAGGACTTTATCTCCCGGTTTGCCCGCATCTACACCCCCGCCGTCTGCTACAGCGCCCTGGCACTGGCCCTTTTGCCTCCCCTTGTCCGTATGCTGGGGCTGGGCCTGGCCCCGGACTGGGGGGTCTGGCTCTACCGGGCCCTCACCTTCCTGGTAATCAGCTGCCCCTGCGCCCTGGTTATCAGTATTCCTCTCAGCTTCTTCGCCGGCATCGGCGGGGCCAGCCAGGTGGGCATCCTGATCAAGGGCTCCAACTACCTGGAGACCCTCTCCCAGACAAAAACGGTGGTTTTCGACAAGACGGGCACCCTGACCCAAGGGGTCTTTGAGGTGAGCGGCATCCACCACGCCGCCCTGGCGGAGGAGAAGCTGCTGGAGTACGCCGCCCTGGCGGAGAGTTCCTCCTCCCACCCCATCAGCAAAAGTTTGCAGCGGGCCTGGGGGAAGGAGATCGACCGGAGCCGGGTGACCGACATCCAGGAGCAGAGCGGCTGCGGCGTCACCGCCCGGGTGGACGGGACGGCGGTGGCCGCCGGCAACGACAAGCTGATGCGCCGCCTGGGCGTCGACTGTCCGGAGTGCCACCAGGCCGGCACCATCGTCCATCTGGCGGTGGATGGGGCCTACGCGGGGCACATCGTGGTCTCCGACGTGGTAAAGCCTGGCTCCAGGCAGGCCATTTCCGCCCTGCGGTCCGCCGGTGTGGATAAGACGGTTATGCTCACCGGGGACGCAAGGGCGGTGGCCGAACAGGTGGCCTCCGACCTGGGCATTGACCAGGTGTTCAGCGAGCTGCTCCCGGCGGACAAGGTGGCCCAGGTGGAGAAGCTGCTGGAGGCGCGGTCCGGCAAAGGAAAGCTGGCCTTTGTGGGCGATGGCATCAACGACGCCCCGGTGCTGTCCCGGGCGGACATCGGCATCGCCATGGGGGCCATGGGCTCCGACGCGGCCATCGAAGCGGCGGACATCGTCCTGATGGACGACGACCCCCGGAAAATTGCCAAGGCCATCCAGATTTCCCGGAAGTGCCTGGGCATTGTCTACCAGAACATCGTCATGGCCCTGGGGGTGAAGTCCGCCTGCCTGATCCTGGGGGCGGTGGGCATCGCCAATATGTATCTGGCTATCTTTGCCGACGTGGGCGTTATGGTTCTGGCAGTGCTCAACGCCATCCGGTGCCTGTTTGTGGACAAGGGTTGAAAAAATGCACGTCTGTTTTGCGGACGTGCGTTTTTTTAAAGGAAGTCGGGAGGTTTCCCGAACAGCGGGCCGCCGCCGAGCAGGGTGGCCCCGCCCCCAGCAGCCGGGCCTGGTCGATGGAAAAAAGGGGTATGTCCCATTCGCAGATTTAAATGTAGGGGCGGACAATGTCCGCCCCTACAAATCGCACCAATTCTCCTGATTGCGATAAAATGCGCGGTAGGACACTCCCCGCGCCGCAGCCAACGTTGCGGCGCCGCTCCTTTTGTTGTATAATGGACCGGAGAAGGGGGCAGATAGATATGCTGGTTTCTACAAGGGGGCGCTACGCGCTGCGGGTTATGGTGGACCTGGCCGAGCACCAGGGAGAGGGCTTCATCCCGCTGAAGGTAATTGCCCGGCGGCAGGACATTTCGGAGAAGTACCTGGAGAGCATCATCAAGTTGCTGGTCCGGGCTCAGTTTCTCACCGGCCTGCGAGGCAAGGGGGGCGGCTACCAGCTGACGCGAGCCCCGGAGACGTATACCGTGGGGGCAGTGCTGCGGCTGACGGAGGAGTCGCTGGCCCCCGTCTCCTGCATGGCGGCGGAGGCCGGCTGTCCCCGGTCGGACCGCTGCCCCACTCTGCCCCTGTGGCAGGGGCTGGACGCCGTAATCAGCCGCTACCTGGACGGCATTACCCTTGCCGAGTTGGTCCGGGGAGAGGTGCCGTAGGGAGTTTTTATGCAGGGGCGGACATTGTCCGCCCGCGGGCGCACTCTGTGTCTCTACTAAAAAGCCAGTCAGGTAAACCTGACTGGCTTTCGTTATGTCTCTGCTGTCGGGGCCGCCGGCCCCTGGCCGGACCCGCCGCAGCGGCGGACGACCGCCTCGTAATTCTCCCGCCGGTGGGGGTAGAGGCAGGCGCTGCAATCCTTCCGGCCGTCGGGCAGGAGGACGAAGCTGCCGCCGCAGGCCGCGCCCAGGGGATAGAGGGGACAGTAGCAGAACAGACAGTTGAAGTTGTCCGGCTCCGCCCCCGGGTGGCAGGGGAAGTACTCACATTCCCGGTGGGTGAAGCAGGCATATCGGGGCGCCACGGCGGCTCACCAGGTCCGCGCCACGTTGGCGGTGAAGCGGGCGAGGATAGCGTTGGCCTGGCCGCAGGTCAGCACCGCCCCGGGGGACAGGGTGTTGGGCGAGGTGCCCGCAATAAGGCCGGCCGCCTTGGCCCAGGCCACCGCCGGACGGGCCGCGTCGCTGATCTGCCGGTAGTCCGCATAGCCGGTCAGGCTGGTGGCGGGGGCGGTGTTGTAGCCCATGTGCTGGGCGAAGCAGTAGAGAATCATGGCCGTCTGCTCCCGGGTGATGGGCTTATCCACCCCCCAGAGCACGCTGATGTAAATATCGGGGATAATGCCCTTGTCGGCCGCCCAGATGGTGGGGTCGCCGCTGCGGGCGGGGTCCATGTTGTAGAGGACGGAGAGGAGCATATCCCGGGTGAGCTGGCCGCCGTAGGGGACCATACCGTCGGTGACGTGGACGATGCTGCCGTTGCTGTAATACCACTTGACGGGCTTGGGCTCCGCCGGGACCACCTCGCGGACGTAATAGGTGCCGCCGTAGTAGTTGTTATAGTACCGGTCGGTGTAGGAGACGTCCACCTCCACGTCGCTGGAGGGCATAGTGAAGGTGTATTCGTCGGTGTAGCGTTCGGTGAGGCGCAGCTCCCGGTCGGTGTCCAGGTTGACCACGGACAGCCAATCCAGCTCGTAGTCGCTCCAGGGCCGGAGCTCAATGGTCACCCGGGTGCCCGGGGTGGCGGTCCTGTGGCTCACATAGAGCCGGCCGCCGGTAACGCTGCTGGGGGCGTAAATGCGGTATTCGTCCTCGTCCGAGGGGGTCCCGCCGTTCTTGGTCCAGTGGGCGTAGATGGTGGAATCCTTCTCGAAGGTTGATTGTAAATCTACCTTCTTACCGCCGCTTGCGGCGGTAAACCAGCCGTCAAAGCTGTAACCCTCGCGGGTGGGAGCGGCGGGCAGATTGTCCAGCTTGCCCCCGGCATTGGTGGTTACGGTGGCAGCGCCGCTGAGGGTGCCGCCGTTAGCGTCGAGGGTAATGGTGAATGTATTGGGGGTGTCGGAGAGTTTCGTCCACTGCGCTTTGAGGGTGACAGAGGCATAGAAAGGGGTGTCATTGGAAACCTTCACCATGTCCTCGGTATACCAGCCATCGAAGGTGTAGCCCTCGCGGGTGACCGTCGGCAGGGACTGGGTGAGCTTGTGGTCCGCACCGGTGGAGATAGCCGCCGGGGCGGCGGGGGCGTCAGGGTAGTTCAGGTCGAAGGAGATTGTGTAGGTCTGGTCGTCCGCACCGCCGTCTGCCTTCTGCCACTGCGCGTAGATTGTGGTGTTGCCGTTAAAAACAAGGTCGGTAGTAACTTCCGTACCGGTGCTGGTGGTCCATCTTAGGAATTTATAATCTGTGCGGGTAGGTTCCTTGGGCAATGTAGCCAGCTTTCCATCATCGTTGGTTGTTAGAGTGCTGGGCTGGTCAGCCGGGAGTGTACCGCCCGCAGGGTTGAGGGTAATGGTGTAATTCTTTTTCACCGGCGTCCACTTGGCATAGAGGGTAATGTTGCCGGTTACGGTATTGGTGTCAAAATTCCAAGCGGTGGTGCAGGCCGCCTCCTCATACCAGCCGCCAAAGGTGTGGCCGGTTCGGGTGGGGTCAGCGGGTTTTGTCACCTTGCCGCCGTTATTGACCTCGGCAGTAGTGGGCGCAGGGGCACCAGCATAGTTGAGGTTAAAGGTAACTGTGTGGGCAGTAGTTGTCTTTTTGCCTATTGTATATATAGTGGTATCATCAGATTCGGTCCATAGTAAGTCAAGTCCCTCAGGATGGTAAGCGGTTGGATGCAATTCTTCCACTGAATCCGCCGCTTTTGTCAAGGTGACTTTTACGTTAGCACCATCATAATAGCCATCTTGCCGGTCCATTGCGATAATGTCCCCGGCCTCTATTTCTCGGCTGGCATCTCCTACCTTGCCCTTTATGCCCTCAGTGCTATTGACATCAAACTTATCCGCGGTCATGTTGTCCCCGACATTCAGGCTGCCGCCGCGCATCAGGATACCCACACCGCCAGGGGCACGGATTTCGCCGCCGGTAATGTTCAGGGTGCCTTTCTGGGGGTGGTAAATGCCGCAGGGGATATAGCCAGTGGTTGTGATCTTGCTGACCAACGTGCCACCGGTCATATTGATCGTTGTTCCAGCATACTGAGGCAGCCCGTTACCGGCCACTGTGGCGTTGTCTTTACTCAGAAGTATGCCGCCGTTAATGTTTGCTTTGGCGTCATTACCCAAGACAACAAGAGCAGACTCTTGTGCCTCCACATAGCCGCCGTCGATTGTCGCTGTGGAACCGGCCTCCACAGCAATGGCAATGTTGGTCGCACTCACTGTACCGCTTTGCAAAACGAAATTGCCGCCGTTCTGCACGTGGATGGCGTCGCGCTTTGCCTCGTCATTGCCGGTGTTGATGCTGCCAAATTGATAAGGCACTGGTTTTTTATCGTTAACATCGTTAACTATGAGTTCTTCTTCCTTCGCTGTACTATCCACTACTGTTAACGAACCTTTAACGATAATGCCTACAGGAATACGAACATCTATGTGGCTCCCGTTTAAATCGAGTGTCACAGCATAGTTTTCGGGGATTGTCAATTGACCTGTTGTAGTTGTAAGTTCAAAATTTTCACCATTTTTCAACTGGATATTGGGGGTCTTTTTTTCGAGCAGTTGCCGCAAACTATTTTCATCCGTTGCAACACTGGGTGTACCACCCGCCGGCGTATCTCCCTCCGCAGCCCATACGCTTCCGGGCAGCAGCGCCAGCAGCAGACACAGGGCCAACACACCCGACCCGATCCGTTTTTTCATCACAAATCCTCCCCTGACCGTATTATTTTCTATCCAAACGCCCGCCGCCGGCGGGCATTGCCGTATCCTCCCATCCATTATACTCCACCCGCCGCGCCCCTGTCAACGCCGGGACAAGCCGGTTTTTTAATAGCCCACCCATCCGGCCAGCACCATAAACCCCGTGCCCACCGCCAGATAGACCCCCACCAGAGGCAGGAAATACCGCAGCCACCCGGGGTAGCTCACCCCCGACAGGGCCAGGCAGCTCACCAGCGTGTTGGAGATAGGGGAAACCAGATTCGCCAGTCCGTCCCCCAGCTGGAAGGCCAGCACCGCCGACTGCCGGGACAGGGCCAGTCCGTCGGCCAGCGGCACCATCAGCGGCATGGCCACCGCCGCGTGGCCCGAGCCCGAGGTAATCAGCAGGTCCAGCAGGACATTGGCGTAGAACATCCCCAGCAGCTGGCTCCAGCCCGGCAGGCCCTCCACCAGCCGCAGCAGGCCCAGGACGATGCTGTCCAGAATGCCGCCCCGCTCCAGCACCAGCCGCAGCGCGGCGGCCAGGCCGATGGTCAGCGCCCCGCCCACCATCTTTTTGCACCCGGCCGTCAGCAGCAGGCAGATTTGATTGGCGCCAAAGCCGGCGGCGGCTCCGCACGCCAGCCCCAGCACCAGAAAGCCGGCGGCCAGCTCCGGCACGCTCCAGCCCCGGGCGCCCACGCCCCAGGCCACCACCGCCAGCGTGCCGAAAAACAGCGCCAGCACCGCCATCTGCCGCCGGGACAGCGCCGGGGCCTCCGGCAGGGGCTCCGTCCCCTCCGGCTGCGGCGTCCCCTCCGCCCGGCGCAGGACATACGCTCCGGTAACCGGCACCAGCACCGCCAGCAGCAGCCACCGCAGCCACGCCCCCGAGTACAGGGGCAGCTCCGCGATGGTCTGGGCCACCCCCACCGAAAAGGGGTTGTACACCCCCGCCGCAAAGCCCGCATTGGTGCCCAGCATCACCATGGCCATGCCGGTTCTCCCGTCGCAGCCCAGCGACCTGGCCGCCGCCATCCCCAGGGGCAGAAAGACAATGGAGGCGGTGGTGAGGCCCATGGCAAAGCCGAATATTGAGAACACCCCCACAAAGGCGGGGATCACCCACTCCCGCCGCCGGCCCAGCCGGCCCACCGTCCAGGTGCACAGGCCGGTTACCGCTCCGCTCTCCAGGATGATCTCGAAGGAGCCCCCCAGCAGGAGGACGAAAAAGATCAGCCGGGGGGCGGAGCCGGTGGTGAGGGCGTCGAACAGCAGCAGGGGCAGCTGCCAGAGGGCCACCGGCGACGGGGCGGCGGGGGCGTAGCTCCCCGGCACCACCAGCGTCTGGCCGGCGGCCGGATCGAAGACGCGGGCAAAGTGCCCCGCCGGCACCACCCAGGTCAGCGCCGACGCCGCCAGCAGCAAAAGGGAGAGGATTACAAACACATGGGGCCTCCGGCCCATTTTAGCTCCTCTCATTCGGGCCGGCGGAGGGGACCGGTGCTCTCCCGGACCACCAGGTCGGGCTGGAAGCGCCGCTGGAGCTGCGGGGGCTCCCCTCCCTCCATCAGGGTCACCGCCAGCTCAATCGCCGCCTTGCCCAGCTCCGTCATGGGGGTGTGGAGGGTGGTCAGGCCGATGTCCGGGTAGAGGTCGAAGTAGAGGTCGTCGTGGCCCATTACCGACACGTCGCCGGGGACGGACAGCCCCCGGTGACGCAGGGCGTTCATGGTCCCGATGGCCATGTAGTCGCTGGCGCACCAGAGGGCGGTGGGCAGCTCGCCCCGCTCCAGCAGCAGGGCCACCCCGTCCATGCCGGCCTGCATCGCGTTGGCGGCGCTGCCCGCACGGACAATCTGTGGGACCAGCCCCCGGGCCTCCATGGCCTGGGTAAATCCCTCCTCCTTCTGCAAAACGGTGAGATTTTCCGGCCCGTAGGTGAGCAGGGCGATCTTCTTATGGCCCAGGCCGGCCAGGTGCTCCACCGCCAGCGCCCCGCTGTGGCGGTAGTCGCACAGGAGGGCGTAGGGCTCCCCGGGGTCCGTCTTGCCGCCGATGTAGATGACCGGGGTGGGGCCGCAGGCGGCCTTGATCCGGGTTACGTCGCTGGAGCAGGGGGCCACAATGAGCACCCCCACCTGGTTGCCCACCATCATGCGGCAGTGCCGCTCCTCCAGCTGGAGGTCCCGGTGGCTGCTGCCCAGCATAACGCACAGCCCCAGCTCCGCCGCCGCCGCGCTCACCTCGTTGAACACCAGGTCGTAGGCGGTGCTGTCCCCCATGGCGGGCACCACCATGCCGATGGTGGTGGTGCGCTGAAGATAGAGGTTCCGGGCGGCCAGGTTGGGGGTGTAGCCCACCTCCTCGGCGATTTTCTTCACCCGCTCCTTGGTGGCCTTCGAGATGTCGGGGGCGTCCCGCAGGGCCTTGGATACCGCTACATGGGAAAGCCCCGCCTGCTTTGCGATGGTCTTCAGGGTTGGCCGGTTTAACATTCCATCTCCCCCTTCCAGTTGTTCTTTGTCATAATGTCAGTATAGCATCTCCACTGACTCCTGACAATAGGGTTTTCCGCCGCCATATGCCCGTTTCCCGGATTCCAAAGGCCCTTGCCTCCCCTGGCTCCCCCCTTGTGGGGGAGCTCCCGGCGAAGCCGGGTGAGGGGGGCTCAGGGATGCACCAAAAAGCCTTCCCCCTGGAAGGGGGAAGGTGGCACGGCCGCAGGCCGTGACGGATGAGGGTGCGGCGAAGTTAGCGCCTCTTATCAAAAGAACAGCTTGCCCGCCCCGCCCCCTCATCCGCTCCAGTGTGCGCACTGGGGCACCTTCCCCCCGGAGGGTGGAAGGCTTGCCCTGCGGGGGACGAAAAGGGGAGACGCCGCCGGCGTCTCCCTCTCCTCACTCCAAACAGCTCAAAACAGCCCAGGCCGCGCCCTCCTCCCCGTTGGAGGGGGCGATGCGGGCGGCGGCAGCCTTCACGTTTTCCGGAGCGTTGCCCATGGCGATGGGCAGTCCCACCACACGGAATGCGCCCAGGTCGTTCTCGCTGTCCCCCACGGCGGCGCATTGGTCCAGGGGAATGCCGTACCGCGCGGCGATCACCGCCAGAGCCGCACCCTTGTCCGCCCCGCCTGCGGTGAGCTCAAAGTCGTGGGTGCTGGAGGTGGTTAAGGTCACATCCGGCAGGGCCATCAGCTCCCCCACCGGAGGCCGGGCCCCGCTGATCTCCCCATGAATCTTCACCAGGGGCAGCTTATGGGCCTTCATACAGCCCCAAAGGTCCTCTGTTACCGTGGCCGCCTCATGGAAGGCCGGGAAGGGATAATGTGTCTCTAAAAATTTTTTGTACGCCGGTTCTACCAGCACCTCGCTTCCGGCAAAAATCATCAGCTGGACATCCCAACTCATGCACAGCTCCAGCGCCCGGCGGGCGGAGGGCTCAGGCACCTCCCATTGGCAGATCGTCCGCCCGGTCTCCCCGTCCACCACCAGCCCGCCGCCGGCCCCGGACACCAGCAGGTCGCACCCCGCCTCCCGGGCGAAGAAAACCCCCTCCTGGGCGGGCCGCCCGGTGTTGATGACCACCCGCAGCCCGGCGGCCTTCGCCTTTGCGATGGCCTCCTTGGAGGCAGCGGTAATCTGACCCCTGGGGGCTAAAAGGGTGCCGTCCAGGTCCAGAGAAATCAGTTTTATCACAAAATCAGTCCGTTTCTGTCTTTCTTTTTCCGTGTTTGTCGAAGCTTTTCTTCAGCGCCCACTCCACCACCGCGGCAGAGCCCAGCATGGGAATCAGCTGCCAGAGGCAGATTGCCACTCCCACAGCGCCCACCGTAGCCAAATCCCGCCCCAGCACGAGAAGCAGGGGCAGGGCGGAGGGAATCAGCAGAATTTTGCCCCATTTATACCAGACCTCGCCCATTTTCCTCTGGGCAAAGTCCCAGGTATCCTGGTTTTTTGAGGACATGGCCGTGCGGTAGCCGTAACCTGGGTTGATTTCCTTGGGCGGATTTTTCATAAACTCCCGGCCGAAGCCAATCATCACGCCGGGGAGCAGCAGGTCCATGGCCAGCACGAAAATCCAAAACACAATATTTACCATCATAAGAGCAAGCTCCCAATCTGATACACCAGCAAAGCCATCACATAGGCGCAGCCCACCTGCCAGGCGATGGAGAACCAGGCCCATTTCCGGCTCTGCATCTCCTTAAACAGCGTGGACACCGCGGCCACACAGGGGACATACAGCAGGATGAACACCAGCATGGCGAAGGCGGACAGGGGGGTGAAGCCGGTCATGGCCGCGGCCACCTCTCCGCTGGCGGCGGTGAGGGAGAAGCCGTAGAACATGGACAGGGAGGACACCACCATCTCCTTGGCGACAAGTCCAGTGAGCAGGGCCACGGCGGCCTGCCAGAAGCCAAAGCCGCAGGGTGCGAAGACGGGGGCCAGCACGTTGCCCAGGGCCCCCAGCATGCTGTGGGTGGGGTCGTCCACCATGCGAAGGGAGAAGTCGAAGGATTGCAGCAGCCACAGGACCATGGACATGAGCAGAATCAGGGTGCCGGCCTTGACCAGAAAGCCCTTCACCTTCTGCCACACATGGGTGAGCATGTTGCCGATGGAGGGCAGGCGGTAGGGGGGCAGCTCCAGCACGAAGGGGGCGGGCTCCCCGGCGAAGAGGGTCTTTTTAAAGAACAGCCCGGACAGGATGCCCACAATCATCCCGATGATGTACAGCCCGAAGACCACCAGCCCCGCCCAGGGGCCGAAAAAGGCGGCGGAGATCAGCCCGTAGACGGGCAGCTTGGCGGAGCAGGACATGAAGGGCACCAGCAGAATGGTCATGCGGCGGTCCTTCTCGTTCTCCATGGTCCGGGCCCCCATAATGGCGGGGACAGAACAGCCGAAGCCCATCAGCATGGGGATAAAGGCTTTGCCGGACAGCCCAAACCGGCGCAGGGCCCGGTCCATGATGAAGGCCGCCCGGGACATATAGCCCGAGTCCTCCAGGAAGGACAGGAACAGAAACAGCAGGGCGATCTGGGGCAGGAAGGTGAGCACGCCCCCCACCCCGGCGATGATGCCGTCGCAGGCCAGAGAGATGAGCACGTGGGACACCCCCAGCCCCTCCAGAGCTGGGGCCAGCCACTGGGACAGGGCATCCATCCCCGCTCCCACCCCGTCGGACAGCCAGGAGCCGAAGGGGCCGAAGGTGACCACGAACATAATGAGCATGGTACAAAGGAACAGGGGGATGGCCAGCACCCGGTGGGTCACCACCTTGTCAATCTCCTCGCTGAAGGTGAGCTCCCCAGGCACGCCCCCCTTCTCCACTGAGGCGGCCACCACCCTCTGGATGTACTGGTAGCGGCTGTCGGCGATGAGGGTCTCCCGGTCGCCCAGGTCGCTGGAGTTCTCATACTCCGCCACCAGGGCGTCCAGCCTGGTTTTCACCTCCGGGGGCAGGGCCAGCGCCTGCTCTACAATGCTGTCCCCCTCCAGCAGCTTGATGGAGGCCCAGTGGGCGGGGAGATTGGCGGCGTAGGCGTAGTCGTGGAGCAGCTCGCCCATGCGGTGGTGGATGTCGTGGGTGTAGTCGTCGTAGAGGTCGTCGGGCTCGATGGTCACCCCCAGGTGCATCTGCCGGTGGGCGGTGTGCATCAGCTCCTCCACCCCCTCGCCGGTGCGGGCGGTAATGGGGATCACCGGCACCCCCAGCTCCTTGGACAGCCGGTCCACATCGATCCTGTCCCCCCGCTTCTCCACCTCGTCCATAAAGTTGAGGGCCACCACCGTGGGCCGCTCCAGCTCCAGCAGCTGGATGGTAAGGTACAGGTTGCGCTCCAGGTTGGTGGCGTCCACAATGTCGATGACGCAGTCGGGAGCCTCACCGATGATGAAGTCCCGGGCCACAATCTCCTCCATGGAGTAGGGGGACAGGGAGTAGATGCCGGGCAGGTCCACCACCGTCACCGTCCGGTCGCCGATGCGGGTCTCCCCCTCCTTCTTCTCCACCGTCACGCCCGGCCAGTTGCCCACGTACTGGTTGGAGCCGGTAAGGGCGTTGAACAGGGTGGTCTTGCCGCAGTTGGGGTTGCCGGCCAGGGCGACGCGCATGGTGCGCCGGTCGTGCTCGGCGGGGTCATAGCGGCCGCTGTGGGCCTCCAGCTCGTGCTCGTGGGCCCGGAGCTGACGGCGGGCGGTCTCCGGGTCCCGGCGGGTCATGGCCGCCCGAGCCGCTCCGGAGCTCCGGGGCCGGGGCTGGCCCATGATAATCTGAGCGGCATCCCCCTTGCGCAGGGAGAGCTCATACCCCCGCAGGGACACCTCAACGGGGTCACCCAGGGGGGCGATCTTGGTCACCCGCACCTCGGTGCCCGGGGTGAGCCCCATATCCACCAGACGGCGCTTCACCGTTCCGGACTTGTTGCCGATTGACAGGATGGTCCCGCTCTGCCCCGGGGCCAGGTCCTCCAGGGTCTTTTTCCGCTCCTCCATTCAAACATCCCTTCTTCAATAAAGCGTTAGGCTTGGCTTACTCTTTCCTGGACATTGTATCGCAGTGCAGGGGTATTTTCAAGGGGTTTGCCCTGCCATGCACAAAAAACAGCCAAAAAAATTCCCCGGCCAAAGCCGGGGGAGTTTGGATTTCTGTACAAAATAGCTATTCACAGTACATCCGCACCACCAGATAGACGGACTCCTCATATTCGGGCGGAAGCCCGCCGGGGGCGTAGGTACCGCCGTTAGGACCGCCCAGGGAAATGACCGACAGGACTATCCCCTCCTGATTCAGCACCGCCGTTCCATTCAGCCCGCCCCAAGCGGCCCCGCCGCCCAGATAGGGGCTGGTGATACCCGTCAGCCTCCCTCTGTAAGAACAGCCCTCAAAGCTGATTCCATAGTCAAACCAGACTTCTGTCCACCGGCTTTCCTTCTCGGACCACTCAAAATGGGGCTTCAGGCTCAGCACCAGAAGCTGCCGGCGCGGTCCAAAATCCATATTGGCATCATCAGGAGACTGCAATATAATCGGCCATGTCTGTTCCAGTCCGTCGTGTGTCCACAGCTCGGCCTGAATGCTGTACCCGGCAAAGTCGTCGGCCAGGGTGGCCTCATACAGGTGCAGATCGAACCCTGATGCGCCCAAGGCACTGGCGATCTGATATTCCCGGTCGGAGGCTTTCAATTCCCGGATTACCGTCTCCCGCTGGGGCAGCCACTCGGTGTTGTCCCGGACCCAGATGTATCCAACACCCAGCGCAACCGCCAGCAGAAGGGCGGCCGCCAGGAGAAACAGCCACCTCCACCGTCTGATTTTCGGACCCAGCTGGGCCAGTCCGAAGCGCAGGGAATCCCGGACGACCTCCTCCTTCGGCTCCTCCCCCCGCTGGCCGGAGAGCAGCTCGGTAACGGTGAGGTCCAGGGTCTCGGCCAGGGGCTCCAGCAGGGCGATGTCGGGGCAGCTCAGCGCCCGCTCCCACTTGCTCACTGCCTGTACTGACACATGCAGCCGCTGTGCCAGGTCCTTTTGGGTCAGCTCCTTCTCCCTGCGCACCTGGGCAATCAGTCCGCCGGTTTTGATTGCGTCCATAGCACCGCCTCCTTTGGTCCCATTCTACCCTGCGGCCCGAATTTTGGCAATCAACCGCTGGTTTACCGGGTTGAAAGATGCTGAAAACCGCCCGGAATAACCTGATTCGTGCCATTCCAGGCGATATAGTTTTATGCGTAGCGCAGGCGGCCCCGGGGATTCGGAATGGGGCGCCCCAGCTCCAGGGCGGTCTCAATCCATTCCTGGGCGATTTGCTCTACGTTATGGAGGGCTTCTCTGGCCGTGGGTCCGTCAGCCATACAGCCGGCCAGCTCCGGGACCTCGGCAATATAGGCGCTGTCCTCCTCGCTCCAATATATGATGGTCTCATATTTCATATCAAATCGCCTCCTAACCGATACTGTAAAATAATACTGCGTATCTGCTTGACCTGGTAGGGCTTTGCCTGTGTGCTGGATGGCTGAATGTTAATAATCTCCTCTACGTCATCCCTGGTATAGATGAAGTGGTCGCCCTTTATGCGGCATTGGAAGCCCAAGCGCTCCAGCATGGTCCGCAGGTCGGAAAAAGAAATGTTTTTATCCTTTGTACCGCTCATAACAGTTCTAAGCAGCTTTTCATACTGGCTCACGGGGCAATCGCTCCTTTGGAAACTCAGCCGTCCAGCCGGTCGGCCAGCTGGGCCATATAGTTGGCGGGGAAGTCCTCAATTTTGCCTGCGTCGAAGGCGGCGGCCAGGGCGGGGTCGATGGGCAGTCTGGCCAGCACGGGCACCTCCAGCTCTGCGGCCACCTTCTCGATGTGGCTCTCGCCGAAGATGGCGTGCCGCTTGCCGCAGTCGGGGCACTGGAACCAGCTGTAGTTCTCCACCAGGCCCAGCACGGGAATATCCATCATCTTGGCCATGTTGACGGCCTTGGCCACAATCATGGACACCAGGTCCTGGGGGGAGGTGACTACGATCACCCCGTCCACCGGGAGGGACTGGAAGACGGTGAGGGGCACGTCGCCGGTGCCGGGGGGCATATCCACAAACATGTAGTCGATATCCCCCCAGATGACCTCCTGCCAGAACTGGGTGACCACCCCGGCAATCACGGGGCCCCGCCAGATTACCGGGTCGGTCTCATTGGCGGAGAGGAGGTTCAGGGACATGAGCTCGACCCCGCCGGCGGAAACGGCGGGGTCGATGCCCGCGTCGGAGCCGGTGGCCCGCTGGTGGATGCCGAAGGCGGTGGGGATGGAGGGGCCGGTGATGTCGGCGTCCAGCACGGCCACCTTGCGGCCCTTTTTCGCCATGGCCGCCGCCAGAGAGGCGGTAACGGTGCTCTTGCCCACGCCGCCCTTGCCGCTCACCACCGCGATGACCCGCTTCACGCTGGACATGGCGTTGGCCGGGACCCGTAAGTCCCGGGAGGAGCAGTCGGCGGAGCAGCTGGAACAGTCGTGTGTACATTCTGCCATAATTGATACATCTCCTTATGATTGATTACAAATTTGGCTCCCTCTCTGAGGGAGCTGTCGCCGCCGGAGGCGGTGACTGAGGGAGTTTTCCACGCGACCCCGACGCGCCGTCTGTACGCCGCATTCATCATTCGCGGCGCGCCGGGGTCGTCGCGCCCTACATTATGAATTACCGAATCAGGGTATTCTCCGTGGGGATTTCCTCCCGGGTCTCCTGGGAGGAGAAGTAGTAGCTCAGCACATCGGCGGCTATGGAGGCCAGCTCGCCGCCGCTGCCGCCGTGCTCCACCGCCATGGCTACCACGATCTCCGGGGCATCGTAGGGGGCGAAGCAGACAAAAACGGCGTTGGACTCGGTCTGGGCGCTGATCTGGGCGGACCCCGTCTTGGCCCCCGCCTGGAAGGGCAGCGCCCGGAAGGCCGGGCTGCTCTGGGCCATCTTCAGCATGCCCACCTTCACCGCCTCCAGATTCTCGTCCTTGATTTCGATGGAGTCCAGTACCTGGGGCTCATAGCGGTAGGTGACCTGGGAAAAGTCGCTGGACTTGGCTTCCTTCAAAAAGTGGGCGGCCCGGCGGGTACCGCCGTTCACCAGGGTGGCGATATAGTTGGCCAGCTGGAGGGGGGTAACCTGGGTGCTCTCCTGGCCGATGGCCACCGAGGTGACGCTGCCCTCATACCAGGTGCCCCCCAGGCTCTCGGTATAGGCCCGGCCGGCCACCACGCCGGTCTCCTCCCCCAGCTCGATGCCAGACTCCTCCCCCAGGCCGAAGCGGGCGGCGTACTCGTCCAGCTTGTCGATGCCCACCTGCCGGCCCACCTCAAACATGAAGTAGTTGCAGGACACCTCAATGGCCTTGGACACATCAACCATGCCGTGGTTGCTTCTGTACTGCCGGTAGATCCAGCACTGGGGGGCGCCGGTCTCGCTCCAGTAGGTGTACCGCCCCTCGTCCTTGATCTTGGTCTTGGGGGTGATAATCCCCTCCTCCAGGCCGGCCACGGCGGTAATCATCTTAAAGGTGGAGCCGGGGGGATAGAGGCCGGTGAGAGCCCGGTTCAGGAAGGGCTTCAGGGGGTCCTCCGCCTTCTCCTTCAGCTCCGCGGCGTAGTTGGCCAAATCGAAGGTGGGATAGTTGGCGGCCACCAGCACCTCGGCGGTGTCCACGTCCAGCACCACGCAGGCCGCCCCCTCGGTCTCCTCGCTCTCCAGCTTGGGGACGGCGTCGGCCAGCAGATTTTCCACATAGGCCTGAAGGCCGATGTCCAGAGTGAGAATCACATTGTCCCCCGGCTCGGGCTCCTTCTGCCAGTCCTCCGCCACAATTTTGCCCTTGGTGTTCCGCTCCACCGTGCGGGTGCCCGACTTGCCCCGGAGACGGCTCTCAAAGGCCAGCTCAGCCCCCTCCTTACCCACCGAGTCGTTCATCTGGTAGTCTCTCACGCCGTCGCCGTCTTCATCCACCGTCTTGTAGTAGGCCCACTCGTCCGGGTCCATCTTGGCCATCCGGCCCAGCAGGTGGGCGGCGTAGCTGGTGTGGTACTGGCGCACGGTGGTGGGCGCAATCTCCACCCCGGGCAGGTCCAGCTCCTTCACCCGGGAAATAAAGTCGATGTCCACGTCGGAGGCAAACACATATTCGGTGGCGATGTAGACCTCTTTGGAGCGCAGATACAGCTCATAGAGCACCCCCGCCACCGCCCGGGCGTCGGACCGGGGCATGGCGCCGATGTTCAGGTCGGGGACGGTCTGGCCATTCTTCACCGCCTGCTTCCGGTTCACCGCCCCCTCCCCCGCGATGGAGAAGCTCTCGCACATCCTGCCCAGCAGCTGCTCGGCGGTGGGCAGGGGCTGGGGGCCCTCCGGCTCCCTGGGCTGCTCCGGCTCCTTTTTGCCCATGCCGAAGAAGGCCTTGATTGAATCGGTCAGGCTGGGCTTCTGAGGCTTTTCCGGCTCGGTTTCGTTCTGGGGCTCCTGAGTGGGGTCCTCAATCCACTTCATTTTCACCGCCAGCCTGCCCAGGCGGGTGAGGGTTTTCACCTCCACACCCTCCTCGTCCCGCTCGGTGACGAAATAGGGATTTTCCGTAGTAAAGCGGAAGGGGGCGGTTCTGGTGATGGGCAGGCTGTCAGACCACTCCACCCCCTCCGCCCGGGCGGCCTCCACAAGGGCCATGAGGACTGCGTTGATCTCTCCCTGGGTCTTCCCCATCAGCCTGGTGTCCAGCCGCACCTCGTAAATCACCTTGTTGGACACCAGTATCTGGCCGTTGCGGTCCAGAATCTGCCCCCGGGCGGCGGGGACGGTCTGGGCCTCCGCGATTTTCTTTTGGGTCTTCTGGTAGTTTTCTTCGCCGTTGTTGATCTGCAAATCATACAGGGCGGCGCCCATGCCTGTGACCATCAGAGCCAGCAGCAGCACCATGGCCCACACCCGGCGGTGAAATTGTTTGGTATTCATTGGGTCTCCTTTTTGCCGTCAAGCGGAACGCTCTGTGTGTAGGGGCGGACATTGTCCGCCCGCCTGTCCGGGCCCGGGCGGTCACAGCGGGCGCAGTGTGTGCCCCACAGGGTCACGCCAGTTTCGTCCCGCCCACCCGGTTGTAGATGGCCCGGAACAGCAGCCACACCAGGGGGGTCCAGACCAGGGACCAGAGGAACTCGGGCACCGCCACCTGGAGCAGGTCGGACAGGTCGGCGGCGTTGATAAACAGCATCCGGGCCACCCGCAGGCAGTCCAGCAGGCCCAGCACTCCCACCGAACAGATCAGGCACCCCAGAAAGGACTGGCTCAGGGCGTATTGGGACACCGCCCCCATGGCCATGCCGGCCAGGGCCAGGTAAAACACCTGCCCGCCGAAGCCGCCGGGGTAGGCCAGCTCCCACAGCAGGCCCACCGCCATGCCGAAGCCGGTGCCGGCGTAGGCCCCCTCCAGCACCGCCACTGCCGCCGCCGCCAGGGGCAGCAGCATGGCCACCACCGTCCCCCACAGGGGGACCCGGGGCAGGATATAGGCGTCCAGCAGCCACACGGGCAGCAGCCCCAGGGCGTAGACGGTCCATTTGTGGATGAAATCACGGCGGGTCATGGGTTATCCTCTTTTCTGTAGGGGCCGCCGCCCTCGGCGGCCCGCCCTGTTGTGGAATATCCTTTTGGAGGAGCAAGGCGGCACGGAGGCCGCCCCCTACTCGGTGATTTCAAAGTCCTTAATGACAAACACCTCAATAAGGGAATCCAGCTTGACGGAGGGGATTACCACTGCGTAGCGGGTTTGGCCGGAGGGATCAGTGAACACCCCTTCCACGTGGCCCACCGGCAGGCCGGAGGGGAACATATCCCCCCGCCCGGAGGTGAGCACTTCGTCCCCGGATACCAGTTGAGCCCCCTCGGGCAGGTAGTTCAGCTTCAGCTTGCCCTGGTTCATCAGGGAAAAATCCCCCTCCAGCACTCCGGCGGAGTAGGTGCGGGTGACAATGCCGCCGATCTCGGTGTCGGTGTTGATGATGGTGGAGACGGTGGACCAGTTGAGCCCCACCTTATCCACAATCCCCACCAGAACGCCGGTCTCGGTGATGACGCAGTCCCCGGCCTCGATGCCGTGGTCGCTGCCCTTGCTCAGGGTGAGCTTGGACTCCCAGTTGGAGGTGGACCGGGCGGTGACCTTCACCGGCTCGGTGGTCAGCTCCCGCCGCCGGGTCTGGAACTTGAGCAGCTCCCGGAGCTGCTCATTCTCCCGGCTGGCCTCCTCGCCCTGGCGGACCTCCTCCTCCAGCTCGCCCACCCGGGCCCGCAGGTCCTTCAGCTCCTGCTCCATCTCGCCGTAGTGGAAGACGTAGCCGTAGACCCCCTCCACCCAGTCGGCGGCGGCGGCGATGCCGCTGCGCACCGGGGCGGTGACGGTGTTCACCAGGTTGGACAGGGGGTCGGCCTTGCCGCCCATCACAAAGGAGAGCACCCCAATGAGGACGGACAGCAGAAAGGCGATTACCAACAGCAGTATTCCGTTTTGCCGGAGAAAATCCTTCACTTTGCTTGCTCCTTCTCCGCCGCCAGGGTCAGGGAGTCCACCCCGAACCGGGCCAGCATCCGGGCCAGCCGGCACACCGGCAGCCCCATCACGTTGTAGTAATCCCCCGAAATACCCTCCACCAGCACCGAGCCGTAGCCCTGGATGCCGTAGGCCCCGGCCTTGTCCATGGGTTCGCCGGTGGCGATGTAGCGGATGATGTCCGCCTGGGTCAGGGTGCGAAAGCGGACCGAGGTCACCTCATGCTGGGTCAGGGTCCGCCCCTCCTTCGCCACCGTCACGCCGGTGTAAACCAGGTGCAGCTTGCCCGACAGGGCAGCCAGCATCCGGGCGGCATCCTCCTCGCTGCGGGGCTTGCCCAGCACCCGGTTGTGGATGGACACCACGGTGTCGGCGGCGATAATCAGGTCCGTGGGATGGGCGGCGGCCACCTCGGCACACTTGCGCTGGGACAGCTCCTCCACCAGCTGGTCGGCGGTGAGGGTGCGGGTGGCCAGCTCCTCCCCCTGGGCCGGGATCACCTTGAAATCCGTAATCCCCATCCGCTCCAGCAGCTCCCGCCGCCGGGGAGATTGGGAGGCCAGTATGATGTTCAAACTACCACCTCGCGTTCAGAATGCGTCCCGCCCGCAGGGACCGCCTTTGTAGGGCGGGACGACCCGGCCCGCCGTCCACGGAGAGCAGGGTGCCCTCAAGAGAACGGCGCGCCGGGGTCGTCGCGCCCTACGGCCTAACGTCCCCCCGCAGGGCAAGGCTCCTTTTGAAAGGAGCTGTCAGCCGCAGGCTGACTGAGGATTGCGTTTTGCGGAGCAAAACATACGAAGTAAACAAAGTTTTGCAGACCTGGGTTTGCTTCGCATATTTTGGCTTTGCCAAAATGCAATCCTCCGCCCCAGTGTGCGCACTGGGGCACCTCCTTTCAAAAGGAGGCTTGGAGCTTAACTCTCCGTTTCCGCGCCGTATTTCGGCTCCGGGTCGTCGGTAAGTCCCAGCAGGTAGTCGGCGGAGACCTTGTAATGCTGGCAGATTAGGGCGATGCGCTCGGCGGAGGTGGTTGTTCTGCCATGCTCAATTCCAATGATCTGAGTATCTCCGATGCCTAATAATTCCGCTAGGGCCTTCTGAGTTTCCCCATGCTTTTTTCGTTGTTCCAGGATTCGCTGACCAAAAAGCTCTTTTGAAAACATAAAAACACCCCTTGACAACCGCGATTTAATTGAGTATAATCAAGGAAACCGCAATTTAATTTAGGAATCAGAGGAGATAAAATGGAAAGTATCCTGTACCAATTATTCAGCGGCGACTACGATATTACCCCGGAGCGAGACAAAAAGCAACAGGAATTATCAGAAGCGTCCCTTGCCGAGCTGGACAAAATCGCCGCCGTCTTTGGGGCTGAATTTGTGGACCACCTGTGTGATCTGAGCGGGGAGCGGGAAGACTGGCGGAATTTTCAATATTACCGCTCCGGTTTCCTCCTGGGCGCACGCCTGATGCTGGAAGCTCTGGGGCCGTAGGGCGCGACGACCCGGCGCGCCGTTCCCTCCGTCCCCGCCGCGCGGACAAGGCTCCCTCCTCGAGGGAGCTGTCAGCGAAGCTGACTGAGGGAGTCACCCCGGACTCGGCTGACTGAGGGAGTCACCCCGGACTCGGCTGACTGAGGGAGTCGCCAAGGCCCGCAGACCTCTGGAGGACTCCCTCCGACGCGGCTTCGCCGCGCCACCTCCCTCAAAGAGGGAGGCTTTGCCCTGCGGGGGACGAGGGGTTGGCGGGCGGACAATGTCCGCCCCTACAGGTTCCAATCAATCTTATCCTCGTTGGCGCACACCCGGCGCAGCTCGTCCCGGACCTCCATCAGGGCGAAGCCCAGCAGGTTTCGTCCCCGCCAGGCGGCGGGATTTTCCGCGTTCTCGTTGGCCTTGCCCATGCCAATGCCCCAAATACGGTCCCGGGGGCTGGCCTCCACCAGAATTTTATCCCCGGTGCGGAGCAAAAAGTCCTTCAGCTCGGGATTTTGCAAAAATTTTTGAAAATTCCCTGTCAAAACGATGGTGTGCTTGCACTTGTCCCACTCGGCCTGGTCAAAGTGTTTCACTTCCCGGCCCAGGGCCTTGATCTTCCCCTGAGACCGGGCCTCCATAATCTTTTCCAGCGTCTCCTTGTCCTCAAACAGCCGGGCCTTCTCCGCCATCATGAACTGCTCCATACAGCAGTAGGTGTGGGTCTCCACCCGAAACTCCGCCATCCACCACTGGCTCAGGCAGGTCTCGGTGATGCGGCCGTCCGGCTCGGGGGTGTGGCCCCAGAAGTGGACCCATTTCAGCTTTTTGCCGGCGATATACTGCCGTTCCAGCCATTTCCGGTCGTAGGCCGGCTCGCCGTTGGGCCGCCAGTGGCGCAGGAAGTAGTCCTCCCCGTCGTATAGCAGGGAGGGGTCGCCCTCCTCGTCGTCCTCCATCACGGAGACGTCGTCCCAGAAGACAGGCATGGGAAACAGGCGGTCGTACTCCTCCCGCTCCTTATCGCTGAGCTTGTCCCACCAGGCCCCCAGCTTACAGACGTAGTCCTCGCCGTAACCCATCCGCCAGCCGATGGAGTACTGGGGAATCTCCGGGCAGGCCAGCCACTCGGGGGCCATCCATTTGTCCCGCATGGGTCAGCCCTCCATTGCGGCGTCGTCCGGGCCGTGCTCCATGTCGCCGGAGACGTGGATAGAGTGGCCGTAGAACATATCGCCGTCGGCGAACCAGAACTCAAAGGAGCCGTCCGCCCGAATCTCGATGGACTCCAGCTCCATCCGCTGGATAAACTGCTCCCTGGTGATCTCCCCGTCCTCGGCCCAGTCGTTGGCGGAGGCCAGCAGGTCGTCGGCGGCGTACTCCCGCACCCGCTTGTCCCAGCTGGCGGCGGAGGCCAGCAGGGCCTTGGCCTTTCGCAGGGCCTCCGCCCGGTCCTCCTCCGCGTCGAAGACCAGGGAGATTTGTCCGCCCAGCCAGTTCACCTCCGTCTCAAACCAGTCCACCTGACGGTTGAGGGTGAAGGTACCCAGCCCCTCCTCCCAGAAGGTGACGGGCTTTTTCTGCTCCTCCAGAATGGCCTTCAGGTCGGGGTCGAAGGCCGGCTCGGGCAGGTCCAGCAGAAGCAGACCCTTGCCGTCCTCCGATACCCGGCCCTTGAACTTGATGATGAAATCCCGGGGGACCCTCCGCTGTAAATGCTCCAGCAGCTGGTCGTCAGCGATGGTGGACAGGACAAATTCCCCCCGGTGGATGTCGGGGCTGTCCTCCTCCATCCAGGCGGTCAGGCCGATGGAGGCCCTCCACAGCTTTTCCTTGCCGGCCCTGCCCCCGCCGAAGCCGTTGGCCCCGGTGACGGCCAGAATGGTCAGCTCCTCGGGCGCAAACTGAGCGGCCAGCTCCCTGAACTGCCTGTTCTCCTGCTTCTCCGGGAGCGGCTTGCGCTCCTTCTCCTCTGGCTTTTCCCCTTTGCTCTTAAATAAACCGAACATAACAGCGTTCCTCCTGTGTTCGTGCGCTGGGGCGGATATCATCCGCCCGTAACGAAACTATGACTGGCTGTGCGTAGGGCGCGACCACTGGGCGCGCCGCAAATTTGAGGGCATTTCAAGACGGCGCGCCGGGTCGTCGCGCCCTACATGGGGCAGGCATCCGCCTATTTTCCCGTGGAGCCAAAGCCCCCCGCCCCCCGGGCGGTGTCGTCCAGCTCGTCCACCATCTGGATGCTGGCCTGAATCACCGGGGCAATCATCAGCTGGGCGACGCGGTCGCCGGGCTGAACGGTAAAATCCGATTCCCCGGAGTTTTGAAGCCCCACCAATATTTCACCTCTGTAATCACTGTCGATCACCCCCACGCAGTTGGCGGGGGCCACGCCGTGCTTGATGCCCAAGCCGCTGCGGGCGTATACCAGCGCCACATAGTCCGCCGAGGGCAGGGCGATGGCGATGCCGGTGGGGACGGTCCGCCGTCCGCCGGCGGGGATAGTGACCGCCTCGTCCAGGCAGGCGTGGAGGTCCATGGCCGCCGAGCCGGGGGTGGCGTAGAAGGGCAGCGGGATTTCCTTTCCGATTTTAGGGGAAACCGCCTTAATTTTCAAGTCCATATTGTAAACTCCTCAAAAATTTTCTTGTTCAGGGGCGGTCTCTGTCCGCCCCCGCGGATTTTCTATGTCCACCACCCGCACATACCGCCGCAGGGGGTACTCCCCGTCGTGGGCCTCACAGGGGAAGGAATCGGACATATGCCCCGGGGCGGTGATCCGGTTCACCCCCGCCCGGGCCAGCAGGGCGGCGAGGACTTCCCGCTCCGAATCGGGGCAGATCAGCCCTGCCGTCTGGAGCCTCCCCCGCCGCCGCCGCAGGACGGGAATCAGCTCCTGCCGGGGCAGGCGCTTCACCAGCACGTTGCCGTGGAGGTGGGACAGCTCCAGCTCCATATCCCGGCGCAGGGTGAGGGAGCAGCTCTGTCCGGGAAAATTCAGGTCGCCCGACCCGGTCCGGTCCACCGTCTGTTCCAGGGCGGTCTCCCGGGCGTAGAGGGCGGCCTGAGCCGCCTGGCCGGGGGTTTTATAGTGGGACGCGGCGGCTTTTTCCAAAACCGGTAAAAACTGCTTGCAGAACCGCTCCGCCACGGACAGGTGGCCGGTGTCAAGGTAAATCACCTGACAGGAGGAGCACAGCAGACCGCCGGCGCGGACGATGTGTTCCGCCAGGGGGGACAGGTCCATCCCATCCCAGCCCGACAGGTAGGCGAAGCTGAGCCGGTGGCCCCACTCAATAAGCTTGCAGCCCGGTGGAGCCAGCTTACGCATGGCAGAGATGGCCCCGTCCCCGCCCCAGGTGACGACCCCGTCGGCCAGAGCGGCCAGGGCCTTGATGGTCCCGGAGTATTGGGAGGACAGGTCGAGGGCGTACAGCCAGGGGGCCAGCCGGGGCTCCAGCTGGGTCAGCTTCTGAAACACCGCCAGGGTAAGCCCCTTGTCTCCGTGGGGCAGCTTCACCAGGTTGATGTTGCCGGTGAGCAGGCCCTCCACAGCCGTGAAGGCGGGCAGACCCGCCATATTCCCCGGCGCGATGTGGAGCAGCACCCCCAGGGGCCGGACCTCGGAGCGCCCAAAGGGCCGGGGCCCGGCGAGACCGCCCAGCTCCAGGGCCAGCCGCCGCTCCAGAGCGGCCCGGCTGATCTGGGGACGGACCCGGGCCAGCTCCTCCCGGGCTCCGGGCGGGGCGTACTGGGCAATGAGGGGGTCCAGCGCCCCGCTGTCCAGCTCCCGGACCAGGGCGTCCAGAGCGTTGAGCACCGTCTCCGTCTCCAGGGGCGGACCGCTGAGGGTTTGGGCGGTTTCCTCCTCCAGACACCCCAGAACGGGGTTCAGCTCCGTGTCGGGGAGAATCTTTCCGCCGGCGAAAATCATGGCATTTCCCCCTTTCCCAGCAGCTCCGCCGCGCCGGCGGCGCAGGTGGTGATGTCGTTCAGCCCCGCCCGGCCCAAAACAGTCAGGTAGGGGGACTTCAATCCGCAGCCGCAGTCCTCCCCGGGGGTGAGAAAGCCCAGGTCGTCGGTCATCACGCTGGTCACCGGGGTGGCGTTGATGAGGGGGGTAATCAGATTCACCAGGCCCACCTCCCCCATGGGCAGAGGTTTTAACGTGCGCACGTCCCGGATAATCACCCGGGCGTAGGCGGGGAGGTGGAAGTGGTGTTTTTTACAGGTGTTGAAGAAAATCGGGTGCTCCACCGCCCCGAAAAACTCGTGGATGTTCTCCTCCTCCACCCCCAGCACCCGCCGGGCCAGGGCGTAGAGGGTGGACTTGTCCACCTCCTGGGCGTAGTGCTGCTTCCAGCCCCCGGCCAGCAGGATTTTAGAGCCCTTGGGCAGGCGCACCGACAGCCCCAGCTCCTCCAGGCGCTCCATGCCGAACCAGAGGTAGGAGGGGAAGGCCACAATCCGCACCGGCAGAGCCCCCCGGGCCCACCGGGCCAGAGTTTTTACCGCCCCGTCCAGATCGGGGAGGTAGCCGCCGTCCTTCCACTTCAGGGCGTAAAACCGGCCCACAGGCGGGGCGAAGTGGGTCAGGCCGAACATGGTCCGGGCCACCCCCATCCGGTCCTGCTTCCCCGGCTTGTAGCCCAGAATCACATAGCGGGCGGGCATGGGGGAGACCAGCTTATGGTAAAATCCCAGCCGGAGCACCATGGGAATCTCCGCGAAAATACAGCCCCAGTCGAAGCCCACCCGGCTGAAGCTGCCGCTGGTGCCCGAGGAGGTCACCCTCATGGCGGTGCGCCACTCCGGCATGGAGCTTACGTGGTGCCGCTTGAAGAACAGGGTGGGCAGAAGGGGGAGCTTCGCCAGGTCGTCTATGGTATGCAAACAGTCCGGGGAAAAACCCTCCGCCTCACAGATCAGCCGGTACTCCGGGCAGTGCCTGATGTGGTAGGCGCAGTTGTCCCGGACGGCCCGGAGGAACCTGGCGTCGGAGCCGGGCAGGTCGTAGACCCGGCTGAGCCAGAACAGTGTTTGACGGCTGAGCACGGCCGGCACCTCCTTGTTCCCGTTTTTCTAAACGCGGCCGTCCACATTGTGTAGGGCAAGGGCTCTGCCCCTGCCTCCTCACAGAGACGGAACCCTATCCCAGGCAGGGGCAGAGCCCCTGCCCTGCATGCGGCCCGGTCAGCAAGCCCCCGTCCCCCGCAGGGCAAGGCTCCTTTGGAAAGGAGCTGTCAGCCGCAGGCTGACTGAGGATTGCGTTTTGCGAAGCAAAACATACGGAGTAAACAAAGCTTCCGCTCCGCCTGTGGGGCGCGACGACCCCGGCGCGCCATTCTCTCCAGCGTATCGATTTGGCGGGCCGAGGTCGTCCCGCCCCACAAAAGTCTCCGAAACCTTGATTATTTCATACATTTCGCCTGCGGCGAAATACAATCCTCCGCCCCAGTTTGCGAACTGGGGCACCTCCTTTCTAAAGGAGGCTTGCCGCCTGCGGGCGGGACGAAGGCCGCCCTCTACTCCACATCCCGGTAATACAGCCCCCGGGTAAAGTCGTTGGGCTGGTATTTGCCCTGATTCATGTACCGTTCCAGCACCTGGGCGCACTCCAAAGCGTTTTCGGTGGTGAACATCAGCCGCGCCCCCCACAGGCCCAGCCTCTGCCAGTCCTTCTGCTTGTCGGCCAGAAAGATCTTTTTGGAGTTGTATATCTCATTCCGGCACCCCCAGGCCTTCACCACGGGGAACCGCTCCCCCTTCCGGTCGGTGAGCAGGTTCACATTGTTGCAGGTGTGCCGGCCGCAGTGGTTATGGATGATGCAGTTTTCGGTGATCATCAGGGGCAGGCGGCCGTAGGCGATAAACTCAGTGGGGAGGGTCTTGGAGATATCCCGAATCTGAGGAAATTTCATCTCAAAGGAGACGGTGGCCCCCACGAGCCCCAGCCGCTTCAGCTCCTTCATGGTCTGGCTGTTGTACACCCCCAGTCCGTAGTCCCCCCGGACAGCAAAGCCCAGCTGTTGGGCCCGGCGGACCATCCCCCAGGTGCCGGCCAGGGCCTCAGCGACCCCCAGCTCACGCAGGGCGGTCAGCTCCTTCTCCAGCTGGGGCAGCTCCCGGTCGGTGCAGATACGGGGCAGCACCACTGCCACCGGCACCCCCGCCTGCTGGCAGCGGCGGACGGCCTCCGGGTGGGCGGCCCCCTCGCCGGCGGGGAGGTAGAGGAGGGCGGGCTTCCGCTTCAGCAGCTCGGTGCTGAGCTGGGAGGCGGTCCGCAGGGAGACGGTGAACACCGGCCCCTCCTTCTGATTCTCATACCGCACCCCGGGCTGATAGGCCTCCCTCCGGCGCTGGACCGGCTTCTGCCGCTCCCTCCCCAGCTCCTCCAGCACCCGCCGCCGCAGGTCGTTGAGGGCGGACAGGGGCAGGGACAGGCCCTCCTCCACCCTGGCGGTAGCCTTATCGCACTGGAAGGGGGTGCCCCCGGTGCGGGCCAGCTGGCCCTCCACCTTCTCCCGGGTAAGGGGGACGTTTTTTGCCTCCTCGGGGACGGGGCCCTCCACCTGGACCACCCGGCCCTCCCTGTCCTCCGCCGCCGCCTGGGCGGGCTGGCCGCGCTGGATCAGGGCGTACATCCGCACCGGCTCCTTCCGGTTCTCCACCCCGTTCTCATAGGTGGACCGGGCCTGGGCGTAGAGCTCACGGGGCTCCTTCTCCTCCTGGCGGGTGCCGAACATATCGGGGCCCTTTTCCCCCATGTAGTAGCCGTCGGTAAAGCCCTGGCGGGAGAAGGCCTGCTTTAAGGTGTCAATCTCCTCGGGGGTGGGCTCCCGGTCCTCCCGCAGGGCCCGGGCGTAGACGCCGGTGACGATGGCCACATATTCCGGCCGCTTCATCCTGCCCTCCAGCTTGAGACAGGCCACCCCCATATGTTCCAGGGCCTTCAAATGCCCGGCCAGGGACAGGTCCTTCAGGGACAGGGGGTGCTCGTCCGCCCTGCCGTTCCAGCCGTAGTTCAGCCGGCAGGGCTGGGCGCACATCCCCCGGTTGCCGCTGCGCCCCCCGATGACCGAGGAGAAAAAGCACTGTCCCGACCAGCACATGCACAGGGCCCCGTGGCCAAAGACCTCAATCTCAATGGGGGCGTTCTGGCAGATGTAGGCGATCTGGTCCCGGCTCAGCTCCCGGCCCAGCACCACCCGGGTCATGCCCAGGTCGGCGCACAGCTTCACCCCGTCCAGAGAGTGGACGGTCATCTGGGTGGAGCCGTGGATGGGCAGGTCGGGCACCGACTGGCGGAGCATCCGGACCGCCCCCAGGTCCTGGACGATCACCGCGTCCACCCCGATGCCGCTGGCGTGGGCGGCCACCTCGGCGGCGGCGGGCAGCTCCCGGTCGGTGAGCAGGGTGTTCAGGGTAAGGTTCACCTTGCAGCCCCGAAGATGGCAGTAAGAGACCGCCGCCGCGGCCTCCTCCCGGGTAAAATTCCGGGCGCCGCGGCGGGCGTTGAAGTCTCCGTATCCAAAATAGACGGCGTCCGCCCCGTTCTGAACGGCGGCAGTTACCGCCTCCACAGACCCGGCTGGGGCCAGCAGCTCCATCATGAAAAGGACCTCCTGTTATTTTCTCGTCCCCAGCTTGAAGATCTCCCGCTTGGCCTCAGACAGCTCCAGCTTCAGGCTGTTGGCCTCCTCCAGGCCATCCTTCACCTGGCGGCGCAGATTCTCCGCTGTCTCCTGTTCCTTCATCAGCTGGTCGGCAATGTTCATGGCGGCCAGCACCGCCGCGTCCGCCTGGGACAGCCGCCCCCCGGCAGACACCTCGCTCAGCTGCCGGTTCACCAGCTCGGCGCATCGGCGGACATAGCCCTCGTCCTCCGCCGCCACCATGGTGTAGTCCTTTCCGCCGATGTTGACCACAATCCGGTTCCTCATTCTCGGTTCCTCCCCGTCCTTTTTGGGGGGCACTCCCCCAGTTTTTGTCCATATCGGCATTATAGCACAACCGGACGGGTTTGAAAATGAGATATTTGATAAAATTTCCGTTTGGCCCCCGCTTTTTAAAAAAGATGGACGCGGGGACGATTTTGTTGTAGAATAGGGGAACCGATTTCCGCAGAGAGGAGAATGCGCCCGTGTCCCAGACTTTTTTCCCCGGCCAGGTGCTGGCCATCGCCGCCCAGGCGGCGGACCGGCTATTAAAGCTGGACAGCGGCGACGCCGCCCTGCTCTACCTCCAGCTGCTGCGCCACGGCTCGGCGGAGGGGCTGAAGTGGACGGAACCCCGCCTTCAGGCCGCCCTGGACCAGCTGCGCGCCCAGGGGCTGGCCCCCGACCGCCTCCCTGCTCCGGAGCCCCCGCCCGCCCCCGAAGCCCCGCCCCCGGAGTACGCCACCGAGGACATCACCCAGGCCCTGGCGGAGGAGCGCTCCACCTTCCCCGCCCTGGTTGGCGAGGTGGAGCGCCGGCTGGGCAAGCGGCTGTCCACCGCCGACTTGAAGAACCTCTACACCCTCTACGACCATCTGGCCCTCCCCGCCGAGGTGATTCTCATGCTGGTGGGCTGGTGCATCGACGAGACCGCCCGGAAATACGGCCCGGGCCGAAAGCCCTTTCTGTCCCAGATCAAAAAGGAGGGATTTTCCTGGGCCCGCCTGGGGGTGGACACCATGGAGCGGGCCGAGGAGCGCATCGCCGCCCTTACCCGCCTGCGGGGCCGGGAGGGGGAGGTGCTCCGCCTGCTGGATATCTCCCCCCGCCCCCTGGTCCAGCGGGAGAAGGACTACATCGCCGCCTGGGACGGCATGGGCTTTGACGACGAGGCCCTCCGCATGGCCTACGAGCGCACGGTATTAAAGAAGCAGTCCATGGACTGGGGCTATATGAACGGCATTCTCCGCCGCTGGCACGAGAAGGGGCTGCACACCGCCGCCGCCGTCCGCACCGGCGACCGGGACCCCCGCCCCGTTCGGGCCGGCGGGGTACAGAAGGCCGCCCCGCCCCCCGCCGACCAGGAGCGCCGGGCCCGGGAGGACATGGAGCGGATGCGCCGGCTGATGGAACAGATGAAACAGGAGGGAAGCTGAGATGCCATACGACGCCAACGTACTGCGCCGGGCCGTCCAGCGGCTGGAGGACGCCAGCCGCAGCCGCCGGGAGGAGGCCGAGCGGCGGCGGCGGGCGGCCTACGCCCGGGAGCCCCGGCTGGAGCAGCTGGACCGCCGCATTCAGGGCACCATGGCCGGCCTGGTGGCCGCCACCCTCCGCCGGGGGGGAGACGCCGCCGCCGCCGTCCGGGCCGTCCGGGAGGAAAATCAGGACCTGCAGCGGGAGCGGGCTGTTCTGCTGGGGGGACTGGGCCTGCCCCCCGACGCCCTGGACGACAGCCCCGCCTGCCCCCTGTGCCGGGACACCGGCTGGCAGGGGGCGGCGATGTGCCGCTGCCTGAAGGAGCTGTGCGCGCAGGAGCAGATCCGGGAGCTGTCCAAGCTGCTGGACCTGGGGGAGCAGTCCTTCGACACCTTCCGCATGGACTTCTACAGCCAGACCACCTACCCCGGCCGGGGCAATTCCCCCCGGGGCAACATGGAGCTGGTCTACGATGTCTGCCTGAACTACGCCACCAAATTCGGCCGGTTTGCCCTGAAGAACCTGTTTCTCTCCGGGGCCCCGGGGCTGGGGAAGACCTTCCTGTCCGCCTGCATCGCCCGGACCGTGTCGGAGAACGGCTTCTCGGTGGTCTACGACACCGCCGGGAACATCTTCGCCCAGTTTGAGGCCCGGAAGTTCCTCCGGGACAGCCGGGACGGCCTGGACGCCCGGGACGAGACCCGCCGCTATCTCAACTGTGACCTGCTCATTCTGGACGACCTGGGCAGCGAGCTGACCACCCAGTTCACCCAGTCCGCCCTCTATGAGCTGGTGAACACCCGGCTGGTGGGGGGGCGGCACACCGTGATCTCCTCCAACCTGTCCATGGAGGAGGTGGCCCAGCGCTACGCCCCCCAGATCGCCTCCCGCCTGGACGGAGAGTACCACATCCTCCACTTCTTCGGGGACGACATCCGGCTGGCGCGGAAAAACCGACTTTAAAAGGAGAAACCTCTCAATGATTTACGCTCTCATTGCCGCTGTTCTGGTGGCGGTTGACCAGCTGGTAAAATATCTGGTGATGACCCGCATCCCCCTGGGGGAGCACGTCCCCTTTATCCCCTACATCCTGGACCTGACCTATGTGACCAACACCGGCGCCGCCTTCTCCATCTTCTCGGAGCACACCTGGGCGCTGGCGCTGGTGTCGCTGGTCATGTCCGTCCTGCTGGCGGCGGCCCTGTGGTTCAACCTGTTCCGCCACCCCCTGGGCAAGCTCACCCTCACCCTGCTGCTGGCGGGGGCGGTGGGCAACCTCATCGACCGGGCCTTCCGGGGGTTTGTGGTGGACATGTTCAATGTGCTGTTCATGCACTTCGCCGTGTTCAATGTGGCGGATATCTGCGTGGTGGTGGGGGGTATCGCCGCCGGGCTGTATTACATGTTCCTGATGGACAAGCTGGAGCCCCGGGAGGAGGCCCCCCATGAACAGACTGACGCTGACCGCTGACCGGCCGGGGGAGCGGGCCGACGCCCTGCTGGCCCGACTGGTCCCCGATTTGACCCGCTCCGCCGCTCAGAAGCTGCTGGAGCGGGGGGCGGTCACGTTAAACGGCGGGCCGGCGCGGAAGAACGACCGCCCCGACCCCGGGGATGTGCTGGAGGTGGTCCTCCCCGACCCGGAGCCCATCGACCTGGTTCCCCAAGACATCCCCCTGGATGTGGTCTATGAGGACGGCGATGTGATTGTGGTCAACAAGCCGGTGGGACTGGTGGTCCACCCCGCGCCCGGCCACCCGGACGGCACGCTGGTCAACGCGCTGTTATATCACTGCGGAACTTCACTGTCTGGAATCAACGGGGAGCTGCGCCCCGGCATCGTCCACCGCATCGACCGGGACACCTCCGGGCTTATCATCGCCGCCAAGAACGACAGGGCCCACCTGGCCCTGGCCGCCCAGCTCCAGGACCACAGTCTGGCCCGGACCTACGAGGCGGTGGCGGTGGGGGGCCTCCGGGAGGACAGCGGCACGGTGGACGCTCCCATCGGCCGTCACCCGGTGGATCGGAAGAAAATGGCCGTCGACCGCAAAAACGGCCGGGAGGCGGTGACCCACTGGACCGTTCTGGCCCGGTATCTCGGATATACCCATGTGGAGTGCCGCCTGGAGACAGGCCGCACCCACCAGATCCGGGTCCACTTGGCCTCCATCGGCCACCCCCTGCTGGGGGACACGGTGTACGGAGCGAAAAAGCCCGTCCCCGGCCTGGCGGGACAGTGTCTCCACGCCCGGCGGCTGCGGTTCGTCCACCCCTCCACCGGGGAGCCAGTGGAGCTGGAGTGCCCCCTGCCGGCGTGGTTTCAGGACATTTTGCGGAAAATTGGCCGCTGAGGTCTGAATGATAAGGAGAGAAAGCTATGAAGACAAAGGAACAGCTGGGCGGCATCTACTCCGCCAGCATCACAGCCTATGACGCGTCGGGCCGGGTGGACGGCGCGGCCCTCCAGCGGGTGATGACCCGCAACCTGGGGGAGGGGGCCGCCGGATTTTTTGTAGGCGGCAGCAGCGGAGAGTGTTTCCTGCTCACCGAAGCGGAGCGGGTGGAGGTCTTTGAGGCGGCCTCTGCTTTTGCAGGGAAGACCAACCTCATCGCCCATGTGGGGGCCATCTCCACCGCCGAGGCGGCGCGGTACGCCAGAGCGGCCATGTCCATGGGCTTTGACTTCACCGCCGCGACGGCCCCCTTTTACTACGGCTTCTCCCCCAGGGAAATCTGCCGGTACTACTACGACATCGCGGAGGCCTCCGGCGCGCCGGTGCTGATCTACAATTTCCCCGGGAATACCCACAAGGAATTTGACGTTGCCAATCCCGACTATATCCAGCTTCTGCGCAGCGGAGCCATCCTGGGGGTGAAGCAGACCAATTACAACCTGTTTCAGATGGAGCGCATCCTGAATCTGAATCCCGACCTGATTGCCTTCAACGGCTACGACGAGACCATGGTGGCCGGGCAGGCCCTGGGCTGCATCGGCTCCATCGGCAGCACCTTTAACATGATGCTCCCCCACTACAAGAAGATTTTTGACCTCTTTGAGGCGGGGGACCGGGCCGCCGCCCTGGAGCTTCAGCACAGGGCCAACAACTGTATGGAGGCCATGTGCCGGGTGGGGCTGATTCCCGCCATCAAATATGAGCTGTCCCGGCAGGGCTACCCCGTGGGCGACCCCCGGGCCCCCTTCTCCCCGCTGACCCAGGAGCAGAAGGACTACCTGGACGGCGTGTTGGACCGGTATCTGGTGACGGAATAACCGAATTTGTCCACTTTTCCTCTTGACAGTCTCGCAAAAACCGGATAGAATACGGAACACATATGAAAAATGCGCGGAAAAGGACGAGTACCCGCCCCCGAGACGCAAAGAGAGCCGCCGTTTGGTGCAAGGCGGACGGGAGGGAGCAGGGAAAATCACCTTGGAGCTGAGGGCTGAACAACAGTAGGCCCCTCCGGACGCCCCCGTTACCAGGCAGCTTTTGAGCGGCCGGGCCTTTACGCCCCGGCAAAAAGAGTGGTACCGCAGAGGTTTGCGCCTTTGTCTCTTTGTGGAGACAGGGGCGTTTTTGTTTTGCGGGAGACTTTCAGCGGAGCACCAAAAGGCCCCCTTGCTAAAGGGGGCTGGCAGCGGCGTGAGCCGCTGACTGGGGGATTCCGTTTTTAGGGAGCTTTCCGCTGGACGGAATCCCTCCACCACCGGGCTTTGCCCGGCGGTCCCCCTCCCTTTGGCAAGGGAGGCTTGCCGCCTGCGGGCGGGACGAGAGAACAAAGGAGGAACGCTATATGAACTGTCCAAACTGTGGAAAGGAAATGGAGCCGGGAACCGTATATTCCCCCCGCGGCTATCTGTTTTGGACGCCCGAACAGGAAAAATTGAAAAATTTCCAACGGCCAAAAGATGCCCTTCGTCTGCATCCCGTCGGAGACCACACCAAGTCCGCTTTTTCTCCCCAAGCCCTCTCCGCGCTTCCCCAGTACTCCGGTACGATTTGCCGGAGCTGTGGCACCATACTATTTTCTTTTGAAAGCAAAAAATAAACACTTGTCATAACAGGAGGAACACATAAATGGATTACAACAAGACCATCAATCTGCCAAAGACCGACTTCCCCATGCGGGGCGGCCTGCCCAAGCGGGAGCCCGACATGCTGAAACGCTGGGAGGACATGGACCTCTACCACGAGCTGCTGAAAAAGAATGAAGGAAAACCCCTTTACAGCCTCCACGACGGCCCTCCCTTCTCCAACGGCGCACTGCACATGGGCCACGCCCTGAACAAATCCATCAAGGACTTTATGACCCGCGCCGCCGCCATGCGGGGCTACCTCACCCCCTATATCCCCGGCTGGGACAACCACGGCATGCCCATTGAGTCCGCCATCATCAAGCAGAACAAGCTCAACCGCAAAGCCATGTCCGTCCCCGAGTTCCGCACCGCCTGCCACGAGTTCGCCCAGCACTATGTGGACGTGCAGCGGGAGGGCTTTAAGCGGATGGGCGTCATTGGTGACTGGGAGAATCCCTATCTCACCATGTCCCCCTCCTTTGAGGCGGAGGAAGTGAAAATTTTCGGGGCTATGTACAAAAACGGCTATATCTACAAGGGCTTGAAGCCGGTGTACTGGTGCCCCCACGACGAGACCGCCCTGGCCGAGGCGGAGATCGAGTATCAGGACGACCCCTGTACCACTGTCTATGTGAAGTTCCAGGTGAAGGACGACCAGGGCAAGCTGAGCCAGTACGGGGATGTCTCCAAGATGTACTTCCTCATCTGGACCACCACCATCTGGACCCTCCCCGGCAACCTGGCCATCGCCCTCCACCCCCGGGACAGCTATGTGCTGGTGAAGGCGGACAACGGCGAAATGTATATTCTGGCCGAGGCCCTCTGCGAGAAGGTCATGAAAATCGGCGGCGTGGAGCGCTATGAGACCGTCGCCACCTTCACCGGCTCCGACTTTGAGTATATGCTGGCCCAGCACCCCTTCCTGGACAAGACCTCCCAGCTGTGCACCGCCGAGTACGTCACCATGGACAGCGGCACCGGCTGCGTCCACACCGCCCCCGGCTTCGGCGCGGACGACTATGAGACCTGCAAGCGGTATAAGATCGAGATGGTGGTCCCTGTGGACGACCGGGGCCGTCACACCGACTACGCCGGAAAATACGCCGGCATGAAGACCGAGGAGAGCAACCCGGTCATCCTGGCGGACATGAAGGAGAACGGGGCCCTGTTCGCCAGTGAGGACATCGTCCACTCCTATCCCCACTGCTGGCGGTGCAAGAACCCCATTATCTTCCGGGCCACCCCCCAGTGGTTCTGCTCGGTGGAGTCGTTCAAGGACGCCGCCGTGGCCGCCTGTGACGACGTGCGCTGGCTGCCCGGCTGGGGCATCGACCGGATGAAATCCATGATTCAGGAGCGGGCCGACTGGTGCATCAGCCGCCAGCGCCGGTGGGGCCTGCCCATTCCCGTGTTCTACTGCGTCGGCTGCGGCAAGCCCATCTGCACCGACGAGACCATCGCCGCCGTGTCCGCCCTGTTCGGGGAGAAGGGCTCCAACGCCTGGTATGAGACCGAGGCGGCGGACATCCTCCCCAAGGATTTCGCCTGCCCCCACTGCGGGAGCAAGTCCGGCTTCACCAAGGAGGAGGACACCCTGGACGGCTGGTTCGACTCCGGCTCCACCCACTTCGCCTCCATGCAGAAGGACCAGGGCTTCTGGCCCGCCACCGTCTATATGGAGGGCCTGGACCAGTACCGCGGGTGGTTCCAGTCCTCCCTGCTCACCGCCGTGGGCGCGCTGGGCAAGGGCGCGCCCTTCAAGGAGTGCGTCACCCACGGCTGGACGGTGGACACCCAGGGCCGGGCCATGCACAAGTCCCTGGGCAACGGCGTGGACCCCGCCGACATTTTTAACAAGTACGGCGCGGACCTGATCCGCCTGTGGGCCGGATCCGCCAACTACCATGTGGACGTGTGCGGCTCCGAGGTGATTTTCAAGCAGCTCTCCCAGAACTACCTGAAGTTCCGCAACACCGCCCGGTACTGCCTGGGCAACCTGGACGGCTTCGACCCCAACAACCTGGTCAAGCCCGAGGAGATGGTGGAACTGGACCGGTGGGCCGTCACCAAGCTGAACGGTCTCATTGAGAAGTGCTTCGCCGCCTATGACAACTACGAGTTCCATGTGGTCAGCCACGCCATCAACGACTTCTGCGTGGTGGAGCTGTCCTCCTTCTACCTGGACATCATTAAGGACCGGCTGTACTGCGAGGAGAAGGACGGGCTCCTGCGCCGCTCCGCCCAGACCGCCCTGTGGCTCATTCTGGACACCATCACCAAGCTGTTCGCTCCCATCCTGGCCTTCACCTGCGACGAGATCTGGCTGGCCATGCCCCACCGGGACGGCGACGACGGCCGGAATGTGCTCCTCAACGAGATGAACAAGCCCTTTACGGAGTATGCCCTGGCCCCAGAAGCCATGGGCCGCTGGAACCAGATTATCCTGCTTCGGGATGTGGTCAACGCCCAGTTGGAGGCCGCCCGGAACGAGAAAAAAATCGGCAAGAGCCTGGAGGCCAAGGTTATCTTGGGCCTTCGAAAGGAAGATGCCTTCTTTGCGGAGATGAATCCGGAGGAGCTGGCCGATATACTCATCGTCTCTCAGGTTGAGACCGAGATGGTTAATCTCACTGTTGCCAACGTAGAGCCCGCTGCCGGCCAGAAGTGCGAGCGGTGCTGGAAGGTCCTGCCCACCGTGGGCTCCGACGCCAAGCACCCCACCCTGTGCCCCCGGTGCGCGAAGGTTGTACCTGCCATCGAAATCGAATAAAGAACATCCGCCCGGCGCAAAAAATTGCGCCGGGCGGGGTTTTAGCAAGTTTGGTTTAGTGAAGTAAAATTTGCTGTTGAATTTTACAGCGGAATAGGATATACTATAGCACAGAAAGGAGCTGAATCAAATGCCGAACATCAAACCGGTATCGGACCTGCGCAACTACAGCGAGGTACTACAGGATGTCACCGAGGGCTCCCCCGTTTTCCTCACCAAGAATGGCCGGGGCAAATACGCCATCGTGGACATGCGGGACTACGAAAAGACGCTGGCCACCATCCGCCTGATGAACGAGCTGGAAAAGGGCCGGAGGTCCGGGGAGACAGAGCCGCTGATTACCCCGGAAGAAATGCGCGAACATTTCCGCAGGAGGGCCAATGAAGTATAAAATACACTATACGTCAAAGGTCCGCCGCGATCTGGACGAAATCTGGGACTACATTGTTTCCGAACATCAGAATATTTCATCTGCGGACAAAATTATTCAAAGCATCATGGACGCCGTGGAACAGTTAGAGAGTTTTCCAAGTCTCGGGCCTGCTCTGGATTCGATTATTGATGTCAAAAGTGATTATCGTTTTCTTACAACGGGAAAATATCTCACGTTTTACCGCATTCTTGAGGACGAAATAAGGGTGGAGCGCGTTTTGTATGGCAGTCGCGATTACCGCCCATGCCTTCTGGACGATTTTTCAGATTAAAAGCTCCGCCCGGCGCAAAAAACTGCGCCGGGCGGGGTTTTTAGCTCTGTTTCAGGTGTTAATCATTGCATATCAATTAACACCAATGAATGTCAATGACTGTCGTCAAAATCGACAGTTTTCGGCATTATCTTCACGGCATTTATGCAAAAATCAGGGAAAGGAGGGCTGCATCATGGAAAACAGCAAAAATAACCTGTCGCTCGAACAATACCGCGAACTTTACACCAAAGCCTTTGCAAAGCTGGCGGACATCTCACAGCAGGCGGAGGAAGCCATGCAGGCGCTGGAGGAGCTTCAGCTGGTTATGGGGGACCAATAAAAATTTTTCTGCAAACCTGGGATTTTCCCTTTACATCAGGAAAAAACTATGATATATTATCCGGGCACGGCAACCGTGCGCCGTCCCCCGCTTGGTTTCGGGACATGGCCCGCGCAGGTGCGCGGGGACACACCCGCCCGATACCCGGCCCCAGGACAGAACATTTTGAAAGGTGGAATTTCCCATGATCCGCAAGGACGAAAAGACGGCCGTTATCGAGGCCAACCGCACCCACGAGACCGACACCGGCTCCCCCGAGGTGCAGATCGCCATTCTCTCCGCCCGCATTAACGAGCTCACCGAGCACCTGAAGGTGCACATCCACGACAACCACAGCCGCCGCGGCCTGTACAAGATGATCGGTAAGCGCCGCAAGCTGCTGGACTACCTGATGGCCAAGGACATCGAGCGTTACCGCGCCATCATCGCCAAGCTGGGCATCCGTAAGTAAGACTGTGTTTCATAGGGCGGCGCGTCTTTGCGCACCGCCCTATGTTCGCATATACCCCCGGCGTTTTTTCTGGTTTTTTAGCAGTTGAATATGGGGTTGGGACAGAGATTCCCCCGTCCCGCCGCAGCGAAAAGCCTCCTTTTGAAAGGAGGTGCCCCAGTTCGCAAACTGGGGCGGAGGATTGTATTTCGCCGCAGGCGAAATGTATGAAATAAACAAGGTTTGCAAAACTTTGTTTACTTCGTATGTTTTGCTTCGCAAAACGCAATCCTCAGTCAGCCTTCGGCTGACAGCTCCTTTCACTGCGCAGCCGTTGGCGGCTCTGCCGCCTTACGGATGCGGCGTCCCCCTTGCGGGGAAAAGGAGCCTTGCCGCCTGCGGGCGGGACGGAAACCTTCAAACCCGTATTCAAGTGCTAAAGGGCAGACAAAGCTCCGGGGAACACCAATGAAAAGGAGAATCAATATGTCAACAATCATCAAGCACAAGCAGTTCCCCAAGTTCAAGAGCTGGACCATGGACCTGTGCGGCCGTCCCCTCACCATCGAGGTGGGCAAGGTGGCCGAGCTGGCCTCCGCCTCCGCCCTGGTGAAGTACGGCGAGACCACCGTGATGGTGGCCGTCACCGTCTCCCCCCGTCCCCGGGACGGCATCGACTTCTTCCCCCTGTCCGTGGAGTTTGAGGAGAAGCTGTACGCCGTGGGGAGAATCCCCGGCTCCTTCATGCGCAGGGAGGGCCGGCCCTCCCTGCCCGCCGTGCTGGCCAGCCGCCTCATCGACCGGCCCATGCGCCCCCTGTTCCCCTACGACTTCCGCAACGATGTGTGCATCCAGTGCACCGTTATGAGCGTGGACTACGACTGCTCCCCCGAGGTGGCCGCCATGATCGGCGCCTCCGCCTGCGTGAGCTATAGTGAAATCCCCTTCGCCGGCCCCATCGGCTGCCTGGAGGTGGGCTTCTGCGACGGACAGATCGTCCTCAACCCCAACCAGGCCCAGCGCAAGACCAGCCGCATGGACGTGACCGTGGCCGCCACCCGGGAGAAGGTGGTCATGATCGAGGCGGGCGCCGACGAGATCCCCGACGAGATTATGTACGCCGGCATCGTGAAGGCCCACGAGGAGATTCGCAAGCAGATCGACTTCATCGACCAGATTGTCCGGGAGATCGGCAAGCCCAAGATGGAGTATGACCACGCCCAGTTCAACCAGGAGCTGTTCGACGACATTGTGGCCAACTTCATGGACGAGGCCAAGGCCGCCATGGACACCGACGACAAGACCGTCCGGGAGCAGCGCTGGAACGAGATGATCGACCACTGGCACGAGAAGTATCTGGAGCAGTATCCGGATATGGACCAGTATCTGGAGGAGTTCACCTACAAGTTCCAGAAGAAGATTGTGAAAGCTTGGCTGCTGGAGGGCCACCGGGTGGACGGACGAGCCCAGAACGAGATTCGTCCCCTGGCCGCCGAGGTGGGCGTCCTGCCCCGGGTCCACGGTTCCGGCCTGTTTACCCGCGGCCAGACCCAGGTGCTCTCCGTGTGCACCCTGAACACCCTCTCCGCCGCCCAGAAGCTGGACACCATCTGGGAGGAGACCGAGAAGCGGTATATGCACCACTACAACTTCCCGCCCTACTCCGTGGGCGAGGCCCGGGCTCCCCGGTCCACCAACCGCCGGGAGTACGGCCACGGCTTCCTGGCCGAGCGGGCCCTGGCCCCGGTGCTCCCCTCTGAGGAGGAGTTCCCCTACGCCATCCGCGTCGTCAGCGAGGTGCTGTCCTCCAACGGCTCCACCTCTCAGGGCTCCATCTGCGGCTCCACCCTGGCCCTCATGGACGCCGGCGTGCCCATCAAGGCCCCGGTGGCCGGCATCTCCTGCGGCCTGATTCAGGACGACAACGGCGGCTTCACCACCTTTATCGACATCCAGGGCGTGGAGGACTTCCACGGCGAAATGGACTTTAAGGTGGCGGGCACCAAGTCGGGCATCACCGCCATCCAGATGGACCTGAAGAACGACGGCCTGACCCACGAGATCATCAAGGAGGCCCTGGATATCACCCGGGACGCCCGGTTTGCCATCCTGGACGAGGTGATGCTGCCCTGCATCTCCGCCCCCCGTCCCGAGGTGTGCAAGTGGGCCCCCAAGATGCTGTCCATGAAGATCGACCCCGACAAGATTCGGGAGGTCATCGGCAAGGGCGGTTCCGTCATCCAGAAGATCACCGCCGAGTCGGGCGCGCAGATCGACATTGAGGACGACGGCACCATCCACATCGCCTCCCCCGACGCCGCCTCCTGCGACGCCGCCAAGAAGATGATTGAGACCATCGTGTTCGTCCCCCAGGTGGGCGAGCTGTACTACGGCAAGGTGGTGCGCATCCTCCAGTTCGGCGCCTTTGTGGAGCTGGCCCCGGGCAAGGACGGCATGGTCCACATCTCCAAGCTGGCCGAGCGCCGGGTGGACCGGGTCGAGGACGTGGTCAACATCGGTGATATGATCTGGGTGAAGGTCACCGAGATCGACGAGAAGGGCCGGGTCAACCTGTCCTATAAGGACGCCCTCCGGGAGATCAAGGCCAAGAAAGAGGCCGGTCTGCCCATCAAATAAGCAGCAAAGCGGGACGGCACGCGCCGTCCCGCTTTTGTTTTCTCTGTTCGGCCCTCTCCGCGTTTAGCGCATTTTCGGTGCCTGTGCACCGTTCTGCAAAATTTGACAGCACCCCAACCTCTGTGATACACTGAAAAAGCCCCTCAACCAGAGGGGACTGAAAGGATACGCTGTTACATATTGGCGGTTGGCCCACCGTTTGTACCTCATAGCAAAATCCATTGTGAGGGAGGTGGTGCGGATGGGAAACGGTCGTGGGGCGAAGGTCCTGCGTTTCGTGGTGTGCGTGGTCATTACGATTTTGGTAATGCTCCTCACCGCCCCAAAAGCGTGCTGACTGCCCGGTGGCACGAGCAGTCAGCTTGTTTCATGCTGATTAAATAACTCGGGTCAACTGTCAGTGACAGCGCCCTTTCTGTTTTTATTATATTCATTTCAGCCGGTTTGTCAAGGGCGGCAGAGGTTTTTCACATACTCGTCTCATAAATTCGGAAAGCCTCTGGAAATATCGACCGGTACATCATGTAGGGCAGGGGTTCTACCCCTGCCTATCCCCGTGAGGGGATAAAATTCCCTTCGTCCCCCGCAGGGCAAGCCTTCCACCCTCCGGGGGGAAGGTGCCCCCGAAGGGGGCGGATGAGGGGGCGGGGCGGGCAAGCAGTTCTTACGGTAAGAGGCAAAACCTGCCGCGCACCCTCATCCGTCACGGCCTGCGGCCGTGCCACCTTCCCCCTTAAAGGGGGAAGGCTTTTGAGCGCGTTCTGTTACGTGGCAGAAAAGGCAAGGGCAGAGCCCTTGCCCTACATCGGGAGGGTTTCCGGAATTTTGAGACGTGTGAGGTTTTTCATCTTCCACCAGCGGTTATTTTCTTAAATTCTAGCACAATTCCGGTAAAAGTATTGATTTTATGTCCTATGGGTACTAAAATGTAGGGGCGGCCTGTGGCCACCCGCAGAGACCCAAACGCTGCGATACAGCGGGCGGCCACAGGCCGCCCCTACAATATCCCTGCGCCCGGCTGATAGTGGAGGAAAAACCATGCGCTACAGTATTTTAAGCAAATACCGCACCGAACTGATGGGGGTGGCCATCCTCTGGGTGATGCTGTTCCACTCCTTCGACCTGGACATGGGCCTGTCCGTCCTGGAGCTGTTCCGGGCGGCGGGCTTCGGCGGGGTGGATATCTTCCTTCTGCTGTCCTCCATGGGTCTGGTGATGTCCCTGGCCCGGCGGGAGCAGAGCTACTCCGCCTTCATGGCCCGGCGGGCGGGGCGGGTGCTCCCCGCCTACTATCTGGTGATGGTGCCCTACACCCTTTTCCAGGTCCTCACCCGGGGCGCGCCCCTCAGCGCCCTGCTCTGGAACGCCTCTCTGCTGTACTACTGGGTCCGCCCGGCGGGGGCCTTCAACTGGTATGTGGCAGGGTCCATGAGCCTCTACGCCATCACTCCCTTCTGCTTCCGCCGCCTGCGGGCCAGCCGCCGCCGGGAATGGCTCACCGCCGCCGGCGTTCTGCTGGGGCTGGTCATCGGCCGGGTGCTGATGGTGGACGGCTATTGGTACTCCATGGACCTGGTCTTCCGCCTGCCCATTTTCTGCCTGGGCCTGCTGCTGGGCTTCTACGTGCTGGAGGACCGGCGGCTGGGGACCAGAGACGTTCTGTTCTGGTGCGCCTGGCTGGGGCTGGGGGTGCTCTACCTGCTGACCATGGGCAAGGGGCCCAACGCCGACTACCGCCAGCTGTGCTACCTGTTCCTATTCACCACCGTGCCCATGTGCTTTGCCATATGCTGGTGCTTTGAGCGCCTGCCCCTGGGGTGGGCTCAGCGGTTTTTCCGCCTGCTGGGGCGGCACAGCCTGGAGATTTACCTGCTGAACGTCAGCCTGTTCTCCGAGGTGACGCTGCTGCGCCGGTTTGTCTCCTTCGGGCCCAGCAACCGGCTGTATTTCCTGCTGTCCTACGCCGCCAACATCGCCCTGGCCGTCGCCCTCCACCGGCTTGTGGAGCTTTGGAAAAAAACACGGGAGACAGCCTAGGCTGCCTCCCCAAACAACTGTTGCGAAATTCCGGGGGATACTTTATAATAGGCAGGAAAACTGCTGCCGGCAAGGAGGACTTTCTATGCTGTTAAACGTATTAGCGGTAGGCGACGTGGTGGGCGAAGGAGGGCAGGACATACTGTCCCGCCGCCTGCCCGGCCTGCGGGAGGAGACCGGGGCCCATTTCTGCGTGGTCAACGGGGAAAACGCCTCCGGAGTGGGCATCACCCCCGCCCAGGCCCGGCGTGTTCTGGAGGCCGGGGCCGACGTGATTACCCTGGGCAACCACACCTGGAACCGCATCCAGATCGGCGCCTTTCTGGACAAGGAGGACCGCATCCTCCGCCCCGCCAACTACGCCGGCCGGGTGCCCGGCCGAGGGTTTGGGGTCTACCGGTGCCAGGGCCTGACCCTGGGCGTGCTGAACATCATGGGCCGGGTGGACCTGAACTCCAACCTGGACAGCCCCTTTAAGGCGGCCAACTACTTCTGGAACCGGGGGGGCTTCGACCTGCTGCTGGTGGACTTCCACGCCGAGGCCACCAGCGAGAAGGGGGCCATGGGCTGGCATCTGGACGGCCGGGCGGCGGCGGTGTGGGGCACCCACACCCACGTGCCCACGGTGGACTGCCGGGTGCTCCCCCAGGGCACCGGCTTCGTCACCGACCTGGGGATGACCGGGCCGGTCAACTCGGTGCTGGGCATCAAGCCGGAGAACTCCCTGAACCTGTTCCTGGGCGGCCTGCCCCGGCGGTATGAGGAGGCCGAGGGGAACTGCAAGCTGAACGCCTGCCTGTTTACCATCGACACCGAGGCGAAAAAATGCGTCAATGTGGTCCGGACGGATATTATTGAATAACGCGGACGTCTGTGTAGGGGCGGATATTATCCGCCTGTGAATAACCCAATGTAATCCCAGCGGGCGGCCACAGGCCGCCCCTACAAACCGCTTAAAGAGGTACAACCATGATAAAAATTATCCACGGGGCTGATTTCCACCTGGACAGCCCCTTTTCCGGCCTGACGCCGGAGCGGGCGGCCCAGCGGCGGGGGGAGCAGCGGGAGCTGCTGGACCGGTTGGCCGCCCTGGCCCGGGAGAAGCAGGCCGACCTGGTGCTGCTGGCCGGCGACCTGCTGGATTCGGAGCGGGTCTTTCGGGAGACGGCCCAGGCCCTGTCCACCGCGCTGGCCTCCATCCCCTGCCCGGTGTTCATCGCCCCGGGCAACCACGATTTCTACGGCCCCCGGTCGGTGTGGACCGCCCTGGACTGGCCGGAAAACGTACATATCTTCGACGAGCTGGAGCAGGTGGAGCTGCCCGGCTGTACCCTGTGGGGCCGGGCCTTCTCCGACCCCCACCAAGCCGCCTGTCCTCTGGAGGGCATCGCCGTCCCCGACGACGGCAGACTCCACCTCGCCGTCCTCCACGGGAACGTGGGGGGTGCGGAGGGCGACTACGGCCCCATCACCCCCGGGGATATCGCCGCCAGCGGCCTGGACTATCTGGCCCTGGGCCACGTCCACCAGACCAGCGGGCTGCAGCGGGAGGGGAAGACCTTCTGGGCCTACCCCGGCTGCCCCGAGGGCCGGGGCTTTGACGAGACCGGGGAGAAGGGGGTCCTCTACCTGGAGGCGGAGCCCGGCCGTGTAACCGCCCAGTTCGTCCCCCTGGCCAAGGTCCGCTATGAAATTTTCACGGTGGATATCACCGGGCCGGAGGGGGCGCTGTCCAACATTCGGGAGGCCCTGCCCGAGCGGACCCGGGACCTGGTGGGCCGCCTGATTCTCACCGGCGAGGGGCAGGCCCCCGACCTGGCCAATCTGGAGCTGATGCTGGCCCCCGAGTTTTACGGCCTCACCATCATCGACCGCACCCGCATGCCCCAGGACCTGTGGGCCCGGCGGGAGGAGGACGCCCTCACCGGCCTGTTCCTCCAGGCCATGTGGGACAAGTGCCAGGCCGCGCCGGACGATCCGGTATGTCAGCTGGCCGCCCGGTATGGGCTGGCCGCTCTGGAGGGGGGCGAGGAGCTGTGAAAATCAAATCCATGACCGCCACCTTCGGCCGGCTGGACAGAGCCCGGCTGGAGCCGGGCCCCGGCCTCACCCTCATCCACGGCCCCAATGAGGGGGGCAAGTCCACCTGGGCCGCCTTCTGGCGGGCCATGCTCTACGGCATCAGCACCCGCGACCAGAACAAAAAGGGCTACCTGGCTGACAAGAACCGCTATCAGCCCTGGTCCGGCGCCCCCATGGAGGGGGAAATCCAGCTGGAGCTGGAGGGGCGGGACATCACCATCCGCCGGGGCGCCAGGCGCAACACCCCCTTCGGCGCCTTCTCCGCTGTCTACACCGGCACCCAGGAGCCGGTGCCCGGCCTTACTGCCTCCAACTGCGGCGAGCTGCTCACCGGGGTGGGGGCGGAGGTGTTCACCCGCTCCGCCTTCCTGGGGGACGGCGGCCTGTCCCTCACTACTGCCCCCGAGCTGGAGCGGCGCATCGCCGCCCTGGTCACGTCGGGGGAGGAGGACGTGTCCTTTTCCCAGGCCATGGAGCGGCTGAAGGGCTGGAAAAACCGGCGGCAGGTCAACAAAAGCGTAGGGGATATCCCCAAGCTGGAGGCCCAGCTGGCCCAGGTGCGGGAAAATCTGGAGGCACTGGAGGCCTCCGCCGCCCTCACTGCCCGGCTGGAGGGGGAGCAGGCCGCTCTGGCCCGTACCCGGGACGGTCTGGCTCGGCAGGCGGAGATCCACCGCCTTCTGGCCCAGCGGAAGCTGTCCGACCGCTACGCCCAGGCGGAGGAGGCCGAGCAGGCTGCCCGGAAGCAGCTGGAGGGCCTGGAGGTGGAGCTGTCCACCCGACCCATCCCCGACCGGGAGGAGCTGAAACGGGCTCAGGGCGAGCTGCAATACATCAAGGCCCTGGAGGAGGAGCTAAAGCAGGGTGAGCCCGCCCTGAAGGAGGCGGAGGAGGCCGCCGCCACGGCCAGGGAGGCGGCAAAAGACGAGCACTTCCTCGATATGACCGGCGACGAGGCGGTGGCCAAGGCCGAAGTGGATTCCGCCGCCTGTCAAGCCGCTGTCCGAACAGCAGGCAAGGTCAAACGGGGTATCTGGATTTTTCTGCTTTTGGGCTTTGGCGGCGGAATCGGGGTAATTGCGCGGCAATTGATGAAAAATGAAACCGCTCCCCTCGGCCCTATTTTAGGTATGCTGGCAGGGGTCGCCGTCGTGACTTTAGGAGCTGGCCTTCTGTATTTCTATAGGAAACGGCAAGCCCGCCGCATTCTGGAGCAGTACGGCGTCCAGGCCCCGGAGGAGCTCACCGCCCTGGCACAGAGCTACCGGGAGCGGTGTCAGGCGGCGGACAAGGCCGCCCACGAGGCGGAGGTCATTCAAAACGCCGTCACCGAGCGGCGGAGCAAGCGGGACAGCACAAAGGCGGAGCTGCTGGACTTTGTCCACGGCTTCGCCCCGGAGGTGACTGACCTGTTTGGCTGCTCCGCGGCCCTGAGCCGAGCCCTGGGCATGGACCACGACCTGGCTCTGGCCCGGGAGCGGGCCGCCGCCGCCCGCCGCCGGCTGGACGACCTGGCCGCTCAGGGAGCCGGGCATTCCGACGGCCCCGTCCCCGAGCTGCCCATCCCCGACCTGGGCCCCCAGGAGACCGACCGGGCCCTGGGTCAGGCCGCCCAGCGGCTGGAGCAGGTAAGCGCCCAGCTGAATCAGGCCCGGGGCACCCTCAGCGCCATGGGGGACCCTGCCGTCCTGTCCGCCCAAAAGGAACAGCTGGAGGACCGGCTGGCTCGGCGCAGGCTGGAGCTGGAGGCGATCTCCCTGGCCATGGAGACCCTCACCCAGGCCAACGTCCACCTTCAGGAGCGGTTTTCTCCGGAGCTGAACCGGCTCACCGGCCAGTATATGGCCCGGCTCACCGGCGATAAATACCCGGCCGTCTCCCTCACCCGGGAGCTGGAGGGCTTTGTCCGGGAGGGGGACGGGGTACTGCCCCGCTCCGCCCTGTACCTGTCCCGGGGGACGGCGGACCAGCTCTATCTAGCCCTGCGGCTGGCGGTGTGCCGGCTGTGCCTGCCGGAGCGCCCCCCCATCCTGCTGGACGACGCCCTGGTCTCCTTCGACGACGGCCGCCTGGCCCACGCCCTGGAGCTGCTGTGGGAGCTGTCCGGCGAGCAGCAGCTGCTTCTGTTCACCTGCCAGAAGCGGGAGGGCGAGGCCCTGCGCGGCGCCCCGGGCGTGACCCGGATCGAGCTGTAGAGGCGGACATTGTCCGCCCGCGGTCGCACGCCGCCCGCCAGAAACGGTTGCATTTTCCCTTCAAACCGGTTATAATACCACACACAAGGAAGCGAGGTGCCCCAATGGACGAATACAACAGCCTGCCCCAGGAGCCGGGGGAGGAGACCGAGGAGGAGCAGGCCCCCCGCCGTCCGGGGGCCGACCTGTATGACTGGCTCCAGATGTTCCTGGGCTGCGTGGTGGCGGCGGTGGTGCTGTTTAACTGCGTGGCCCGGCTCACCCGGGTGGACGGCGACTCCATGAACAACACCCTCCAGGACGGGGAGATCATGCTTATCTGGTCCCTGGGCTACACCCCGAAGCAGGGGGATATCGTGGTGCTGAACAAGACCCCCGTTCTGCTGACCGGCTGGACCGAGCCCCGGGCCATCGTCAAGCGGGTCATCGCCACCGGCGGCCAGACGGTGGATATCGACTATATGGCCGGCCTGGTCTATGTGGACGGCCAGCCCCTGGACGAGCCCTATCTGCCGGAGGAGATGTACCTCCCCGGCCCCACCATGCAGCAGACCCACTGGGAGGTGCCCGAGGGCTCCATCTTCGTCATGGGGGACAACCGCAACCACTCCACTGACAGCCGGGATATCCAGCTGGGCCCCATCGACACCGACTATATCCTGGGCCGGGCAGTGCTGGCCCTGTGGCCCAGCGAACGCTTCGGCGCGGTGTAAGTCTTCCCCGCATCCTCCGCCTCCAGCCGGATTTCCCGGCTGGAGGCGTTCTTTTTGGATTTTATCTTGAAAACAGCCATATTCCTGTGCTATAATAGAAAAGTTAACATGAGATATTCTCCGCCTCCGGCGGAGTATACAGCCGGGCGGGAGGTGGCGACCGTTGAAATATAAGCAGTGGCAGGTGGCCGCTCCCTGCCCGGAGGGACAGCAGGTCCTGGAGCGGGCGGGCCTGTCCCCGCTGCTGGCTGGCCTGCTGGCCGCCCGGGGGATCACCCGCCCGGAGGAGGCCCGGCGGCTCCTGACCCCCGCCCGGGAGCCCATCCCCGACCCCATGCTCCTGAAGGACATGGACCGGGCTGTGGACCGGGTGCGGCTGGCCCTGGAGCGGGGGGAGTCCATTGCCGTCTACGGCGACTACGACGTGGACGGCATCACCGCTACCTGTCTGCTCACCCGGTTCCTGGCCGCCCGGGGGGGGAATGTGACCCCCTACATCCCCAGCCGCATGGGGGAGGGCTACGGCCTGAACGCCGAGGCGGTGCATATCCTCGCCCGGCGGCAGATTTCCCTGATTCTCACGGTGGACTGCGGCATCACCGCCGTGGAGGAGACCGCCCTGGCGGCCAGCCTGGGGCTGGACGTGGTGATTACCGACCACCACGCCTGCAAGGAGGTCCTGCCCGCCGCCGCCGCGGTGGTGGACCCCCACCGGCCCGACTGCCCCTACCCCTTCAAGGGGCTGGCCGGGGTGGGGGTGGCCCTGATGCTGGCCCTGGCGGTGGCCGGGCCGGCGGAGGCCCCGGCGGTGTTTGACGAGTTCTGCGATCTGGCCGCTGTGGGCACGGTGGCCGACGTGATGCCCATGACGGGAGCCAACCGGGCCATTGTCAGCCTGGGCCTGGCCAGGCTCACCCCGCCCCGGCGGCTGGGGCTGGCCAGCCTGATCCGCTGCGCCGGGCTGGAGGACCGGCCGGTCACCTCGGTGTCGGTGGGCTACACTCTGGCCCCACGCATCAACGCCTCGGGCCGGATGGGCCGGGCGGAGGTGGCGGTGGAGCTGTTTCTCACCCAGGACCCCGCCCGGGCCGACGAGCTGGCGGTGCTGCTGTGCGAGCTGAACCGGGAGCGGCAGGGCATCGAGGGGGAGATTTTTCAGCAGTGTGTGGAGCGCCTGGAGGAGAACCCCCAGCAGGGGGCCATCGTGCTTGCGGGCAGCCAGTGGCACCAGGGGGTGGTGGGCATTGTGGCCTCCCGCCTGGCGGAGAAATATGCCTGCCCCTGCTTTATGATCTGCCTGGACGGCGGCACGGGCAAGGGCTCCTGCCGCTCCTGGGGGGATATCAACCTCTTTACCCTGCTGTCCTCCTGCGGCCAGCTTCTGGAGAACTTCGGGGGCCACGCCCTGGCCGCCGGCTTTACGGTGAAGGAGGAGAACATCCCCGCCCTGGCCCAGGCCCTGCGCCGGGCGGTGGCCGAGAGCTGTCACGGCCAGGCCCTGCCCTCGGTGCTGGATATCGACCTGGCCGTTGCCCCCCAGCACCTGACGGTGGAGGCGGTGGAGGCCCTGGACCTGCTGGAGCCCTGCGGCACGGGCAACCCCCGGCCGGTGTTCCTGCTCCAGGGGGCTCAGGTGCACACCATGTCCCAGGTGGGCCGGGGACGGCATCTGAAGCTGCGGCTGGAGAGCCGGGGCGTTCCGCTGGACGCCATCTACTTCTCCAGCCAGGGGGCCGACCTGGGCCTCTACCCCGGCTGCCGGGTGGACCTGGTCTTTTACCCCCAGATCAACGACTTCCGGGGGGCGCGCACCGTCCAGCTCCAGGTGGTGGACCTGCGGCTGGCCCCCTCCCGGGCCCAGCTGGAGCAAGCCATCTATGACAAATACAGCCGGGGGGAGGCCCTCACCTGCGAGGAAGCCCGGTTCCTCCTCCCCAGCCGGGGGGACTTTGTGGGCCTGTACCGCTGGCTGGAGCGGCAGTCCACCGGCTGCACCGTGGTGGAGGACACCCCCGCCCGCATCGCCCGGGCGGTCTCCCGGGCCACCCGCCAGCGGGAGATCCCCGCCCGCACTATGCTGTGCCTGGAGGTGCTGGAGGAGCGGGGGCTCATTAACATGAACCGGCGGGTGGACCGCATCCAGATCACCCTGTGCCAGGTGGAGCATAAGGTGGATTTGGAGGCCTCAGAGATCATCAAGCGCCTGCGGAGGGTGCTGGAGGAGTTATGAACCGATCAGCGCGGCCGGCGGAAATGATTTTGGAGGACCTGCTGTCTCAGGACCCCCAGAGGATATGGTATGCCTCCTGCGAGGTCATCCATCTGGGCCAAGAGCGGACGCGGATACTTCCCCTTGTACCCCACCTGGCAGAGATCAGGCAGGCAGCTGAGCATATTGTACTGGGAGGCGGATTGGCCCCCAACCGGCGGTTTGTCGATTTGGCCCTGCAAACGATTCAATTTCACAGGGACAGCGAGGCTTGTCCCTGCTGCCTGTACCCCCTCCCCCAAGGCGACTGCATCTTTGACCCCTGGGAGGAGGCGGAACGGGGCCGCGTGCGCATCCTGGACTGTACGGTGAACGAGCATTACACCGGAGACTATCCGGTGCAGTGCGCCAGGTGCGGCAGATTATTTCAGGTGACACAGGAGTGGGGGCACTTTGTCTGGTGGCGTTGGACTCCCCTCTCTTAAATCTCAACTCACACCGAGGTGATTTTATGGACCCCATTTTAGAACGCTATCACACCCTGGAAAAACGGGTGCTCACCTACATGCCCAGTCTGGACACGAAGGTGCTCTTTGACGCCTTCACCTACGCCGACACCGCCCACCATGGCCAGCTGCGCAAGAGCGGCGAGCCCTATATCATCCATCCCGTCGCCGTGGCGGAGATTGTGGCCGACCTGGAGCTGGACATCGACAGCGTGGTGGCCGCCCTGCTTCACGACTGTATTGAGGACACCGCTTCCACCCACGAGGAGATCGCCAAGCGGTTCAACCCCACGGTGGCCGAGCTGGTGGAGGGGGTCACCAAGCTGACCAAGATGCAGTTTGTCACCAAGGAAGAGGAGCAGATGGAGAATCTGCGAAAAATGCTCATGGCCATGAGCCGGGATATCCGGGTGATTCTCATTAAGGTGTGCGACCGGCTGCACAACATGCGCACCATGGAGTACCAGTCCCCCCGGAAGCAGCGGGAAAAATCCCTGGAGACCATGGAGATCTATGCCCCCATCGCCCACCGCTTGGGCATGCAGAAAATCAAGTGGGAGCTGGAGGACCTGTCCCTGCGCTATCTGGACCCGGTGGGCTACAAGGAGATCGAGGACGAGCTTATCGAGCGCTCCTCCGCCCACGAGGAGTTTCTGGCCGGCATCCAGCAGCGCATCGAGCAGCGCCTGGGCCAGGAGGGCCTCCACTGCACCATCTACGGCCGGGTGAAGCACATCTACTCCATCTACCGCAAAATGTTCGCCCAAAACAAGACTCTGGACGAAATCTTTGACCTGTACGCCTTCCGGGTGATTGTCAGCGACATCCCGGAGTGCTACAACGTGCTGGGCTGCATCCACGACATGTTCAAGCCGGTGCTGGGCCGGTTCAAGGACTACATCGGCACCCCCAAGCCCAACATGTACCAGTCCCTCCACACCACCGTCATCGGCCGGGAGGGCATCCCCTTCGAGGTGCAGATACGTACCTGGGAGATGCACCAGACCGCCGAGTACGGCATCGCCGCCCACTGGAAGTATAAGCAGGGGATGGCCAACAAAAAGCTGGGCACCGAGCAAGAATTTGAGTGGGTGCGCAGGCTGCTGGAGAGCCAGCAGGACGCCGACGCCGAGGAGTTTGTCTCCACCCTGAAGGTGGACCTCTTTGCTGACGAGGTCTTTGTTTTCACCCCCAACGGCGATGTAAAGAGCCTGCCCCAGGGGGCCACCCCCATCGACTTCGCCTATAATATCCATTCCGCCATCGGCAACACCATGGTGGGCGCCCGGGTGAACGGCCGGATGGTGCCCTACGACTACAAGCTGTCCAACGGCGACATTGTGGAGGTGCTCACCTCCAAGTCGGCCAAGGGCCCCAGCCGGGACTGGCTGTCCCTGTGCAAGTCCAACGAGGCCCGGAACAAGATCCGCCAGTGGTTCAAGAAGGAGCGCCGGGAGGAGAACATCGTCACCGGCCGGGCGGCCTTTGAGTCAGAGCTGAAGCATGCCAAAATGAGCCTGGCCGCCATCACCGCCGACGAGGTCCTGCCCCACATCCTGCGCAAGCTGCGCTGCGGCACCCTGGACGAGCTCTATGCCGCCATTGGCTACGGGGGCACCACCGCCTCCAAGTCGGTGGCCCGCATCCGGGACGAGCTGCAGCGGCTGGGCCGGCTCCAGGCGGAGAAGGCGGCCGCCGCCGCCCGCACCCTGGAGGAGAGCGTCATCATGCCGGGCAGCGCCTCCGCCGACCACACCCACGGCCCCGTCAAGCCCAAACACTCAGACTCCGGCATCATTGTGGAGGGGCTGGGCAACTGTCTGGTGAAGTTTGCCAAGTGCTGCACCCCCGTCCCCGGCGACCCGGTGATCGGCTTCATCACCCGGGGCTACGGGGTGTCGGTCCACCGGGCTGACTGCCCCAACGCCCACCCAGACCGGCGCAAGCCCGAGGAGGAGGCCCGGTGGGTAAAGGTGTCCTGGGTGGACAGCAAGCTGCCCAACTACAAGACCTCCCTGGAGCTGTCCGCCAAGGACCGGGATAACCTTACCCTGGACGTGGCCATGGCCCTGTCCACCGCAAAGGTGAAGGTGTCCGCCCTGTCCGCCCGCTCCATGCCCGACGGCCACGCCACCATCTCCATGGTGGTGGAGGTGAAGGATAAGAGCGAGCTGGAGGGGGTCATCAACAAGCTGAACAACATCCAGGGCGTGTACCACGTGGCGCGGGCCAGTGGGAAATAGAGAAAAGGACGTGATCCCATGCGCGCAGTTGTCACCCGGGTCAATTCCGCTTCCGTCACCATCGGCGGCAGGGTGGAGGGGGCCATCAACAAGGGCTTTCTGGTCCTGCTGGGGGTGGGCCCCCGGGACGACGAGACCGTTTGCGACAAGCTGGCGGAAAAAATCTGCAATCTGCGGATATTCGAGGACGAAAACGAGAAAATGAACTTAAACCTGGAGCAGGTGGGAGGCGCGCTGCTGGTGGTGTCTCAGTTCACCCTGTATGCCGACACCTCCTCCCGCCGCCCCGGCTTCTCCCACGCCGCCAAGCCCGACCTGGCTGTCCCGCTGTATGAGCGCTTCATGGACCAGTGCCGGGCCCGGGGGTTTACTGTGGAGCACGGCCAGTTCGGGGCGGATATGCAGGTGGCCTCTGTCAACGACGGGCCGGTGACCATCCTTTTCGACACGGACAAGGCGTAGGGCGTGACCACCGGGCACGCCGCCTTTGCCGGGAAGCGGCGCGCCGGGGTCGTCGCGCCCCACAAGAATAAATTGTTGTCGCGCCCACAAAATAAACCGAGGAGGTTTCCCCATGTTTTTCTTTGGCAAGACGAAACCCGACCCCAGCCAGCCCCATCAGGACTGGCCCTGGGCGCTGAATCTGGGGGGCAGGCCGTCCATGCAGCTGAGCTGGGATGTTCTGGAATCCGAGCTGCGGGCGCTGAACCTGGACGACCCGGACAGCTTCCTGATTCTGGAGCAGCAGGACCCCGGCGACTCCAAAAACTACTGGTTTATCCAGAGCTCCATCAACCGGGCGGGGCCCAAGCCCGGCTGGTATACCGTGGAGATTGGCTGGGGCTCCCGGCAGGAGATGGCCCTCTGGGATTTGGACGTTCAGACGGTAGAGGAGGTCATCCCTTATTTCCGCACCGCCTACGGCCGGAAGTCGGTGGACCGCTCCGGATTTGAAGATATGTCTGACATGCTGGGCTGAACAGGAGGAGCTTATGAACATCAAACTGATGCAGGTAGGACCCATTGGCACTAACTGCTATATTCTGGAACACGACAACAAAATCGCCGTGATCGACCCCGGCGACGAGGCGGGGCGCATTCTGGCCGAGCTGAAAAAATCCGACGCGCAGGTGGAGTATATCCTTCTCACCCACGGCCACTACGACCACACCACCGCCGTGCCCGAGCTGCACCAGGCCCTGCCGGAGGCCAAAATCTATATCCACCAGGCCGACGCCAACGGCGCGGGCAGCCGCCTGTTCCCCCTGGCCGGGCAGGTGGACGACCTTCTGCTCTATGACGAGGGGGACGCCCTCCCCCTGGGCGACCTGACTATAGAGGTGCTCCACACCCCGGGCCACTCCCCCGGGTCGGTCACCCTGAAGGCGGGGGACGCCCTCTTTACCGGCGACACCCTCTTTGCCGGGGACTGCGGCCGCACCGACCTGCGGGGGGGCAGCTGGGAGGAGATTCTGGTCTCCCTGGGCCGTCTGGGTAAGCTGGAGGGCAATTACCACGTCCTCCCCGGCCACGGGGGCACTTCCGATTTGGACACCGAGCGGCAGGTCAACCGCTATCTGCGGGAGGGCATGGGGCTGAAGTAAGCATTCCCGTCCCGCCGCAGCGAAAAAGGCCCCTTTTCCCCGCAAGGGGGACGCGATAGCCGTAAGCGGCAAAGCCGCTAACGGCTATCCAGTGAAAGGGGCTGTCAGCCGCAGGCTGACTGAGGATTGCGTTCGCGGAGCGAACATACGAAGTAAACAAGGGTTTGCAAAACTGTGTTTGCTTCGCATATTTTGGCTTCGCCAAAATGCAATCCTCCGTCATCCGCTTCGCGGATGCCACCTCCTTTCAAAAGGAGGCTTGACGCCTGCGGGCGGGACGGGGGATTACCCCGCCATTCCCTCCAGAAGTTCCCGGCGCAGGCCCAGGCCAAAGAGGTAGTAAGCCCGGACCTCACAGGACAGGTGGCCGGTCAGGGCAGATTCAAATTCGCTGTACCTCTCATAGCCGATAAGGTTCATCAGCTCCGCTGTGACTCTGTTATATTCCTGCTCCGCCTGGACATATTCTGGAATACTGCTGCAAAAGCTGGCAATCTCCCCCGGAATTTCCGGGTTGTCCAGGAATAAAGTTTGCAATATACTTTGTTTCATAGGGCACCTCCACTTGCAATTTATGTTCGTCTCCATTATACTCGTAAGTTATGTTCGTGTCAAGGGGGATTTTATGGCAAATTTAGGAGAACGGCTGAAACTCCTGCGAAAAGAAAAGGGCCTGAAACAGGTGGAAATGGCCGAACAGTTCAGCCAGAGCCCACGGGCATATCAATATTACGAGGCGGGCACCCGCCACCCCGAATACGACCATCTGCTGGCCCTGGCCGACTTCTTTGACGTCAGCCTGGACTATCTGGTGGGCCGCAGTGAGACACGGGAGCGGCAGCCATGAAGCTGTATTTTGAGACCTCCAACTTCCCCTGGTCCCCGGAGCGCTACCACTACGCGGCGGAACAGATGATGCTCACCCTGTTCCCCGGGGAGCGGCCCGAGTACCCGGAGGGTCCCCCGCCCAAAGTCCTGAGCGGGGAGGGAAACGCGGTTGTCTTCACCCTCCGCCGGGGGGAAAAACAGGCCAGCGTCAGCGCCCTGGTGTTCCGCAATCAGGAACGCTTCGACGGGGTGCGCCGTTTCCCCTCCGAGGAGCTGGACCGCCCCCCGGAAGAGGTCTACCACACCGTCCAGCACGCCCTGAAGCTGGCCTTCTACAAGGCGGGCACCGCCCTGCTGGGGACCCAGCCCCCCTGGGGGGCTCTCACCGGGGTACGTCCGGTGAAGCTGCCCACCCGGTCTATGCTGGCGGGCTCCACCCCTAAGCAGGCCCAGAAGGAGCTGGAGAAGGAGTACTTTGTCTCCCCAGAGCGGGCAAAGCTGGCGGTGGACTGCGCCCGGGCCAGCGTGGCAGCACGGCGGTCGCTGAAGGAGGGGGAGGTGTCGCTGTACATCGGCATCCCCTTCTGCCCCACCCGGTGCGCCTACTGCTCTTTCGTCTCCGCCGATGTGGGCCGCACTTTGAAGCTGGTGGAGCCCTATGTGGAGGGCCTGCTCCGGGAGGTGGCCGAGACGGGCCGGGTCCTGCGGGAGGCGGGGCTGACCGTCCGCTCCTTCTACATGGGGGGCGGCACCCCCACCACCCTGTCCGCCGGACAGATGGACCGGCTGCTGACCCAATGTGAGGAGTGCCTCCCTCTGGAGGGCTGCACCGAGTACACCGTGGAGGCCGGCCGGCCCGACACCATCACCCGGGAAAAGCTGGCGGTATTGAAGGCCCACCGCATCGGCCGCATCTCCGTCAACCCCCAGACGCTGGAGGACCACGTGCTGGAGGCCATCGGCCGGAAGCACTCCGCCGGGGACATCCGGGAAGCCTGCGGGCTGGCCCGGGACGTGGGCTTTGACTGCATCAACATGGACCTGATCGCCGGCCTGCCCCGGGACACCTTCGACGGCTTCCGCCGCTCCCTGGAGGGGGTGCTGGCCATGGAGCCGGAAAATGTCACCGTCCACACCCTGGCCCTGAAAAAGGGCTCTGCCTTGATGGAGCGCGGCGGAGACCTCCCCAGCGGGGAGGAGGTGGCCGGGATGCTGGACTTTTCCCGGGAATTGCTGACAACGAAAGGTTATATCCCCTACTATTTATACCGTCAGAAATATATGTCCGGCTCCCTGGAGAACGTGGGCTGGGCCAGGCCGGGGGCGGAGAGCCTGTACAACATCGTCATGATGGAGGAGCTGCACACCGTGGTCTCCCTGGGGGCCGGTGGCGTGACCAAGCTCATCGGCGGCGGGAAAATCCTCCGCCTTACCAACCCCAAATTCCCCCAGGATTACCTGTCCGGCCTGGATAAGGTGCTGGGGCAGAAGGCGGAGATCGGAAAGTTTTTCAGATAGCGCCCAAAAGCCTCCTTTAGAAAGGAGGTGCCCCAGTTCGCAAACTGGGGCGGAGGATTGTATTTCGCGCAGCGAAATGTATGAAATAAACAAGGTTTCGGAGACTTTTGTGGGGCGGGACGACCTCGGCCTGCCAAATCGATACGCTGGATAAAATGGCGCGCCGGGGTCGTCGCGCCCCACAGGCGGAGCGGAAGCTTTGTTTACTTCGTATGTTTTGCTTCGCAAAACGCAATCCTCAGTCAGCCTGCGGCTGACAGCCCCTTTCAAAAGGGGCCTTAAGGTGAGAGGAGCAATGAATTATGGCCTACCAACTACAGGAGATCAACCGGCGCGTCCGGAGCGGCGCGGCGGAATTTCTGGCCGAGTGCGACGAGAGCTACGCCCAGCGGGTGTCTCTGGCGGCGGACAGAATCCTGTCCAACCTGGAGCACAGCCCCATCGTGCTGCTGTCCGGCCCCTCGGGCTCGGGCAAGACCACCACGGCCATGAAAATCGCCGAGGAGCTGCTCCGCCGGGGGGTGAACTCCCGGGCGGTGGCGATGGACAACTACTTTCTCACCCAGGACCCCGCCACCGTCCCCCGCACCCCCGACGGCAGCATCGACTACGAGTCCCCCCTGTGCCTGGACATGGACCTGCTCAGCCAGCACTTCGCCGCCCTGAGCCGGGGGGAGGAAATTCTTATCCCCAAGTTTGAGTTTGCCCGCCAGATGCGCAACGACAGCCTGGGCACCCCGCTGAAGCTGGAAAAGAACGAGATCGCCATTTTCGAGGGCATCCACGCCCTGAACGACGACATCGCCGGCCGGCACCCCGAAGCCGCCAAGCTGTACATATCCGCCCGGTCCAACATCAACGAGGGGGCGGTCCTGCGCTTCAAGGGCACCTGGATGCGGCTCACCCGCCGGGCGGTCCGGGACTACAGCTTCCGGGGCACCGGAGTGGCCCAGACGCTGGCCATGTGGGCCAACGTGCGCCGGGGGGAGAAGCTGTATATCTCCCCCTTCCGCAGCCGGGCGGATATTATTTTCGACTCCTCTCTGCCCTATGAGGTGCCGGTGATGAAAAACTATGCCCTGCCCATCCTCCAGAGCGTCCCGGAGAACAACGAGCGCCACGACGAGATGTTGGAGCTGGTGAAGGCCTTCGAGCACTTTGAGGCCATCGACCCGGCGCTGGTGCCCCGGGACTCCCTCCTCCGGGAGTTCATCGGCGGCGGGAGCTATAAGTACCACTGAACCCCCTGCTTTTCAGAGGAGAGACCCTCTCCGTCACGGCTTCGCCGTGCCACCTCTCCCAAAGGGATAGATAAAAAAGCTCCCCCTCTGGGGGAGCTGGCAGCCCAAAGGGCTGACTGAGAGGGCGCCTCTACAGATATTCCATCGTTCGGAGTGATTCCAATGCCATATTTACCCACCTACGACTCCCGGGACCCCCGGTATAAGACCCCCTACGGGGCGGCGGCCTCGGGGACGCAGGTACAGTTTACCCTCCGCCCGCCCCGGGCAGAGAGCTACTCCCACGCCAGCCTCACCGCCCGCTTTGAGGGCCGCCACGACGAGACCGTCATCATGAAAATGCCCTGGCAGGGCCACGAGCTGGGCCAGGACATCTTCTCCGCGGAGCTGGATACCGCCGGCTACATCGGCCTGGTGTGGTACTCCTTCCGTCTGGAAAAGCTGGATGGCCGCAGCCAGGAGCTGGGCCCCTATCAGCTCACCGTCTACGACGGAACGGAGGAGGTCCCCGGCTGGTTCGGCCAGGGGGTGACCTACCAGATCTTCCCGGATCGGTTTGCCCGCAGCCGGATTCCCGACCCGGAGGGGCTGGTGGGGGGGCGGTGGGTCCACCAGAGCTGGGAGGAGTTCCCCGAATACCGCCCCAACGACCGGGGGGAGGTGCGCAACCGGGACTTCTTCGGCGGGGACTTCCAGGGCGTGCTGGAGAAGCTGGACTACCTCCAGAGCCTGGGGGTGGAGACCCTGTACTTCAACCCCATTTTCGAGGCGGCGGAGAACCACCGTTACGGCACCGCCGACTACAGCCGGGTGGACCCCATGCTGGGCACCAACGAGGATTTTACCCGGCTGTGCGACGAGGCCCACCGGCGGGGGATGCGGGTAATGCTGGACGGGGTGTTTAACCACACCGGCTACGTAAGCCGCTACTTCAACGGCGACGGCTTCTACCCCGAGACGGGAGCAAAGCAGAGCCAGGACTCCCCCTACCGCTCCTGGTTCAACTTTACCCAGTGGCCCAACAAATACGACAGCTGGTGGGGCATCTACTCCCTGCCCGCCGTAAACGAGAACGACCCCGGCTACCGGGACTTTATCTTCGGCGGCGAGGACAGCGTGGTCCGCCGGTGGCTGAGGGCGGGGGCGGACGGCTGGCGGCTGGACGTGGCCGACGAGCTGCCCGACGACTTTGTGGCCGGTATCCACGCCGCCGCCCGGGCGGAGAAGCCCGACGCGGTGATTATCGGCGAGGTGTGGGAGGACGGCTCCACCAAGGTGGCCTACGGGGTGCGCCGGAAACACATCCTAGGAGGGCACTGCGACGGGCTGATGAACTATCCCCTGCGCTCCGCCATTCTGTCCTTCTTCCAGGGGGGCGGCGGGGAGGCCTTTGTTAAGGGGATGGAAACCATCCGGGAGAACTACCCCCCATTCGCCTTCTACTCCGCCATGAACTCCCTGGACACCCACGATACTCCCCGTCTGCTCACCCTGCTGGGGGCGGGGGGCGAGTACCGGGACCAGACCAAGGAGTGGCGGGCCGGCTTCACCCTGTCCCCCCGGCAGCTGAACAAGGGTCGGGCTCTGCTGAAGGCCGCCGCCCTGCTGCTGTTCTGCTTCCCCGGCTCCCCCACGGTGTACTATGGGGACGAGGTCGGGATGCAGGGCTTTGAAGACCCCTTCAACCGCCAGACCTACCCCTGGGGCCGGGAGGACTGGGAGCTGCTGGAGTGGTACCGGGCCCTGGGCCGCCTGCGCAGCCGGCACCCCGCCCTGCGCCGGGGCTCCATCCGGTACCTTTTGGGGAAGGGTCCTCTGCTGGTCTTCTTCCGGGAAACTGGAGACGAACGGCTGCTGTGCGCCTTCAACGCCGGAGCGGAGGAACACGCCTTTTCTTTCGACGAGGGCAGGCTATTCCCCCTGATGGGCGGGCCCCAGTTCTCCCAGATGGACGGGCTGTATACCATCGCCCTGCCCCCCCGGTCGGGCGCGGTGTTCTCCATCAAATAAACGCAGACAGAGACAGCTCACGGGCTGTCTCTGTTTTTCTGTATCATGTTTTCCCCAAACGCTCCCACAAGATCAGCCGGATGCAGCTTGGAACTGATCGCCCGTCCTCCTCCGCCAGCCGCTTCAATGTTTCGTACAGGTCCAGCGGCATACTGACACTGACGATCTTCCTGGGACCTTTTTTCATACGAATCACCTCAATTTCATTTTAAGGGATATTCCCTTAAAAGTCAACGGCAAACTTTTCATACCGCATAATACTTTTGGGTGATATTATGTTAGAACATCTGCGTGGTTTGCGGGAGGACAAGGACATATCTCAAGCGGAAATGGCAAAAATACTGCAAGTTCATCAAACAACCTACTCCGATTATGAACGTGGGAATTTAAATATCCCAATCGTGACCCTGAAGCAGTTGGCGCTCTTTCACAACACCAGTATCGACTACCTGCTGGGACTGACGGATGTTCAGGAGCCCTACCCCCGGGCGAAAAAATAAAAAAGCGGCACCCACAAAGTGCCGCCTTTGCTTCGACATGGTCATTGGCAGGGCGGTGTATCCTGCATCTCAGGTACCCTTTCGGGTGTGTCGGGAACCATTTCCGACCTCAATGACCATATAAAAGTCTATGCCGTTTATATATTCAGTATAACCGGAATATGTGTTAAAGTCAACACAGTTTTTTGTATTTTATCAGTCTTCCGCCGGCCAAGCGGCGATCAATTTTAGACTGCTTTACATCATAAAGAGAAGCTACATAAAGATATCCCGCTTTTCGGTCCAGCTTAACCGCAATTTGAATATTTTCTGAAAAGACTTTTATCAATTCAACACTGTCCGGCTCCCTGGGATTACAGCCTATATAATCCGGAGCAGCAATGATATCGGATATCTGGTCAATGTACTTCTCATACCCCGGGTGGCGTTTTCTTATATGAACAGCAAACCCGGAAGATTTATAGATTGGTCCGCACGGGAGGGAGAGAGATAAAAGCGTATTAAACCTTTCAATATATACGCCAACAATGCTTAAAGTTGTATCTTTCAATACACTCACAGCTTTCTTTCTCTTTTTGTCCATTATACTGTCTATATCGTGTCATTTCAAGAAAAATAAACACAACAGCCCCGCCAGGCGCTTGCCGGCGGGGCTGTGCTCTAACTATTTCATTGCTGGCTCTCTGGTCTTCTCTGTATCTTCCTTCCGGCCCGCGGCCTTGGCCCACTCGCAGATAGGGATGGGCGCCATAGCCAAAGCCAGCACGGTAAACCACTGGGGGGCGTTCATGGGGGTCACAGAGAACACCCCCTGGAGGGGGGGCACCAGCAGCACAGACAGCTGCATGGCCAGTCCCGCCAGAAAGGCCCGGTTCATGGCCGGGTTGGACAGCACCCCCTGGGCAAAGAGGGACCGGTCCTCGCTGCGCACGTTGAAGGCGTGGAACAGCTGGCACAGGGTGAGGGTGGCGAAGGCCATGGTGTTGGCGGCGGCGCCCTCCAGCCCCGGGGCGGCCAGACGGGTAAAGCCCAAAAAGTAGGCCGCCAGGGTGAGCCCCCCCACCATCAGGCCCTGCCAGGCCAGGCGGAGGGAAAACCTTCCGTCAAAGAGGCCGGCGGAGGCGTCCCGGGGGTCTTCCTCCATCACGCCCTCCTCCACCGGCTCCACCCCCAGGGCCAGGGCGGGAAGGGAGTCGGTTACTAAGTTGAGCCACAGCAGCTGCACCGGTACCAGGGGCATCTGCCCAAAGCCCAGCAGCGTGGCGGCAAAGATGGTAAAAATCTCCCCGATGTTGCAGGAGAGCAGGTAGTGGATGGCCTTGCGGATGTTGGAGTAGATCCCCCGGCCCTCCTCGATGGCGGCCACGATGGTGGAAAAGTTGTCGTCGGTGAGGATCATGTCCGCCGCCCCCTTGGCCACGTCGGTGCCCGTCTTTCCCATAGCGCAGCCGATGTCGGCCGCCTTCAGGGCGGGGGCATCGTTCACGCCGTCCCCCGTCATGGCCACCACCCGGCCCCGCTTCTGCCAGGCCTGGACAATGCGCATCTTGTGCTCCGGGGACACCCGGGCGAAGACGGCGAACTTTTCAATGTCGCTCTCCAGCAGCTCCTGGGGCATAAAATCCAGCTCCGCCCCCGTCACCGACCAGTCTCCGGGGCGGGCGATATCCAGCTCCTTGGCTACCGCCACCGCGGTGGCCCGGTGGTCGCCGGTAATCATCACCGGCCGCACCCCCGCCAGGTGGCACCGGGCCACGGCGGCGCGGACCTCCGGCCGGGGCGGGTCCATCAGGCCAAAGAGGCCTAAAAAGGTGAGCTCCCGCTCCACCTCGCTGGGCTGGGGATTTTGGGGCAGGGCGGAAAGCTCCCGCCGGGCCACGGCAATCACCCGCAGGGCCTTACCTGCCATCTCCTCGTTGGCGGCCAGGATGCGGGCCCGGTCGCTCTGGGCCATCGGCCCCTTCGCCGTGCGGACACACCGGCCCAGCAGCACGTCCGGGGCCCCCTTCACAAAGGCGGTCCAGCCCCCCGACCGATCGGTATGTATGGTGGTCATCAGCTTGCGGGTGGAGTCAAAGGGGATATCGGCCACCCTGGAAAGGTGCTCCAGCTCCCGGTTTTGATCCACCCCATCCCGGGCGGCGGCCACCACCAGGGCCCCCTCGGTGGGGTCGCCGGAGGCGGTGGGCGCCCCGGCCTTCCACTCCAGCCGGGCATCGGAGCACAGGGTCCCCGCCAGCATGGCATCCCGCCGCCGGGTGCCGGGGGGAAGCCACACCTGCTGCACCGTCATTTTGTTCTGGGTGAGGGTGCCCGTCTTGTCGGAGCAGATCACCCCGGCGCAGCCCAGGGTCTCCACGGCGGGCAGCTTCTTCACAATGGCGTTCCGGGCGGCCAGCCGCTGGACGCCCAGGGCCAGCACAATGGTGACAATGGCGGGCAGCCCCTCGGGGATGGCGGCCACCGCCAGGGAGACGGCGGTGAGGAACATATCCAAAAGCCCCTTCCCCTGGAACAGCCCCACCCCGAACATCACGGCGCACACCGCAAGGCACAGGAAGGACAGAGACCTGGAGATTTCCCCCATCCGCCGCTGGAGGGGGGTGTCCCCCTCGCCGCTGTCCAGAAGCAGGCCTGCGATGCGGCCCATCTGGGTGTCCATGCCGGTGGCCACCACCAGAGCGGTGCCCCGTCCGGCGGTGATAAGGGTACCTGCAATGAGCATATTCACCTGGTCCCCCAGGGGGGTGTTCTCCGGGAGGGCCCCCCTGGCCTCCTTCTCCACCGGCAGCGACTCCCCCGTCATGGCACTCTCGTCGGCCTGGAGGCGGCTGCACTCCAGAATCCGGGCGTCGGCGGGGACCTGGTCCCCGGCCTCCAGCAGAATTACGTCCCCGGGCACCAGGGCGGTGGCGGAAATCTTCCGGGGAGCCCCCTCCCGCAGAGCGGTGGCCTGGGGGGAGGACATCCGCCGCAGCTCCTCCAGGGCCTGCTGGGCGTGGTCCTCCTGGGTGATGGAGATTACCCCGTTGACCACCACGATCACCAGAATAATTACCCCGTCCAGCCAGTCCTCCCCGCCGCTGGCCGCCAGGGACAGGGCGGCGGCGGCCAGCAGCACCAGAATCATGGGGTCCTTCAGCTGGCCCAGGATGCGCAGCAGAAGCCCCGGGGGCTGGGGCTGGGCCAGCTGGTTGGGGCCGTACTTCTCCAGCCGCTGGGCCGCCTCCCGGCCGGTGAGCCCCCCGGGCCGGCCGCCCACCTCCTCCATCACCTGGGACACACTCCGGCTGTGCCAGTCGCCCATGGTCGCATCTCTCCCTTCCAGTTTCTTCCAGTATAGCGGAGGCCTGTCCAATTTTTAGGGGAAATACGTCGAGAGATAAAAAACATCCCGCCGGGCGCACCCGACGGGATGTTTGCACTATTGATACCAGCTGTACTCCTCCGCCAGCAGGCGGGTGTACTCCTCTAAAAACGCGTGGAGCCTTTGCAGCCCCTCCCGGCCAATTTCCTCGGCCTGTTCCGGTTCCCGGAGCAGCTGAAAGTAGCTGTCCACTGTTTTGGTGATAAATCCGCTGAAGGTCAGGGCCTGTTCAAACTGGAACGCGGCTCGGCTGACGTAGCGCAGCCCCTCACTGGTGAACTCCTCCTTTGTGTCGTCCTCATACATCCGTGCAGGTATGGGAATTTCCCGCAAATATGCCCAATATTCACATAAACGCAGACATTTCTCTTGAAGGCTGTCCATCTCCTGCTGTTCGTCCATAGTTAACCCTCCATTTTCCTCAATATGGGGGTTATATCCCCTTATCAAAAAAGATTATAACCCCCATACTAAGTTGTGTCAAGTGGGGGTGATTTCCGTGATTGTATTTGATAAACTGTGGATTACAATGGAAAAACGCGGATTTACTACCTATACCTTGCGGGAAAAATCCGGTATTGACAGCAAGACGGTTCGCCGCCTTCAGGCAAATGATAATATGGAAACCAAGACTTTGAACAAGCTTTGTATCGCCCTGTCCTGTAAATTAGAAGATATCGCAGAATTTAAAGAGGAAGACGCCAAATAAATCCCTCGGAGTAAGGCTCCGGGGGATTTTGCAGCTTATCAAAGAAGTAGCTGCGAGACCTAGGGCGCAAAAAGCCTCCTTTTGAAAGGAGGTGCCCCAGTGCGCACACTGGGGCGGAGGATTGCGTTTTGCGGAGCAAAACATACGAAGTAAACAAGGATTAGGATTATTTCATACATTTTGCCTTCGGCAAAATACAATCCTCAGTCAGCCTTCGGCTGACAGCTCCTTTCACTGCGCAGCCGTTGGCGGCTTTGCCGCCTTACGGATGCGGCGTCCCCCTTGCGGGGAAAAGGAGCCTGCCCCCCTCTGTCGGCTTCGCCGGCATCTCCCCCTGTTAGGGGGAGTCAGCCCTGCGGGGGCGGAGGTTTTTTGACAGGCTGAATAAATCCCTCGGAGCAAGGCTCCGGGGGATTTTGCAGTTCACCTTGACTATATAAAGAAATTCGAGTATAATTTATGTATCAAAGGAGGTGCTATTATGCCCCATATTCGCTCCAGCGCAGACCTGCGCAACAGCTACAACGAGATATCCACCTTCTGCCACGACCACGCCGAGCCGGTATTTATCACCAAAAACGGCCGCGGCGATCTGGCTGTAATGAGTATTGAGACCTATGAACAGCTAACCAGCCGCTTTGAGCTTTACACCCTCCTGAAAAAGGGCCTTGACGATGTGGCCGAGGGCCGGACACGCCCCTTCTCGGAAGCGATGGCCGAATTAAGGAGCCGCAGGGGACGATGAACTATAACATTCACATTACGGACGAGGCGGACCACGATATGAACCAGGCGGTGGACTATATTGAGTTCTCCCTCCAGAACCCCGTGGCCGCCGACGCTCTGATGGATGCAGTCGATCTGGCGGTCAGCAGCCTGGCCCATATGCCGGAGCGGTACCGGCTGGTCGATGACATAGTATTGGCCTCCTGGGGCATCCGATTTATCCGGATAAAAAATCACCTCGCCTTTTATACCGTATCCCCCCAAACGGCTATGGTCCACATCATCCGCTTTCTGTATGCAAAAAGCGACTGGGCTTTTATTCTCCGCAACAGCTATATGCCAGAAGCATAAGAGGCCGCCCCCCGCATAAACGCCTGCCCAAAGACATGCCCGCCGGGATTAAGGTCCCGGCGGGCTTTTTCATCCCTTCATCTCCAACAGGGTCCTGGCCACGTTATCCGCCCACAGCCGGCCCCCGGCGATGGCCTCACTGAGGGAATTTCCGTGTCCTCCCACCTCCACCAGAATGGACCCCGGGCACAGCTGCTGGTTATACCGGCTCTTGCGCAGGACGGTGGGCCGGGCCAGGCTGGTATAGCCCTTCACCAGGTTTCGTTGGAGCTTCAGCGCGAAGGCCATATTGTCCTTCCACCGGGGATGCTCGGCCCCGCCGGCGTCGGTGCCCAGCACCATCATCACCTGGGCCACCTTCTCTCCCGCCTCGGTGGACACCATTTTATAAATTTCCCCATCGCCGCCCACCAGGGCGTCCCGGTGGACGTCCAGCACCACCCGGATGGAGGGATACCGCTCCAGCCACTGCTCCACCACCGCCTTGGAGCGGTCGTAAGCCCCGTTGTAGGCGGGGTAGTCGCACAGGGTGGTGTCATGGATCACCTGAAAGCCGTAGGCCCGGAAGACGGTGGCCATCTCCTCCCCCACCCGGACCACGTTGTGGGCGCAGTCGGTGGTGCGGTAGGGGTCGCTCTCCTCATAGACGTCCCCGTCGGTCATGGAGTAGGCCTCGCTGCCGTGGGTGTGGACAATCAGGATGTGGGGCCCCTCCCCCAGGGGCACATCCACCGTCCCCTCCCGGAGGAGGGAGGCGTCCAGCTCCCGGTCGGTGCGGTTGTACACATACACCCCGCCGTCCCGGAGGTACAGGCTGCCCTCCTTGCCCTGGCCGGTCATCTCCACAATGCCGTCGCCGCTGTCCGGCGGCTGGAGGTTGGGCTGGTCCATGTCCTCCTCCCCGTCCTCCGGGTCCGGGTCCTCCCCCCCGGCGGGCGCGCCGCCGCCCCCGCCGGCCCCCAGCTCCAGCACCGCCCCCTCCCCCTGCTCCAGCAGAGGGGAGGCCTCCAGCAGCAAACGCCGCCAGCCAGTGAGGCCCCTCGCCCCGCCGGGGAGCTCCCCCAGCTGGGCGGCCATCAGGGTCACCGCCAGGGCGGGCTCCTCCCCCAGGCCGGCCAGACCGTCCCCCACAGCCCCCAAGTCGGCCATCAGGCTCACCCCCCAGGCCGCCGCCAGCACCAGCCCCAGCGCCACCCCCCGGCGCAGGGCCCGTCCCACCTTGTTTTCCATAAGTACCACTCCTTATCCTGTGTAAGCTGTCACAATCAGCTTATGAGGGGCGGCAGACGGATATGTCACCCTTGTCTTTTGCCGGAAAAGATAGTATAATGTATAGGTTAAATTCGTGCTCTCTGGAGGTTTTTATGGAACGCACCACCCTGATTTCCCCCGCCGACGTGGAACAGCAGCTTGCCTTCTGCCGATCCGTGGCGGAGCTCACCGCCCGGTGGCCGGAGGGGCAGCCCCTGGCCTTTGTGGACACCTACGGCTGCCAGCAGAACGAGGCCGACTCCGAGCGCATCCGGGGCTATCTGGAAAAGATGGGCTTCGGCTTCACCGACAGCGAGGAGCAGGCCCGGATTATCGTCATCAACACCTGCGCCATCCGGGAGCACGCCGAGCAGCGGGTCTTCGGCAACGTGGGCGCCCTGGTCCACGTGAAGCGCCGGCACCCGGACACCCTCATCTGTCTGTGCGGCTGCATGGCCCAGCAGCCCCATGTGGCGAAAAAGCTGCGGGAGTCCTACCGCCATGTGGACCTGGTCTTTGGCCCCCACGCCCTTTGGAAGTTCCCCGAGATGGTCCACGGCCTTCTCACCCGGCGGGGCCGAACCTTCTCGGTGGAGGACGAGGCCGGCTCCATCGCCGAGGGCATCCCGGTGGTACGGCAGGACAATATCAAGGCCTGGGTATCCGTCATGTACGGCTGCAACAATTTCTGCTCCTACTGCATCGTCCCCTACGTCCGGGGCCGGGAGCGGTCCCGGCAGCGGTCGGATATTCTGGCCGAGGTGCGCCGGCTGGTGGAGGAGGGGTACAAGGATATCACCCTCCTGGGCCAGAACGTCAACTCCTACGGCAGGGACCTGGCCGAGCCCGTCGACTTTTCCGACCTGCTGGAGCAGGTGAACGCCATCCCCGGGGACTTCCTCATCCGCTTTATGACCTCCCACCCCAAGGACGCCACCCAAAAGCTCTTTGAGACCATGGCCCGGTGCAAAAAGGTGGCCCCGGTGCTCCATTTGCCCTTCCAGGCGGGGAACGACCGGATTTTAAGGGTGATGAACCGCCGCCACACCCGGGCGGAGTATCTGGAAAAAATAAAGGCCCTCAAGGCCCTGATTCCCGATATTACCCTTACCTCCGACATTATTGTGGGCTTCCCCGGGGAGACAACGGCGGAGTTTGAGGACACCCTGGGTGTGCTGGAGGAGGTCCGCTTCGACGCCCTGTTCACCTTTATTTTCTCCCCCCGCCCCGGAACCCCGGCGGCGGAGATGGACGACCCCATGCCCCGGGAGGAGAAGCTGGCCAACTTCAACCGCCTCACCGCCCTTCAGGACCGGATCTCCGAGGAAAAGCACGCCGCCTATGTGGGGAAAACCGTCCGCTGCCTGCTGGACGGCCTGTCCGACGATACCCGATACGACCTCACCGCCCGCACCCCCGGCAACCGCCTGGTCCGGGTGGTGGGGGACCCCTCCGCCCTGGGCCAGTTTAGGGACGTGAAGATCACCGGGGCCAACAAGTGGTCGCTGTTTGGGGAATTGGAATAATTTGGCTCCTTAGTTGCACGTTTTCGTGCAATTATCGCACCTATAAAGTAAATGGTAAAGTAAATGAAAATGCTAATGTTATTGTAAATGTGCCGCAGCAGGCGGCGCACAGAGAGAGAAAGAAGGTAGACCCCCATGGCGGAGCTTACCCCCATGATGCAGCAATATCTGGACATCAAGGCCCAGAACCCGGATTCTATTCTGTTTTTCCGGCTGGGGGACTTTTACGAGATGTTCAACGAGGATGCCAAGCTGGTATCCAAGGAGCTGGACCTCACCCTCACCACCCGGGACCGGAACAAGCCGGCGGATCAACGCACCCCTATGTGCGGGGTGCCCTACCACTCCGCCGACAGCTACATCGCCCGGCTCATCGCCAAGGGCTATAAAATCGCCATCTGCGAGCAAACCGAGGACCCGGCCCAGGCCAAGGGGCTGGTGGACCGGGACATCATCCGGGTGGTGACGCCGGGGACGGTGATCGCCTCCTCCATGCTGGAGGACAGCAAAAACAACTACATCTGCGCCATCTACGCCGACTCCGCGGCTTACGGCCTGTGCCTGTGCGATATCTCCACCGGGGAGGTGTATTCCTCCTCCTTCCCCGCCGGGGCGGAGGGGCTGGGCCACCTCCAGAACGAGCTGGGCCGGTTCCATCCCGCCGAAGCGGTGCTGTCCTCGGGGGCCTGGAACACCGACGGTCTGGTCCCCTTTCTCAAGGACCGGCTGGACTGCCTGTGCGAAAACGGCGGCGAGGCCCGGTTCCGCATGGGGGCGGCGAAGCCGCTGGCGGAGAAGCAGTTCCAGAGCGGCCTGGCGGACATCCCGCCTCAGGACGAGGCCGCTATTCAGGCAGCCGGAGGCCTGCTGGCCTACCTCTACGAGACCCAAAAGACCGACCTGAGCCACATCTCCGCCCTCACCTACTACACCGCCGGCCAGTTTATGGAGCTGGACCTCACCGCCCGGCAGACCCTGGAGCTCACCGCCACCATGCGGGGCAAGGAGAAGCGGGGCTCTCTGCTGTGGGTGCTGGACAAGACCAAAACCGCCATGGGCGGGCGGCTGCTCCGGGGCTGGCTGGAGCGGCCCCTGCTCTCCCCGGTGCAGATTGCCCGGCGGCAGCAGGGGGTGGCCGACCTGGTGGAGGACGCCATCACCCGGGAGGAGTTATCTTTGGCCCTCCGGGAGGTCACCGACCTGGAGCGGCTGGCCGGACGAGTGGTCTACGGCTCCGCCGGCAGCCGGGACCTGGCCGCCCTGTCCGCCGGGCTGGGCAGGCTGCCCCATATCCGGGACCTCCTCTCTCACTGCCCCTCCCCCCTCCTGCAGGAGCTGCTGGGGCAGCTGGACGACCTGCCTGAGCTGCGCGCTATGCTGGACAGCGCCCTCCGGGACGAGGACGAGAAGCCCCTGCCCTTCTCCGTGCGGGAGGGGGATTTTATCCGCCCGGGCTACAACGCCAAGGTGGACGAGCTGCGCTCCCTGCTCACCAACGCCAACGGCCACATCATCGACATGGAGGTGAAAACCAAGGAGCAGACCGGCATCAAAAACATGAAAATCACCTCTAACAAGGTGTTTGGCTACTATATCGAGGTGGCCAAGTCCCAGACCGGGCTGGTTCCCGACCACTGGACCCGGAAACAGACCACGGTAAACGCCGAGCGGTACATTTCCCCTGAGCTGAAGGAGCTGGAGCACGCCATCCTCTCCGCCCAGGACCAGGTGACCGCCCTGGAGTACCAGCTCTTTTGCGAATTAAAGGAGGCCGTCTGCCAGCAGGTGGACCGTATCCAGCGGACCGCCGCCGCCCTGGCTCAGGTGGACGTCCTCCAGTCCTTCGCGGCGGTGGCCGCCGCCGGCGGCTACTGTATGCCCCAGGTGGACAATTCCGACACGCTCACCATTGTGGAGGGCCGCCACCCGGTGGTGGAGAAGATGCTCAAGGGGGCCCCCTTCGTCCCCAACGACACCCACATGGACGGCGGGGACGACATGGCCGCCATCATCACCGGCCCCAACATGGCGGGCAAGTCCACCTACATGCGCCAGGTGGCCCTCATCGTCCTCATGGCCCAGATGGGCTCCTTTGTCCCCGCCCGCTCCGCCCGCATCGGGGTGGTGGACCGGGTGTTCACCCGTATCGGGGCCAGCGACGATTTGGCCTCCGGCCAGTCCACCTTTATGGTGGAGATGACCGAGGTGGCCGCCCTGCTCACCCACGCCACCCGCAAATCCCTGCTCATTCTGGACGAGATTGGCCGGGGCACCTCCACCTACGACGGCATGGCCATCGCCCGGGCGGTGCTGGAGCACTGCGCCGACAAAAAGCGGCTGGGGGCCAAGACCCTCTTCGCCACCCACTACCACGAGCTCACCGCCCTGGAGGGGGAGATTCCCGGCGTGAAGAACTACAACATCGCCGCCAAAAAGCGGGGGGGCGACGTGATTTTCCTGCGGAAGATTGTCCGTGGGGGCGCCGACCAGAGCTACGGCGTGGAGGTGGCCAAGCTGGCCGGGGTGCCCGACCGGGTAGTGAAACGGGCCCGGGAGATTCTGGAGGAGCTAGAATCGGGTGTAGGGCGCGACGACCCCGGCGCGCCGTCCGGCTCTGTGCGGGCCGCCGAGTCGTCGGCCCCTACAGGCCAGGTGTCCCTGGGGGACATCGGCGGCGAGACCGTTCTGAAAAAGCTGCGCATGACCGACGTGAACATCCTCTCCCCCATCGAGGCGCTGAACCTGCTGGCCGAGCTGAAACAGGATTTGAACGGGGGATAGGCTCCCTCTCTGAGGGAGCTGTCAGCCGCAGGCTGACTGAGGGAGTCTTTCTTTGACGCACTCCCTCCGTCATGGGCTTCGCCCATGCCACCTCCCTCAAAGAGGGAGGCTTAGCCGCCTGCGGGCGGGACGAAAGGAGTTAACCATGAGACACACAAAATATCTTCTCCCGCTTCTGGCCCTCTGTCTGCTCCTCGCCGCCTGCGGGCCCAAGGAGGCGGCCCCGGAGGCCTCCTCCTCCGCGCCAGGGACCTCCGCCTCTCCGGCGGAGCCCGACCGGTCAGTGCCCGGTGCGCCGGAGCCGGACATCTCCCAGCCCGACGCCTCCGTGCCGGAGGAGCCCGCCCCGCTCACCGAGGAGGACAGAGCCGGCGCTATGGACGCCGCTTATGACTACTACCTGGGCACCGTCTTTGAGGTCCATTCCCTCACCGAGATTGAGCCCCGGCAGGGGGAAATTGCCTTTCAGGTGTCCTGCTCCAAGGGGGGCGTGAAGGTGGACCCGGACCGGACCATCAGCTTGGAGCGGAAAAACGGCGCATGGTCGGTGGTCAGTGAGGGGTACTGATATGCACCTCCACACCCACTACTTTATGAACCTGCGCCGCCCGGCCAGCCGGCTGGAGATTGTCACCATCGTGCTGTCCGCGCTGGCCGTTTTCTTCATGCTGATTTTCTGGCTGGTGTATGTCATTGCCATCCCCATGCGCAGCGGCGAGCCCTGGACGCTGGGGGTGACCGGGCTGCTGCTGCTGTTCGCCGCCATGCCCTGTATGCTGATTGCCCAGTTTCAGGGCCGGCGGCGGGAGTGGCTGCGGTGCAGCGGCTTCCCGGTACAGGGGCGGGTGGTCAGGGTGACACACCACCCCTCCGTCAGCTATGGAAACCAGCGCCACCCCTGGACCGTCCTGTGCGAATACCGCTACGAGGGCCGGACCTACACCGCCCGCAGCACCTTCCTGTGGGACGAGCCAGCGGGTTCAACCGCGAAAATCTTTCTGGACCGGGACCGGCCCGGGCAGGCCTGGGTGGACCCCAGAAGCCTGGAGCATTGACTCCCTCCGTCACGGCTTACGCCGTGCCACCTCCCTCAGAGAGGGAGGCTTCTGTTGCAGGACCTGCGAGGCTCCCTCTCTGAGGGAGCTGTCAGCCGCAGGCTGACTGAGGGAGTAAACATAAGGAAAGCGAGCACATTTATGCCAAACATTCAAGTATTAGACCCCCATGTGGCCGACCTGATTGCCGCCGGCGAGGTGGTGGAGCGGCCAGCCAGCGTGGCCAAGGAGCTGATGGAGAACGCCATCGACGCCGGGGCCTCCACGGTGACGGTGGAGATCAGCCACGGCGGGCTGACCTTCCTCCGGGTGACGGACGACGGCAGAGGCATCCCGGCCTCTGAGCTGAAAACCGCCTTCCTCCGCCACGCCACCAGCAAGCTGCGCACCGAGTACGACCTGGAGGCCATCGGCACCCTGGGCTTCCGGGGGGAGGCCCTGGCCGCCATCTCCGCCGTCTCCCGGATCGAGGTACTCACCCGGACGGCGGAGGCGGACCTGGGGGCCTCTCTGGCCCTGGAGGGGGGCGTCCCCGGCGAACTGGACGAGGCGGGCTGTCCCCTGGGCACCACCCTGGTGGTGCGGGACCTGTTCTTTAACACCCCCGCCCGGCTGAAATTTATGAAAAAAGACGCCGCCGAGGGGGCCGCCGTTTTCGCTGTTGTTCAAAGAGTGGCCCTGTCCCACCCGGAGGTGAGTGTAAAGTTCATCCGGGACGGCAAGCAGGAGCTGCTTACCCCCGGAGACGGGCAGCTGAAAAGCGCCGTCTACGCCGTGCTGGGCCGGGAGCTGGCCCTGGGCTTCCGGGAAGTCAAATCTGCCGGGGAGGACATGTCGGTGGAGGGCTTCGCCTCCATGCCCGCCTGCTGCCGGGCCAGCCGGAGCTGGCAGTTCTTCTTTGTCAACGGCCGGCAGGTAAAATCCCCCCTGATGACCGCCGCCCTGGAGGAGGCCTATAAAAACCAGAAGATGGTGGGCAAGTTTCCCGGCTGTGTCCTTCATCTGCGCACAAAGCTCAACGCTGTGGACGTAAACGTCCACCCCGCCAAGACGGAGGTAAAATTCGGCGGGGAGCGGGCGGTGTTCTCGGCGGTGTATCACGCCGTCCTGTCCGCTCTGGAGGCGGACCAATCCCACCCCCAGGCGGTGCTGAAAAACGTGGAAATCCCCGGCGTGCGGAAGCAGGATACGGTGGCAGAGAATCAGCTGCGGATAAATGTGGGCCCCGACCACCCTGGCGGGGCATCCTCCTTCAAACCGCATAAGCCCTCGCCGGTTGACCCGCCCAGGTGGTCGGGTCCCACACAGCCCTCCATCCCCACCGTGGTCCGGGTCCATGACAGCACCTATTCGCCCCCTGCCCCTGTCCCGCCGCAGCGGCCAAAGCCTCCTTTGGAAAGGAGGTGCCCCAGCCCGCAGGCTGGGGCGGAGGATTGCGTTTCGCGCAGCGAAACATACGATGTAAACAAGGTTTCCGAGCCTGTGTGTGCTCCGCACATTTCGCCTGCGGCGAAATCAATCCTCAGTCAGCCTACGGCTGACAGCTCCTTTCAAAAGGAGCCTGTGCCCGCTGCGGCGGGGACGGAGGAGCTTCCCTGGCGGCTGGCGGGGGAGGTCCTTAACACCTATATCATTGTGGAACGGGGGGACACGGTCTACCTCATTGACAAGCACGCCGCCCACGAGCGGATGAACTTCGACCGGATGAAGGCGGAGGGCTACGACCCCATGGCCCAGACCCTGCTCACCCCGGCCGTCTGCCGCCTGCCCCCGGCCCAGCGGGAGGTGCTGCTGGCCCACCGGGCGCTGCTGGAGAAATTCGGCTTTGAGGTGGACGAGCTGGGGGCAGACCTTGCGGTGCGTCAGGCCCCCTTTGACGTGGACCCGGCGGACATCCCCGCCGCCCTGGAGGAGCTGGCCCAGCGTCTGCTCACCACCGGCAGCGCCGACCCCGCCGCCGCCCGGGACGAGCTGCTCCACACCATGGCCTGCAAGGCGGCCATCAAGGGGGGCTGGCACAGCGCCCCCCAGGAGCTGGAGCGGGTGGCCGCCGCCGTCATGTCCGGGCAGGTGAAATACTGCCCCCACGGCCGGCCGGTTGCCGTCACACTGACCCGCAGGGAGCTGGAAAAGCAGTTCAAGCGGGCATAAAAAAGCCCCCGCAGGGAAAGCCTTCCACCCTCCGGGGGGAAGGTGCCCCCGAAGGGGGCGGATGAGGGGGCGGGGCGGGCAAGCAGTTCTTACGGTAAGAGGCAAAAACCTGCCGCGCACCCTCATCCGTCACGGGCTTCGCCCGTGCCACCTTCCCCCTGGAAGGGGGAAGGCTTTGGGCGCGTACCTGTACGTGTCAGAAAAGGCAAGGGTAGAACCCTTGCCCTACATGCGGCTCTGTTCACAAAAAACATTTGCCCCCCGCATGGGGGCCCGGATTGAAAGGAGGTCCTCTATGTCCTGGAATGAATCTCTCTATCAGTACCACAAGGCCCGGGGCGGGCAGTTTCTGGCGGGCGAGGCGGACGACGGTCTGTTAATCCTCACCTGGAAGGACCGGCCCCTGGCGGTGGACCTGTCCATGGTGACCGGCGGGCGGAGCGGTACCTTCTCTTACGTCCGGGCCCGGGTGCCCGTCACGCTGGCCAAGCCCTATGAGCTGACCATCGGGGCGGAAAAGGCCCTGTCCGGCGGGGTGAACACGGTGCTGAAATCGGTGTCCGGCATCGCCGGCTACTCCACCGACTTCGGCTGTCCCGAGGTCACCAAAAAGCGGCTGATCCGCACAGAAAACATCCCCTTTACCAAGCTGGTGCTGGGCAGTCTGGAGCTGCGCAATGCCCTGCTGGCCTGTCCGGAGGACAAGGTGGAGGTCCGCCCCGGCCCGGGCGGAGGGCCCCATCTGATCACTGTCACCACCGCCGCCGCGGTCAACGGCCTCAGCGGCGACGGCGGGGGCTGGTATCTGGGCAGCCGGGAGTATATCGCGGGTTTCGCCACCGAGGATGAGCGGGCCCGGGAGGAGCGGCAGGTGGAGAAGGAATTTTTCCCCCGGATGGACCGCTTTCTGGAGCTGGCCCGGGCGGCTTACAACGCTGTTACGCAGTGGCCGATGTGAGGGCCTCCAGCATGAGGCTCACCCCCAGGCGGAAGCCCTCGCGGTAGCAGTAAAAGCCCTCCCGGTCGATTCGCTCCCCGTCCAGGGACAGCAGACTGTCCAGAAATTCGCTCCCAAGGGCCTTTTGCACTTCCTCCCACTTTGCGCTCAGCTTTTTGTTTAATTCTGCCTCTCCTAAATCATATTTTGGGGTAATATTATAGGTGTCGTTGTAAATTTCAAAGAGAAGTCTGTCCATGCCCGCGCCTCCTCAATTCCGATTTTATCGAATCTTTTGGGTGTATTATAATACAATATAATCGAACTGTCGAGGGGTGAAAAATGTTTTCTACTGAAATTTTTGGGCAGCGGCTACGCGCTGCCAGAAAGGCCCACAACGAGAAGCAAGAGGACCTGGGGCGGCTCCTCGGCGTCGGAAAAAGCCAGGTCAGCGAATTGGAGCGCGGCACCGCGTCTACAACGCTGGAAAAGCTATCCCTTATTTGTGAGCACTACAACGTCTCCGCCGACTACCTGCTGGGCCTCACCGACGAGCCCAGGCCCTATAAGCGGAAGAAAAACTGACGGGGAAATTTCTCCGTATCTCTTGCATACTCCGGGCGGGTTATTGTATCATAGTTCAACAACGCCACTGGAAATTCCGGGGAGTGTCCTACTGCGTATTTTAACGCAATCACATGAATTGGTACACTCTGTAGGGGCGCACAGTGTGCGCCCGCGGGCGGACAATGTCCGCCCCTACATAAGGACACGCCCAAATTCCGGCCAGTACGCCATGTAGGGCAGGGGTTCTACCCCTGCCTATCCCCGTAAGGGGATAAAATGCCCTCCGTCCCCCGCAGAGCAAACCTTCCACCCTCCGGTGGGGGAGGCTTTGGTGCATCCCTGAGCCCCCCTCACCCGGCTTCGCCGGGAGCTCCCCCACAAGGGGGGAGCCAGATGAGGCAAGGGCAGAGCCCCTGCCCTACATGCGGCAGGTTTCCTGAATTTATCAGACAAGTGTAATAGACAGTTTTTATTCCCCTATCCCATTTCGACCCTGTTCGCAAGGAGGCGATTCCCGTGCCCCCCAAAATACTTGTCATCACCGGCCCCACGGCCTCGGGCAAGACGGCGCTGGCGGTGGAACTGGCCAAGGCCCACAACGGCGAGGTGGTATCCGCCGATTCCATGCAGATTTACCGCCGCATGGACATCGGCACCGCCAAGCCCACCCCCGGCGAGATGCAGGGCATCCCCCACCACATGATCGACGTGGCCGACCCGGAGGAGGACTTTTCCGTGGCCCGCTACGTGGACATGGCGGCGGCGGCGGTGGACAGCGTGCTCGCTCGGGGCAGGCTGCCCATTCTGGCGGGGGGGACGGGGCTGTATATTGACTCCCTGCTCTCGGGCCGCACCTTCGCCGCCTTCGACGGAGCCAGCCCCCTGCGCGCAGAGCTGGAGGAGCGGTACGCCCGGGAGGGGGGCGAGGCCCTGCTAAAGGAGTTGTCCGGCGTGGACCCGGAGTCCGCCGCCCGGCTCCATCCCAACGACGCCAAGCGGATCGTCCGGGCCCTGGAGGTGTGGCTGACCACCGGGAAGACCATCACCCGGCACAACGAAGAGACAAAAGCCCTCCCGCTCCGTTACAGAGCCCTCACCCTCACCCTGGACTTCCAGCGCCGGGAGGACATGTGGGAGCGCATCAACCGCCGGGTGGATCGGATGATGGCCGCCGGCCTGGCGGAGGAGGTCCGGGCCCTGCTCCGCAGCGGCGTGCCGGAGCGGTGCACCGCCATGCAGGCCATCGGCTACAAGGAGATGGCCGCCGCCCTCCGCACCGGAGGGGATACCGCCGCCGCCGCAGAGGAGATCAAGCTGCGGTCCCGGCAGTATTCCAAGCGCCAGCGCACCTGGTTTCGCCGCAATCCCCAGGCCCGGCCCATTTTTTGGGGCCCTGAGCCGGATTTTGCGGACGTGTTACAGCGTTCGACAGCATTTCTGGAAGAATTTGGTATATCATAGTGGCACCCGCAGGGCCTGTCCCTGCGTGAAAGAAATAAGGAGTGTGCTACATAATGACAAAGACCAACAACCTCCAGGACATTTTCCTCACCCAGGCCCGCCGGGAGCGGCGGAGCGTTACCATGTTTCTGATGAACGGCTTTCAGATGCGGGGCTGCATCACCGGCTTCGACGCCTTCACCGTGGTTCTGAGCAGCGACGGCAAGCAGCAGATCATCTACAAGCACGCCATCTCCACCATCGTCCCCGAGCGACCGATTCCGCTGACTGACGGGGGGGAGGAGGGATAGCCTCCCCTCCCCAGAAAGAGAGAACCCTATGAAGCAAGGAAAGCCCCTGATTACCTTTGTCATCCTGGCCATGGCGGCGGTCGTGTGCCTCTACTTCGCCTACTACACCTTCAACGCCCTCAACGAGCCCTACCGCACCACCCAGGTATACGCCTACACCGCCCACGACAGCGTAACGGCGGAGGGGCTGGTGGTGCGGGAGACCCTGCTGCTCCCCGCCCAGAACGGCATTCTGGAGGTCACCCGGGCGGAGGGGGAGAAGGTGGGCAAGGGCCAGCAGGTGGCCCTTGTCTATCAGAACACCCAGGCCCAGGCCAGCCAGGCCCAGATTGAGGAGCTGGAAATGGAGATCGAGCTGCTGGAGTACGTCACCGGCCGGGAGAACAGCGTGGACTCCGCCGCCCGGCTGGACGAGGACATCCTCCAGGCGGTGGTGGACCTGCGCTCCTCCTACGCCCGGGGGGACTACACCCAGCTCCGGGACCAGGTGATGGGGGTGAAAAGCAGCGTATTAAAGCGGGGCTACACCTACGGCGAGGGCCTCGCCTCCGGCGACCTGACCGCCCGGCTGCGCCAGCTGAAGGAGGAGCTGGCTGTCCTCACCCGGCAGTCCGCCCTGGCCACCGTTCGGGTGTCCGCCCCGGTGCCCGGGGTGTTCTCCGGCCTGGTGGACGGCTACGAGTCCCGCCTCACCCCGGAGACGGTCTACCAGCTCACCCCCACCTCCCTCCAGGAGCTGATTAACAGCCCCGCCGGAGAGGACAGCGGGGCCATGGGCAAGCTGATTACCTCCGACACCTGGTATTTCGCCGCCAACCTGCCCAAGTCGGCCGCCGCCCGGCTGGAGGAAGGGGACACCGCCACCCTCCGCTTCACCGGCGAGCTGAACCGGGACGTGGACATGAACGTGGACCGCATCGGCCCCACCGAGGGGGAGCGGACCCTGGTTGTCTTCTCCTCCAACCGGTATCTGACCCTCACCACCCTGCTGCGCCACCAGACGGTGGAGCTCATTTTTGAGAGCTGGTCCGGCCTGCGCATCCCCAAGGAGGCCCTGCACCTGATCCAGCCGGCCCCGGAGGAGGGCGCCTCCGCCGCCGGGGAAAACAGGCTGGTGGTATACGCCCTGGCCAACGGCCGCAGCGAGCAGCGGAGGGTGGAGATCGTCCACGAGGGGGAGAACTACTACGTGGTCCGCCCGGTGGGCAGCGGCCGCAAGGTCCTGCGGGACGGCGACACCATCATCACCGCCGCCACCGGCCTCCAGGATGGCCTGCTGCTGGAGGGGTAAAAGCCTCCCCCCCTGTCCCCCGCAGGACAAGCCTTCCACCCTCCGGGGGGAAGGTGCCCCCGAAGGGGGCGGATGAGGGGGCGGGGCGGGCAAGCAGTTCTTGCGGTAAGAGGCGCTAACCTCACCGCACCCTCATCCGTCACGGCCTCCGGCCGTGCCACCTTCCCCCTGGAAGGGGGAAGGCCATTCCCAAAACATAGAGAGAAGGAATCATTATGGACCTGACCCAAAACATCCAAGCGGTTCAGCAGAAGCTTGCCGCCGCCGCCAAGGCGGCGGGGCGCGACCCCGCCGGGGTCACCCTCTGCGCCGCCACCAAGACCCAGTCAGACGCCGCCATCCGCGCCGCCATCGCCGCAGGCATCCGGGTATGCGGGGAAAACCGGGTGCAGGAGCTCACCGCCCACCTGGAGGCAGACGCCTACGCCGGGGCGGAGGTCCATTTCATCGGCCACCTCCAGACCAACAAGGTACGCTATGTGGTGGGCAGGGCGGCCCTGATCCACTCGGTGGACTCGGAGCGGCTGCTCCGGGCCATCGACAGCCAGGCGGACAAGCTGGGCATTGTTCAGGATATTCTCCTGGAGGTCAACGTGGCCCGGGAGGAGAGCAAGGGGGGCATCACCCCGGAGGACCTGCCCGCCCTGGCCGAACTGGCCCTGGGCTGCCCCCATGTCCGGCTGCGGGGATTGATGGCAATTCCGCCCGTATCAACGGTTTCCGGCGGGAATCGAAAATATTTTGCCCAAATGCGCCATTTTCTTGTTGACATAATTGGGAAAATGTCGGATAATTATAGTGTTGTGGACTGTCTATCTATGGGCATGAGCGGCGACTATGAGGACGCCATCGCCGAGGGAGCCACCCTTGTCCGGGTGGGTACCGCCCTCTTTGGGCCCCGCCCCTACCCGGCGGGCCCCGCCCGCTGACTGCGGGACGCCCACAGTTTCAGATTATATTTTTGAGAAATGAGGACTTGATTGATGGGTATTTTTGATGAGTTCAAGCGGCTGGCTCACCCTTACGAGGACGAAGACGAGGATGACTATGATGATTTCGATGTCTCCCCCCGCCCTGTAGAGCGCCGGGAGCGGACCTCCGAGCGCCCCGCCCGGGATCGGGACCGGGACGGCTACAGCAGCGGCTATAACAGCTACAGCGCCCCCTCCAGCGACGACGACCGCCGCTCCAACAAGGTGGTCAACATCCGGGCCGCCACCCAGCTCCAGGTGGTGCTGGTGAAGCCCGAGCGGTTTGAGGACGCCTCCTCCATCGCCGACCACCTGCGGGAGAAGCGCACGGTGGTGCTCAACCTGGAGTCCACCAACGGCGAGATCGCCCGCCGCCTGCTGGATTTCCTGGCCGGGGTGTCCTACGCCAACGAGGGCAAGATCAAAAAGGTGGCCATCTCCACCTACATCATCACCCCCTACAACGTGGACATCCTGGGCGACCTGATCGATGAGCTGGAGAACAACGGGCTGTATTTTTAAAGAAAAATATGCCCGTGCGCAATGGCGGCTGAGACCGCCCCGACATAGATTATTTGGGGGATTACTATGCTCACACCACAGGAAGTATCCGAGCGCGCCTTTCAGAAGGCGTCCTTCGGCGGCTATAACATGGCCCAGGTGGATGAATTTCTGGACATTCTCACCGGGGACTACTCCGCGCTGTTCAACGAAAACGCGGTGTTGAAAAACAAGATGAAGGTGCTGGTGGACAAGGTGGAGGAATACCGCTCCACCGAGGAGGCCATGCGCAAGGCCCTGCTGGCCGCCCAGCGGATGGCCGACGACCTGGTGAAGGAGGCCGAGCGGAAGAAGGACGAGCTCCTGGCCCAGACGGAGAAGGACGTGGTCACCCGCCGGGCCGAGCTGTCCCACGAGCTGGAGGCTGAGGAGTACCGCCTGAAGAAGGCCCAGGAGCAGACCGCCGCCTTTGTGGAGAAGGTCCGCGCCCTCCACATGCAGGAGGCGGAGTATCTGGCTCAGCTGGAGGGGCTGTGCCCCCCCGACGCCAGGCCCGCCCCCGACCCGGTGCAGGAGAAGGCCGACGAGATTGACGACAACGTCCAGCGCCTGCTGGCCCAGGCCATGGAGGCGGCCACCGCCGAAAATCTCCGTTCCCGGGCGGCAGAGGAGGCGGACCGTGACCTGTCTGACACCGCCGAATTCCCCCCCGGCCAGCCCATCGAGGAGGACGAGGGCTTCCCCCCCGACGACGAGGAGGATTACCAGGACGAGGACGACGACCGCCGCCCCCCCATGGGCAGCCGCATCAACTTCGGTGAGCTCCAGTTCGGCCAGGACTACGAGATTACCTGAATAAAACCTCCCCGGTCCTTTCCAAAGGATCGGGGAGGTTTTCATTCGATGTTTCCTTACCGAAGGAGGTATTTTACAAGCAGAACAATGTTAAGCAGAGTCCAAACTCCACCTAGAAAAAGCGCCTTCTTCTTTTCTTTTTTCCGGACATACAAAACTGCCAGTATTGCGATTGCCACATCTGCGCCAATCACCGCAACATTATGTCCCGCCTCCGGGCCAAAGAGCCCTGCCGCTAACAGTATTGCGATTAAACTCCCAAATTCGACAAGTCTTATACAGTTATTCATCTTCATATCATTTACTAATCCTGAAAGCGGTCACTTGCCGGCTTCCTTGGCGAATATGTGGCATAACAAGCAGTACCAACATATATTTCTGCGTTCGTCTTATTGTACATTTTTCTCTGCATTTTGTCAATCGGTTTTTGTTATTTTGTCAGCCCAGAAATCTTCCTGCCCGCTATTGACGTAATCTGGCCATACTGTTATACTGAAAATACCAGATTTACCCCTCCCCCTCACGGGGGCAGGGGCGTTGCCGCGTTGTCAGTTTTGTCGAAAATGAGGTGTTCCCTGTGAAACTGCTTACCGCCGCCCTGAACGGCATACCGGAATTTCAACAGCTCCTTTCCGCCCTGGAGGGGGGGCGCTCCCCCGCGGCCCTGTCCGGGGCGGCGGCCATCCACCGCTGCCACATGGCCGCTGGCGTCGGCCTGGTTACCGGGCGCCCGGTGGTGGTAATCTGCGCCGATGAGACCGAGGGCGCACGGCTGGCCCGGGACCTGGCCGCCTTCGCCGGGGTCCCTGTCCCGGTGCTGGGCCCCCGGGACTTCACCTTCCACAACGCCGCCGCCCTCTCCCGCCAGTGGGAGCACAGGCGGCTGGCCCTGATGCGGGCGCTGGCCCGGGGGAAGCTCCCCCTCCTGGTGGCCACGGTGGAGGGCCTGCTCCAGCGGACCATTCCCCTGAAAACCCTGGAGCACTGCTGCCGGGAACTGAAAATCGGCGGCGTCTACGACCTGAACGAGCTGGCCGAGGACCTGTCCGCCGCCGGGTATGTCCGGTGCGAGCAGGTGGAGGGAGTGGGCCAGTTTGCCCTGCGGGGGGGCATTCTGGACGTGTTTTCCCCCGGCATGGACAGCCCCGTCCGGGTGGAGTTCTTCGGGGACGAGGTGGACGCCATGGGGGTCTTCGACCCCGCCACCCAGCGCCGGACGGAAAACGTCACTTCCGCCCTCCTCCTTCCCGCCGCCGAGGTCCTGCCCCAGCTGGCCCCCGGCGGAATGGGGGAGCTGAGCAAAAAAATCAGAAAGCTGGCCGCCAAGGCCCTGCAAAACGGGAATAAGACGCTGGCCGCCACCCTGGAGCAGGACGGCGAGGCCATCGCCCAGGGGCGGACCTTCCCCGCGCTTGACCGGTATCTCCCCCTGATCTACCCGGAGCTGGCCGGGGCGGCAGACTATCTGCCCCCCGACGCCTGCGTAATATTTGACCAGGCTCCCCGGGCGGCGGACCGGGCGAAGTCCTACCAGTGGCAGCTGGAGGAGGACGCAAAGTCCCTGCTGGAGCAGGGGGAGCTGGACCCCTCCTGTACCCAGCTGGCCCTCACCTTCCCCCAGCTCCTCAGCAAGCTGGAGGACTTCCCCCTGGTCTATCTGGACTCCTTCACCACCGCCTCCTACCCCACGCCCCCCAGGGAGCTGCTCTCCATCACCGCCAAGCAGCTGCCCCCCTTCCTGGCCAGCCTGGAGACGGCGGTGCAGGACCTGGCCCACTATCAAAACAGCGGCTTTGCCGCCCTGGTGCTGGTGTCCGGCGAACAGCGGGCTATCGACCTGCAAACCCTCCTTCGGGAACAAAAAATCAAGTCGGCGGTGGACTTCCAGCTCAGGGAGCTGCCCAAGCCCGGACAGGTAGTGATTACTGTGGGGGGGCTGTCCAGCGGCTTTGAGTACCCCGAGCGCAGACTGGCTGTCCTCACCGAGGGGGAGAAGGCCGCAGGGAAAAAGCCCCGGCGGCCCAAGGACGCCACCAACCGGCAGAAGCTGAAATCCTACGCCGACCTCACCCCCGGCGACCTGGTGGTCCACGAGCACCACGGAGTGGGCCGCTATGTGGGCATGGTAAAGATGCCGGTGGAGGGGGTGGAGCAGGACTATGTAAAAATCGCCTACGCCGGCACCGACGTGCTCTACGTCCCCGCCACCCAGCTGGACCTGGTGAGCAAGTATATCGGCGGCGGTGAGGACGCCAACGAGACCCGAAAACTCAACCGCCTGGGGGGCCAGGAGTGGGAAAAGGCCAAGCGGAAGGCGAAAAAGGCAGTGCAGGACCTGGCCAAGGGGCTGATCGAGCTCTACGCCCAGCGCCAGCGCCAGCCGGGCTACGCCTTCGCCCCCGACTCCCCCTGGCAGCGGGAATTTGAGGAACAGTTTGAATACACCGAGACCGACGACCAGCTGCGCTGCATCCAGGAAATCAAGCTGGACATGGAGCGCCCCACCCCCATGGACCGGCTCCTCTGCGGCGACGTGGGCTATGGCAAGACGGAGGTGGCCTTCCGGGCCATGATGAAGTGCGTGCTGGACGGCAAGCAGACCGCCATCCTGGTGCCCACCACGGTCCTGGCCCGGCAGCACTACCTCAACGCCCTGCGCCGCTTCCAGAAGTACCCGGTAAACATCGACGTGGTGTCCCGCTTCCGCACCCCCGCCCAGATGAAGGAGACCCTGCGCCGGGTGGAGGCCGGGGAGGTGGACATCCTCATCGGCACCCACCGGCTGTTCAACAAGGACGTGCGCTTCAAGGACCTGGGCCTTCTTGTGGTGGACGAGGAACAGCGGTTCGGCGTGCAGCACAAGGAGAAGCTGAAGGAGAATTTCAAGCAGGTGGATGTACTCACCCTGTCCGCCACTCCCATCCCCCGGACGCTGAATATGGCCCTGTCCGGCATCCGGGACATGTCCACCCTGGAGGAGCCGCCCGCCGACCGCCAGCCGGTGCAGACCTACGTGCTGGAGCACGACTGGAATCTCCTGGCCGATGCCATGCGCCGGGAGCTGGAGCGTGGGGGGCAGGTATTTTACCTGCACAACCGGGTGGAGACCATCGACCGCTGCGCCGCCCGCATCCAGATGCTGCTGGGGGAGGACGCCGCCATAGGGGTGGCCCACGGCCGCATGTCTCAGGAGGCCATCGACGACGTGATGGCCCAGATGACCGACGGGGAGCTGAATGTGCTGGTGTGCACCACCATCATCGAGACGGGCATCGACCTGCCCAACGTGAACACCCTCATCATGGAGGACGCGGACAAGCTGGGCCTGGCCCAGCTCCACCAGCTCCGGGGCCGGGTGGGCCGGTCCAGCCGGCGGGCCTTCGCCTACCTCACCTACCGGAAAGGGAAGGTGCTCAGCGAAGTGGCCTCCAAGCGGCTGGAGGCCATTCGGGAGTTTGCCGAGTTCGGCTCCGGCTTCAAAATCGCCATGCGGGACCTGGAAATTCGGGGGGCGGGCAACGTGCTGGGTCCGGAGCAGAGCGGCTTTCTGCTGTCGGTGGGCTATGACATGTACCTGAAGCTGCTGGAGGAGGCCGTCCTGCTGGAGCAGGGCCAGCCCCTGCCCACCCGCACCGAGTGCGCCGCCAACCTCAGCGTGTCCGCATCCATCCCCGATCGGTACGTCCCCTCTCCGGAGCAGAGGATGGACCTGTACCGCCGCATCGCCGCCATCCGCGGCGAGGAGGAGGCCGACGAGCTGGTGGACGAGCTCATTGACCGCTACGGCGAGCCCCCCCGGCCGGTGAACAACCTGATTTCGGTGGCACTTCTCCGGGCGGCGGCGGCCCAGTGCCGCATTAACGACCTGGCACAGAAGGGGGACCGGCTGATTTTTACCTTGGACGAGTTCCGCCTGGAGCCCTTCTCCGCCCTGTGCGCCCAGGAGAAATATACCAAGCGCCTGCTCCTCATGCCCGGGGAGGTTCCCCGGTTCTCCTTCCGCCTGGCCAAGGGGGAGGACCCTCTCCGGGCCGCCCGGCAGGTGGTGGAGAACTACGCCGAGGCGCTGGAAACATAAAAGAAATACTGACATGAACAGAAACTGGCCGCCCAAGGGCGGCCATCTCTTTTACGGTTTTACCGTCTGGCTCAGATTCTTGATCCGGTAATTCTCCCCCGCCTGCTCGAACTCCACCGCCACGTCGGCGTCGAAGTGGGCGGTGAGGGTGTCGCCACTCCAGTCAAAGGGGGTCCTGTTCCAGCGCAGGAAGGACTCCACAAAGATTTTGTGGTCCAGATAGAACTGCTGGATGCACTGGCTCACGCTGTTGATGAAGGTGATGCCGTCCACCGGAGCGAACAGCTCCTTGGGCATGTCACACAGGGCCACGAAGGCGGCCCCCTGGTCCCCGCCGGTGGGACAGCGGTAGTAGCACCGGTCCTCCGCCAGAGCCCCGCACACCACCATAGAGAAGTTGTGTCCGTTAAAGGTGTCGTTCAGCTCGCACTGGGCGTACATCAGAGGCTCCAGCCCCCAGGCCTGGCCGTAGGTCCGGGCAATGTGGACCTGACCCAGCAGGTTGTCCGGGAAACCGTTCACGTTCTCCCAGCCCCACAGCCAGGAGTTGGACACATAGGACTCACTGCCCAGGAACTGCACCCGGAACTCATATTTTCCCAGGGTGAGGGTGCCCTTCTCAAAGTCCACGTACCAATTGGGCTCGTCCTTCACCAGCTCGGCCAGCCGGTTCTGCACGGTGTACATCTTGCCCAGACAGGCGGAGAACACCTGGTCCCAATCGGACATGTCCAGGCCGTCAGGGAAGAAGGGCGCCAGCGCCCCGGGCCCCGTATGGGAGGCAGGCGCCTCCTTCGGCCCCTGCTTTTTGCCGAATAAATTGCCAAACAATGCCATAGCGGTCGCTCCTCTCATTTTTTCAACAGTTTACCATACAATAAAGGCAATTGCAACCGCACGGTACGTCATGTAGGGCAAGGGCTCTGCCCTTGCCTGTCCCACCACGTCCAGGTACGCGCAAAAAGCCTTCCCCCTTTCAGGGGGAAGGTGGCACGGGCGAAGCCCGTGACGGATGAGGGTGCGGTGAGGTTAGCGCCCCTCATCGAAAAGAACTGCTTACCCGCCCCGCCCCCTCATCCGCCCCAGTGTGCCCACTGGGGCACCTTCCCCCCGGAGGGTGGAAGGCTTATCCTGCGGGGGACGGAGGGTTTTTAATAATCTGCGGGGCCGCACAGCCCATCCCCCACACAAAAATCTGCGGAAAGCACCTCCCCCGGGCTTGCCCCGCTTCTGGATTTGTGGTATGATAGGGGCTGTTCACGATTTTCCGGCAAAGAAAGGAAGCATTTTATGAAAAACAGGAAACGTCTTGGGGCTCTGGCCCTTGCCCTTGTTCTGTCCCTCGCCGCCCTGAGCGGCTGCGGTCCGAAGCCCTCCGGCTCTGCCGGCTCCGGTTCCGCCTCCGGTTCGGGCTCGGGCAGCTCCGACTCCATCACCCCTATGGACCTCTCTCAGGTCACCGACCCCGCGCTGGCCGTCGCCGGTGTGGCGGGGGAGGAGGTGCTGGTCAAGCTGGGCACGGCGGAGATTACCGCCAACGACTACCTCTACTGGCTCCAGCGGAGCATCAGCGACTACCTGGAGCCCTTCGGCGGCCAGATGACCACCCTCCCCTGGGACACTGAGATGTCCGATAACCTCACCTTCGGCCAGTATATGCTGGACAACGCCCTGGACGCCGCCGCCCTCCACTGCATGCTGCGGGAGCTGGCCCGGCAGGAGAACCTCAGCCCCGACCCCAAGGTGGCCACCCAGGTGGATAAGCAGTACGCCGACATGGTGGTCCAGGCGGGCAGCGACGAGAGCCGGGTCATTCACACCCTCTGGACCCAGATGCTCTCCCGGGAGCTGCTTACCACCCTCAACGAGAACACCGAGCTGTTCGACCAGCTGGCTGAGCTGTACTACGGCGAGAACAGCGGCCACTACCCCACCGACGCCGAGGTGAACGCCTATCTGGACGAGGTCGGCCGGTACAAGGCCAAGCACATCCTGCTGGCTACCATCGACCTGGACACCCGGGAGCCCCTGGACGAGGCCACCGTCGCCCAGAAGAAGGCCCAGGCGGAGGACTTTCTGGCCCAGCTCCGGGCGGCCGAGGACCCCATCGCCCTGTTTGACGACCTGATGAACGAGCACAGCGAGGACAGCGGCCTGGCCACCAACCCCGACGGCTACACCACCGCCAAGGGCGAGATGGTGGCCCCCTTCGAGGAGGCCGCCCTGGCCCTGAAGGCCGGGGAGATCAGCGAGGTGGTTGAGAGCGATTTCGGCTACCACATCATCCTCCGCCTGCCCCTGGACCCCGATGACTTCCGGGACGACTGTGTCGGCTCCCTGATGGAGAAGCGGATTGACCAGGAGATTGAGCGTCTGGGCCTGGAGAAGACCGCCGCCTTCGACAAACTGAACGTGGGCGATTTCTGGGACAAGCTGCAATCCCTCCAGTACGCCGTCCAGATTGAAATGGCAAGCTGAGCCCCCAGGAGCGCCCGCCGGGCGCTCCTTTTTTGGGAATTTTCCCGAATGTACACTAAAGTTGGTTGCCGGATCAGGGAAAACGGGGTAAGATGGGTGTATCATAGCAGGGGCCGCTGCCCTCGGCGGCCCGTTGTCACCAATTTTGCGGACTGTTGTAACATAGCCAGGAGGTGTTCTCTATGGACCTGAAAGAGAATTTGCAGCACTTTAGAAAGCGGCAGGGGCTGTCTCAGATTGAGCTGGCGGAGGCGCTGGCGGTCTCCCGGCAGACCATTTCCAAGTGGGAGACGGGAGCCGCCCTGCCCTCGGCGGAAAATCTGGCGGCCCTGGGGCAGCTGTACGGGGTGGCGGTGGACCAGCTGCTCCACGGCGGAGAGGCGGAGCCCGTCCCTGTCCCGCCGGAGCGGTCCCCGGCCCTCCCCCCGCCGGAGGCCGCCCCCTCCCCCCGGCGGTCTCTTTGGGGGATGGTGGGGGCGGTGCTCCTCTTTGACCTGCTGATGTTCCTGCTGCAATTTTACCTTTTCAATCTCAACATGACATCCGAAGCCCTCTGCCAGCTGCTCCGTTTGACAGGCTGCTGCCTGATGGGTCTGGCCTTCGCCTGGCTGGACCGCGCCCGGCCGGTCAACCGGCGGACCTCCCTGGTGCTGGGCGGGGCGGCCCTGCTGCTGGGGCTGTATGCGCTGCTGATGCCGGTTCCCCTCCTCTGGCGGCTGTACGACCGCGTGGCCTGGATCGGCACCTCTCTGGACACAATGATGGCTGCGGGCCGTCCTGCCAATCCGGTCTTCTTTTTCCTGGGCTGGACCCTGGCTGACCAATGCGCCTTCTCCTCCCACATGCTTTTGCTCTCCCTGTTCCAGCTGGGACGGATCCTGTTTTCCCGAAAAGCCGCCCCCCGGCCTCAAGCCGCCCACCCCATCTAACAAAGCAGGAGCGCCCCGCCCGGCGCTCCTGTTCGCTTATGATAACGCACAAATGGCTCCCCCCTTGTGGGGGAGGCTTTATTTTTGCGCCTCCTCCTCTGCTGCTGGATTAAACAGCTCGTCCAGCGTGACCCCAAAAATATCCGCGAAGGCCACCAGTTCCTTGTCGTAGACCCTCCGCTTCTGACCTTCGATGTCGGAAAGGATGGTTTGACTGATGTCGATTCCCCGCACCTGCAATCTGGAGAGCAGGGTGTCCTGATTGATTCCCAATCGCCTGCGGAGCAGGACCACATTCTGCCCAACCAGGTTTTCCGATCCCACGCTCCTCCGCTTTGGCACAAGGCTTCCCCCCTACAAATTATCTGATATTCAGATAATATTTGCAGAAGGTCTTGATTTTACCGGATATACGGGTAAAATAGATAGGTGATTGCGAAAGTCGCCCCAAATAGGACAAAAAGGGATGACACGC
>CATEPI010000005.1:0-118673 GCA_949525845.1 uncultured Eubacteriales bacterium
CTATACTTTTTGAGCGTCCCAGGCGGCACAGGGATGGGCCGCACGGCTGCTAAGGAGGAACACAATGCTCAAACTCACTCTTACCCCAGGCGAATACCTCACCATTGGCGACGACGTTGTCGTCCAGCTCTACCGCTCCGAGGGCAGGCGGGCCTATCTGGCTATCGACGCCCCCAAGGAGGTCCCGGTGCTCCGGGGCGCGGTGGCGGAGCGTGAGGGCGCGGCCCCGCCCAAAAAATTGGCCCGGGCCCGGTAAGCTTCGGTTTCTCCCGGTTGACGAACCGGTGGAAATAATTCCCCAGCGCCAGACGGTTTGGTCGCCCAAGGCCACGGCGGCCGGGACGTTTGGATGTGCCGACGCATGATGCGGAGCGCACGTAAAAATTTTTGTAAGGAGACAATGTTATGCGTATTCAACACAATATTATGGCTATGAGTGCCTACCGCAACTACAACACCAACACCTCCGCCGTTGCCAAGAACCTGGAGAAGCTGTCTTCCGGCTACAAGATCAACCGCGCCGGTGACGACGCCGCCGGTCTGGCCATCAGCGAGAAGATGCGTGCTCAGATCACCGGCCTCAACGCCGCTCAGAAGAACGTCAAGGACGGTATCTCCCTGGTGAAGACCGCTGAGGGCGCCATGCAGGAGATTCAGGACATGCTCAACCGCATGGACTACCTGGCCACTCAGTCCGCCAACGGCACTTACGACAACGAGGTTGACCGCGCCGCCCTCCAGAAGGAGGTCGAGCAGCTGAAGTCCGAAATCAACCGCATCGCTGACAGCGCCAACTTCAACGGCATCAAGCTGCTGGACGGCTCCATGGACGGCAACGCCCGGGCCGCTGTTGAGGCCGCCGAGAGCACCGCCGCCGGCATGCTGCCCAGCGTGGGTCAGATTCTGGGTAAGGACACCGTCCTCCACGCCGAGGCCGGCACCGCCCCCGACAAGACCTCCTTCTCTGTGGACCTCCACAACCTGAAGATTTCCGGCGCGAAGGGCACCGAGTTTAACATCACCATCGGCGATGTTACCCTGACTGGTACTCTGGCGAAGGACTTTGCCGAGGATGCCGCCCTGACCGCTGATGACATCGCTGCGGCTCTGGCCGATTCCACCGCTACCACCAACGTGTCCTTCAAGGTTGGCACTGCCGCCTATGATTCCACCAACTTCACCGTGAACGGCGCTAAGTTCTCTGTCAAGGCTGACGAGAGCACTGGCAGCCGCGTCACCTTCGAGAGCGACGAGAGCGTTGATCCCGAGATGAAGGTGTCTGTTGCCCTCAGCAACAAGACCACTTCTACCCCCGACGCTTTCACTATTACAGCCACTCCCGCCGGAAAGGCTGGTGCCTTTACCGCTGGCACCGTGACGACAGGCGCTACGGCAACGGTTGGTGGAAATTTGGTCAATCAGCTCGATTGGACTAGCAATACTGCCGCAGACCAGTCCGCTCATGCTGGTAAGACAGTTTCTGTTACAATCGGTGGGCAGACCTTTACAACTAAGTTGGTTGCTAACGGTGCTGGCACTGCTGGAGCTACCGACGAGGTGGAACTGGCAGCCGCAGGCACCGATGAAGATCCTGCCGAGTTGATTGGTAAGATCAAGGCGAATCTGGATGCCCAGATTGCTGCCTACAACACCGAGGCTGCAAAGGGAAAAACTGATTATACCAAGATCGAAAACTTGACTTGGACTGCCGGTAATAAGACAATTACTGCTGCTACTGCAACAACCACCGCGCAGACTTTCGATGCCACCGCCGGTACTGACACAGCCGCAACCAGCACGATTGACTTTGGCACCAACACTGGCGCAGATGTTCTTGGTAAGGGCATCACCATCGGCGGCAAGACCTACGAGTTTGTCGCTGATGCTGCTGATGTTTCGAGCGCGGACAATGTTGCGGTCGTTATCGCGGATACAGACACTGCCACTCAGCTCGCGACCAAGCTCAAAACCGAGCTCGATAAGGATACCGCCTATGCCGCCAACCTTGCCGCTGCCAACGGCACCAAGGTTGATGGCAGCAAGCTGGTGCTGACCGGTAAGGACAAGGATTCTGACCTTGGCGAGGTCAAGGAAGCTACCGCTGCTATCGACGCTCCCAAGCTGAAGGGCGACTACAACGTGTCCACCACCAACCTTGAGAAGAAGGGCGAGGCCGCCGGCGAGCGTCTGGCCAGCACCTACTTCAACCTGTCCAAGGCCATGGCCGCCAACGGCAACCAGATCACCATCGGCAAGACCACCTACACCTTCACCACCGACGAGGCGGACAAGGGCAAGCTGGATGCCAACGCCGACAACAAGGTTTACGTGGGCGATCTGGACCTGAGCAAGAAGGAAGACCTCATTGAGGCCGCCGACCGTCTGACCAAGGTTGCCAACGGCAACTCCACCTACACCGTGGGCCACGACGGCACCCGTATGACCTTCACCGAGATCAAGGACCAGACCGACTTTGTGGAGAAGGACGGCACCACCAGCAGCCTGACCAGCCTGGAGGCCATCGAGAAGTCCTTCGGCTTCAAGACCGCCGGCAAGGAGGCCGTTGAGGCTGACGACAGCAAGGCCCTGACCCTCCAGATCGGCGACACCAGCGAGTCCTACAACCAGCTGAAGGTCTCCATCGGCGACATGCACACCGATGCCATGGGCATTGCCGACCTGAACATCGGCAACCAGACCGACGCCGCCGCCGCCATCCAGACCATCCGCGACGCCATTAACTATGTGTCCGGTGTCCGCGGCGACCTGGGCGCCACCCAGAACCGTCTGGAGCACACCGCCAACAACCTGTCCGTGATGGCCGAGAACATCCAGGACGCCGAGTCCACCATCCGCGACACCGACATCGCCGAGGAAATGATGTGCTACACCAAGAACAACATCCTGGTGCAGTCCGCCCAGGCCATGCTGGCCCAGGCCAACCAGGTTCCTCAGGGCGTTCTCCAGCTGCTGGGCTAATCCGGCAGTCGGCGCAGACAAATACGCACAACTTGCCCGCCCCCACCCGGGGCGGGCATCCTTTTTTTCGGAAAAACACTTGCGCCTGCCGGCAAAGGGTGGTACAGTTATAGCAGTGCAGTAAACCGCCGAAGGAGGCCCGAACGACGATGAAAAACCAGAACCCGCCCCCCATCCCCGGTTGTTATGTAAATCGGGAGCTGTCCTGGCTCCAGTTCAACGGCCGCGTGCTGGAGGAGGCCGAGGACCCCGCCAATCCCCTGTGCGAGCGCCTGAATTTCGCCTCTATTTTCCAGAGCAATCTGGACGAGTTTTATATGGTCCGGGTGGGGATGCTTATGGACACCCTCCACCTCACCGCCGTGGACGACAAGACGGGCCTCACCAGCGCCCAGCAGACCGCCGCCGTGCTGGACCGGACCCGCGCCCTGCTGGCCCAGCGGGACCGGGTCTGCCGGGCCCTCATGGCCGAGCTGGCGGGCCAGGGGGTGGAGCTGTGCCCCTTCGCGGGGCTGTCCGACAAGCAGCAGGCCTTTCTGGAGAAGTATTTCACCTCCAACGTCCTGCCCCTGCTCTCCCCCCAGATTATCGGCCGCAAGCAGCCCTTCCCCTTCCTGCGCAACAAGGCCATTTACGCCGTGGCCATCCTGCGCACCAAGAGCGGCGGCGAGCGCATGGGCATCGTCCCCTGCGGCGAGGGGGTGCTCCGCCGGCTGGTCCCCCTCCCCGGCGACGGCCAGCGCTTTGTGCTGGTGGAGGAGCTGATCGCCGGATTTTTGTCCAAAATTTTCGCCCACTACAAGGTGGAGGGGGCGGTTCTCATCCGCCTGGTGCGCAGCGCCGACATCCACATGGACGACGCGTCCTCTGAAATGAGCGCCATGCTGGCCGAGGAGTATCGGAAAAGCATGGAGAAGCTGATCCGCCGCCGGAAGCGGCTCCAGCCGGTGAAGCTGGAGTACCAGGGCAAGCTGTCCGACACCGTGCGGGACGCCCTGTGCGCCTGCCTGGGGCTGTCCAAAAAGCACCTGTTTTCCAGCGACGTCCCCCTGGACCTGTCCTTTCTGGGCGCGGTGCGGGACCTCCTCCGGGAGAAGACCGAGCTGTTCTACCCCCGCCGGGTGCCCCAGAACTCCCCCAATGTGGACCCCCTGCGCCCCGTGGCCCGGCAGATTCGGGAACGGGACCGGATGCTCAGCTACCCCTACGAGAGCGTCCGGCCCATGCTCCGCCTCCTCCAGGAGGCGGGCCAGGACCCAGAGGTGGTGTCCATCAAAATGACCCTCTACCGGGTGGCCCACAACAGCAAAATCGTGGAGGCCCTGGTGGACGCCGCCGAGAACGGCAAAGAGGTCGTCGCCCTGGTGGAGCTGCGGGCCCGCTTCGACGAGGAGAACAACATCGGCTGGTCCCGGGTGCTGGAGCAGTCGGGCTGCCGGGTCATCTACGGTCTGGACGGGCTGAAGGTCCACTCCAAGCTCCTGCTTATCACCCGGGTCCATAACGGCCAGGTGGAGTATATCACCCAGGTGGGCACCGGCAACTACAACGAGGATACCGTCCGGCTGTATACCGACTACGCCCTCATGACCGCCTCCCCGGAGATTGGCGCCGAGGCCGCCCAGGTCTTTAACGCCCTGTCCATGGGCGAGGTGGTGGAGGACAGCCGCCATCTCATGGTGGCCCCCGCCTGCCTGCGGCCCAAGGTGCTGGCCCTTATCGACCGGGAGACCGAGCTGGCCCGGGCGGGGGAGGAGGCCTATCTGGGCTTCAAGCTCAACGGCCTCACCGACAAGCTGATTATCGACCGGCTTATACAGGCCTCCCAGGCCGGGGTGAAGATCGACCTGGTGGTCCGGGGCATCTGCTGCCTTACCGGCGGCGTGCCCGGGCTGACGGAGAACATCACCGTCCGCAGCATCGTGGGCCGCTATCTGGAGCACGCCCGCATCTATATCTTCGGCTTGGGAGAGCGGAAGCAGGTGTATATCTCCTCCGCCGACTTCATGACCCGCAACACCACCCGCCGGGTGGAGGTGGCCGCTCCCGTGGACGACCCCGCCCTCCGGGCCCATCTGGAGGCCATGTTTGCCGACCAGCTCCGGGACACCGCCAAGGGCCGCGTCCAGCAGCCCGACGGCAGCTATGTCCGGGCCCAGGGGGAGCCCTTCAACGCCCAGGAGCACTTCTGCGACCAGGCCTACTCCGGGGAATGGGCGCTGGAGCAGCCCAGGCCTGAGCCCAAGCCGGCGGTCAAACCCGCCCCCGCCCCGGAGAAGCGTCCGGTGGCCAAGGGGGCTCCGAAAAAGCCGCCGGCTGCGGTCCGAAAAACCCGCCGGGGGCTGCTGGGACGGATTATCGGGAAAAACAAATGATTGAATGTGGGACCCGACCACCTGGGCGGGTCACCAGATAAAGAGGCGGATACCCTCAGGGAATTGGCCCGCCGGGGTCGTCGGGCCCCACGTAACGCCGGCGGGTATCACCCGCCCCTACAGTCCAGTTTACCAAGCCGGAGCGGCTTTTATATATCTTATCTTTTTCTGAAAGGAAGCGGTATTTCATGAAACGGATCGGAATGCTCACCAGCGGCGGCGACTGCCAGGCCCTCAACGCCACCATGCGGGGCGTGGCCAAGGGTCTCTACAACATCTACGGCAACGAGGTGGAGATCATCGGCTTTATCGACGGCTACAAGGGGCTCATCTACGAGGACTACAAAAAGCTGTCCCCCATCGACTTCACCGGCCTGCTCACCCGGGGCGGCACCATCCTGGGCTCCAGCCGCCAGCCCTTCAAGCTGATGCGGGTACCCGACGACAACGGCCTGGACAAGGTGGAGGCCATGAAATACACCTACCGCCGCCTGCGCCTGGACTGCCTGGTGGTGCTGGGAGGCAACGGCAGCCAGAAGACCGCCAACCTCCTCAGCGAGGAGGGGCTCAATGTAATCGGCCTGCCCAAGACCATCGACAACGACCTGTGGGGCACCGACACCACCTTCGGCTTCCAGTCCGCCATTGGCCTGGCCACCGAGGTGATCGACTGCATCCACACCACCGCCGCCTCCCACAACCGGGTCTTCATGGTGGAGATTATGGGCCACAAGGCGGGCTGGCTCACCCTGAACGCCGGCATCGCCGGCGGCGCGGACATCATTCTGATTCCCGAAATCCCCTATAATATCGACTCGGTAATCGCCAAGATCAGGCAGCGGGCCGCCTCGGGCAACGGCTTTACCATCCTGGCCGTGGCCGAGGGGGCCATCTCCCAGAAGGAGGCGGCCATGAGCAAGAAGGAGTACAAGCAGCACATGGCCGAGGTGCTGGAGAAGTATCCCTCCGTCTCCTACGCCATTGCCGACAAGATTCTCAAGAAGACGGGCAAGGAGGTCCGTGTAACGGTACCCGGCCACATGCAGCGGGGCGGCGCCCCCTGCGCCTACGACCGGGTCCTCTCCTCCCGCCTGGGCACCACCGCCGCCCTGATGATCTCCCGGGATGAGTACGGCAGCATGGTGGCCATCCAGAACCATGTGATCACCTCCGTTCCCCTGAAGGAGATCGCCGGTAAGCTGAAAACCATCGACCCCAAGTCCGACATCATCACCGAGGCCCGCCTGCTGGGCATCAGCTTCGGCGACGACTGAACCATAAAAGGACCGCCCGCCTCAAAGCATGAGGTGGGCGGCTTTTTCTACAGCTTCAGCCCGGAGATGACCTCCCTCAGCTGCCCGGCGGAGCTGTCCAGCGCCGCCCGCTCCGCCTGGTCCAGGGGGATCTCCAGCACCTTCTCCAGCCCGTTTTTCCCCACAATGGAGGGGATGCTCAGGGCCAGCCGATCCAGGCCGTACTCCCCCTCCAGCGCCACCGAGATGGGCAGTATGGCGTGCTCGTCCCGCACGATGCAGGCGGCGATGCGGCCCACCGCCATGGCGATGCCGTAGTAGGTGGCCCCCTTGCGCTTGATAATCTCGTTGGCGCTGTCCCGAATTTCCCGGTAGATGCGCTCCCGGACGGGGGCGTGGAGCTCCAGCCCCCGCAGGCGGCAGAAGTCGTCCAGCCCCAGGCCGGACACGTTGGCCCCGCTCCACACCGGCAGCTCGCTGTCCCCGTGCTCCCCCACGATGAAGGCGTGGACGTTGCGGCTGTCCACCCCCAGCTCCACCCCCAGCAGCTGCTTCAGCCGGCCGGTGTCCAGCACGGTGCCCGAGCCGATAACCCGCTCCCGGGGGTAGCCCGACAGCTCCCGGGCCACATGGGTGAGCACGTCCACCGGGTTGGACACAATCAGCAGAATACCCTCAAAGGGCCGGGCGGTAATCTCTCCGATGATGCTTTTCATAATGGCCGCATTGCGCTCGATAAGCTGGAGCCGGGTCTCGCCCGGCTTCTGGTTCACCCCGGCGGTAATCACCACCAGACCGCAGTCGGCGATGTCGTCGTAGCCCCCGGCAGTGATCTCCATGGCCGCGCCGTAGGGCAGGCCGTCGCTCAGGTCCATGGCCTCCCCCTCCGCCTTCTCCCGGTTGGCATCCACCAGCACCAGGTGGGAAAACAGCCCCTGCTGTAAAAACCGGAAGGCGATGGACGCCCCCACAAAGCCGCAGCCGATGACGGCCGCCTTTCTGTAATTGATGGCCATAAATATCCCGCTCCTTTTAAGATATCCGGTCCTCAGACCACGCTATCTTCATTGTGGCGGATTTCCCCCTATATATACGTAAAAATCCCAAGGGGCAAGGAAATGATAAATCTTTGAAGGTATTCTCTGTTTAAAGCAACCGGTTCTTTTCGCCCCAGGCGCATAATTGATCCAAAACAGCCATCAGAGACTTCCCTCTGTCGCTGAGACTGTATTCCACCCTTGGTGGAATTTGCGGGTACTCCGTTCTTATAATCAGCCAGTCAGACTCTAACTCTTTCAAATTTGTACTGAGCGTTTTGTCCGATATGTTTTTTAGATACCGCTTTAACTCATTAAAACGCACAATTTCATATTCCATAAGGCAATATAAGATGACCATCTTATGCTTACCTGATATCAGAGACAGCGTATAGCTGAATCCGGTATCCTCAAAATTTGCCTTCTCAATAAAATTCTGTATCATAGACACTATCCTTTCAAATAGTACCTATCTAAAATGATAGTACTTGAATTTTTTATAACCGCCGCTATAATGATACACAGGATCGTTAATCCTGTCAATTCTCAATAAAGCGAGGTAATTATGATGCGATCAAAGCTGAATATCACAGAGGGTATTTTCCCCATGCCTGTTCTGATGGTTGCCACCTACAATGAAGACGGCAGTGTAAATGTTATGAATGCCGCCTGGGGCACCATGCAGGAACGGGGAATCGTGGCCCTCAATTTAACCGAGACCCATAAGACCGTGAAAAATATTAAGGCACGGGGCGCTTTTACCGTCAGTATAGCCGATGCTGCTCATGTGGCAGAGGCGGACTATTTCGGTGTGGAATCCGGAAATAGTATTGCTGACAAATTTGCCCGCAGCGGCTTAACCGCCGAAAAAGCTGAAACGGTAGACGCCCCTGTTATCAACGAGTTTCCACTGTGTCTTGAGTGTGAATTTATTGAATATCAGAATGGAACCTATGGCTGCGGGGTGATTGGCCGAGTTATCAATGTTACCGCAGACGAAAGTGTTATGCCAGATGGTGAGATTAACATGTCGCTGGTAAACGCCATCGCCTTTGATCCTTATACCCACGGATATTACAAGGTAACCGAACGAGTTGGCGAAGCATTCAAAGATGGCCTGAAGCTGAAAAAATAAATGACACCCGCTGAAAAGCAAACGCTTCTCAGCGGGTGTTAGCTTTTCACGGGAATTGTCCCAAAGGCTCCCTCGCATTTTGTGTCACGCCGCCTCGTAGGCGGCATACAGGGTCATGGGCTCCAGGTCGTAGCCCGCCGGGAGGGTCACTGTCCCGTCCTCGCCGGGCTGGAAGCGGACGGTCATGGTGACGCTGTTCCCCTCCCGGCTCTGAACGGCCCAGCCGGCAAAATGCTGGCCCGGCCGGTCGGGGGCCGCCGGAGGGGTAAAGCTCCGGTCCTGGGAGGAGACAAAGAAGCTTCCCAGCTCCGTCTCGCCGTCCATAAAGGTCAGGCGGGTGCGGACAATCTCCTCCTGTACATCCACATTGGTCATCTCAAAGGCCCGCCAGCCCCCATCCGTCCGGTGGAAAAACAGGGTGCTGTCCACCTCATAGGGCTTGGTGGTGCCGTTGCTCCGCTTCACGTCCATGTGCATGGACACCCGGGCGGAGAAGCAATCCTCCCCGTAGCGGTAAAACTCACGCACCGTCTCGTTGGAGAAGGAGTGGCCGGAGGTGGTCTGAATCCAGATCTCACTGGAGCGGATGGTCCGGTAGATGGCGCTCTCGCTGTCAAAGTATTTTTGCACCTGGGCGGAGCCGGCCGCCCGAATCATATACCGGGCATAGACCTCCGCCGCGCCGATAAGCAGCTCCCGCTCCTCCTCGGTGGGCTCCGCCGCCGGCTCCTCCACCACCAGCCAGCCGGTGGTCCCGTCCAGAGTCAGGGGGACCTCCCGGCCCTCCCCGTCCAGCACGGTCACATCCCGCCCCCGGGCCCTCCAGAGGACGGTCCGGCGGCCGTGGACGCCCTCGGGCAGGTATCGCTCCGCCGCCGTCTCGGTGGTCTGCACCTGGCAGTCCTCCCCCAGCTCGGCGCCGTCTACCAGCACCCGTTGGCCGGCCAGGGTACGCACCAGCCGGGCATCCTCCCGCCGGCCCATCAGCAGCTCCACCCCGTCCAGCCGCCACGTCACCTGCTTCCCCTCGGTCTCGCTGGCCAGGGTGAAGGCGGCCACGTTGTCAGCCCCGGATTTTACGATATACCGCCGGTCGCCGGACAGGCCGGCGGAGGTCTCCACCAGGGTGAGCTCCCGGCCGCCGGTCAGCTCCTCCATGGAGCGGATAAAGTCCTCCCGGTCCCCCTCCAGGCCGGACAGGTCGTAGACCTTGCCCCAGTCCGCCGGGGAAAAGAGGTCGGCGAAGACCTCCTGGCTGGTGTGCTTAGGCTGGGCGGCCTCATACCGGGTGAGCCAGGGCCGCAGCAGGGCAAAGCGGATCAGCAGGAACACGGCCAGCAGCGCCAGCAGAAAGCCCAGCAGGACCTTGTAAAACAGACTGATTTTTCTCATAACCGGCCCTCCTTATTCCCCATCCAGGGGCCGCACCATAAAGAAGGTGGGCATCCGCCGGGGCTCCTCCTGAAGGAGGGAGACGTTGTTCACCGTCTGCACCGCGCCGTTTTCGTCCCGCAGGAGCATCACGGTGGAGGAGCCGCCGTCCAGGTTGCAGGCGTTCACCGCGCCGTACTCCACCATCACGTCGATGATATCGGCGTAGGTGGCCCCCAGGCTGCCCGCCTGCCGGCCGTCGATGCACAGCAGAAGCACCGTGCCGTCGGCCCGCTGGCCGATGGCGGTGCGGGGGTTGTAACCCGAATTGGTGTTGTAGGCCTCCTCGTTGACGGCGCTGTCCTTGATAAGCACCGGGCCGTAGCAGCAGCCGTCCCGGATGCGGGCCTCCTTGGCCTCCTTGGCCGACATGGTCTTGGACACCACCAGGATGTCGTCCTCGTTAAAGCCGGCGAAGCCGTAGTAAGAGCTGCCGTCGTTCCACAGGACCTCCCCCTCCGACACCACCAGGCCGCAGGGGACGCTGCCCACCTCCGGGCTGATGGTGCCGTTGTCGAAGAAGGCGCCGCCGTTGATGGCCGCCGCCGCCCCCTCCGTCTCGATCTGCTTGGTAATCCGGGTGCCCGGCCGGCTCCGGGCATAGCTCCGGGAGGAGGGGCACAGGTAGACCCGGGAGGGGTCCCGGACCAGCATCACATAGGCGTTGTAGGTGTCGCCGTGGACCTCCTCCACCCGCAGGCCGTCGGGATAGTCCGCCCACTCGTCGCTGTCCAGGGGGCTGTCGGCGCGGACCACCACCTGGGTGGGGTCGGACTGGCCGTCGGGCAGGTCGGCGGCCACCTTGGCCTGGATCTGGTCCACCGTCTCCCGGCCCACAAAGACGGCGGGCACCCACTTGGTGGCGCTGGCCTCCAGCAGGGACATGGTCAGCCGGTTCCGGGCGGTCTCCGAGGGGCCGTTAAACACCTCGTCCATAATCAGGCACAGCCCGGCCACCAGCACCGCCGCTGTGAACAGCAGGGCCAGCAGCCCCCGCAGCACATACCGCACCGCCCGCCCGGGCCTGCTGGGGGCCACCCGCCGGCCCTCGGTTCGATTCTCCTGGTTCATTTAGGTTCCTTCCTTTCCTCAAACACCCAGCGGTGCTGAATCACATAGCTGCCCACAAAGAGGCCCGCCATCACCACCGCGTAGATTACTGTGCGCAGAAGGGTCTGCCGGTCGCTGATATGGGCGGCCCGGAGCACCCCCTCAGTCAGCAAAAACTGGGCCAGCAGCATGGGCAGGGCCAGGGCGTAGTACCGGGCCAGGGAGCGGCCCAGCGGGCCCCTGCTCCGAAACACCACCCACCGGTTCAGGGAAAAATTCAGCAGGGAGGACAGCGCCCTGGCCCCCGCTGTGGCGGCAGCGGTGAGCGCCGCTCCGGCCAGCGCCCCCGCCAGCAGGGCGGACAGCAGGCCGAACATCCCGGTGTCCGCCACGGCGCTGACCACCGAGCTGAGGGTGTAGCGGAAAAAATGGGCCAGAATCAGCCTGTAAATCTTCCAGGAGTCCCGCACCGGATGGAAGTGGGACCCCCGGTTTTCCTCCAGATAGATGGTGCGAATCTTCATCTCCCCCCAGGGGATGCGCCGCTGCTTCAGGGCCAGCAGCATGTTGGTCTCATACTCATACCGGTTCCCGGCCACGGCGGTGAGCTCCTCCAGATACCGGCGGGGGACGGCCCGCAGGCCGGTCTGGGTGTCGGAGAGGGACATGCCGCAGAACACCCGAAACACCCCCCGGGTGATCCGGTTGCCCGTCCGGGAGCGGGGAGGCACCTCGGGCCGGGAAAAGTCCCGGCAGCCCAGAATCACCCGCTCCTCCGCCAGCATCTTTTGGGCGCAGGCCAGGGCGTCCTCCGGGTGGTGCTGGCCGTCGCCGTCTACCGTCACCACGCCGGGGCAGTCGGGCCAGTGCTCCAGCAGCCAGGTGAAGGCGGTCTTCATGGCCGCCCCCTTGCCCCGGTTCACCGGATGGGTGAGCAGCGTGACCTGGGGCAGCCGGTCCAGCTCCTGAAAATATTCCTCCGTCTCGGGCCGGCTGCCGTCGTTCACCAGGATCACCCGGGCAAAGCCGGCGGCCAGAAGGCCCTCAACCGTGCTCGTCAGCTGCCGGGTGGGATTCAGCGACGGGACCACCGCCGCCACCGGGCTCCCCGCCCTTGTCTCCTCCATATGCCCCGCTCCCCCTTCCAAAGGCCTTCCCCTCCGCCGGAGGGGAGAAAACCCGTTTCTGTCTGCTTCAGCTGCTCTGACTATACCACATCCCCGGTGGTTTGTCACCTTTCTTGTCGAAAAATTGGCGGGTTTTCAAAAACTTTCCACCCCCTTTCCGACGAAAAGGCCTCCCCGCGCTGCGGGGAGGCCTTGGACACACAGCCCTTACATCATCTTGACCGTGTAGTAGACAAACAGGGCGAACAGCCACGCCACCATTACAAACATCAGGTAGTAGGCCACCATGTCGCCTGCCACCATGGCCACCACCACCGCCGCCAGACTGGCCAGACAGGTTACCAGCAGCACGGCATAGCTGGTCTTTTTGGGCAGGAACTGAAGGTTCATCTTCTCCGACAGCACGCCATCGTTCTTCTTCAGCCACAGGGCGCCCAGGCCCACCACCACAATGGCGGCCAGCACCAGCAGCGTCTCGGGCCGGCCGGCCGCGCCGTAGCGGACAAACCACAGAGCCAGCACCGACATTCCGCAGGCTGAGGCCCCCAGGAAGAACTCCCGCTGGTAGATATAGAACACCAGCGCCAGCACCGCCCAGGCGATCACCAGCCAATACAGCATGGACATACCGTTGGTCCCGTACTTCAGGGTCACATGGACGCAGACGGCAACGGCGGCCAGGGCGATGGTCACAATCAGCGGCAGGCCGAATTTCTTCCCCTGCTTCAGCTGCCATGCGGTCCACACCAGGGCCAGCACCACCGCCACAGGGGAGGCCATGCGCATAACGCGCAGCACCTCATGAAGGCCCAGGTAGATATTAACCTCAGTTTCAAGGTCAGCGTGAAAATAGAAGCGGTTGAGCAGCACCAGCAAAGCCTCCAGAACAACGGCTCCCACCACCCACAGCAGACCTCTCTGCAGGGCGATATCCTCCTGTTGACGGCGTGCCTCTCTCTGTTTCTTATCCATGTGTGTTCATTCTCCTTGCCGCGGGCTCCCGGCCCGATTGGTATTGCAGTTATGTCCAAATGTCCGGACATTTTATTATTGTACCAGACAGCTCTTTTTTTTGCAAGACAAAAATCGGGAAAAGTATCCAAATTTCAAAAGCGGTCCTTTTTATTGCTGGGCAAAAGCTACTGTCAGGGCCACGCAGGCCCGGATATCCTCCAGGTCGGCAGTCTCCGCCGGGGTGTGGATATACCGGCAGGGGATGGAAATTCCCCCGGTTTTTACCCCAAACCGCGCGGTATGGATGGCTCCCGCGTCGGTGCCCCCGGCCCGCAAAATGTCCCGCTGGACGGGGATGCCCTCCGCTTTGGCCAGCTCCTCCAGCCGGGCCACCACCTCCGGGTGGCAGATGACGGAGGAGTCCATCACCTTGACGGCCGCCCCCTTGCCCAACTGCGTGGTGCCGTACTTCTCGGAGCCTGGGGTGTCGTCCACATCGGTGACGTCCACGGCGATGCCCACATCGGGCTCCGCCCACCATGCGGCGGTCTTGGCCCCCCGCAGGCCCACCTCCTCCTGAACGGTGAAGACCAGATACAGGTCGCAGGCGGGTTTTTCAATCCGCTCCAGGGCGCACAGCAGCACGGCGCAGGCGATGCGGTCGTCCAGATAGGGAGCGGTCACCCGGCTCCTCTGAACCCGGACGGGCCCGTCGTAGACGCAGGTGTCCCCCACCTGCACCAGTTTTTTGGCGTCCGCCTCGTCCTTTGCGCCAATGTCGAGGAAACACTCGTCCAGCTTCAGCCGGCCGAATTCCGCCTTCTCCTCGGGGACAAACACCCCGCGCACGCCGTTCTTGAACCGGACGGCGCTGTAGGCCGCTTCCTTGGGGGCAATGCCCCCCAGCCTGCCCACCCGGAGAAAGCCCTCCTTCTCAATATGGGTGACAATGAAGCCGATGCTGTCCATGTGGGCGGCCAGCATCACCCGTGGGCCGTCCCCCTTTTTGTGGACGATCAGGTTGCCCAGGGTGTCGGCGGTCACCTCGTCGGCAAAGGGCCGGGCCAGCTCCTCGAGCTTCGCCCGGACGCCCCCCTCGTCCCCTGAGGGGCCGTGGGTCCGGTTCAGGGCCTCTAAAATTTCAATCAGTTCCATAGCTCCTCCTCAATCCCACCAGAAGTACCAATAAAAAGATTTGGAAAGGCCGTCGGCCAGCCGGCCGATGGTCTCCACGCCCTGGTCCACAATGTCGTTGCAGTAGGCGTACTGCTCCAGAGCCAGGTCCAGAGCCTGTTCCCTTGGAATACCGTAGACGGTGGGCAGACCATACTCCAGCACATCGTGAGTCATCAGGGCGGGGACGGCCCCGTACTTTTCAAACCAGTATTTCGCCACCGCCATGTGCTCCTCGTTGGTGGGGCACTCGTTCCAGCCGCCGAAGGGCAGGTAAGCGAAGACCTCCCAGGGATTTTTGACCGGAATCTCCGCCAGTACCACGGGGACGGTCTTTTTGCCGTTGAAGTCCCGAAGACTCAGAAAACAGTCGATCCCCTCGCCGTCGGACACCTCGCCCATCAGCTGCTCCCAGTAGCCAGGCTCATCCTCCTCCAGATCCTCTTTGATTTCTCTCAGCCACTGCTGGAGAAATTCCTCTCCCGACTCCAGCGGGGCGGACAGCAGCTCCTGCCGCGCCTGTTCGGCACTCTTGTCCTCCCCGTTGAGCTCGAAGCACTCCAGCAGAAGCTCGTCCACCGCCACCAGCATGGGGACAAAGCCCTCCTGCTTCCCTCGGGCCTGGGCCTGATAGTAGGCCTCCATAATGGAGCTATCGTCCTTCGCCGACGGGAAGTAGGTGCAGGGACAGCCCAGATATTCCTTTAGCTGCTCCACCTGTTCTTCAATCGTGGGATTTTCCCGCATGAAAATCACTCCTTTATTATGTATTGGAAATGGGATTTTCAATCCCACCAGAAATACCACACCGTGGACCGGGGCAGGCCATCCGCCAGCGCCCCCACCGTCTCAAAGCTCTGGTCCACAATGTCGGCACAGTAGCCGTACTGCTCCAGCGCCACCTCCATGGCCCGCTCCCGGGGGATGGGGGCGGGCAGGACGTACTCCGCCACGCCGTGGGCCGCAAGGGCCGGGACCGCGCCGTATTTTTCAAACCAGTATTTCGCCACCGCCATGTGCTCCAGGTCCTGGGGGCACTCGTTCCAGCCCCCGAAGGGCAGCCAGGCGAAGACCTCCCAGGGATTTTTTGCCGGGATCTCCGCCAAAACCAGGGGCGCCGTCTCCACGTGGCGGTAGTCCCAAAAGCCAGAGAGCCTTGTCCGGGGTTTGCCGCCCTCCACCTTGCCCAGAATGTCCTCCCGCCAGTTCAGAGAGGGGTCCTCTGCGGTGATTTCCGCCCGCCAATCCTGGAGACGCCGTCGGACCACCTCCCGCCCGTCAGGGAGCGGGGCGGACAGCAGTTCCTCACGGCTCTGCCGTCTGAGGGCGGCGAAATCCAGAAAACACTGGCTGTTCCACATGGAGATCAGCAGAGGCCAGAAGCCCTCCCGCTCCCCCCGCTTTCGGGCCTCGCGGTAGGCCTCCAAAATGGGGCGGTCCTCCGTCATGGACGGAATCCAGGTGCAGGGGCAGCCCAGATACTCCTCCAGCCGCTCCGCCTGTTTTTGGGCCACGCTGTCCCATCTCACATCCATCACGCTCCTACATCACATGCAAATCCAGGAAAACAGCCCGCAGGCCCTCCCCCTCATAGAAAAACTCCATTTGCAGGGTCATATCGCTCAGCTCTCCCCCCCCTGGCCAGTTCGTAGTCCACAGCAAAGCCGCTGCCGTTGTTGAAGTGGTAGAAGTTCAGCTGCTGATAGCAAGGATTTGTGGGGATGGTCACCCGCTCCTCGGTCCAGGGGTCGATGGGCTGGATTTCTTCCCAGCCCCACATCCGATATACCTCCGCTACAAACTCCTCCATCGGCTCCTGAATGTGTTCCTCCAGCTCTACAAGCTTGGGGATGTCCTCATACCGCTTCTCCGCCAGAGCGTCCACTACCTGCTTCAGAATTTCAATCGCTTTTTGCTCCGCAGTCTGTCTGTCCATTGTTATTCCCCCTCATCCAGCCGCCGGGCCATCTCGGCCAGAAACAGCCTTGTCAGCTTGAGCATATTTTCAAAATCCGCGATACTGCCCACGCTGGCGGGGGCGTGGAGATAGCGGGTCGCGGCGGACAGGGCCGCCACCCTCACCCCCGCCTTGGTGCGCTGGATGGTGCGGGCGTCGTTGCCCCCGGCGATATACTCCTTGGTCTGCCAGGGGATGCCGTTCTCCTCACTTAGACGGCGCAGGGTCTCAAAAAGTTCCCGGTCATAGATGGTGGAGCCGTCCATATAGGAGATCACCGGCCCTTTGCCGGGGGCGCACACCCGGCGGTGGTCCTCCACGCCGGGCAGGTCGGCGGCGGTGGTGGTCTCCAGCACCAGGGCAATCTCCGGGGTGACGGAGAAGGCCGCCCCGAAGGCCCCCCGGGTGCCCACCTCCTCCTGGGCGGTGAAGGCAAAGGTCACATCCAGAGGCAGGTCCTCCTCCAGCAGCTTGAGCATAATTGCGCAGCCAATCCGGTCGTCGATGGCCCTGGCCTTGAACAGGCCATCGCCAAATTCCTCCGGCTGGCAGACGAAAGCGCCGTAGTCCCCCGGCTCTACCAGCTTTTCGGCGGACGCTTTATCCTTCGCCCCAATGTCGATATAGAGAGATTCGGTTTTGGGGGCCTTCTTCCGCTCCTCCCGGCTCACCAGGTGGACGGCCTTCAGGCCGATCACGCCGGGGACCTTTTTCTCCCCGATGACCACCGGCTTGCCGATGGCCACCCGCCGGTCCACCCCGCCCACGAAGTCGAATTTGAGGAAACCGTCTTCGGTGATGCGGGTAACGATGATCCCCACCTCGTCCATGTGGGCGGCCAGCATCAGCCTGTTCCCGGTGGACTTTTTGCCCTTTTTAAAGACGATCAGGTTTCCAATGGCGTCGGCGTAAAAGTGGGTGGCGCGGGACTTAACCCGGCTGACCAGATAGCGGCGCACCTCGTCCTCGTCGCCGGACACGCCGTTGAGAAGGCACAGCTCCTTTAAGGTGTTCAGCATGTCTCTTCCCCCTCTCCCAAACTCTCCACAAAGGCGGCCAGCAGCTTGGCGGTATCCTCTAAATCCTTGCGGTGGACCACCTCCACCGGGGTGTGCATATACCGCTCCGGGATGGACACCACGGCGGTGGCCACCCCCTCCCGGCTGACCTGGATGGGCCAGGCGTTGGTGCCGCTGGAGCCGGACATGACCTCGAGCTGGATAGGCATGTCCAGCTCCTTTGCCAGCTCCTTGAGCCGTCCTGACAGAGACCGGGCGCAGTTAGGGCCCACCCCGATGACCGGGCCGCCCCCCAGCTTGAAGGTCTCGTGTTTGGACGCGTCCGGGCTGTCCCCGTGGGTGACGTCCACCGCCACGCACAGCCGGGGGGCGATCTCATAGGCGGCGGTAATGGCCCCGGTAGAGTGGGTCTCCTCCTGGGTGGAGCCCAGGACGTACAGGTCCACAGGCAGTTCCTTTCCTTTTAACCGCTCCAGCACGTCCAGCAGGACGGCGAAGCCGCAACGGTCATCCAGCGCCTTGCCGCTGAGCAGGTCCTCCCCCAAGGGCGCACAGCCTCCCCGGTAGGTGGCGGGTGTGCCGACGGGGATGCGCTTTTCTGCCTCCTCCCGGGACAGGCCCACATCAATATAGAGGTCCTTGACGGGCAGGGACTTGTCCATATCCTCGGCGGTCTGGACATGGGGGGGCAGGCAGGCCACCACCCCGTGGATGGGCGGGTCGGTGAGGATGACCACCTCCCGGTCAGGGAGCATCCGGGGGTCCACCCCGCCCAGGGGGGCAAAGCGGAGAAAGCCCTCGTCATGGCCGGTGACGATAAAGCCGATTTCATCCAGGTGGGCGTCCAGCAGCAGCCTTGGGGCGTTCTCCCGCCCGCGCCGGCGCATCCCCACCACGCTGCCCAGCCGGGTGGTATGCACCTCGTCCACCAGGGGGCGGAGCAGCTCCGCCGCCGCCCGGGCCACGTGTGTTTCAAAGCCGCTGGGTCCGGACAGGACGCACAGCCGGCCTAACATTTCTTCGTAGTTCAAAACAGGATACCTCCATTCCATGGTAGCTTTCCAGGATATCCCTATCCTAATACAAAATCGTAGAGGACGCAAGCAAAAAGGGGAAAATCTATGAAAAGTGCCATTGACATAAAAATTTCAATCCTCTATAATGGGTTTCCGAAGCGAAAAAACGGGAAAATGCGTATCCCTGCCGGGGATACCGCTATTTTTTACAGAGGAGGAATTTTGGTGTCACAGCCCGCGAGCGAAAACAAAATGGGCGTCATGCCCGAAAACAAGCTGCTGCTGAACATGGCCCTGCCCATGATTATCTCCATGCTGATCCAGGCCTGCTACAACATTGTGGACAGCTACTTCGTGTCCAAGCTGAGCGAAGACGCGCTGAACGCGGTTTCTCTGGCCTTTCCGGTGCAGAACCTGATGATCGCCGTGGCGGTGGGCACCGGCGTGGGCATCAATGCCCTGCTCTCCCGCAGCTTGGGCCAGAAGGACTTTGACCGGGCCAACCGCACCGCCATGAACGGCCTTCTGCTGGAGGTAGTCAGCGGCCTGGTGTTCACCGCCCTGGGCCTGACCTGCGCCCGGCTGTTCTACACCATCCAGACCGACATCCCCGGCATCATCGCCTACGGCGTGGACTACCTCGCCATCATCGCCGGGTGCAGCATGGGTATCTTTGTCTCGGTGGCCACCGAGCGGCTGGTCCAGGCCACCGGCCGGACGGTGTACGCCATGATTATCCAGGGCACCGGCTCAGTGATTAACCTGATTCTGGACCCCATCCTGATCTTCGGCCTGTTCGGCTTCCCCCGGCTGGAGGTGGCGGGGGCCGCCGTGGCCACCGTGGCCGGCCAGATTGTGGGCGGGCTGGTGGGGCTCTACCTGTCGCTGACCCACAATCCGGAGATTCAGATGTCCTGGAAGGGGCTGAAGCCCAGCCGGGAGATTATCGGCGGCATCTACAGCGTGGGCCTGCCCTCCATCATCATGCAGTCCATCGGCTCGGTGATGGTCTTTGGAATGAATCAAATTTTGATTGCTTTCACCTCCACCGCTACGGCGGTGTTCGGCATCTACTTCAAGCTCCAGTCCTTCATCTTCATGCCCGTCTTCGGCATGAACAACGGCATGGTGCCCATCATCGCCTACAACTACGGCGCCCGGAAGCCGGAGCGGATTATCAAAACCGCCCGGCTGGCCATCCTCTACGCCGCGTGCATCATGGTGGTGGGACTGGCCCTGTTCCAGCTGTTCCCCGACGTGTTTTTGAGCCTGTTCGAGGCCGAGGGGGAGGACGCCGGCGACCTGCTGGCCATCGGCGTGCCCGCCCTGCGCACCATCTCCTACCACTTCCTGTTTGCCGGCATCTGCGTGGTCAGCATGTCCGTGTTCCAGGCTCTGGGCCACGGGGTCCTGTCGCTGATTGTGTCCATCGTGCGGCAGCTGGTGATTTTGCTGCCCGCCGCCTTCCTGCTGTCCCGCTTGGGCGGGCTGGAGGTGGTGTGGTGGGCCTTCCCCCTGGCCGAGACCGCCGCTTTGATGCTGTGTACCCTGTTCCTATTCCGGGTCTACAAAAAAGAGATCGCCCCCATGCGGGAGACGAAATAACGAACACAGCCCCGTCCGGTTGGACGGGGCTGTATATTATCTCAGGCGCTTTACCATGATATATTCCGATTCATTCTCATTGACGATTTCAAATCCCAGCTTTTGATACATTTTTGCCGCGTAATTTTCCTTTTGCACCGCGAGAGAGGCCCGCCGGTATCCGCATTTTTCCAGCAGGGAGAGCATATTCCGCATCAGCTCTGTGCCGATCCCCTGCCCCCGGTACTCTTGATACAGCGAAATGGCGAAGGACGGCGTCTCGTCGTCCACGTGCCCGTAGTCGTCCATAATCCGGACCCAGACAGCACCCACGACAGCCCCGTCGGCCTCCGCGGCCAGCGCATGGTCATCCGGCTCATGACCAAAGCCTGAGACATAGACCTGTAATTCCGGCGCGTCTATGATCAACCTGGGGGGCGGCTCCGTCCCCTCCGGGACGAAGATCGCCTCATACAAAAATTCGTTGAGGAGGGGGTATTCATCCTCCCGGAGCTCCCGTATCATATAGTTCATATCAGTCTCCAAACTGCCGCAATGTTCTGTCCCTATGATAACAGGGGGACGCGGAAAAAGCAACGGCTTTCACCAGTCCAGCCGCAGCACCTCCCGGGCCCGGACCCCCTGAGCCTGAAGGGCAGCTAAGTACAAAATCAGGGAAAAAACCAAGGTGGCCAGTCCGGCGGGGACGGGGTCCAGGCCGGAGTCCTTCAGCACCTGAAACAGCAGATTCCCCGTCAGCCCCGCCAGGGCGGCGGCCAGGCCGGGGGCGGCCATCCACTGGAAGGGCCGCACCTCCAGCCCGGTGGCCCGGACGGTCTGCCACAGGCACAGCCCCAGCTCCAGCGCCGTGGCGGCCACCGCCCCGGCCACATAACCCGCCATTCCCACCCCGGGCAGCGGGACCAAAGCCAGGGTGAAAGCCAGCTGCACCGCTCCGCCCGTCAGGGAGATGGCGGCTACCGTCCGCTGCCGCCCCACTCCGTTGAGGGCGGAGGCCAGCACCGAGGTGCCGCAGCTCATGGCCATGACGCAGGCCAGGGGCATGAGGTACTCCCCCACCCCCTCCTGATGGAACATAGCCCGGCCCAGATCGGGCCCCACCACCACCATAAAGGCCATACAGGGCAGGGTGAGCAGCGACACCGCCGAGATGGCCTGGGCGATAAGCCGCCGGGCCTCGGCCGGACGGTTCAGGGCGCAGGCCCGGGCCAGCCGGGGCACCATCACCAGATTCAGCGCCCCCAGGAAGACAATGGGCAGGGACAGCATGGGCATGGTCATACCGCACACCACCCCGAACTGGGACACGGCGGCGGAGCGATCCAGCCCGCCCTCCACCAGTTTCTGGGGGATGAGGGCGGAGTTGGCCGCCCCCAGCAGGTTGCCCAACAGGGCGTTGAGCCCCACCGGCAGGGCGATGGCAAAGATGCGCCGCCGGCGTACCTTCCCCTCCTCCCCCCGACCGGTGAGAGGCCTCCGCCGGCGGCGGTAGAGCACCACCAGGGTGCAGGAGGAGAAAATCTCACAGATGACCATGCCGGTTACGATAAGGCCCACCACCCGCTCCGGGTACTGGGGCAGAAAGGCCACCAGCAGGGCAATCACCGCGAAGGTGCGGACAAACTGCTCCAGCAGCTCCACAATGGCCGGGGGGCGTACCACTCCGGAGCCGTAGAAGTAGTGCTTGTGGCAGTTCTCCACCCCCATCAGGGCCACGCAGGGGATCAGAAGGATCAGCCCCAGCTGGGTCCGGGCGTCCCCCAGGAGATACACAGAGATGGCGTCGGAGCCCAAGATCACCACCGCCCCCACCGGAAGGAGCAGGAGAAAAAAGGCTTTCAGGCAGGCGGCGATGGTCTGGTCGGCCGCCCGGCGGTTGCCCAGGGCCAGGTGCTGGGAGGTGAGGTTAGACACCGCGGCCGTCAGGCCCACGGCGGTAAGGGACATAATCACCGAGCACACCGGCATGATAAGCTGATACAGCCCCATCACCTCCGCCCCCACCAGCCGGGAGAGCGCCACCCGGTAGCCAAATCCCAGCACCTGGGAGATGGCGCTCAGCGCCGTAAGGAACAGCGCCCCCTTCCCGGCGGACAGCATTTTTTCAGACAAGACAATCCCCCCTCCCGACACTCTATTCGGGAGGGGGGGCACTTATCCGTAAATAATCCGCGATATTTGCTACAGCATAGGATTGAAGATGATTCATATCCGCATCAATGTCTGTGACACCTTCCACCAGGGCTTTTTCAAGGGAGACGACTACAAACCAGCCCGCCATGTCACAGGTGTGGTCTTCCGGATTCCCAGTCTCCTTGATATGGATGCAGAGGGCTTCACTGTCCCGGTAAACGCTGTCCACGCCAAACCGGTAGGAGCCGCTTCCGCTGGGGACATACACGATAAATACCGTGCGGCTCTCGAAATACGTCTCGTCCATTTTGCTTGTTATATCGGCAAAGGACGGAATAAGTTCGTCAAGGCTGTGTTCCATAGCGAAGTAATCGCCGAACCGCTCTTTAAACTCCTCCAGTTCTTCGGCCGTTTCAAAACGAAAGACGGGGAGATGCTGCACACTGCTGACCGACAGCTTGTCTGCGTTCAGGGCGGCAAGATAAAAGTCCTCCTCGTCGCTCCAGTTGACCCAGGACGCCGCCGCTTCAAAGGCGTCGTCCGGCAGATATGCTCCCGGCTGCGCGGAATCGGTCGGGCCAGGCCCTTCTGGTTTTGCCGGGGCTTCTACCGGGGCGCCGCTGATATCGCCGCGGCCCGGATCAAGCACGGAATATACTCCTACACAGAGGACAAGCAGGCCAGCCAGGGCACAAATTGAGATCAGCCATTTTTTCTGTTTCATATGAACCCCCTCCTATCGTTTTAGAGCCGGAAGAACAAAAAGCCGCCTTGACAAAAGGTTAGGGCGGTGGTATATTAAACATACAAGGTGCTGTCCGCAAGACGGTTCAGCCCGAATAGTAAAGGTTTATTTGAAAACCGTCACCGGTCCGGGGTGGCGGTTTTCAGCGTTTAATACGTATCGTTACGGTAAGACCGAAGATATGAAATGTAACCGTAACCGGCATACGCTCACCCCCTTTCGGGTGGTGTAGCTGAACCGCCTCGCCTGTGTTGGACAACACCTGTATGCAATGTACCACGTTTTCACCGTTCCGTCAAGAAAATGTTCCTCTGTTTTCCCTTGCCCTTTTGAAAACTATCCGCTATAATGAAACCACTACTTCAAAAATAAGGAGGAATTTTCCTATGTTTGTAACCCTTGAGAAGAAGGGCCCTGTGGGCATTGTTACCATGAACCGGCCCGAGGCCCTCAACGCCCTGGACAAGCAGGTGCTGGAGGACCTGAACACCGTGCTGGACCAGGTGGAGGCCGACCCTGAAATTCTGGTGGCCATTGTCACCGGCGCGGGCCGGTCCTTTGTGGCCGGGGCGGACATCGGCCAGATGTCCAACTTCACCGCCGTGGAGGGCAAGGCCTTCGGGGCCTACGGCAACGGGGTGTTCCTGAAGCTGGAGAACCTGACCAAGCCCACCATCGCCGCCGTCAACGGCTTTGCCCTGGGGGGCGGCTGCGAGCTGTCCATGGCCTGCGACATCCGGCTGGCCAGCGAAAAGGCCAAGTTCGGCCAGCCCGAGGTGGGCCTGGGCATCACCCCCGGCTTCGGCGGCACCCAGCGGCTGGCCCGGATTGTGGGCGTGTCCAACGCCATGGAGCTGATTCTCACTGCCAAGGTCATCAAGGCGGAGGAGGCCGCCCGCATCGGCCTGGTGAGCCACGTCTACCCCGCCGAGGAGCTGATGGATAAGGCCATCGAGCTGGCTAACGCCATTGCCGCCAACGCCCAGGTGGCGGTGCGGCAGTCCAAGGCGGCCATCCGCCGGGGAATGCAGACCGACATGACCACCGGCGCCGCCTTCGAGGCCGAGGCTTTCGGCCTGTGCTTCGCCACCGAGGACCAGAAGGACGCCATGAAGGCCTTCGTCAACAAGGAGAAGGTCACCGCCTTTAAGAACCGGTAACAAGCAGTGAACCAGCCGCCGGAGGGCCTCCCCGCCGGCGGCTGATTTTGTCTGTTTTCCGGGCAAAACACGAAAAAGAGAGATGATCCCCATGGACCTTTCCGTCCTGTTTTCCAACCTGATGGGGCTGTTCCTGCTCATTGGTGTGGGCTTTTTCGCCGTGCGCGCCGGGCTGCTCCCCGCCGAGTCCTCCAAGCCCATGAGCACCCTGCTGATGAAGGTCACCGTCCCGGCCACCATCGTCCACTCCCTGCTCCGCCCCTTCGACCCCGGCTTCTTAAAGCTGGGGGTCTCCATTTTCCTGGTGGGGGCGGTGGCCTTTCCCCTGTTCAGCCTGCTGTCTCTGGGGCTGTCCCGGCTGCTCCGGGTGCCCCAGGACCGGCGGGGGATGTGGTGCTGCTGCGCCACCTTCTGCAACAACGGCTTTATGGGCTTTCCCGTGGCCCTGGCCCTCTTTGGCGAGGAGGGGCTCACCCTCACCGTAATCCTGTCCATCCCATTCAACCTGCTGATGTACAGCGTGGGGGCCAAGATGGTGTGCATGGACCTGCCCAGAGACGGCTCCGCCCGGCCCATCTCCTGGAGCCGGGCGGTGTTCAGCGTCATCAACCTGTCCATGGCGGTGGGGCTGCTGCTCTACTTCACCCAGCTCCCGCTGCCCCAGGCCATCCTGGGCCCTCTGGGCTACCTGTCCGACGCCACCACCCCCCTGTCCATGATTATCACCGGCATGAACCTGTCCCAGGGGCGGATTGGCGACGTGCTCCGGGACCAGAACGCCTTCACCGCCGCCGGCGCCCGGCTGCTCCTCTTTCCCGTAGCGGCCTGGGCGCTGATGGGGCTGGTCCCCGGGCTGGACGGCCTGGTGGTGGGGGCTGCCCTCATCAACCTGTCCATGCCCGCCCCCGCCGCCGCCACCCTTCTGGGGGAGGAGTACGGCGGCCACACCCAGATGGCCGCCCGGACCGTCTTCCTGTCCAGCCTGCTGTGCATCGCCACCATCCCACTGATATCCCTGCTTCTGTAACATGAAATGCCCCAAAAGCGGGCACCCTGCCGCCACCCACCTGTGAAAGGAAGTGCCGCAATGAAAATCGGGATGATCCAGTCTCCCGTCACCGCCAGCAAGGAGGCCAACCTGGCCAACGCCGAGCAGGCCATCGCCCGCGCCGCGGCGGACGGCGCGGACGTCGCCGTCCTGCCGGAGATGTTCAACTGCCCCTACTACAACGCCGCCTTTGTGGCCAACGCTGAGCCGGCCGGCGGCCCCTCCACCGCCCGCCTCAGCGCGGCGGCGGCCCAAAACGGGGTCTATCTGGTGGGGGGCTCCATCCCCCTGCTGGAGGAGGGGCATATCTACAACGCCTCCTTCGTCTTCGACCGGGCCGGCCGGCACCTGGCGGTCCACAAAAAGGTCCACCTGTTCGACATCGCCATCGACGGCGGTCAGGTCTTTCAGGAGTCGGCCACTTTCACCGCCGGGGACGCCGTGACGGTGTTCGACACCGAGTTTGGCAAAATGGGCCTGTGCATCTGCTTCGACTTCCGCTTTCCCGAGCTGGCCCGGCTCATGGCCCTGGAGGGAGCCCGGTGCATCTTCGTCCCCGCCGCCTTCAACATGACCACCGGCCCGGCCCACTGGGAGCTGATGTTCCGGCAGCGGGCGGTGGACAACCAGCTGTTCACCGTGGGCGTCGCCCCCGCCCGGTCCTACGAGGGCTATGTGTCCTACGCCAACTCCATGGCGGTCTCCCCCTGGGGGGATATTATCTACCGGGCGGAGGAGAAGCCCGCCCTGGCGGTGGTGGACCTGGATCTGGCCCAGATCGACTCGGTGCGCCGCCAGCTCCCCCTCCTGTCCGCCCGCCGGACTGATTTGTACGCCGTCACCCCTCTTCCCCGGCCTTGAAGTTGTAGATGGGGCGGATGACCTTCACCACCTCGGCGGTGGGGCCGATGTTGTCCAGAATGTCGGCCATCCCCTTGTAGGCCATGGGGCACTCGTCCAGGGTGGACCGGCCCACCGAGGTGCTGTAGATACCCTCCATCTGCTTTTTGAACTCCGACACGGTGAAGGACTGCTTGGCCTCCCCCCGGCTCATGAGCCGGCCCGCTCCGTGGGGGGCGGAGCAATTCCAGTCCTCGTTGCCTTTACCCACGCACAGCAGGGAGCCGTCCCGCATGTTGATGGGGATGAGCAGCCGCTCCCCCGCCCTGGCGGACACCGCCCCCTTCCGCAGGATCATGGCGTCGGTGTCGATATAGTTGTGGACGGTGGTAAACTGCTCCTCCACATGGAGCTTCATCCCCTTGACAATCTCGTCCAGCATGGCCTGGCGGTTCAGCCGGGCAAAGTGCTGCACCAGCTTCATGTCGTGGATATACTGGTCGAACAGCTCGCCGGCCACGTAGGCCAGCGGCCGGGGGATGCGGGTCAGCTTCTGGCTTTTTCGCCGCTTAAGCTCCTTCTGGATGTCCTTCTGCCGGCCCGCCGCCCTCATTTCGGCAATCAGCCGGTCCAGCGAGGCCTGGTCGGTCTGGTTGAGGACCTTGTAGCCCTCCTCCTGGTAGTATTTGGCCACCTCCAGCCCCAGGCGGCGGCTGCCCGAGTGGATCACCACATACAGCTGCCCCTCCTCGTCCCGGTCCACCTCGATGAAGTGGTTGCCGCCCCCCAGCGTGCCGATGCTTTTTTCCGCCCGGAGCATCTGAACGTGCCTGAAGCAGCACAGCTCCTCCAGGTCGATCTGGTCCGCGTACCGGTGGACGGCGCTGCGCACCGCAAAGCCGGAGGGGATTTTCTCCCGGATCAGCTTATCCAGCTTTTGCAGCTCCAGATGGTCCTCCCGGAGCCGGGCCGTCTCCATGCCGCAGCCGATGTCCACCCCCACCAGGTTGGGGACCACCCGGTCGGTGATGGTCATGGTGGTGCCCACGGTGCACCCCGCCCCTGCGTGGACGTCGGGCATCAGCCGGATACGGCTGCCGGCGGTAAACTCCTGATTGCACAGCTCAATCACCTGGGCGATGGACGCCTGATCCACCACGTCGGTGAAAATTTTTGCCTGATTGTACTTTCCAAAAACCTCTAACATGATAAAACCTCCTTGTTCTCCTCATAGTATCCATTCTCTGACAGAAAAAGAGCCCGGGGTAATGTAAAATTACCACAGGCTCTTCTCGAGTTGGAATATTGAGGAATGCTGACAAGTCGGCAGGCCGTTTTTACTTGACTTCCACCTTGCCGCCGGCTTCCTCCAGCTTCTTCTTCAGCTCCTCGGCCTCGTCCTTGGACACGGCCTCCTTCAGGGTCTTGGGAGCGCCCTCAACGGCGGCCTTGGCCTCAGCCAGGCCCAGACCGGTGATCTCGCGGACGGCCTTGATGACCTTGATCTTGGCGGCGGCGTCGAAGCCGGCCAGAATCACGTCAAACTCGGTCTTCTCGGCGGCGGCCTCAGCGGCGCCGGCGCCAGCAGCGGGAGCGGCCATGGCGGCGGCGGACACGCCGAACTCCTCCTCCAGAGCCTTCACCAGCTCGGACAGCTCCAGAACAGTCAGAGCCTTAACTTCCTCGATCAGAGCAGTAATTTTCTCACTAGCCATGATAAATTAACCTCCTAATAGTGTAATATTACATGTTTTGTCTCCCCGTGGGGAGCGGTATGTGCCGCTTACTCGGCGGCGGGAGCCTCCTCGGCGGGGGCAGCCTCCTCGGCAGGGGCTTCGGCGGCGGGCTCGCCGCCCTTCTCGGCGATGGCCTTCAGCACGATTGCCAGGCTGGTAATGGGGGCCAGCATCATGCCCAGGGCCTGCGCCTGCAGGACCTCCTTGGAGGGCAGCTCGGCCAGGGCCATAATCTCCTCCAGGGAGAGGACCTTACCGTCCATAAAGCCGCCCTTGATGTTGAACTTGCCCTCGCCCAGCTGCTTGGCGTACTTGTTCACCACCCGCATGGGGGCGATGGGGTCGCCGGCGCTGGTGGCCAGAGATGTGGTGCCGTTGAGCACCTCGTCCAGCTCCTTCAGGCCAGCGTCGTCCAGAGCGAAGCGGACCAGGGTGTTCTTCACCACGGAGTACTGCACGTCGTTCTGGCGCAGCTCGGCGCGCAGGGCGGTGTCCTCGGCCACGGTGATGCCCTTGTAGTCCACCAGCACGCCGCTGGCGGCGCCCTTCAGCTGTTCCTCCAGAGCGGCCACGATGGCCTTCTTCTCAGACAGGACCTTTGCGTTAGGCATTTTTGGTTTCACCTCCAGAAAATCTATACGCGAAACAAAAAACCTTCCGTCGAAAAGACAGAAGGACAGCACAATCAAAGTATATTCCTTTGAAAGCACTCTCGGCAGGAATTACGCCTCTGGGGCCCCTGCTGTCTTTGAACGCAAGGCGCATTATACCCCAGGGACGTGAAAATGTCAAGAGAAATTTTCCACATCCCCCTCATAAATTTGAAAATGGGCTGAAACTGCCGGCCGGTACGTTATGTAGGGCAAGGGCTCTGCCCTTGCCTCCCCTGGCTCCCCCCTTGTGGGGGAGCTCCCGGCAAAGCCGGGTGAGGGGGGCTCAGGGATGCATCAAAGCCTTCCCCCTTCCAGGGGGAAGGTGGCACGGCCAAAGGCCGTGACGGATGAGGGTGCGGCGAGGTTATCGCCTCTTACCGTAAGGACTGCTTGCCCGCCCCGCCCCCTCATCCGCCCCCTTCGGGGGCACCTTCCCCCCGGAGGGTGGAAGGCTTTTCCCTGCGGGGGACGGAGGGTTTCCTAAATTTGCAAGGCAAACGAGAAACTTGTCCCATTTTTCATTGACTTCTCCCATACAATTCAGTATGATAAAGGGTATCCTGATTTTTACACAAAGGAGACACCCAACTATGCTCACCCTGGAATCCTTCAAGGCGGCCCGCAGCGTTTTACAGGCCGTTCTGCGGCCCACGCCGCTGATTCACTCCCCATACCTGTCCAAAAACTGCGGAAACAGCGTCTATCTCAAGCCGGAGAACATGCAGGCCACCGGGGCCTACAAGCTCCGGGGGGCCTACTATAAGATCAGCACTCTGACCCAGGAGGAGAAGGACCGGGGCCTGGTGACGGCCTCCGCCGGCAACCACGCCCAGGGGGTGGCCTATGCCGCCCAGGCCGCCGGGGTGGCGGCCACCATCGTTATGCCCACCACCACCCCCCTGGTGAAGGTGAACAACACCAAGGACTACGGGGCCAAGGTGGTACTCCACGGCGAGGTCTTCGACGACGCCGCCGAGCTGGCCGCGAAAATGGCCGACGAGGAGGGGCTCACCTACGTCCATCCCTTCAATGACCTGACTCTGGCCACCGGTCAGGGCACCATCGCCTATGAGATTTTCCAGGACCTGCCCGACGTGGAGGCCATTCTGGTGCCCATCGGGGGCGGCGGGCTGGCCGCCGGGGTGTCCACCCTGGCCAAGCTGCTCAACCCCCACGTGGAGGTCATCGGCGTGGAGCCCACCGGGGCTGCCTCCATGCAGGCCAGCCTGGAGGCGGGACATGTGGTCACCCTCCCTGCCGCCACCACCATCGCCGACGGCGTGGCGGTGAAGACCCCCGGGGACTTGGTATTCCCCTATGTACAGAAAAACATTGACCGCATCATCACCATCGACGACAGCGAGCTGGTGGAGGCCTTCCTGGATATTATGGAGCGGCACAAGATGGTGGTGGAAAACGCCGGCCTGCTGCCGGTGGCCGCTCTGCGCCATCTGGGGTACGAGGGTAAAAACGTGGTATGCGTCCTGTCCGGAGGCAATATGGACGTTATCACCATGTCCTCCCTGGTCCAGCACGGCCTGATCCAGCGGGGACGCATCTTCACCTTCGCCGTCCAGCTCCCCGACCGCCCCGGCTCTCTGCTGGCGGTAGCCCAGATTCTGGCCGGCAACAACGGCAATGTCATCAAGCTGGAACACAACCAGTTTGTCAACATCAACCGTCAGTCCGGCGTTGAGCTGCGGGTCACCCTGGAGGCCTTCGGCCACGAGCACAAGGAACAGATCCTCTCCGCCCTCCGCGCCCAGGGCTTCCAGGCCAAGGAGGCGGACACCGGGGATTTCTACACCTGAGTTGTCCTCTGCCGCCCGCCGGGGACCGGAACGGCCTCCGGCGGACGGCTATCTGAAAGCGGCGGGCCGGCCGGGCCGGCGGGGGACGGGTTTGGACCGTGGGACCGGCCTGGAGCGATCCACCCGCGCCCGGGGCCTCTCTCCGCTGCATTATCCTATGCACCGGGGCTGTCCTCAGCGCCTGTCCACAAAAAGGAGGAGCACGTCATGATTAAAATTGCCCCATCCATCCTGTCCGCCGACTTCGCCAACCTGGAGCGGGACATCAAAGCGGTGTCCTCCGCCGACTACCTCCACGTGGATGTAATGGACGGTGCCTTTGTGCCCAATATCACCCTGGGCATACCGGTAGTGAAGTCCATCCGCAAGTGCACCGATATGTTTCTGGACGTCCACCTCATGGTGGAAAAGCCGGTGCGGTACATCGAGGCCTTCGCCGGGGCGGGGGCGGACCTGCTGTCCGTCCACCTGGAGGCCGACCACCCCACCCGCATCGCCGAGGCCCTGCACATCATGGGGGACTGCGGGGTGAAAAAGGCCGTGGCCCTGCGGCCTATCACCAGGGCGGAGGCCGTCCTGCCCTATATTGAGGCGCTGGACATGGTGCTGGTAATGACGGTGGAGCCCGGCTTCGGCGGCCAGGCCTTTATGGAGGACCAGCTGGACACCATCCGGCACGTCCGGGCCATCATCGAGAAGTACAACCCCGCCTGTGAGCTGGAGGTGGACGGAGGCGTCGCCCCCAACACCGCCCCCCTGGTCATCGAGGCCGGGGCCAACGTGCTGGTGGCCGGCTCCGCCATTTACGGCGCGGCGGATATTCCCGGGGCTATCGCGGCGCTGCGCACCTAAAAGGCCCCCTTGCTAAAGGGGGCTGTCACCGCCGCAGGCGGTGACTGGGGGATTCCGGTTCATCGAAAACCTTCCTGTAAACGGAATCCCCCCGCCACCTTCGGTGGCCCTCCCCCCTTTGGCAAGGGGGGCTTTTGGGCGCCATTGTGCGCCCATACAATCCCTATTGGAGGTCCTTCCCATGCAGTATTTCCCCCCTGCCCTTGAAAATCTGGTGGAGCACTTCGCCAAGCTGCCCGGGGTGGGCATCAAGTCCGCCCAGCGGCTGGCCTTTCATGTGCTCTCCCTGCCCGAGGAGGAGGCCGCCGCCTTCGCCCGGGCCATCACCGACGCCAAGGCCCATATCCACACCTGTCCCGTCTGCCAGAACCTCACCGAGGGGGACGGCCCCTGTCCCATCTGCGCCAGCGCAAAACGGGACAGCGCCGTGATCTGCGTGGTGGCCGACCCCAAGGACGTGGTGGCCATGGAGCGCAGCCGGGAGTACACCGGACTGTACCATGTCCTCCACGGGGTCCTCTCCCCCATGAACCGTGTGGGGCCCGACGACCTGCACATCCGCTCCCTGGTGGAGCGGGTGGCCGCAGGCGGCATTGAGGAAGTGATTATGGCCACCAACCCGGACACCGAGGGGGAGGCCACCGCCATGTATCTGTCCCGGCTGCTAAAGCCCTTCCAGGTGAAGGTGACCCGCCTGGCCTACGGCATCCCCGTGGGCAGCCACCTGGAGTACGCCGACGACGCCACCCTGGTCCGCGCCCTGGAGGGCCGGCGGGAGATTTAAAAACACCTGGCAGGCCGCATCAGGCCTGCCAGGTGTCTCGCTTTATTCGTCCTCGTCGTCCTCCAGCTCCTCCACCATCATCAGAGCGGCAATATCCATACATTTCTGCCGCAGCTTCAGCTCCTGGGACCTGGCCTCCAGCTCCTCGCTGTCCTCCTCCGAGGGCGCCTCCGGGGCGGGGGGCAGCCACTGGCGCACCGCTTTCTCATACAGCACCGCCGCCGCCTCCACCTGTTCCTCCTCGCTCCGCTCCAGAAACTGGTGCTTCATCTCAAACCGGTCGATGGATACCCGCCCCGAGGGGCTGCCTCCGCTGGAGGGCGCCTGCTCCCCGGATGGGGAAAAGGTGTCCTCCCTGCCCATATTGCCCATTGCCGCTTCCCCCTTCGCTGCTTTCTATATGGAGTACATCGGCCAAAAAGGGAAAAACTTTACCCCCTACCGCTCCACCGGGATGCTCCGCTCTGCCCAGAGCCCGCCCGGCTCCACCCGGCACTCCAGGGCCAGCACCTCCACCCCGGCCCGGGCGGCCCGGCGGAGGGCGTCTCCAAACTCCGGGTGGGTCCGGTCGTTGGGCTCCACCCGGTCCATTCCCTCCATCTGGACGATGAAGCACACCCCCGCCTCATAGCCGGCTTGACGGGCGGCAATCAGCTCCTCCAGGTGCTTCACCCCCCGGAGAGTGGGGGCGTCGGGAAAGCGGGCCACGTTGTTCTCCTCCAGCGTGACCCCCTTCACCTCCCAGAAGCCCCGGCGGGCCGCCCCCTTTCCCGAATACTCCCAGTAGTAATCAAACCGGGAATTACCATATGTGGTCTCCGGCCGCAGTAGGGTGGGGACAAAGCCCAGTCCCCCCGCCGCCGCCCACTCCCCAAAGACCCGGTTGGGGGCCTGGGCGTCCATGTTAATCAGCAGGGGCCCGCCGGGGCGGACCTTCTCCACGGCGATCAGGTCGTATTTTGTCTTCCGGGCGGGGTTGCCGCTCTCCTCCAGCCACACCTTCACCCCGGGCACAAGCAGCTCCCGGCACCGGCCGGTGTTCTTCACGTGGCACACCTCCGTCCGCCCGCCCACGTCCACATGGGCGATAAAACGGTTGGGCCGGGCCTGAAAAATACCCGGCAGAATTTTTTTGTAGCGCATCCTGTTACCTCTCCATCCAATCGTTATTTTGCGGAACCCCTCCGGCAATGCCGGCCGGCACGTCATGTAGGGCAGGGGTTCTACCCCTGCCTTTTCTGCCACGTTTCAGCACATGCCCAAAGCCTTCCCCCTTCAAGGGGGAAGGTGGCACGGCGAAGCCGTGACGGATGAGGGTGCGCGGCAGGTTTTTGCTTCTAACCGAAAGAACAGCTTGCCCGCCCCGCCCCCTCATCCGCCCCCTTCGGGGGCACCTTCCCCCCGGAGGGTGGAAGGCTTTGCCGCTGCGGCAGGACGAAAGGATCTCGCGGAAGGTTTCCCAATTTCATGAGGCGAACATCCCCCGAGAATCTCCCCTGGAAATTCTATCACACCTGTGGTATAATGAACAGCACTGAATCAGGAAGGAGACTGGATATGTCCTGCAAAGAGGAATTTATCGAGATTTTCAAGGCCAACATCACCCGTGAGGGGGCCGACAAGCTGCTGGACTACCTGGAGCATAAGAGCGACTTTTTCACCGCCCCCGCCTCCGCCCGCTACCACGGGGCCTACGAGGGCGGGCTGTGCGAGCACAGCCTGAACGTCTACCACTGTCTGGTGGACTACCTCCAGCGGGAGCGGGTGCAAGAGCTCTACGGCCTGGACTACAGCGGCGAGTCCATCGCCATTGTGGCCCTGTGCCACGACCTGTGCAAGATCGGCTGCTACAAAAAGACCATGCGCAACGTGAAGGATGACGCCACCGGCCAGTGGACCAAGGTGCCCTCCTTCCTCTTTGACGACCCCTTGCCCTACGGACACGGGGAAAAAAGCGTATACATCACCAATGGCTTCATCCGCCTCACCCGGGAGGAGGCCATGGCCATCCGCTGGCACATGGGCTTCTCCGGCCCGGAGGACAACCGCACCGTGGGTCAGGCCCTGCGGATGTACCCCCTGGCCTTCGCCCTGGCCACGGCGGACATGGAGGCCTCCTATTTTCTGGAGAACGACGAGTAACAACGCGCCCCGGACCGCCCCAGTGGAGGGCGGTCCGGGGATTTTTTACGGCTCTGTCACCGGGAAAGTCACCACGGCGATAAACAGGTCGGCTTCGGTAGACACAGTCAGCGTGCCGCCGCAGGCCCGGGTAAAGGACTCCGCAATGGACAGCCCCAGGCCGGAGCCGCCGTCGGTGCGGCTCTCGTCCCCCCGGACGAAGCGGGCGGTGTAGTCCGCTCCCGGCTTCAGCTCGGCGGCGGAGGTGTTCCGCACGCTGGCGCTGGCCTGTCCCCCCTCCACCGTCAGATTCAGGTAGACCCGGGAGCCGGGCAGGGAGTACTTCAAAGCGTTGCCAATCAGGTTCTGGAAGACCCGGTACAGCCGGTCGCTGTCGGCGGTGATGGGCACCTCCCCCTCGGGGATGGCCGCCCGCAGGGTCAGGCCGCTGTTGTCGATGGCCTGCCCCATGTCGGCCAGGGTCTGGCGCAATAACCGGGCGTAATCAAGCCGTTCCAATTTAACGGGGAGTTGTCCCGACGCCGCCTTGCTCACCTCAAACACGTCCTGAACCATAGCCTTCAGCCGCTGGGCCTTCTCCCCCATGATTTGGACGTACTCGCTGGCCGGGGGCTCCAGGGGCTCCTGGGAGAGCAGCTCGGTGTAGCTGATGATGGAGGTGAGGGGGGTTTTCAGGTCGTGGGACACGTTGGTGACAAGCTCCACCTTCATCCGCTCGCTGCGGGTGCGCTCCTCTACCGCCTGGTGCAGACCCTGTCGGATGTGGTTCAGGTCGTCGGCCAGCCTGGACAGGTCGCTGTTTTTCTGTAAGGCAAGTTCCCTTTCCAGCTCGCCCGCCCGAACGGCTGCGGCCTGGTCGGCCACCGCTCCGAAGTCGGTCCACAGCCGATGCAGCCGCCAGATCAGCACCGCGCACACCAGCATCAGCAGGGCGGCGGGGGTGACGATGACCCAGACGGCCTCCAGGGGGACGCCGCCCCGGTAACTGGAGGCGTAAACCAGCAGGTTCATGTTCACCGCCCCCAGCAGGAGGAGCGTCATTGCGGTGACGCCGCACACCCGGCTCAGCCGCTTCTGGACGGGACGGTCCAGCCCCCAGGCGGCCAGCATGGCGATTACACCACGTCTCCAGGGCCGCTTATTATACCGCCAGTCATTGAAAATCAGCAGGTACAACCCCCAGAAGACGGCCAGCAGGCCCGGCGTGTGGTCAGCCAGCTCCCGGAGGTATTCCCGGAACAGCCAGCCGCCGTTCTCGCTGAGGATGGTCACCGCCGTGCCGATGCTGGCGGTCTGCTCCACGAGGGGAATATTGTAGCCGTCATAAAAACCATTCTCCGTCAGCCACTCCTCATAGCTGATCCCATTCTGCTCCAGCTCCGCCATGATGTCGCCGTTGAGATAGACGTCTCCGGGGATGGCCTCAGCCACCGGCGTATCGCCGTAGGCATAGGTCAGCTCCTGCCAGATATCCCCCAGGTACTCCGGGCGGGGGAGGCAGAAGAACACCAGCAGCAGGGCGGCCAGAATTTTCACCTCAAACCAGACCTTACCCGTCCCTCGGGCCAGGGCCATATCCGCCCGCTTTTTGTCCTTCCGCAGCAGGAGGTACACCAGGAACAGTCCCGCGCCTACGCCCGTGCGGACGGCGTGGCCGAGAATTTCCTCCCGGTAGGCTCCCAGGTTACGCTTCAGGTAGTACAGCTCGTTGTACTCGTCTGACCCGGTTTTGCCATAGTTGCCTTTGATGAAAATCTGGGGCTCGTCAATGATGACCATGGTCACGGTGACCTTGCTCCCGGCCTCGTCCACGGTGAAGTTCTTGTACCCGGGGACGTACCACTGGTAGGGCTCGTCGATGTTCTCAAAGCGGTAATAGCCGTCGCCGTAGAGGTCCAGCTCCGCGCCGTCCTTCCAGGCCCGGACCTTTGCGCCGTCGAACTGGAGAAGGAAGCTGTAGCCCTCCGGGAGCTGTTCCGCCGTTGTGGAGGTGGTCAGCGCGTCGCTGCTGCTGTAAAGGACTTTCCCGTCCTTCTCGACACAGTAAAGGACGTTTTGGTCCTCTTTCATTTTTTCGTGAATGCCCTTGGCCCAGCGCTCCGCGCCGGTGGAGGGTACCGGGCCGTTTCCGTCGTCCCCGCTGTAGCTGTAATAGCCGTAGGCCCAGCCTCCGGCGCCCATGGTAATCAGCCGCTCCAGCCGGTTGCAGACAAAGCCGCGAAACTCCGTCGTGTCCCGCCAGTCAGACTGAAAGCTGTCAGAAATCCACCGCCGGCTGCCGGAGGAGGTCAGCTTGGTCCCGAAGTAGAGCGCCCCCTCCAGAAGCAGAGAGACCCCCAGCAGGAAGGCCACAAATCCGATGATTGCCTTACTTTTTTTCCATTTTGTATCCAATGCCCCACACCACCTTCAAATAGTCTGGCTCACGAGGATTGAGCTCAATTTTCTCCCGGATGCGCCGGATATGCACCATCACCGTGCCCTCGGAGGACCAGGCCTCCTCTCCCCACACCCGGCGGTAAATTTCCTCCGCGGGGAACACCCGGCCCAGGTTGCGCATGAGCAGATCGACGATACCCGTCTCGATGTTGGTGAGCTTCACCGGCTCGCCGTCGGCAGACAGCAGGCGCTTGTCCGGGTCGTAGGTCAGCCGGCCGCTTACGATCTGCCCGGCGGGGGCGGTGTTCACGTCCCCCAGCCGGGTGTACCGCCGCAGCTGGCTGCGCACCCGGGCCATCAGCTCCTGCATGCTGAAGGGCTTGGTGACGTAGTCGTCCGCCCCCATGGATAGCCCCAGCACCTTGTCGCTCTCCTCGCTCTTGGCCGACAGCACGATCACCGGCAGGTTGCGCCGCTCCCGAATGCGCAGCACGGCGGACAGCCCGTCCAGCCTGGGCATCATCACATCCATGAGAATCAGCCGCAGGTCGGGGTCCAGGGCTCTGTCCAGCGCCTCCATGCCGTCGTAGGCCCGGAGGACCCGGTAGCCCTCCTTCTCCAGGGCGGCGGCAATGGCCCCTACAATCTCCCGGTCGTCGTCCACCACCAAAATCGTCTCGTTCATCGGGCTTGCTCCTTCCTCGTTCGCTGGCATCAGAATAACAGAAACTTCTTACAAAACAAGTGGGGTATCTTTTACAGATTTCTTACATTTTACGCCGGAAGGGTAAAAAATACAAGTAGGGGCCGCCGCCCTCGGCGGCCCGCTTTCCCCCGTCCCGTCCATGGGTAACCAGGGCCCCGCAGGCAGACATTGCCCCGCGGGCATCCCCAGGCCGCCCCCACTTAATATTTTTAAGCGTTCTGACAAAAAAACCTTTGTCCACCCGTTGCTTATTTTGGGCTTATCTAATATAATAGTGTCACCTGAAAAAATACCCGGCAAAAAAATATATTACAGGAGGAAATCAACATGGCAAAGTTAGTTGAGTGCATCCCCAATTTCAGCTGCAGCAAGGAGAAGGACGAGGCCACCTACAACGCTCTGGTAGAGGCCGCCAACAGCGTGCCCGGCTGCACCCTGTTCGACGCCCAGACCGACGGCAACCACAACCGCTGCGTCTTCACCCTCATCGGCAATATCGACGCCATTGAGGAGGTCGCCTTCCGGCTGACCAAGGTGGCCACCGAGCGCATCGACATGACCAAGCACAAGGGCGAGCACAAGCGCATGGGCGCCACCGACGTGATCCCCTTCGTCCCCCAGTCCAAGGATGTTACCGTGGAGGAGTGCGTGGAGCTGTCCAAGCGGCTGGCCCAGCGCATCTGGGACGAGCTGAAGGTGCCCTCCTTCCTGTATGAGGACTCCGCCTCCCGCCCCGAGCGCCGCAACCTGGCCACCTGCCGCAAAGGCGAGTTCGAGGGCATGCCCGAGAAGCTGCTCCAGGAGGAGTGGGCCCCCGACTACGGCGAGCGGAAGATTCACCCCACCGCCGGCATTACCGCCATCGGCGCCCGTATGCCCCTGGTGGCCTTCAACATCAACCTGGCCACCTCCGACGTGGAGGTCGCCAAGAAGATCGCCAAGGTCATCCGCGGCTCCTCCGGCGGCTTCCGCAGCTGCAAGGCCATGGGCTTCATGATGGAGGACCGGGGCATCGCCCAGGTGTCCATGAACATGGTCAACTACGAGGATACCCCCCTGTACGTGGTCTATGAGCAGGTCCGCGCCCTGGCCGAGCGGTACGGCACCTATATCGTGGACAGCGAGATTGTGGGCCTCACCCCCGCCAAGGCCATGATCGACTGCGCCGAGTTTTATCTCAAGGCCCGTGACTTCGACTGCCACAACCAGATTATGGAGTATCACCTGCTGGATATGAAGTAAGAGCCACCCTGTAGGGCACGACGACCCCGGCGCGCCGCCGGTGCGGGACGCAGTCACGCGGCGGGCCGGGTGTACCGCCGGAGAAGGGTTCTGTCACGCGGCGGGCCGAGTCGTCCCGCCCTACACAAAAAACATACAGATTGGAGAAATTCTCATGAAGCTTGCTGAACTGAAAACCGCCGAGTTTGTTGACCTGCTGGCCTCCGATGCCCCCGCCCCCGGCGGCGGGTCCGCCGCCGCTCTAGAGGGCGCCCTGGGCGCCGCCCTCACCGCTATGGTGTGTGGTCTCACCGTGGGCAAGAAGAAGTACGCCGAGTTCCAGGAGCTGGCCGAGGAGGCCCAGAAGAAGGCCACCGACCTGAAGGCCCGCTTTGTGGACGTGATGGACCGGGACACCGAGGCCTTCAATGTGGTCAGCGCCGCCTTCGGCATGCCCAAGGCCACCGACGAGGAGAAGGCCGCCCGCTCCGCCGCCATCCAGAAGGGGCTGGAGGGCTGCACCAAGACCCCCTTCGAGATGATGGAGCTGGCCGTGGAGACCCTGGAGCTCACCGCCTCCATCCTGGGCAAGAGCAACGACAGCGCCGCCAGCGACCTGGGCGTGTCCGCCCTGTCCCTGCGGGCTGCCATCCAGGGTGCCTGGCTCAACGTGCTCATCAACATCGGCAGCCTGAAGAACAAGGAGCTGGCCGAGGACTACCGCGCCAAGGGCGAGGCCCTGCTGGCCAAGGCCCTGCCCCTGGCCGATCAGATTTACGACACTGTAGTTAAGGCGATGTAAAAGCCTCCCTTGTCAAAGGGAGGGGGACCGCCGCCTTCGGCGGCGGTGGAGGGATTCCGTCAAAACAGAGCATATCCCAAAGACGGAATCCCCCAGTCACGGCTTCGCCGTGCCAGCCCCCTTTTGTAAGGGGGCCAAAGGAACCTGGTCAGAGTAGATACAGCGCGTCAAGTGCCATTGGATGGGAGGTTGCCAATGGACGAAGGGAGGTCAAGCCCGCGTTGCTGTATCGCATCCGCTGCCATGGAGGAGCACGCTCCTTTCATGGCAACACGCCGTGAAAGGAGCGTATTATTATGACATCTGCACAGAAAAGAAAAACCGCCTACACCATCTGCATGGTGGCCATGCTCACCGCCATGATGGTCCTGCTGAAGCGGACCATCGCCATCGAGACCCCCTATTTCAAGTTTAATTTCGCCTCGCTGCCCATCATGCTGGCCGCCATGCTGTTCGGTCCGGTGGAGGGTATGGTGGTGGGCCTGCTGGGGGAGTTTATCGCCCAGATCACCGGCCCCTACGGCCTGGCCCCCACCACGGTGCTCTATGTGGCCCCCGCCGCCATCCGCGGCGTGGTGGTGGGCCTGGGAACGGTGTGGTGCCGTCAGACCGGCAGGCGGATTGAGAGCCGCCCGGTGGCCTGCTACGCCATCTGTATTGCCGGGGCCGTCCTCACCACTCTGGGCAACACCGTGAGCATCTGGCTGGAGAGCGTGATGTACCACACCGAGTTTATGGTGCACATCCCCTTCCTGCCCGGCCGGTTCGCCACCGGCATTGCCACCGCCGTCATCATGACCACTGTCTGTATCCCGCTGGTCCACGCCCTGCGCCGCAGCGGTGTGGTGAAATACGCGGACTGACGAAAGGAGCCTTACTATGGACTGGAAGCTGCTGACCAAAGCCGACTATGTGACCACCAGCTGGTCCGGCGGGACCACCACCCAGCTGGCCATCGCCCCCGAGGGGGCGGTGTACGCGGACCGGGACTTTCTCTGGCGGCTCAGCTCCGCTACTGTGGAGCTGGACCACTCCGACTTTACCCCCCTGCCTGACTATAACCGCTTTCTGGCGGTGCTGGAGGGGGAAATCAAGCTGAAAATTGACGCTGGCGAGCCCTTCCCCCTGGCGCCTGGCCGGGTGGTGGCCTTCGACGGCGGCGTGCCGGTGGAGAGCTGGGGCCAGTGCGTGGACTTCAACCTGATGGTGCGCAAGGGGAAGGCCCAGGGGGCGGTGAGCGTCCTGTCCAATACCCACACTCACAGCGGGACTTGGTCCCCCGACCCGGGTGACCTGGCAATCTACTGCGCAGCCGGTTCGGTGCGCCTTCCCGAGTATGGCTTGGAGGCCCAGGCAGGTCAGACCCTGCTGTGCCTGGGCTTTGAGGACGGACCGGTCAAGCTGGTCTGCCAGGCCGGGCTTGTGATGCTGGCCAGTATTCGGGAGGCGTGACGCCATGACGGGACAGGAAGCGGCGGACCTCATCCATCAGCGGGCCTGGGTGGGCCAGCAGCCGGGGCTTGACCGCATCCGCCGCCTGCTGGGCCGGCTGGGCAATCCCCAGGAGAAGCTGAAATTTGTCCACATCGCCGGGTCCAACGGCAAGGGCTCCACCGCCGCCATGCTGGCTTCGGTGCTGTCGGCGGCGGGGGTGAAAACCGGCCTGTACACCTCCCCCCACCTGTGGCGGTTTCACGAGCGGTTCCAGGTGGACGGCGTGCCTATCTCCGGGGAGGACCTGGCGGAGATTACCGCCCAGGTGCTGGAGGCGGCGGAGGACGAGACCGAGTTCGAGCTGATGACCGCCATTGGGATGGTCTATTTTCTGAAGGCGGAGTGCGATATCGTAGTGCTGGAGACCGGCCTGGGCGGCCGGCTGGACTCCACCAATGTGATTCCCGCCCCGGAGGCTGCGGTGATTACCCACATCGGCCTGGAGCACACTGAGCTGCTGGGGGACACTGTGGAAAAAATCGCCGCCGAGAAGGCGGGGATTATCAAGCCGGGGTGCAGCGCCGTCCTCTACGGCCAGAGCCGGGAGGCGGAGGCGGCGGTGGAGCGGGCCTGCGGGGTGGTAAACGTCCCCCTGGCCCGCTCCGCCCCGGCGGAACCTGTGTCCAGCGGCCTGGAGGGCCAGAGCTTCACCTACCGGGGCAAGGGCCACTACCGCATCCCCCTGCTGGGGGAGTACCAGGCGGATAACGCCGCCGTGGTGCTGGAGACGGTGAATGTCCTCCGGCGGCGGGGCTGGGATATCCCCGAGGAGGCCCTGGTCCGGGGACTGGAACAGGCCCGTTGGCCTGGACGGCTGGAGCTGGCCCGGCGGGGCCCCGACGTAATCCTGGACGGCGGCCACAACCCCCAGTGCATGGAGGCCCTGGCCCGGGCGCTGGGGGGGCTGTACCCGGGGAAGAAGCTGATTTTCCTCACCGGCGTACTGGCCGACAAGGACTGGAGCACCATGATGGGGGAGCTGCTCCCCCTGGCGAAGGAGTTTTATACCATCACCCCCGACAGTCCCCGGGCCATGCCGGCAGCCGAGCTGGCCGCTTACCTGGAGGGCCAGGGGGCGAAGGCCACCCCCTGCGGGAGCGTCCGGGAGGGGCTGGAGCTGGCCCTGGTGTTTTTGCCCCCGGAGGATGTGGTGTGCGTCACCGGGTCGCTGTATATGATCGGCGAGGCGCGGCACCTGCTGGGGCTGTGCTGACAGTGTAGGGGCCTGAAACCCCTCCGTCCCCCGCAGGATAAGCCTTCCACCCTCCGGGGGGAAGGTGCCCCCGAAGGGGGCGGATGAGGGGGCGGGGCGGGTAAGCAGTTCTTACGGTAAGAAGCAAAAACCTGCCGCGCACCCTCATCCGTCACGGCCTTCGGCCGTGCCACCTTCCCCCTTGAAGGGGGAAGGCTTTTTGGTGCGTTTTAACATGCCGGGGCTGAACTCCTGCCCCTGCGAAACAGAAAAATCGGAAAGGCGGAATCATTATGCTGAGTCCGGCGGAATTTGTCGGTTTTTACGCCCAGGTGGGGGCGAAAAAATCTGCCAACAGCGCCAAGCGGCTGTATCTTTCGGCCTTGCTGGCGGGATTTCTTATCGCTTCCGGAGCGGTGGTGGCCAACACGGCGGGCCACCTGCTCACCAACGCCGGACTGTCCCGGGTGCTGTGCGGCCTGCTGTTCCCCTTCGGGCTGATTATGGTGATTGTCACCGGGGCGGAGCTGTTCACCGGAAACTGCCTCATTACCATCTCCCTGCTGGAGAAGAAGGCTGCCCTGGCCGGGATGGCGCGCAATCTGGTGATTGTCTATATCGGCAACCTGCTGGGGGCGGTGATTCTGGCCTCGGCCATTGTCTACTGCGGCCAGCTGGACCTGTCGGGGGGCGCCCTGGCGGTCCACACCATCCGCACCGCCGCCGCCAAGTGCGCCATTCCCTTCGGCAAGGCGGTGGTGCTGGGGATTTTGTGTAACGTGCTGGTGTGCGCCGGAGTAATGTGCTCCCTGTGCGGCAAGAGCCTGGCCGGCCGGGCCATCGGGGCCTTCGTGCCGGTGAGCTTCTTCGTCATCGGCGGCTTTGAGCACTGTGTGGCCAATATGTACTACATCCCCGCCGGACTGCTGGCGGCGGGCGTCCCCCGGTATGCCCAGCTGGCGGCGGAGGCCGGGGTGGACCTGGCCGCCCTGAGCCTGGGAGGCTTTTTCGCCAACCTGATTCCCGTCACCATCGGGAACATCATCGGCGGCTGCGGCTTCGGAGCCCTGATCTGGTCCTGCCACAGGACAAGCTGAGCCAAACAGGGCCCGCCCCCATGGGCGGGCTCTTCTCTGTGGAAAAACGCCTGAAAAAGCTCGGGAGGAGCATTGGGAGGCGGATGTTAACATCCGTTGCTTGCGGCAACGGGCGGTCTCTGCTACAATCGGGGCAGCGTCGGATAGAAAGGTGGTTATCCCGAGTGTTAAGTGAAAACATAAAAGCCATCCGAAAGGCAAAGGGGCTCTCCCAGGAGGAGCTCGCTGCCAAGCTGAATGTGGTGCGGCAGACCATTTCAAAGTGGGAGCAGGGCCTGTCGGTCCCCGACTCCGACCTGCTGATTGCCATTGCGCAGGCGCTGGAAACCCCGGTGAGCACCCTGCTGGGAGAGACCGTGACGGAGCCGGAGGCGGACGACCTGGCCGCTATCGCCCAAAAGCTGGAGCGGATCAATGTGCAGCTGGCCCGGCAGAAGGCCGGGAGAAGAAAGCTGCTCCATTGGCTGTGTTTCGCCCTGTGCGCAGCCATTGTGGCGGCCGCCGCGGTTTTGTACGCATTTCCCAGCCCCTATCTGGACTGGGATTACAGCGCCCCGGAGACCGCCGTGATGGGCGTGGCGTTTCACGCGTGCGAATGGCTGTTTGTCCGGCTGGCCCCCATTGCCCTGGCCGGAGCCTCCGCCGGATACTTCCTGACACGGAAGAAGGCGTAACCGAAAGGCACCACGTAACAGCATGCGCCCAAAAGCCTTCCCCCTTCCAGGGGGAAGGTGGCACGGCCGGAGGCCGTGACGGATGAGGGTGCGGCGAGGTCAGCGCCCCTTATCGGAAGAACAGCTTACCCGCCCCGCCCCCTCATCCGCCCCCTGCGGGGGCACCTTCCCCCCTGAGGGTGGAAGGCTTGCCCTGCGGGGGACGTAAGGTCTTTGACGATCTGAAAAAAGCAAGGCAGACCATGCGGTCTGCCTTGCTTTTTTATATGCTTACTTCCGGGTGGGCACGTGCCAGATATCCCGGGCGTAGTCCTGGATGGAGCGGTCGGCGGCAAAGATGCCCGACCTGGCGATGTTGATGAGGGACATCCGGTTCCAGAGGGCGCGGTCGGCGTAGGCGGCCACGGCCCTGCGGTGGGCGTCGCAGTAGCTGTTGAAGTCGGCCAGGAGCATGTACTCGTCGGCCTGGCTGCCCCCAGCGCCAAAGAGCAGCCGGTTGGACAGGTCGGCGTAGGCCACCCCGTCGGCAAAGCCGGCGGTGATCTGGTCCAGGATGCGCTTGAGGTTCTGGTCGTGGAGGTAAATCTCGTGGGGGCGGTAGCCCTCCCGCTTGCGCTGGTTCACCTGGTCGGTGGTCAGGCCAAAGAGGAAGATGTTTTCATCCCCCAGCTGCTGGTGCATCTCCACGTTGGCGCCGTCCAGGGTGCCGATGGTGAGGGCGCCGTTCATCATGAACTTCATGTTGCCGGTGCCGCTGGCCTCCTTGCCGGCGGTGGAGATCTGCTCGGAAATTTCCGAGGCGGGCATCAGCTTCTCAGCCAGGGAGACCCGGTAGTTCTCCAAAAAGACCACTTGCAGCTTATCCTTGCAGATGGGGTCGGCGGCAATCTGGGCGGCCAGGGAGTTGATGAGCTGGATGATCTGCTTGGCCACATGGTAGCCGGGGGCCGCCTTGGCGCCAAAGAGGAAGGTCTGGGGGGTGAACTCCATATTGGGGTTATCCCGCAGCTGGTTATACAGGTGGATGATGTGCAGCACGTTGAGCAGCTGGCGCTTGTACTCGTGGAGGCGCTTCACCTGTACGTCGAAGATGGCGTCGGTGTTCAGGGTGACGCCCGACTCCCGGGCCACCCAGGCGGCGAAGCGGCGCTTGTTCTCCTTTTTGATATCCTCCAGCTGCTGGAGCACCGCCTTGTCGTCCGCCGCCTTCTCAAAGTCCCGCAGGGCCTCGGGGTGGAGAAGGTACCGGTCCCCTCCGGTGCAGTCCCGGATGAGGGCGTCCAGCCTGGGGTTGATCTGCGACAGCCAGCGGCGGTGGTCGATGCCGTTGGTCACGTTCTTGAACTTGCCGGGCTCAGCCTGGTAGGCGTCCTGGAAGACGTCCCGTTTCAAAATCTCGGAGTGGAGGGCGGACACGCCGTTAATAGCCTGGCAGGCGCACACGCACAGGTTGGCCATGCGCACCTCGCCCCCCCAGATGATGGCCATGTGGCCCACCTTGCCGGTGTCGCCGCCGTAGCGGCGCTCCAGCTCGGCCTGGTAGCGGCGGGCGATCTCAGTGAGGATCTGCCAGATGCGGGGCAGAAGGGTCTCAATCAGCTTCTGGGGCCAGCGCTCCAGGGCCTCGGCCAGCACGGTGTGGTTGGTGTAGCAAACCGCGTCGGTAACGATGTGCCAGGCCTCGTCCCAGCCGTAGCCCTCCTCGTCCAGCAGAATGCGCATCAGCTCGGGGATAACCAGGGTGGGATGGGTGTCGTTAATCTGAATCACATGCTTCCGGGCGAAATTGCGCAGGGTGCCGTACTGGGCCTTGTGCTGGCGGACGATGGACTGAATGGTGGCCGAGACGAAGAAGTACTGCTGCTTCAGGCGCAGGGACTTGCCCTCGGCGTGGTTGTCGTCGGGGTAGAGGACCTTGGCAATCACTTCGGCCATGGCCTGCTGCTCCACCGCCTTCAGGTACTCGCCCCGGGAGTAGAGGGACATGTCCACCGGCAGGGGGCTTTTGGCGTCCCACAGGCGCAGGGTGTTGGTATGGTGGGTGTTGTAGCCGGCAATCTTCATGTCCCGGGGGATGGCCAGCACGGCGGTGTAGCCCACATGCTCGGGGTGGTTGGTGCCGTTCTCCCAGCGGTCAATGATCTGGCCGCCGAAGCGGACCTCCTCGGCCTCCTCCATCTTGGGGATAAGCCAGGCATCGCCCAGGCCCAGCCAGTTGTCGGCCAGCTCCTGCTGCTTGCCGTCGATGATCCGCTGCTTGAAGATGCCCAGCTCATAGCAGATGGAGTAGCCGGTGGCGGGAATCTCCAGGGTGGTCATGGAGTCCAGATAGCAGGCGGCCAGGCGGCCCAGGCCGCCGTTGCCCAGGCCGGCGTCGGGCTCGGACTCAAACAGGTCGGAAGCGGAGAAGCCCATATCCTCCAGGGCCTCCTTCAGGGTGCCGAGCAGACCCAGGTTGTAGGCGTTTTTCTCCAGGGAGCGGCCCATGAGGAACTCCAGGGACAGGTAATGCACCTGCCGCTGCTGCTTCTCCCACACCTGGTTGTTGGTCTCCATACGGTGGCGGGACATGATGTCCCGCAGGACCAGGGCGCAGGCCTTGAACATATGGTTGTTGTTGGCGGTCTCCACGGTGCAGCCGAAGTTGCGCTGGAGCTTGCCGGTAATCATTTCAGTAAGCTGTTCCTTATTGTACTCAGGGGAATAGTCCGTCATAACAGTACCTCCTGTTTTGTTTCGGTAAGGGGGAGCGCACTCCCACGGTTACTGATTTTAACAGATTTTCCCCACAGCGTCAACGGGCATTGTGGGAGAAAAAGGGAGAAATTGTGGGAACTATCCGGCGTAAAAAAATGAAAAACGGCCCCAGCCCCAGGGGACGGAGCCGTTGAGACAGAAAATTCAGCTTATAAAGAGGACCGGGGGAGCTTTGCTGACGGGAACGCGTGTAGGGCAAGGGCTCTGCCCCTGCCTCCCCTGGCTCCCCCCTTATGGAGGAGCTCCCGGCGAAGCCGGGTGAGGGGGGCTCAAGGATGCACCAAAGCCTTCCCCCTTCCAGGGGGAAGGTGGCACGGCCGAAGGCCGTGACGGATGAGGGTGCGCGGCAGGTTTTTGCCTCTTATCGTAAAGGACAGCGTCCCCGCCCCGCCCCCTCATCCGCCCCCTTCGGGGGCACCTTCCCCCCTGAGGGTGGAAGGCTTGCCCTGCGAGGGACGGGAGCTTTGCTGACGGGAACGCGTGTAGGGCAGGGGTTCTACCCCTGCCTATCTCCGAAGGAGATAAAATGAGATTGGGGAAGGTATCACACCCAAAACCGTGCCAGATAAAGGGGGGCGGGCCGCCGAGGGCGGCGGCCCCTACAGGCGGCACCCCGGAGGGGGGCCTGTATGCGTAAAATCTCACCCCAAAATACGCTGATAGATATCCAGATACTGCTGGGCGGAGCTTTTCCAGGAGAAGTCGGCGGTCATGCCCTCCTTTTGCAGGCCCTTCCAGGCCTTCTTGTCGTCGTTATACAGGTCCACCGCCTCCCGCAGGACCCAGACCATGTCGCCGGCGTTGATGTTGCCGAAGGTGAAGCCCCGGCCGGTGCCCTCGAACTTGTTATAGGGGGTGACGCTGTCCTTCAGCCCGCCAGTCTCCCGCACCACGGGGATGGTACCAAAGCGCATGGCGATCATCTGGCTCAGGCCGCAGGGCTCAGACACCGAGGGCATCAGGAAGATATCCGCCCCGGCGTAGATCATATTGGACAGGGGCGCGGAGTAGGTGAGCTGGGCGGAGAAGCGGCCGGGGTACTGGCCCTGAGCGTGGCGGAAGGCCTCCTCATACTGCCAGTCGCCGGTACCCAGCACCACCATCTGCACGCCCTTGGTGCCCAGGCCCATAATGTCGTGGATGGCGTCGGTGACCATGGAAAAGCCCTTGTGCCCCACCAGACGGGAGACGCAGGCCACCAGGGGAATATCCGGGTTCACCTCCAGACCCACCGCCTGCTGGAGGGCTGCCTTGCAGGCCGCCTTGCCCTTGGTGATGGTCTTGAGGGTGAAGTTGGCTGCCAGCCCCTCCATCTTGGACGGGTCGTAGAGGTCCACGTCGATGCCGTTGAGGATGCCCTCCAGCTTGCCGCTCTGCTGGTTGATGACCCCGTCCAGCCCGTGGGCGTAGAAGGGGGTGCGCAGCTCCTGGGCGTAGGTGGGGGAGACGGTGGTGACAAAGTTGGAGGCCATAATGGCGCCCTTCATCAGGTTCACGTCCCGGTGGTAGGCCAGCATCCCCTCGTTGAAGTAGCTGCGGTCCAGGCCGATCACGTCCTGAAGCACCTGGTCGCCGTAGCGGCCCTGATACTCGATGTTGTGGATGGTGTACACCGTCCGGGCCCCCGCCAGCTGGGGGATGCGGTACTTCTCCTCCAGCAGGTAGACGGGCACCAGGGCGGTCTGCCAGTCGTTGCAGTGGATGATATCCGGGGCCCAGTCCAGCTGGCCGGGGGTCTCCACCACAGCCCGGGAGAAGTAGGCGTAGCGCTCACAGTCGTCAAAGTGGCCGTAGAGCTGCCAGCGCTTGAAGTAGTACTCGTTGTCTACAAACCAGAAGGTGACCCCCTGGTACTCTACCTCAAAGATGCCGCAGTATACCTGCCGCCAGGCCAGCGTGACATTGAAATACTTCAGGAAGGTCATTTTGGCCCGCCATTCCTCGCTGACCCCCTCGTAGAGAGGCAGAATGACCTTGACCTCGTGGCCCTCGGCCGCCAGAGCCTGGGGCAGGGAGCCGGCCACGTCGGCCAGGCCGCCGGTTTTAATGAAGGGGGCCGCCTCGGGGGTGGCAAACAAGATTTTCATATAATCACCTTTTCCAAAATTTTTGGGGGATTTTCGTTGTAGGGCGTGACCACTGGGCGCGCCGCGGTGCTGTGAGCCGTCAGACGGGGCGCTGGGTCGTCGCCCCCTACACGCCGGGAATCGTTAGGAGGACGCCCTCCCCAAAACAGGAGGGCGTCCGGAAAAATCAGACAACAGAGCCCTTGGCGATGGCCAGGGGATAGGTGACATGGCCCATGAGCATGCGGCCCTCGCTCACCGTCACGTCCTTATCGGCGATGACATAGGACAGGGAGGCCCCCGCCTTGACCACCGTGCCCTGCATGAGCACGCTGTTGGACACCTTGGCCCCCTTCTCTACCACCACGCCGCGGAACAGGATGGAGTTTTCCACCTCGCCCTCGATCTGGCAGCCGTCGGCCACCAGGGAGGCGACGGAGCGGGACTCGGGGCCGTAGTAGGTGGAGGGGTTGGACTGGTCCTTGGTGCGGATGGGCCGGGCGGTGTTGAACAGGTCGGCCCGGACCGCCGGGTCCAGCAGCTCCCGGGAGCGCTGGAAGTAGTCGCTCACCGACTGGAAGCGGCCCACATAGCCCTTGTGGATGTAAGGCATCATTTTCAGGGATTTCAGCCGGGGCTGAAGGACGCCGCGGCTGAAATTGGCCACGTCGTGGGCGGAACAGTAGTTCACCATGTCCATGAGCAGGCGCTTGGACAGGATGTAGATCTCCAGCGACTCCAGCGCCTTGTCGGCGGAGGTGGGGTGGACGGACAGGTCGGTGATCCTGCCCTCCTCGCTGACCTCCACATACTCGGAGAACTGGGGGGCGCCTTTCAGCGTGGGGGTGCAGACCATGGTGATGTCGGCCCCCGAGGCCAGGTGCTGCTCAAAGACCTGGTTGACGGGCAGGTTGATGGCAGTGTCGCCCCAGGCCAGAAGGACGTAGTCCTGGCGAATGTCCTCCAGGTAGTCATACACCCCGGCCAGGGCCTCCATGCTGCCCCGGTACTCGCCGTGGCCGGCCTCGGTGTAGCTGAAGGGGGGCAGGATGCGCAGACCGCCGTGCTTGCGGCTCAGGTCCCAGTCCTTGCCGGAGCCCAGGTGGTCCAGCAGGGACTGATAGCTCTGGTGGACCACCACGCCCACGTCGGTGATGCCGGCGTTGACACAGTTGGACAGCATAAAGTCGATCAGGCGGTAGCGGCCGCCGAAGGGCAGGGAGCAGGTGTTGCGGGGACGGGTCAGCTCCCCCAGGTTGGCGTCGGAGCGGTATGCGAACAGGATGCCGTGGAGATCGTTCATGCCTGCTCACCTCCTTTCACATCTTCGCGGATCATGGCGTTGGGCAGAACGGTGGCCCTTTCGCCTACGGTGACCCCGCCGGCCACCACGGCAATGCCCCAGCTGTCGCTGCCGTCGGGGGCGGCGCCCACGGTGGCCCCCGACTCCACGGTGGCGTTCTCGGCCACGATAGAGTAGTAGACCTTGGCCCCCTCCTTCACGGTGGCCCCGGGCATGAGGATGGAGTACTGGATATCGGCCCCCTGCTCCACCGTGACGGAGTTAAAGAGGACGGAGTTGGCCACGGAGCCGTCCACCTGGCCGCCGCCGGTAATCATGGAGTGGGAGATGACGGCCTCCGGCCCGGTGACATGGGGGGGCCGGATGGGGGTGCGGGCGTAGATGGGCCAGCTGTCGTCATACATGTCCAGGCCGCTGCTGCTGCCGGCCAGCAGGTCCATGTTGGCGTCCCACAGGGAGTTGATGGTGCCCACGTCCTTCCAGTAGCCCGCGAAGCGGTAGGCCATCAGCTTCTCGCCGGCGTTCAGCATGTTGGGGATGATGTTCTTGCCAAAATCGTTGGAGGAATTGGGGTCGGCCTCATCGTCAATCAGATATTTGCGCAGCTTGGACCAGGTGAACACATAGATGCCCATGGAGGCCAGGTTGCTCTTGGGCTGGGGGGGCTTCTCCTCGAATTCGTAGACCTTGTCGTCGGCTTCCACGTTCAGGATGCCAAACCGCTTGGCCTCCTCCATGGTGACCTCCAGCACCGAGATGGTGCAGGCCGCCCCGGACTTCTTGTGGAAGGAGACCATCTCGGAGTAGTCCATTTTATAGATGTGGTCACCGGAGAGGACCACCACATACTCGGGGTCATACAGGTCCAGAAACCCGATGTTCTGGTAGATGGCGTTGGCAGTGCCCTTGTACCAGCTGCCCTGCTCGCCCTCGCCCAGGTAGGGGGGGAGGATGTGTACGCCGCCGTCCGAACGGTCCAGGTCCCAGGGCTGGCCGTTGCCCAGGTAGCTGTTCAGCTCCAGGGGGCGGTACTGGGTGAGAACGCCCACTGTGTCGATGCCGGAGTTGACACAGTTGGACAGGGGGAAGTCGATGATACGGTACTTTCCGCCGAAGGGGACGGCGGGTTTTGCCACGTTGCTGGTCAGGGCGTAGAGCCGGCTGCCCTGGCCGCCGGCCAGCAGCATGGCAACAACTTCTTTCTTCATGTTGTTCACCTCTTACTTTTTTGGGTGCGATGGCATCTATGTAGAGACCGGGGCACAGGGCCCCGAGGGTGCCCGTTTGGGTGACTGTATGCGGGGTGGCGCGGAGACCGCTCCCTACGCCTTGGTGCGGGCCGCCTTTTTGGGCTTGGCGGGGGCTTTTTCCGCCTTAGCCGCCTTTTTGGCGGGGGCCTTCTCCGCCTTGGGAGCGGCCTTGGCCGTCTTTTTGGCGGGCTTCTTCTCCGCCTTGGCGGCGTCGCTGGCCTTTTCCGCCTTGGGCTTGCGCACCGGGTTCTTCCGCACGCAGTGGTAGATTACCGCCGACATGGGGGGCAGGTCGATGGCAAAGGACTGCTGCTGGTCGTGACAGGGGATCTTCTCTGTCTTCACCGGCTCCTTGTCCCCCAGGCCCTCGCCGCCGAAGGCGGGGTCGTCGGTGTTGAAGGCCACGCCCCAGCTGCCGCCGAAGGGGGCCCCTACCCGGTAGCCGTTGCGGTGCTCGGGGGAGAAGTTGCACACCACGATCAGGGGGTTGCCCTTCCGGTCCCAGCGCAGGAAGGCCACGGTGTTGGCGGTGTTGTCGTCGGCGCACAGCCACTGGAAGCCCTGCCAGGAGTCGTCCTGCTCCCACAGGGGGGCGTTCTCCAGATAGAAGGCGTTTATGGCCTTGACGAAGTCCTGGGTCTGGCGGTGGGGGGCGTATTGCAGCAGGTGCCAATCCAGGGAGTATTCAAAGTGCCACTCGTTCCACTGGCCCAGCTCGGCCCCCATGAAGGTGAGCTTTTTGCCGGGATGGGTCATCATATAGGTGTAGAAGGCCCGGACGCCGGCAAATTTCTGGGGGTTGTCCCCGGGCATCTTGCCGAAGAAGGAGCCCTTCATGTGGACCACCTCGTCGTGGCTGAGGGGCAGAATATAGTTCTCCGAGAAGGCGTACATCAGGGAGAAGGTGATATCCCGGTGGTTGAACTGGCGGAAGTAGGGGTCCAGCTTGATATAGTGGCAGATGTCATTCATCCAGCCCATGTTCCACTTGAAGTTGAAGCCCAGGCCGCCGTCGTCCACCGGCTTGGTCACCTTGGGCCAGGCGGTGGACTCCTCCGCGATCATCAGCACGTCGGGGTGGGCGGCGAAGATGGCGGTGTTCAGGTCCTGGAAGAACTTGATGGCCTCCAGATTCTCGTGGCCGCCGTTCACGTTGGGCAGCCACTCGCCGGCCTTGCGGTTGTAGTCCAGGTAGAGCATGGAGGACACCGCGTCCACCCGCAGGCCGTCCATGTGGTACTCCTCCAGCCAGAACATGGCCGAGGAGAACAGGAAGGAGCGCACCTCGGGCCGGCCGAAGTCGAACACGTCGGTACCCCACTCCTTGTGCTCCCCCTTCCGGGGGTCGGCGTACTCGTAGGTGGGAGTGCCGTCGAAGTTGTACAGGCCGAAGGCGTCCCGGGGGAAGTGGGCGGGTACCCAGTCCATAATCACGCCAATGCCCGCCTGGTGGAGCTGGTCGATAAGGTACTTCAGGTCGTCGGGAGTGCCGAAACGGCTGGTGGCGGCGAAGTAGCCGGTACACTGGTAGCCCCAGGAGGCGTCCAGCGGGTGTTCAGTGACGGGGAGCAGCTCCACATGGGTGAAGCCCATCTCCTTCACATAGGGCACCAGATAGCCGGTAATGTCCCGATAGCTGAGGAACTCCCCCTCGCCGGTGCGCCGCCAGGAGCCCAAGTGGCACTCATAGATGTTCATGGGCCGGCGGTAGGGGGGATTTTTGGCCCGGAAGGTAAACCAGTCCCGGTCGCCCCACTGGTAGCCGGTGTCCAGGTCGTAGAGCTTGGTGGACACGTCGGGCCGGGTGGCGGCGTGGAAGCCGTAGGGGTCGGCCTTGCCCACAAAGCCGCTGCCGTCCGCCTTATGTATGGCGTACTGGTAGGCGTCGTAGCGGTTCAGGCCGGGGACGAAGGCCTCCCAGATGCCCCCCTCCACCCTGGTCATGGGGGTGGCCTCCAGGTCCCAGTTGTTGAAATCGCCGATGACGGTGATCTTGGGGGCGTTGGGGGCCCAGACCCGGAACAGATAGCCGTCTACGTCGTTTTCATCCCGGGCGGGATGGGCGCCGAAGCACCGCCAGGCGTGAGTGGAGCGGCCCTCGGTGAAGGCCTCAAGCTCTAAAAAAAGGTCGTGGGAGGAGAGTTTTTCCAGGTATTTAGACATATTTATCACCTCGTGGAATCTTTTGGAAGTTCCCCGTCGGCTAAAACCAACAAGGAGTTGCGGCGCGTGCTTGGGTATATTTATAAAAATTATACAACAACAGGAAAGGGCCGTCAAGTAAAATAGTGGAAAACCGGAGGGAAATTGAAAAGAATTTCTTAGAGCGGGAAGGGATGGGAGGTGTGGGGCGGCCGCAGGCCGCCCCTGTATAGGGGGGCTCAGGGATGCACCCAAAAAGCCTTCCCCCTTTCAGGGGGAAGGTGGCACGGCCGCAGGCCGTGACGGATGAGGGTGCGGTGAGGGTATCGCCCCTTATCGTAAGAACTGCTTGCCCGCCCCGCCCCCTCATCCGCCCCCTTCGGGGGCACCTTCCCCCCGGAGGGTGGAAGGCTTGCCCTGCGGGGGACGGGGGATTACCCCCCTCAGTCACGCTCCGCGTGACAGCTCCCCCACAAGGGGGGAGCCTTTTTTCTGCGGGGGGCGGCGGATTACCCCGCCATCAGCAGCTTGGACAGCATCCGGCCGAAGATGCCGGGGATGGACAGGCGCTCCACCGGTTGGGCGGCCAGGATGGGCACGGTGTCACGCAGCTCGTCCCCCACGTAGACCTCCAGGGTTCCCAGGGTCTGGCCCTGCTCCACCGGGGCCTCCAGGTCCTCCGCCAGGGACAGGCGGGTGGTCACCTGGCCCTCCTCCCCCTTGCGCACCAGCAGGCGGCAGTCCCGCTCCAGCCGGGGCTGGACCTGGGCCTGCGCCCCCAGAAGGACGTCCACCGGGGCCAGAGGGGCGTCGGGGTAGACGGGCACCAGGTTATAGTTGGCAAAGCCGTAGTCCAGAAGGGCGCGGGCATCGTCAAAGCGCTGGTTGGTGCTGGGGGACTTCATCACCACGGCGATCAGCTCCATGCCATCCCGCTCCGCCGTGGCCGACATGCAGTACTGGGCCGAGCTGGTGAAGCCCGTCTTCAGGCCGGTGGTGCCCTCGTAGAAGCGGACCAGCCGGTTGGTGTTGGTCAGGCCGAACTCCCCATTGCGGATGGAGTCCATCCAGATGGTGGTGTACTCCCGGATGGCGGGGTGGTTTAAAATCAGCTCGCGGGACATAAGGGCGATGTCGTGGGCGGAGGTGACATGCCCCTGGGCGGGCAGGCCGGTGCAGTTTAAAAAGGCGGTGTCTGCCATGCCCAGCTCCTGGGCCCGCTGGTTCATCCGGGTGACAAAGGCCCCCTCGCTGCCCGCCAGATGCTCCGCCAGGGCCACGGCGCAGTCGTTGCCCGAGACCACGGTGACACACTTAATCATCTCCGACACAGGCATCTGCTCCCCCTCCTTCAGGTAGACCTGGGAGCCCCCCATGCCGGCGGCATAGGCCGAGACGGTAACCAGGTCCTCCAGGCTGAGCTGGCCGGAGTCCACCGCCTCCATCACAAGCAGCAGGGTCATGATCTTGGTCACGCTGGCCGGCTCCAGCTTCTCATGGGAGTTTTCCTCCAAGAGGAAGGCTCCCGTCTCCTTTTCCATCAGCACGCAGGAGGCGCAGGACAGAGTCAGGCCGCTGTCTGCCAGGGCCGCCTCCGCAGAGGGCAGGCCGGCCGCCAGCATGAACGGGGCCAGAAGCAAAAATACATATTTTTTCATAGATGGTTCCTCCTGAATCCATATCCAAGAATTTGCGGGTATGGTCAGGATGTGGAGCGGGCGGTTTTTCTATGCGCGGACCGGGACAGGAAAATTTTTGTGCAGGGACGCATTGCGATGCGTCCGTTTTTATGGCGGTTTTTGATGTGGGGCGGACGCTTCATGAAGCGTCCCTACGAGACTACCATTGAGGAAGCGGAGAAAAGGAGCGAAAAAAGAAAGAAAAAATTTTTTTGTTGGATGTACCAAAACGTACAACTTTTGGCCTCAAACCCCTACTGGTGTAAGGAGGGATAAGGATGGGCAGGTCGATTTTGGCGGGCCGGGACCGGATGTCCCTGGAAAACGGCTTTGATCTGCGGCTGCTGTCCGCCCTGGAGGTGCTCCAGGCCCGGCGGGAGGCGGACGAGCTGGCCGGGGACGGCCGGGAGCGGGCCCTGTGCTCCAACGCCTGCCTGCTGGCCCGGGCGCTGGAGCGGACCGAGGGGCAGAGCCCCGTGTTTGAGAGCGGCCGGGCGGCACTGGCCGGGCTGACGGTGGCTGAGATCGGGGCGCTGGCCGCCCGGTGGAGCGCCTTCAGCCGGGAGAACGACCCCGGGCCCGAGCTGGACGGGGCGGCGCTGGAACAGGTAAAAAAAAACTCCGGGAGGACGCCGGTGAGCGGCTGCGCTGGCGGGTGCTGAGGGAGTTTCACGCCCTGCCTACCGAGGAGCGGGTGCGGGCGATGAAGGGCCGGGACTATCTCTGGTGCCTGACCAACCTGCTGCTGGACCGGGAGGAGGCGCTGGAGCGGCTGTGTCCCCGCTGCCGGACCCGGGCGCTGGAGGAGCGGTGCGCCGCCTGCGGCGCCCCCGCCGGGGAGTGGGGAGAGGGGGCGGCCAGCACCGCCTTCGACCCGGCCCGGTTTGAGGCGCTGAAAGGGGGGCGGGCGGATGCGTGACTATCTGGAGGAGCTGCTGGAGGGCTCCGGCGCTCTGCTGGAGGAGCTGCGCCGGGCGGAACGGGGGCTGTCCGCCCTCTCCGGCGGGGAGAGGAACCGGGAGACCGGCGCGGAACGGGAGGAGCCGGGGGTGGTCTCCCCGGAGGCGGAGAAGGTTGACGGCGGGAAAAGGCTGGTAAACCTTCTTGAAGACGTGGTTGACGCAGAAAAAAGGACAGAAAAGGACCCGGAGGAGGGGCGAATCGGGGGGACGGAGCCCTCCGAAGGTACGGCGGAGGACCTGGGGCGGTCCGGAGTGGTACCGGCGGCGGTCGGGACGGCGGAGAGGGGCCTCCCGCTGGCGGTCCAGCTGGAGCGGCTGGACCGGGCGGCCGCCTCCGGCGGCGGGCCGGCGGAGGGGGGAAGCGGGGGACGGCAGGCGCTGGTCCCCCTCCTGCCGGGGAGGCGGACGGCGGGGGCGCGCCTCTCCGGGGCGGAGGTCCCCGGCGGGGACTGGTCCGGGGCCGGGGGGGAGCTGCCCTCCAGCGGAGGGACCGACTGGGTGGAGCAGGCCGACCGGGCCTTTCGCCGGGACAGCCGCCGGTATGACGGTGGGTTTTATCTGTATTGAGGAGGGCTCAGGCACGCGCCAGAAGCCTTCCCCCTTCCAGGGGGAAGGTGGCACGGCCGCAGGCCGTGACGGATGAGGGTGCGGTGAGGTTAGCGCCTCTTACCGCAAGAACTGCTTGCCCGCCCCGCCCCCTCATCCGCCCCAGTGTGCCCACTGGGGCACCTTCCCCCCGGAGGGTGGAAGGCTTGCCCTGCGGGGGACGGGGGAGCCCTGCATGATGTGCCGGATGGTATCTCCGGGGCAGAATTTGAAGACAGCGTGAATGGAGGAGTGATCCATTGAATTTGACGCCGATGCGGTATAAGAGCTACACCTGGCCCCACAATCCCCGGGTGTATTCCATCGACTTCCAGCGGCCTGTGGCGGTGCACAAGACCCCCTTCGGCCGCTATCAGCTCCAGGACCTGGGGCTGGGCCACCGGGTGATGGAGGGGGAGGGGGAGTTCGTGGGGCCGGGGGCCTATGAGGAGTTTCAGCGGCTGGCCTGCGTCTTCTATGAGGACGGGCCGGGCCTTCTGGTCCATCCCCTGTGGCAGGTGGCCAACGCCTACTTTGTCTCGCTGCGGGTGGAGCAGGAGCCGCGGCCCGACTATGTGCGGTATACCTTCACCTTCTGGGAGGAGCATGGGCTGTATAACGGCTTGGCCACCCGGGTGACCGGGGGCTCCGCCGGGCAGGAGGAGCCGGGAGCGGCGCAGGGGACCGGGCAGGCCGTCTACCACCGGGTGGCCAGAGGGGAGACCCTCTGGGCCCTGGCCGGGCGGTATGGGGTCTCACTGGCGGAGCTGGTGGCCCTGAATCCCCAGATTAAAAATCCCAACCTGATCCGGGTGGGAGAGGAGGTGCGGGTGGCATGAACGCCTGTGTGACCGACGCGGCCGGGGAGCGGTGGGCCCTGCCCCGTCCGACGGCCTGGCGGCTGGAGTACACCGCCGGCGTGCCCTGCGACAGCTTCTGGCTCCGGTGCCCCTGGGACGGCGGCAACACCACAAAACCGGCGGAGTGGGTGGAGTTTTCCGCTGAGCAGGGCGGGGCGCGGGTGTTCACCGGGGTGGTGGACGAGTGCGAGGTGAGCCTGTCCCGGCGGGGGCGGCTGCTGGAGGTGTCTGGCCGGGGGATGGCCGCCCGGCTGCTGGACAACGAGGCCCTGGGCCAGGACTACCAGACCGCCACCCAGAAGGACATTATCCGGGACCACGTGCGGCCCTACGGCATCACGGTGGCCCCGGGGGCCCGGCTGCCGGCGGTGGCCCAGTTCTCGGTGGCCACGGGGAGCAGCGAGTGGTCGGTGGTGTATGAATTCGCCCGGTACTACGGCGGGGTGGCCCCCCGGTTCGACCGGGAGGGGCGGCTGGTGCTCTCCGGCTGGGACGACAGCCGGGAGCGGGTGGTGGACGACAGCAGCCCCCTGATCGCCCTGGTCCGGCGGGACAGGCGGTATGGGGTGCTGTCTCAGGTGCTGACCCGGGACCGGTGGAGCGGGGCGGTGGAGACGGTGGACAACCGGGACTTTGCCGCCCAGGGGGGTATGGCCCGGCGGATTATCACCATGCCCGCCAAGAGCAGCTATAAGGCCATGCGCTACAGCGGACAGTTTCAGCTGGACCAGTCGGCCGCCGAGCTGGAGCGGATGGAGCTTACGGTGGGAGAGGCCTTCTGCGTATGGCCCGGGGACCTGGTTACGGTGCGACGCAGCGGGCTGGACTGGAACGGCCGGTATCGGGCGGTGAAGGTGACGGTAGGCATGGACGAGGGGGGGCACTGGACCCGGATGGAGCTGGCCCCTCCCGACGTTACCATATAAGCGCGCGCCCGGTGGGGCGCGGCGGAAAATGAGGTGTGGTTATGTGGACATCGGAACGGAATCGAAACCTGCCCCTGCGGGAGGCGGCCGCCGAGATCGGCACCGTCACCCTGGGGGGCGACCCCGCCGGGGTGAGCCTGGGGGGCGAGCGGCGCTGGCTGACGGTGTATGGCCCCGGGGGCTACTGCTGGCGGCCCACCGCCGGGGACAAGGTGCTGGTGCTCAAGGCGGGGGCGGAGGGGGAATCCCCCTGCGTGCTGGGCACGGTTCAGGGGGAGGCCGAGCTGAAGCCCGGCGAGGTTATGCTGAAGGGCGGGACCTGCTCCCTCCGGCTGGGCCAGGAGGGGCTGGCGCTGGAGGGGGAGCTGATTATTAACGGCCGGACGCTGTATGACATTGTGCTGGAGATTGTGACGGAGCTGCTGAGCTGAGGGGGGATGACTGTGGAATGGAAGCTGACAGAGGGGGACTATGTCCCCGATGGGAAGGGGGGCTTTACCGCCCTGACCGGCAGCGGGGAGGTGCTGGCCCGGGTGCTGTACCGCCTGACCGCCCGGCGGGGGGCGCTGCCCTTCCTGCCCGGACTGGGCAGCCGGCTGTATCTGCTGGGCCGGGAAAAACCCTCCGCCCGGCAGGCCCTGGCCGCCCAGTATGTGGCTGAGGCCCTGGGGGAGGAGCCCGGACTGACGGTGCGGGCGGTGGAGCTGAAGGAGGAGGACGCCGGCCGGCTGACCGTCTACCTGGATTGGCAGGGCGAGGAGCTGACGGCGCAGGTGCAGGTGTGAGGCGTGAATGGGGCGGACAGTGTGCGCTGACTTTGTGGTCAGAGGCGGAGACCTGGCCGCAACCTCATCCGTCACGGCTTCGCCGTGCCACCTTCCCCTTGGAAAGGGGAAGGCTTTGGCGCGCTCTGAAAAGCAGTGCTTTTTTGACCGGACGGGGTAAAGACGGCGGCCTGTGCTGCCGCCTCCAAGACCTGTCCCAAGTGACGAAATGGCTGTGAGGAGGAATGTTTTGAAAACAGTTGACCAGATCTATCAGGAGATGCTGGCCTGCTTCGGCGGGAAGACGGGGCTGGAGCCCCGGGAGGGCTGCGACCTGTCCGCCCGGCTCTACGCCCTGGCAGCCCAGGTATATGGGCTGTACGTTCAGGCGGAGTGGGTGGTGCGGCAGGCCTTCCCCCAGACGGCGGAGGGGGAGTTTCTGGACCGCCATGCCCAGCTGCGTAGCCTGGAGCGCCGGCCGGCTTCCGCCGCCGAGGGGGTGGTCCGCTTTACCGCCGGGGAGGCGGCCACCGCCCCCAGGACCATCCCCCGGGGGACGGTGTGCATGACGGCGGGGCTGGTGCGCTTCGAGACCACAGGGGACGCCGTACTGGAGGCGGGGGAGCTGACGGCGGAGGCCCCGGTCCGGGCGCTGGAGGCCGGCAGGGCGGGGAATGTGTCCGCCGGGGCCATCGCGGCTATGGCGGTGGCCCCGGTGGGGATTGCCGCCTGCACCAATCCGGCCCCCTGCGCCGGAGGGGCGGACGGCGAGACCGACGCCGCCCTGCGGGAGCGGGTGCTGGAGAGCTTCAAGCGCCTGCCCAACGGGGCCAACAGCGCCTTTTACCAGCAGGGGGCGCTGTCCTTTGAGCAGGTGGCGGCGGCGACAGTGATTCCCCGGCCCCGGGGGGTGGGGTCGGTGGACGTGGTGCCCGCCACCCTGGCCGGCCTGCCCGGGGAGGACCTGCTGGCCGAGCTGGAGGCCTATTTTGAGGCCCGGCGGGAGATCGCCGTGGACGTGCGGGTCCGGGCCCCGGAGCCGGTGACGGTGAATATTGCCGTTTCCGTGGAGGCGGAGCGGGGCCGGGACCAGGGGGAGGTGCTGGCCCGGGTGGAGGAGGCCGTGCGGGGCTGGTTTACCGGAAAGCTGCTGGGACAGCGGGTGCTGCTGGCCCGGCTGGGCAGCCTGATCTACAGCTGCGACGGGGTGGCCAACTACGTCATCACCGCGCCGGCTGCCGACGTGCCGGTGGCCGGGGATCAGCTGCCCATGCTGGGGACCCTGCGGGTGGAGGGGAAGACATGAGTCACGCCCAATATCTGCGGGACCTGCTGCGGCCCCTGGGGGTCTACGACCTGACGGCCCCCTTCAACGGCGGGGAGCTGGATGCCCAGGGGGAGGCCCTGGACGGGGCGATGGCCCGGATTGAGGAGATCCAGCGGGAGAGCTCCCTGACCACGGCTGAGGACTGGGGGCTGGAGCGGATCGCCGCCCTGTTTGTCCGCCGGCCGGTGGCCGCCCAGCCCCGGAGGCTGGCCGCCGCCCTGGCTGCCCTGCTGCGCATTGGCGGGGACAGCTTTACCCTGGCCGCCATCAACGACACCATCACCGGCTGCGGCATCCCCGCCGTGGTAAAGGAGACGGGGACGGGACAGGTGGCGGTCTCCTTCCCCGGGGTGGCCGGGGAGCCGGAGGGCTTTCTTGAGCTGAAAACCATTATTGAGGATATCCTCCCCGCCCACCTGGGCATCGAATACGACTTCTGGTTCCTGATCTGGCAGGAGCTGGAGGACAATTTTCCCAGCTGGCGGTCTATTGAGGACCTGGAGCTGTCCTGGACGCAGCTGGAGACCTTTGTGGAGTATTTATAGCATAATTTCACCCCGGTGTCTTGATACAGGCACCGGGGTGTTGTGTTTTTATCAGGCCTACATGTCCAGCTTGGCCTTCAGCGCCTCCTGGAGGACGCCGGAGAAGTTGAGGTGGGCCGCCTCCGCCGCCTCGTTGAGCCAGGCGGGCAGAGAGAGGGTCTTTTTTACCGCCCGGTTGTTTTTACGGGCGTACTCCGCCGGATTAAAAGGAATCATGACTACAAATTCACCCTCTGCCAGGGTCTGAGCGGAGGGGATGGAGGCCTGGGGGTACTCGCTTAAGCCCTCCAGCATCAGCCCGATGGCGTCCTTGGCCATCTCCACCGCCTCGTCCATGGTGTCGCCCTGGGTGGAGCAGCCCTCGATGTCCGGGACAAAGACCGAGTATCCCACCTCCTCGGGATGGAACACGGCGGGATAATAGGTGTTCTTCATGGTATGCCTCCTTTGGAGCCTGCCCTTATTTCAGGCCTGCGTCTTTCAATATTTTTTGCTCTAAGCCCTTTTTTAAATCCTTTGCGTGGAAGGGAACAATAACCGTTTTTTCGGTCTGCTCATTTCGGAATTTTCGGTGGGAGCCGTTGGAACTGATACACACAAAGCCGTTGGCCTGGAGGAGCTGAATCATTTCTCTTGGCGACATCGGCATTGCGGATCACTCCAGTTCTCTGTGTACTTTAGTATATACGTATTTTACGTATCTGTCAACTGAAAAGGTAACATCAGGGAGACAGCCGGAGCCGTCTCCCTGTAAAATTATCCCTGATTTTGGGCCTCCACCAGGCGCACGCCGCAGTATTTTTCCCGCAGCTTGGGCTTTTCAATCTTGCCGGTGGGGTTGCGGGGGACGTCGGCGAAGATGATTCTCCGAGGGCGCTTGTACCGGGGCAGGTCCATGCAAAACTGGTTAATCTCGCTCTCAGTACAGTGCATGCCCTCCTTAATCTGGATGATGGCGGCGGCCATCTCCCCCAGCCGCTTGTCGGGCAGGCCGATGACGGCCACGTCATGTACCTTGGGGTAGGCGGACAGGAAGTCCTCAATCTGCACCGGGTACAGGTTCTCGCCGCCCGAGATAATTACGTCCTTCTTCCGGTCCACCAGGAAGATGAAGCCGTCTTCGTCCTGGCGGGCCATGTCGCCGGTGTGGAGCCAGCCATTTTCCAGCACCTCGGCGGTGGCCTCGGGGTTGTGGTAGTAGCACACCATCACCCCTGGACCCTTCACGCACAACTCGCCCACGTCGCCCTGCCGGACGGGGACATTCTGCTCGTCCACAATCTTGATCTTCCAGCCGTAGCCCGGTACGCCGATGGCCCCCACCTTGTGGACGTTGTCCACCCCCAGGTGGACGCAGCCTGGCCCGGTGGACTCGGACAGGCCGTAGTTGGTGTCGTACTTGTGGTGGGGGAAGTACTCCAGCCAGTGCTTGATGAGGGAGGGGGGTACCGGCTGGGCGCCGATGTGCATCAGCCGCCACTGGGACAGCTGAAAATCTTCGATTTTCAGCTCACCTCTGTCAAGAGCGGCTAAAATGTCCTGGGCCCAGGGCACCAGCAGCCAGACAATGGTGCATCGCTCCTGGCTGGCCGCCTGGAAGACGGCGGAGGGGGAATTGCCCTTGAGCAGCACCGCCTTGCTGCCGGTGAACAGGGAGCCGAACCAGTGCATCTTGGCCCCGGTGTGATACAGGGGCGGGATGCAGAGGAAGACATCCCCGTGGGTGGTCTCGTGGTGGATGGCCTCCATCCGGGCCGACTGCATCAGGGCGGTGTGCCGGAGCAGGATGGCCTTGGGGAAACCGGTGGTGCCCGAGGAGTAGTAGATGGCCGCCTCGTCCTCGTCGTCCACCAGCACCTTGGGGGGGCGGCTGGAGCAGTTGGCGGTGGCCCGCAGGTAGTCCTCGGCAAAGGCGGGGCAGTGCTCCCCCACGAAGAACAGCAGCATCTGCCGGGTGATCTTGGGGACGATGGGCTCCATCCGGGTGGTGAACTCGGGGCCGAAGAAGAGCACGTCGGCATCGGCCAGCTTCAGGCAGTAGTCGATCTCGTCGGCGGTGTATCGGAAGTTCAGGGGGACCGCCACCGCCCCCGTTTTTAAAATGCCGAAGTAGATGGGCAGCCACTCCAGGCAGTTCATCAGCAGAATGGCCACCTTCTGGCCCTTGCGGATGCCCCGGCTGAGCAGCATGTTGGCCAACCGGTTGGCCTTCTCGTCAAAGACCGACCAGGTGATCTCCCGGCGGTAGGGGGTGTCGCCGGTGGGCTGAATCAGCTCGTACTCCTGCCAGGAGACCCGCTGCTCCTCCCGGACCTCGGGGTTGATCTCCACCAGGGCGGCCTCGTCGCCATACAGCTTGCTGTTGCGCTCCAACAGATCGGTGATAGGCATTATGTTCGTTCCTTTCCAGACGGATGGGCTCCGTTAAACTTTATTGATTTTAACCGCTAAAGTATCATAGCGAATTTTTGGGGGAATGTCAAGAGGGAAAGGGGGCTTTTGCTGCCATCTTATAAATTCGGAACGCCTCTGAAATATTGGCCGGTACGTCTTGTAGGGCAGGGGTTCTACCCCTGCCTATCCCCGTAAGGGGATAAAACGGCATCGCAAAGGCAAGGGCAGAGCCCTTGCCCTACATGCGGCAGTTTTTCTGAATTTATGAGGCAGACACAGGGCTTTTGCGGAAAGCGGCGGAAAAAGTTTCTCCGAAAAAAATCCGGCGGGCTCTTTACTTCCCCACTTTCCTGTGCTACACTTTACACAAGTGAATTTTCCCGGATACCAATATGGAACGAAGGAGTGTATTGCTATGGCAAAGGCGGAAAAGCGGGAGCGGAGCATGGCTCTGTATGAGACTATTCTGAAGCTGAAGGACCTGGACGAGTGCTGCCGGTTTTTCGACGATCTGTGTACCCCCACAGAGCTGCGCTCGCTGGAGCAGCGGTTTGACGTGGCGGTATACTTACAGCAGGGGCTGGTTTATCTGGACATTCTGGATAAGACAGGCGCCTCCAGCGCCACCATCAGCCGGGTGAGACGGTCCATGCTGGACAATGGCGCGGGAGGCGTGATGCGGGAGGTCATCCAGCGCCACGGGCTGCACGAGAAGGAGGAGGCGTAGGGACACATCGTGATGCGTCCCTACGGAACCAACGAAAACCAAAACAGAAAGCAGGAAAACAACATGAAACAACTGATGTTGGGCAACGCCGCCGTTGCCCGGGGCCTGTATGAGGCGGGGTGCTGTGTGATCTCCAGCTACCCAGGCACCCCCAGCACCGAGATCACCGAGGAGGCGGTGAAGTACCCGGAAATCTACTGCGAGTGGGCCCCCAACGAGAAGGTGGCCATGGAGGCGGCCTTTGGGGCCTGCCTGGCGGGGAAGCGGGCCTTCTGCGCCATGAAGCACGTGGGGCTGAACGTGGCCGCCGACCCCCTGTACACCATGGCCTACACCGGGGTGAACGCCGGCCTGGTGATCGGTGTGGCCGACGACCCGGGGATGCACTCCTCCCAGAACGAACAGGACTCCCGGCACCACGCCATCGCCGCCAAGGTGCCCATGCTGGAGCCCTCCGACTCCGCCGAGGCGCTGGCCTTCGCCAAGCTGGCCTATGAGCTGTCCGAACAGTTCGACACCCCGGTGCTGCTGAAGATGTGTACCCGGGTGGCCCACTCCCAGTCCCTGGTGGAGACCTCTGACCGGGTGGAGCCCGGGATGAAGCCCTATGAAAAGAACATCGCCAAGTACGTCATGATGCCGGGCAACGCCATCCGCCGCCACCCCTTCGTGGAGGAGCGCACCTGCAAGCTCCAGGAGTGGGCGGAGACCGCCCCCGTCAACCGGGTGGAAATGGGGGGCGCCAAAATCGGCGTGATTACCTCCTCCACCAGCTATCAGTATGTGAAGGAGGTATTTGGGAACGATGTCTCCGTACTTAAATTGGGCATGACCAACCCCCTGCCGGTAAAGCTGATAAAAGATTTTGCCTGTAAAGTGGAAAAGCTTGTTGTCATTGAGGAGCTGGACCCCATCATAGAGAATCACTGTAAAGCTTTGGGACTTGCCGTCTCCGGCAAGGAATTTCTGCCTATGGAGGGGGAGTTCTCCCAGAACCTCATCGCGAAAAAGATGGGGGAGGAGGTCTATGAGGGCCGGACCATCGACGACCCCATCCCGCCCCGGCCCCCCGTTATGTGCGCCGGGTGCCCCCACCGGGGACTGTTCTACATCCTCAGCAAGAACAAGGTCACCGTCCTGGGGGACATCGGCTGCTATACCCTGGGGGCGGTGGCCCCTCTGGCCGCCATGGACATGACCCTGTGTATGGGCGGGTCCATCTCCGCCGTCCACGGCTTCAACAAGGCCCGGGGCGCGGAGAGCGAGGGCAAAACCGTGGCCGTCATCGGCGACTCCACCTTTATGCACTCAGGCATGACCGGCCTGGCTAATATCGCCTACAACCAGTCCAACTCCACCGTGATTATTCTGGACAACTCCATCACCGGCATGACCGGCCACCAGCAGAACCCCACCACCGGCTACAACATCAAGGGCGACCCCGCCGGGAAGATTGACCTGGAGGCCCTGTGCAAGGCCATGGGCTTTACACGGGTCCGGGTGGTGGACCCCTACGATCTGAAGGCCTGCGATACCGTCCTCAAGGAGGAACTGGCCGCCGCTGAGCCCTCTGTGATCATCAGCCGCCGGCCCTGCGCCCTGCTGAAGTATGTCAAGCACGAGGCTCCCCTCACCGTGGACCCGGTGAAGTGCGTGGGCTGTCGCAGCTGTATGAAAATCGGCTGTCCCGCCATCTCCATCAAGGAGGGTAAGGCCCATGTGGACAATACCCTGTGCGTGGGCTGCGGCGTGTGTGAGCAGCTGTGCGGCGTGAAGGCGTTCGGGTGATTTTCGATTGTAGGGCGCGACGACTCGGCGCGCCGTATAATCAACTGGCGCAGAACAGAAAAGCGGCGGGCCGAGGTCGTCCCGCCCTACACCCAAAACAAGGAGTTGTTTCAACATATGGAAACCAAAAATATCATGATCGTGGGCGTGGGGGGACAGGGGTCCCTCCTGGCGTCCAAGCTGCTGGGCCACCTTCTCATGGAGCAGGGCTATGACGTGAAAGTCTCCGAGGTCCACGGCATGTCCCAGCGGGGCGGGTCGGTGGTGACCTATGTGCGCTATGGGGATAAGGTAAACTCCCCCGTCATCGACAAGGGAGAGGCGGACTATATCGTCTCCTTCGAGCTGCTGGAGGCCGCCCGGTGGCTGAGTTACCTCAAGCCAGACGGCCAGATTGTCACCTCCACCCAACAGATCGACCCCATGCCCGTCATTACCGGCGCGGCCAGCTATCCGGAGAATCTGGTGGAGAAGATGCGCGCCGCCGGGGCCAAGGTGGACGCCCTGGACTGCCTCAAGCTGGCCGAGGAGGCCGGGAGCAGCAAGGCGGTGAACATCGTCCTCATGGGCCGGCTGTCCCACTACTTCAACCTGCCCGACGAGGCCTGGCAGAAGTCTCTGGAGGCTATGGTGCCCCCCAAGTTTTTGGAGCTGAACAAGAAGGCCTTTGAGCTGGGGAAAAACGCGTAAACGGAGGTGTGCACCGTGCGGGTAGTCAAATTTTTCAAGGAATTGGGCTGGCTGCTTTACGGCCTTGCCGCCGCCGTCCGGGCGAAAATAAAACAGAGAAAGCTGCCGCCTTATTTCGCGAAAAATCTTCCGGAACGGTATGTCAAGTCCCCGATTTACGACGTTTATTTCGATTGGTACCAAGGGCTGTGTTATGCGACCATCACCCTGGATTTGCGGCTGGATGGCTTTGACCCCACAGGGATCGACCTCAACCGCAAGGAGACCACCGGCCGTTTACAGCAGGAGGCGCTCCGGATTGCAGAGGAATATCTCAGCGACCCGCCCGTTCCGGTCAATCTCTCTTTTGCGCTGATGTTTCGAGATGGCTCCCCCAAATATATAATCCCGGTGGGAATATTTCCCCGAAAGAGTGAGCAGGAAGGAAGCTGAGGATGTTTGCCTGTAAAGTGATGATAAAAGCGCCCCTTGAACAGGTGAAAGCCCGGTTTGAGGGATACGAGGACATGGAGTTTTCCCAAAAGGGGGATTGGGTGCTGGCTGAGGACTTCTCCGGTACGCAGCTGTTCGGCTGGGAGGTGTCCGCGTGGCTGGAGCTGGCCGGAGAGGACGAGCTGATTTACGCCTACTACGACGAGGACATGAACGCGGAATTTATCTTCATCCAGAACGGCCTGTGTATGCGGGCCTATCAGGAGTATAATGGCGAGGTGGACACCGACGAGGGCGAGGACCCGGATATTTCTGTATCCGACTGGTCTGATGTGGCCGACTTCATAGACGAGCATATGGTGTAGGATTGGGCTTTCGTCCCGCCCGCAGGCGAAAAAGGCCCCCTTGCGAAAGGGGGCTGGCACGGCGAAGCCGTGACTGGGGGATTCCGTCTCTCGAAAACCTTTCGCTTGACGGAATCCCTCCACCACCGGACTTCGTCCGGCGGTCCCCCTCCCTTTAACAAGGGAGGCTTTTTGGAGCAACCCTTTAAGTTTATTATAATTCAGAAAGGAAGCATGAACAATGGGACTCTTTTCAAACCTCTTTGGCGGCGGCGCCAAGAAAGTGGAGGAGGTCAACGACGCCAATGCTCAGGCGCTGAAGCAGTTTTTTAAGGAGAATCTGCCCAGTGAGTTTGTGAACTCCGCCAGATACGCCATTTCCATCACCCAGGGGGACAAGGGCTACGAGGCCCGGATCAATATGGACATGGGGGCGGACGGCTCCACCTATGACGGCTTTACCAAAGAGAACTTTGCGGAGCTGGCGGACTGGGAGTCGGAGCGGGTATTCGACCTGCTGCCCGAGCCGCCGGTGACAGTGACCGCCATTTTTGACATGGACTTTGGCAAGACCAAGGTCACTATGAACCGGGGCCGCCTGCTGGCAAAATAAAAACACACCTTATTTTGGGGAGGAATGATTCCAATGGAAAGATACTACCAGCCCGAGATCGAGTGCGCGTCCCGGGAACAAATCAAGGCCTGGCAGGATGAGCGGCTTGTGAAGCAGGTGCGCCACGTCTGGGACAATGTGCCCTACTACCGCAAGAAGATGGAGGAGAAGGGCCTCAACCCTGACGACATCCGCTCCAGCGACGACCTGCACAAGCTGCCCTTCATCACCAAGGCCGACCTGCGGGAGGCCTACCCCTACGGGCTGGTAGCCAAGCCCCTGAAGGAGTGTGTCCGCATCCAGTCCACCTCGGGCACCACCGGCAAGCGGGTGGTGGCCTTCTACACCCAGCACGACATCGACCTGTGGGAGGACTGCTGCGCCCGGGCCATCATGGCCGCCGGCGGCACCGACGAGGACGTGTGCCAGGTGTCCTACGGCTACGGCCTGTTCACCGGCGGCCCCGGCCTGAACGGCGGATCCCACAAGGTGGGCTGCCTCACCATCCCCACCTCCTCGGGCAACACTGAGCGGCAGATTATGTTCATCAAAGACCTGTCCGCCACCATCCTGTGCTGCACCCCCTCCTACGCCGCCTACATCGGCGAGACCATGAAGGAGATGGGCCTCACCCCCGACCAGATCCCCCTGAAAGCGGGCATCTTCGGCGCCGAGGCCTGGAGCGAGGAGATGCGGCAGGACATTCAGAATACCCTGGGGATCAAAGCCTACGACATCTACGGCCTGACCGAGCTGTCCGGCCCCGGCATGTCCTTTGAGTGCTCCGCCCAGACGGGTATGCACATCAACGAGGACCACTTCATCGCTGAGATCATCGACCCCGACACCGGCGAGGTCCTCCCCGAGGGGAGCAAGGGGGAGCTGGTGTTCACCTCCATCACCAAGGAGGCCTTCCCCCTGCTGCGCTACCGCACCCGGGATATCTGCATGCTCACCCGGGAGAAGTGTTCCTGCGGGCGCACCCATGTGAAGATGTGCAAGCCCATGGGCCGGTCCGACGACATGCTCATCATCCGGGGGGTCAACGTCTTCCCGTCCCAGATCGAGACCGTCCTGCTGAACCACGGCTACCCCGCCAACTACCAGATCATCGTGGACCGGGTGAAGAACACAGACACCCTGGACGTTCAGGTGGAGATGACCCCCGAGATGTTCACCGACAACATGGGCGAGATTGCCAAGCGGCAGAAGGAACTGGTGGACGGCCTGCGGTCCATGCTGGGCCTGGCTGCCAAGGTTACCCTCGTCGCCCCCAAGACCATTGTCCGCAGCGAGGGCAAGGCCGTGCGGGTCATTGACAAGCGGAAAATTTAACGCCGCATGTAGGGGGCGGCCTCCGTGCCGCCCCGTGAATCAAATTCGAGCAGCGGGGCGGCGCGGAGACCGCCCCCTACGGGTAAACCCGTTTATGTTAGGAGGAAGCAACCGTGAGCATCAAGCAGATTTCCGTCTTTTTGGAGAACAAGCCCGGCGCACTCTACGCCATGACCGGGGTGCTGGCCCAGAACAAAATCGACATGCGGGCCTTCTCCCTGGCTGAGACCAGCGACTTCGGCATCGCCCGTATCATCGTGGACGACGTGTATAAGACCACCACCGTGCTGAAGGACGCGGGCTATGTCCACAACGTTACCCCCGTGCTGGGGGTGGCTATCCCCGACGTGCCCGGCGGGCTGAACAAGGTGCTCCAGGCCCTCACCGACGCCAAGGTGAATGTGGAGTATATGTACGCCTTCCTGGGCGGCAGGGATACGGACCACGCCTATATGATCTTCCGGGTGGCCGACAACGCCGCCGCCGCGTCCGCCCTGGCCCAACGGGGCATCCAGGTGGTGGAGCAGGAGGAGATTGACAAGCTGTAACCAGATAAAATCCCGCCCCGGCTGTGCCGGAGCGGGATTTTTGTTAAACTTTCAAAATCAAGCGGACGACGCCGATGACTGCCAGGTGAGCGGGGTAAAAGCCGTAGAAGAACCATTTTGGAATTTTGATTCCCGTTCGGGTGGGCAGGTAGATGGGAATTACAGACAGCATTCCGAAGATGGTCCAGTTGATGGCGTGTCCCGCTACGATCAGGGACTTGGGGTCCTCCATATACCCATTCCACAGGGCGGGCAGCCAGTACAGAATACAGAGCCCGGCCCCCAGCCCGGGGTAGTTCCGGCAGAGATAGAAAATCAACATCAGGATGATGCCATTGGCCGAGTAGTCAAAATTCACCAGACTGGCCATTACAAACATGGCGATGAACAGCCACCACTTTTTGGTGTGCAGACCCCACATCGCCAGCAGGCTGACCAGAAGCGTGAAGAAGATGTTCATATTCATCCACTCCGCTTGCCAGTCCCAGGGGTGGAAAGCGAAGATATAGAAAGGCTGAGAGACCAGGGCGAAAACGCCCAGACGGATCAGGTACTTTTTGATATCGTGGGTGTAGAGCAGTCCCACCGTCAGGCAGTAGGCGAAGATGGGAAAGGCCAGCCGGCCGATCCAGCGGAACACCGGGTATTGAGGGAAAAAGGCGCTGCCCACATGGTCGATCACCATAGAGAGAATGGCAATCAGCTTGAGAAAGTCGGTGTCCAGATTGGTTTTCAGTTTGGGGGCGGCGGTCTGTTCAGTTGGCATGGCGGTCGATCTCCTTTATTTGGTTTCACCGGTAGAGCATAGCATAAAGAATGGCCGCTGACAACTCAGCGGCCATTAAAAAACAATTAAAATTCAGACGGTGGGGAACAGGACAGATGCTGTAATTGAGCATTCTTTCGGCTTACTCAAAAGCGAAGTTCTCTACCTGCAAAGTTTCCGATTTATGGATGTTTTCGCCGCACCAGAAGAAACAGGCTGACGCACAGCACCAGAATGCCGCCGGCCATGACGGCCGCCATACGAAACAGCATCTGCCGCCGGGCCTGCTCCCGCTGGACGGCCTCGGCCAGGAGGGCCTCCTGGGCCCGGGCTTCAGCCTCGGCCTCCGCTTTGGCCGCCTCCTCAGCCTGACGGCGGGCCGCCTCCTGGGCCTCCCTGGCCGCCTGCTCCTCCGCCTCCAGCCGGGCCCGGCGGGCGGCGTAGGGCTCTATGTGCTCAAAGAGGTCGCCGCCCACCTCGTCGGGGCCCACCGCAGTGTAGTACAGGCCATAGCGGCAGGGGGAATAGCTCCGGATATCCGCCGCCCGGGTGATGGGGCGGTCCTTGGTGCCGTAGATCCACTTGTAGAACCAGGTCCAGTGCTGGCTCTTGTGGCAGGCGAAGCCGTCCTGGGTAACCTGGAAGGGGGTCCTGCCCCCCAGGCTGTCCAGAGGGATATCCAGGTCCAGGGTGACGGGGTTTTCCTCATACAGGTGGAGGTAGAGCTTCTCCACCGCCCAGGGCGCTCCGTGGTCGGGAAACTGGGCCGGGTCAGCGGCCGCCTCCACCGCCCGGGTGAGGGCGTCGGCGCACAGCACATGGGTGCCGTGGCCATACTCCCCGTCCAGGTCGTGGCTGACCACCACCAGCGGCCTGCATTGGCGGATGCAGGCGGTGAGATAGGCCACGAAGTCCTCATACTCCGCCCCCGTCCGGCCGTAGACGGCCAGGGCATTGTTCAGGGCGGTCTGCCGGTTTTTGGATTCGGAATAGAGGTCGGGGAAGTGGGAGATGATGGGGTAGTGGCGCATCCCCACCGTCCAGAGGCCGTCCAGCTTTTCATGGGGGCGCTTGTGGTCGGCCTGGCCGTTGGCCTGGAAGTGCTGGACAAAATAGACCACCTGGACGTCCAGCCCCCGGCCCGGCCCGTAGAGGGGGAGCAGGCCGGCAAAGAAAAGCTGTTCATCGTCGGAGTGGGAGGAGACCAGCATCAGGTCGGCCTCCTCCAGGGGGGGCTGCCACACCTGGACCCAGTCGGGCAGCCGGCCGGGGGAAAAGGCGTAAATTTCCCCGATGGCCGTCCCCGCCGGGAAGTCCAGGGTCAGGGACTGGACCGGGCCGCCCAGGCGGGCGGACAGGTCCACGTACTGGTGGAGGTACCCCTCCTCCCCGCAGGGGATTTCCCCGTTCAGCGTCCAGGGCTGGGGGAGGCGGTCAAATTCGATGTACAGCCCGGCGATTCCGTCGGACCGGGAGACCGTCACCCGGCCCCCGTCCGGGGCGGCGCTCCAGCTGTCCCGGCTGCCGTCCCAGAGGCGGCCGGGGTTGGAAAAGCCCTCCGCCGCAAAGTCTGCGCCGATGCAGTCCGCCTTCTGGGCGCAGACGGGAAGGGTCAGCGCGGCGGACAGAAGGAGAAACAGGGCGATGCCCCGGAGAATTTTCATAAGAAGCCCCCCTTGTTTTCCCTCAATATACCACAGACGGGGGAAAAAGGCAACAAAAGGCCGCCCGGCGGGCGGCCTCGGTTTTGTTCAGATGTTTGCCAGCCGGTGCTCCGGGATGTAGGGCCGCAGGGCGGGCACCCGGGGCAGAGCGGTGAGCAACAGCTGCCCCAGAATTACGCAGGCGATCAGCTCCCCCACGCCCACGGTGAAGGCATTGAGGGCATAGGCGGCCAGAAAGCCGGGACCGAAGCCCACCAGATACCAGGCGATCTCCGCGCCCACGATTACCATATTGCACAGCACCGGAGGCAGGGGGGCCAGCCAGCGGTTGGGCACACGCTGGGTGAGCAGACAGGCCAGCAGGGTGGCCAGGGTGCCAAATACCAGGTCCAGGGAGTAGGGGGAAAACAGATTGACGATAAAGCAGCCTACCACCAGTCCCGGTGTGGCGGCAGGGAACAGGAAGGGCAGCACCGTCATGGCCTCGGCCACCCGCAGTTGGATACCAGCATAGGGAGGGAGGGGGATTCCAAAGGTAAGTACGACGTAGGCCGCCGCGATGAGGGCGGCCAGGGTGATGTCCCGGACAGTAAATTTGCGCATAAAAAAACCTCCATTTTTTGTTTAGAGAACGGCGGCGGACCGCCGAACGAACGCCGGATTGAAAAATTTTCCGGTGCTTGGACGAGATGGTTCAGAACTCGTCAGGGGGTATTGTAGCATAACAGAGGCGGTTTGTAAAGACTGTTGCCCGCGGGAAAACGATTAGAAAGGATTCCGGTGGTGCCGGCTGGTGTATTATGTAGGTAAGGGGTTCCCCCTGCCTGTCCCTGTGAGGGGATAAAATGGGAGCGGGACAAGGCGTTCTTTTGCTGCAAAAACGCCCATATTCCGATTACATCCCGGAATATGGGCGTTGTTTTATTGCATATATTCCTTCGCCAGCCGGACTTCTCCCGCCGCCAGGGAGGCGGGCACGTCTATGATCCGCTGGTTGCTGGACCCCCGGAACCGCAGGCCCAGATCCTTTTTTGCCAGGACAAAGGGGCCGTCTACCAGAACGTCCAGCTGTTCCAGCAGGACCCGGCTGTGGTCCCCCACCTCCCCGGCGGCCAATTCCTCAAAGAGATAGCCAGAGTAGCACCAGACGGTCTTTTGGGGCAGCACCCTGCGCACCTGCTCCACCAGCTCCAGAACGGCGGACTGGTTGTCCGGCTCGAAGGGCTCGCCCCCCAGCAGGGACAGCCCCCGGATGTGGTCCGGGGAGAGCAGGGTGAGGATTTTTTCGATTTCGGCCTCCCCAAAGGGGGAGCCGTAATCAAAATCCCAGGTCTCCGGGTTGAAGCACGCCTCGCAGCGGTGGGTACAGCCGGACACAAACAGCGACACCCGTACCCCCGGGCCGTTGGCCACGTCTACCTTTTTAATATCGGCATAGTTCATAATCTTCTCCTTACCGCATGATTTTCAGCTTGGGGCACTTCTCCTTTAAGAAAGGCAGGAAGCTTTTCTGCTGCTCCGGGGTGAGGCAGTCCTTGAACACCAGAAAGAACTGCTGCGTTTTGCTGATGATGAAAAAAACGCGCTCCGCCTCCGCCGCCCGGGCGAAGTGCTCATAGCGGAGCAGGGTCTCGCCGCCGCTGGACAGATTATGGATATGGATGCCGTCCACGGTGAAAAAGCTCTCGTACCGGCAGGAGCCGTCGGGGTAGCTCTCCCGCAGGCGGGCGATGTTGTTCTGGAGAAGTTTCCGCTTCAACAGGGGAACCTCCACAACAAAGACCAGGGCAGCGGCAATGCTGATAACCACCAGAACCGTGTTTCCGCCCACAAAATTCAGGGCCGCCGTTCCACAGAACAGCGCGATAAAAAGCAGCGCCAGCCACTTTGACCGGGGCGGCAGCAGATATTTTTTGAACTGCCGCAGGGTGTCTTCGTTCATGGTACCTGAGGTGCGGTACTGGTCCATCGCTATCATCTCCATGGATAAAATCGGGCCTCCGGATGGAGGCCCGCCGGTATTTTTACAGATGCAGGACTCTCGCTTTAATCTCCTTGGTTTTGCCCACATTCCAGAAGTTTTCGCCCAAATAGCCGCAGGTGCGCCGGGTGACGTTCATCTTGGACTGGTCGGTGTTGTGGCACACGGGGCACTCCCAATGGAAGTCCTCGTTAATCTCAATCTCCCCGTCGAAGCCGCAGCACTGGCAGTAGTCGCTCTTGGTGTTGAACTCGGCGTACTGGATGTTGTCGTAAATAAACCGGACCACATCCTTCAGAGCCTCCAGGTTGTGGCGCATGTTGGGGATCTCCACATAGGAGATACAGCCGCCGGTGGAGATACGCTGGAACTGGCTCTCGAAGGTGAACTTGTCAAAGGCGTCGATCTTCTCCCGCACATCCACATGGTAGCTGTTGGTGTAGTAGCCCTTGTCGGTGACGTCGGGGATGGTGCCGAAGCGCTCCTTGTCGATGCGGGCAAAGCGGTAGCACAGGGACTCGGCGGGGGTGCCATAGAGGGCAAAGCCGATATTGGTCTCTGCCTTCCAGTCGTCGCAGGCCTTGCGCAGCCGGTTCATCACCGCCAGGGCGAACTCGGTACCGCCCGGCTGGGTGTGGCTGACCCCCTTCATCAGCTTGGTGAGCTCATACAGGCCGATGTAGCCCAGGGAGATGGAGGAGTAGCCGCCGTAGAGCAGGGGCTCGATGGACGCCCCCTTGGGCAGGCGGGCGATGGCCCCGTACTGCCAGTGGATGGGGGAGGAGTCGGACCGCACCTTTTTCAGGGCGTTGTGCCGGCACATGATGGCCTCATAGCACAGGTCCAGCCGCTCCTCCAACAGCTGCCAGAACTTCTCCTCGTCGCCATTGGCCAGAATGCCAATCTGGGGCAGATTGAGGGAGACCACCCCCTGGTTGAACCGGCCCTCGAATTTGTAGTTGCCATTCTCGTCCTTCCAGGGGGCCAGGAAGGACCGGCAGCCCATGGGAGAAAAGACGTTGCCCTGGTAGTTCTCCCGCATCTTCTTGGCGGAGATATAGTCGGGATACATCCGCTTGGCGGAGCACTTTACAGCCAGCTCGGTGAGGTAGTCGTACTCCCCGCCCTTGAGGCAGTTGTGCTCGTCCAGCACGTAGACCAGCTTGGGGAAGGCGGGGGTGATATAGACGCCCGCCTCGTTTTTGATGCCCTGCAGCCGCTGGCGCAGCACCTCCTCGATAATCATGGCGTTCTCCTGAATGTAGGGGTCGCCCTCCTGAAGGTTGAGGAACAGGGTTACAAAGGGGGACTGGCCGTTGGTGGTCATCAAGGTGTTGATCTGATACTGGAGGGTCTGCACCCCGTTTTTCAGCTCGCTGCGCACCTGGTCGTCCACCAGGCGGTCCATGGTGGCCTCGTCCACCTTGCCGGCGCACTCATAGGCCACATGGGCCTTGAATTTCTCCCGGCTTTTCCGCAGATACCTGCCCAGGTGGCGCAGGTCCACGCTCTGGCCGCCGTACTGGTTGGAGGCCACGCAGGCGATGATCTGGGTGACCACCGTGCAGGCCACCTGAAAGCTCTTGGGGCTCTCAATGAGCTTGCCGTTCATCACGGCCCCGTTCTCCAGCATGTCCCCGATGTTGATCAGGCAGCAGTTGAAGATGGGCTGGACGAAGTAGTCCGCGTCGTGGAAGTGGATGGTCCCCTCGTCGTGGGCCTTGGAGATGTGCTCGGGCAGGAGGATGCGCCGGGTCAGGTCCCGGCTCACCTCGCCGGCGATGTAGTCCCGCTGGGTGGCGGCGATCATGGTGTTCTTGTTGGAGTTCTCCTCGGCCAGCTCCTTGTTCTCGTTGCGCAGCAGGGCCAGGATGGACTCGTCGGTGGTATTGGCCTTCCGGACCAGGGCCCGGTTGTAGCGGTAAATAATATAGGTTTTGGCCAGGTGGAACATGTTCCGCTCCACCAGCCCCTGTTCCACCAGATCCTGGATGTCCTCCACCAGAATGCGCTGGCGCTTCTGGGCCTCGATGCTGTCGATGATGGCGTCGATCCCCGCCCGATCCAGACGTTCCTCCGCAGGGACCTCAGCGTTGGCCTTCTCAATGGCAATCACAATTTTGCTGCGGTCATAATCTACGCTGCTTCCGTCCCGTTTAATAACCTTCATTCCTGTTCTCCTCTCATTGGTAAAAGACGCTAAAAAAACCGCGCTTCCGCCCGGGGAGAGCCCTCCACACCGGAAGCACATTTTGGATTATAGCACACCTCTCCTGCTTTGTCCACTATATATTGTGCTGTTTTTTCACTGTCCGCAGCCGTGAATACAAGATGTATAAACGACTTTTTACACCCCCGGACCCCGCTCTTTTCAGGGGTTTGAAGTTGCCAGCGGGGGTAAAATGTGGTATACTTTGGATGAAATTTCAGCGAAATGCCTATGGAGGTCTTTATGGAGCAAATAACGGCCGCCGCCATGAGCGGCGGCGTAGACAGCACTGCCGCCGCCCTGCTGCTGCTAAGGGGGGGGCACACGGTGGAGGGGGTCACCCTGCGGCTGGCCCCCTGCGGGCAGGACGGCACGGAGGATGCCCGGGCCGCCGCCCGGGCCCTGAACATCCCCCACCACCTTTTTGACCTGACCGGCCCCTTTCAGGCGCAGGTGGTGGAGCCCTTTGTCCGGGCCTATGAGATGGGCCGGACCCCCAACCCCTGCGTGGAGTGCAACCGGAGGATCAAATTCGGCGCCCTGCTGGAGCTGGCCCGGGAGCGGGGCTGGGCCAGGGTGGCCACCGGCCACTATGCCCGGCTGGACCTGGACGCCGGCTCCGGCCGCTGGCTGCTGAAAAAGGCGGCCCGCCCGGACAAGGACCAGAGCTATGTGCTGGCCATGCTCACCCAGGAGCAGCTGGCCCGGGCCCTGTTCCCCCTGGGGGAGCTGGCCAAGGAGGAGGTGCGGGCCTTGGCCGCCCAGGCCGGTCTGGCCAACGCCCACAAGGGGGACAGTCAGGACATCTGCTTCATCCCCGACGGGGACTACGGCGCTTTCATCCGCCAACATACCGGCAGAGACTACCCGGAAGGCCCCTTTTTGTATGAGGACGGGACCCTGCTGGGCCGGCACAGAGGCATCATCGGATACACCGTGGGCCAGCGCCGGGGGCTGGGGGTGTCCTCCAGCCGGGGGCGGCTGTATGTGAAGGAGGTCCGCCCCGGGGACAACACCGTGGTCCTGTCAGACAACGCCAGCCTCTTTGCCCGCACCCTGGAGGGGGCGGGGCTGAACCTGATCCCCTGCCCCCGGCTGGACGGCCCCGTCCGGCTCCGGGCCAGGATCCGCTACCGCATGGCGGAACAGCCCTGCACCGCCTGGCAGACGGGGGAGGACGCCCTCCGCCTCACCTTCGACAGCCCCCAGCGGGCCATCACCCCCGGCCAGACCGTGGTGCTCTACGACGGGGACACGGTGGTGGGCGGGGCAGTCATCACCCGAAGCGTCCCCGATTGACGGAAAGGAGGCCGCTATGGCCAGGAAACACGACAAGCGCCGGCACAGCTCTACTGTGGAGCGGAAGCGCCAGCTGGAACAGGAAAAGCTGGCCGACGAGCGGAGCCGGGCAAAAAACCGCTGGAACCCCGCCGGGCAGGCGCTGCTGTGGAGCGACCTGGTGTTTCTGGCTGCCGCCTCCCTGCTGGATATCAACGACCTGATCTCCGACACGGCCAGCGCGCTGTGTACCCTTGTGGGCGTAATCCTGCTGTTCGCCGCTCTGTGGCTGCTGTTCGGGAACAAAAAGGGGCAGGACGGCCCCGGCGGGAGATCCCGGCTGTAAAAAGGATTGATTTTCCCCGCAATCTGGTATATGATAGACCATTATCAACACAAAGCTTCCTAATGAGAGGAACGGACACCATGAGAAAAGATATCTTCCTGCCCGCCCTGGCAGTGGCCGGGGGCGCGGCCGGTTTTTTCCTGCGGCGGTGGCAGCTGGCCTCCGCCTACCTGCCGGAGACGGGCCTGTTCGTCCACGGCGCGCCCGCCACCCTGGCCCTGCTGGCCCTCACCGGCCTGCTGGCCCTGGCCTTCCTGCTGGCAGTTTTGAAGAAAAAGGAGGGGCTGGATGACTTCCTCCCCGCCTTCGGCTCCCCGGGCAGCGGACAGATGACCGTTTTGACCGCCGCCGGCTTTCTGCTGTTTGCCGCCGGGGGCCTGGGGATGCAGGAAGGCTTTCAGGGACTGGGGCTGTGGAGGGCCAACCCGGCCATGTACCAGCTGTCCATCCCCGGCACCCAGCTGCTGGCGGGGGTGCTGTGTATTCTGGCGGCCTTCGGGGTTCTGCTTCTGGGCCGGATGGCCTACCGGGGGGCGCTGAACGGCGCGGGCTGCTTCCTGTCCTCCTTCCCCGCCCTGGCGGGGCTGGTGTGGGTCTTCTCCGCCCACCTGAAGCACGGCACCGAGCCGGTGCTGATGAAGTACGGCTTCGGCCTGTTCGCCGCCCTGCTACTCACCTTAGCCCACTACTGCGTGGCCGGCTTCCTCTACGGCAAGCCCCGCCCCCGGGGCACCCTGTTCTTCGCCCTGACGGGGGTGGCGCTGGGCATCACCTCCCTGGCCGACGGCCCCGACCTGTTTACCGCCGCGGCCACCGCCGCCTTCTCCCTGTCCGCCCTGGGCTTTGCCCGGGCCCTGCTGGCCGGCCCCTGGCCGGAGCGAATGCCTCCCCCGGAGGAGGAAGAACAGGAGTAATAATATGTAGGGGCCGCCGCCCTCGCCGGCCCGCATTTCCCCGCTGCATATCGTAAGGACACGGGCCGCCGAGGGCGGCGGCCCCTACAAATATGAACAAAAGGGAGACCGTTATGGAAAACAGACGTTTTTATATCACCACCCCCATCTACTACCCCAGCGACAAGCTGCACATCGGCCACACCTACTGCACCGTGGCCACCGACGCCATGGCCCGGTACAAGCGGCTCACCGGCTGTGAGGTGATGTTCCTCACCGGCACCGACGAGCACGGCCAGAAGATCGAGGACAAGGCCCGGGAGGCCGGGGTCACCCCCCAGCAGTTTGTGGACAACATCGTCACCGGTCCACGGGGCATCCTGGACCTGTGGAAGCTGATGAACATTTCCAACGACCGCTTTATCCGCACCACCGACGGCTACCACGTCTCCGCCATCCAGAAAATCTTTAAGAAGATGCACGACAACGGAGACATCTACAAGGGCACCTACAAGGGCAAGTACTGCAAGCCCTGCGAGTCCTTCTGGACGGACAGCCAGCTGGTGGACGGCAAGTGCCCCGACTGCGGCCGTGAGGTCCAGGACGCGGAGGAGGAGGCCTACTTCTTCCGGCTGTCCAAGTACGCGGACAAGGTCCAGCACCTGCTGGAGGACACCGACTTTTTGGAGCCCCGCTCCCGGGTGAACGAGATGGTGAACAACTTCATCAAGCCCGGGCTGGAGGACCTGTGCGTCAGCCGCACCAGCTTCACCTGGGGCATCCCGGTGGACTTCGACCCCGGCCACGTGGTCTACGTGTGGGTGGACGCCCTGTCCAACTATATCACCGCCCTGGGCTACGGCAACGACCAGTACCACGACTATGAGACGTTCTGGCCCGCCGACGTCCACTTTGTGGGCAAGGAGATTGTCCGCTTCCACTCCATCATCTGGCCCGCCATGCTCATGAGCCTGGGCGAGCCTCTGCCCAGGAAGGTCTTCGGCCACGGCTGGCTGCTGCTGGACGGGGGCAAGATGTCCAAGTCCAAGGGCAACGTGGTGGACCCCTATATCCTGGCCGAGATGTTCGGGGTGGACGCCCTGCGCTTCTTCCTGCTGCGCACTTTCCCCTTCGGCTCCGACGGCAACTTCTCCAACGAGGCCCTGATTCAGACCATCAACGTGGACCTGGCCAACGACCTGGGCAACCTGCTCAGCCGCACCGTGTCCATGGTGGGCAAGTATTTTGGTGGACAGCTGCCCGCCGGCTGCGGCCCAATCGAGGAGGAGCTCCATTTTGCGGAGGGCTGCGCCAAACGCGACTGCATCGGAGTGGGCGTCGAACCGGGGGATACTGCCTATGACCTGGAGCTGATCGCTCTGGCTGCATCCCTCCGGAACCGCTACGAGGATGCAATGGAGCACTTCGCCTTCCAGAACGGCCTGGCGGAAATCTTCAAGGTGATTGACCGGGCCAACAAGTATATCGACGAGAACGCCCCCTGGGTGCTGGCCAAGGATATCACTGCCAACGGTCCCCGGCTGGCCCACGTGATGTACAACCTCCTGGAAACCCTGCGGGTGTGCGCCATCCTGCTTACCCCCTTCATCCCCACCTCCGCCGCCGAGGTGCTGCGGCAGATCGGTGCGGACGCGGCCTGCTCCACCTGGGACAGCGCGGCACAGTGGGGCGCCCTGTCCGAGACCGTCACCGTCCAGCGGGGAGAAAATCTGTTCCCCCGCATCGACGCGGACAAGGCCCTCGAGGAGCTGGAGGCAGCCGCTGAGGCAGCCAAAAAAGCCGCCCTCCCCGACCTGGAGATCGAGCCCCAGCTGGAGGAGAAGGTGGACTTCGACACCTTCTGCAAGTCCGACTTCCGGGCGGTGAAGGTGAAGGACTGCCAGCCGGTGAAAAAGAGCGAGAAGCTGCTCAGGTTCATCCTGGACGACGGCACCGGGACCGACCGGCAGATCCTGTCGGGCATCGCCAAGTGGTACAGGCCCGAGGACCTGATCGGCAAGACCCTCATGGCCATCGTCAACCTGCCCCCCCGGAAGATGATGGGTCAGGAGTCCTGCGGTATGCTTATCTCCGCCGTCCACACCGAGAAGGGGGAGGAACAGCTCAACCTCCTGATTCTGGACGACAAAATCCCCGCCGGGGCCAAGATGTGCTAAAGCCTCCCTCTCGGAGGGAGGTGGCACGGCGAAGCCGTGACGGAGGGAGTTCGTCGGCGAGATACTCCCTCAGTCAGCCCTTGCGGGCTGACAGCTCCCTCTTTGAGGGAGCCTTCCAAGCTTAAAATGTGCTGTCCTTATTGGAGGGACAGCACACTTTTTTTGCCGGTCCGCTTACATTTTTATGAAATTCTGCCCTATCCAATCCAGGTTTTTTCCTGTAACATAGGTTGCGTAAGCATCGAATGAAAACGAGATACCCGAAGGAGGTAACTACATGAGAAGAACAAAAATTATCTGCACCCTGGGCCCCGCGGTGGACAGTGAGGACATGATCCGCACCCTGATCCGCACCGGCATGGACGCGGCCCGGTTCAACTTTTCCCACGGCAGCCACCCGGAGCACCTGGCCCGGCTGAACATGCTCAAAGCCGTCCGGGACGCCATGGGCCGGCCGGTGGCCACCATTCTGGACACCAAGGGCCCCGAAATTCGCATCAGAAGCTTTGAGACCAAGACCATTACCCTGGAGCCCGGCGACCCCTTCACCCTCACCACCGAGGACGTGACGGGCAATCAGGGCTGGGTGTCGGTCACCTACCCCCAGCTCCATGAGGAGCTCCAGCCCGGCCAGGAGATTCTCATTGACGACGGCCTGGTAGCCATCCGGGTGGAGCGCATCGAGGGGACAAATATTGTCTGCACCGTGGAGAACGGCGGCACCCTGTCGGCCAACAAGTCCATCAACATCCCCGGCGTCCATATCCAGCTGCCCGCCCTCACCGAGAAGGACATCGACGACATCCGCTTCGGCGTGGAAAACGACTTTGACTTTATCGCCGCCTCCTTCGTCCGCCGGGCAGCGGATGTGGAGGCCGTCCGGGCTGTCCTCCACGACTGCGGCGGGGACGACGTGAAGATCATCGCCAAAATTGAGAACCAGGAGGGCGTGGACAATCTGGACGAGATTCTGGAGGCCGCCGACGGCATCATGGTGGCCCGGGGGGATCTGGGGGTGGAGATTCCCGCCGCCCGGGTACCCATCCTGCAAAAGCAGATGATCCGCAAGGGCCTTCAGCAGGGCAAGCCTGTCATCACTGCCACCCAGATGCTGGACTCCATGATGCGCAACCCCCGGCCCACCCGGGCCGAGGTGTCCGACGTGGCCAACGCCGTCTATGACGGCACGGGCAGCGTGATGCTCTCCGGCGAGACCGCCGGGGGCAAGTACCCGGTGGAGGCCCTCACTGCCATGGTGGGCATCGTCACCGAGACGGAGAGCGCCATCGACTACTGGAAGCAGTTCCAGAAGCAGCGGGTCCTTCCCGCCTCCAACATCAACGACGCCATCACCCACACCTGCTGCCTCACCGCCAAGGACCTGAACGCCAAGGCCATCCTCACCGCCACCAACTCCGGCCGCAGCGCCCGGATGATCTGCCGGTTCCGCCCCGCCTGCCCCATTGCCGCCCTCACCATGCACGAGAAGGTGCGCCGGCAGCTGAATATCTCCTGGGGCGTCACCCCCTACCTCACCGGGGAGGTCAACTCCACCGACCGCATCTTCTCCCTGTCCGCCGAGGTGGCCCTGAAGGAGCGCCTGGTGGAGAACGGCGATACGGTGGTTATCACCGCCGGCGTCCCCCTGGGCAAGAGCGGTTCCACCAACCTTATCAAGGCCCAGGTTATCGACGAGGAGGCCATGTAACCCCATACATAGTTCAAGGGCCGCCCCGGCTGGGACGGCCCGTTTTATTGACATTGAGAAAATTTCTGCTATAATTCGACATAAGGGAAAAGCAGCAAAGGCGAAGGCGGTTTGGTCAATCCTCCGAGAGGGGGTGAGGCCCAATGCCAGTTACCATGACTGTCACGTTTCATATCCATGGGTTTACTGTGACAATCCAGGTCAAGGTTAAGGCAAGCGGAAACCGCCACCCGGCCCGGTGACGGTTTCTAATGCTTTATAAACCGTAGCATAAGGCCAAACCGCCGAAGCTCAGCGGCTCCCCTACACACCTGCGATTATACCATAGTGTTCCCCGGCGTGTCAAGGGTGTGGGCGGCCCCGCCTCTCATTTCGAGAGGCGGGGCCGTTTTTTGCTCACCACATGCCTCTGATCTGTTTGTAATACCCCAGCTCCTCGGCGACCCTCTCCTCGCTGAGGCCCCAATTCCGCAGCTGGGTGGCGATCATCTCCAGCTCCTCGCTGTCGGAAACGTTGGCCATGCCATTGCCGACGGGGAAATAGCCGATGATATTGTTCCGGTCCGCATCATAGACCTTGACCAGGCGGTGACTGGGCTGGGTCTTCTTCCACTCACCGAAAGCTAGTCTCCCTTCCAGGGTCTCTGTCTCCCCCTGATAGTCGCCATAGCGTATCTCTTTCAAAAACGCGTAGCCGCCTTTTCCGCTTGTTGTCTGTACGGCAATCAGGTCCGGTTCATAGCCCATAACACTGGAATCTCTGGAATTGCCATAGGTCTCTCCCTTGCTGTTTACGGGATAACCATTTGCCAGGCGCTCCTCCCGTTCGGTCTGCTCATAAGTGATCAGGATAACATAGCCGCCAGTGCCTATCACGCCCTCGGCTATGTCTCCCTCTCGGATACCGCGCATCTGGGTGAGATACTGCCGCAGTTCTTTCAGCTCCTCCTCGGTCTCGACCCGGATCTCAGTCATTTCGGGGATAGGGTCGGCGGGCACGTTCCAGCGGTTTTTCAATTCGTCGATTTTCTCCTGGACCTCGCTGCTGATCTGGTTTCCTGTCTCAAAATAGCCGACGATATTCTCATATTCCAAATCATAAACAGGATAGCGGCTACCCTGGCCATGCAGTGCGTCCTCGGCAGTCATATAGCCCTCTGCTCCGTTTGTTGCTACCGCCGAAAACAAATCCGGGTAATAGCCCAAAATATGGCACCCCATCAAAAGATTGCCATAGGTCATGCCCTTGCTGTTCACAGGGTAAGTCCAGTCGGGCATAATCCCTTCTGGAGGCGTGATGGTCCGCCGCACTCCGTCATAGGCATCAATCACAGCACTGTATTTGCCACATTTGTAAGTAATAGGTCCGACATAGCCGTTATAACCCATGAGCCGAAGCTGACGGATCATCTCGCGGAACTCCTCCTCATTGTGGGCAAAAATCTCTGTGTCCGCGGCGATAGGACCATCGGGGATCCCCCAGCAGTTGGCTGGATTGGGGGTCTTTGCGTCGGGATGAAGGTGCCCTTCTGGAAGGTCGTAGTAACGTGTACAAATCGTACAGACATCACTTTTCTCAGTTGGGGTATCGCCTGGTTGGTCAGTGACAGGGTGGACGCGGTCATCGGGGGCAGATGTGTCCGCAGGGGTAACGGGAGTAGAGGTGTCCCCCTGGGTAATGGGATGGACGCGGTCGCCGGGGTTGGACTTGTCCCCCAGGGCGGGCTTGGGGACGGTGTCGGACATCACGGCCTGAGGCAGGTCGTCGATTTCATTGGGCTCGGGGGCTTTGGAGGTGGCAAACACGGCGGTGACGCCGGCCGTCAGGGTGAGGGCGGCGAGAATGGCCGCCACGGATTTCTTTTTCATCTTCATAATGGCACGAATCCTTTCTTCCATGTGGTTTTTGGTCGTGTAGGTGAGGCAGAGGGGAGAAAACCCGCTCTCCGCCGCCGACAGCAGGGCGTAGGCGTACCCCTTCCGGCTGTCCAGTCCCAGGGTCCGGACAACCGCCTCGTCACAGGCCAGCTCCAGGTCCCGGTTGGCCCGGAAGTACATGACCCACACCAGAGGGTTGACCCAGTGCAGGCACAGGGCCGCCGTCAGCAGCAGCTTCCACAGCAGGTCCCCCCGGCAGATGTGGACATACTCGTGGGTGAGGATGTAGGTGAGCTGGTCCTCGTCAGTCCAGTTGGTATTTTCCGGCAGCAGGATAACAGGACGTATCAGGCCATAGGCCACAGGCGCGTTCACTGCCCCGCAGGTCCTGACCTGTACGGGCCGCAGGGTGGGGTGCTCCTCCCGCCAGCGGCGGAGGAACTCCGCCTCCGCCGGGACGGCGTCCCAAAAGCGGCGCAGGGTCCACAGGTAGGCGGCCCCGAAGAACACCCCGCACAGGGCGGTTCCTGTCAGCCACACGGCGGCCAGCAGGGAGAGGGGCTCCCGCCGCGGTTCAGAGGGCACAGGGACGGCGGGAGGCGTCCAGCTGTCCTCCCGAAGGGTATCGGGGCTGTCCTCCCATATGATGAAAGGGAGGTCCGGGGCGGGCACAGGAACGGGAGCGGGGGTCTCCTCCACAGGGCGGACGGCCTCCGCGATCCAGGCCGCCCCGGTGTATACGCTGAGCTGGGAGGGCAGGGTGAAGGGCACCAGCAGGCGGCACAGGGCGGCCCCCCACAGCAGCAGGAAGGTCCATTTGGGCAGGCGGTGCAGCAGCGCCCGCCGCAGCACCAGAATCACCGCAATGAGAACCCCGCCGCCCAGGCTCATATTCAAGAGGGTCATGGCGGCCACCTCACTCCAGCTCGTCGATCAGCGCCCGAAGCCGCTGAACTTCCTCCGGGGGCAGCTGCCGGCCGCTGAGGAGGGAAGCAAACAGCAGGCTGGCCGAGCCGTCAAAGACCTTGTCCACCAGCTCCACGGCGGCGGCGGTCTGGACCTCCTCCCGGCGGATCAGGGGGAAGCACTGGAAATTGGGCTCCCGCCGCTGGATGGCCCCCTTGTCGATGCACTTTTTAATAACGGTATAGGTGGTGTTCTTGTTCCAGCCCACCGTCTCGCCCAGCTTTTGGGCGACCTCCTTGGCGGTGAGGGGCGCGTCCGCCTCCCACAGCACCTCCATCACCTTACGCTCGGAATCAAACAGCTTCGTGTCCATAAACAGGCCTCCTTATCCAGACTATCGCGATAGTTTATATTTATACTATCACAGTAGTCCGCCCCTGTCAAGACTATTTCAGTCGTCTGGAGAACTTTTTTTGGAGAACTGAAAACAGCCCCCGTAAAGGGAGCTGTTCAGCTTGTCAAAGAAGTAGCAGCGAGACAGAAGGCGCAAAAAGCCTCCTTTTGAAAGGAGGTGCCCCAGTGGGCACACTGGGGCGGAGGATTGCGTTTTGCGAAGCAAAACATACGAAGTAAACTAAGATTAGGATTATTTCATACATTTTGCCTTCGGCAAAATACAATCCTCAGTCAGCCTGCGGCTGACAGCTCCTTTCACTGCGCAGCCGTTGGCGGCTTTGCCGCCTTACGGATGCGGCGTCCCCCTTGCGGGGAAAAGGAGCCTATCCCTCCGTCCCCCGCAGGGCAAGCCTTCCACCCTCCGGGGGGAAGGTGCCCCCGAAGGGGGCGGATGAGGGGGCGGGGCGGGCAAGCGGTTCTTACGGTAAGAGGCAAAAGCCTGCCGCGCACCCTCATCCGTCACGGCCTACGGCCGTGCCACCTTCCCCCTGCAAGGGAGAAGGCTTTTTGGTGCGTTCTTTGGCGGGGGCTTCAGTCCTCATTCCGATAGGGGTCCAGCACGATGTAGACCACGGCGCACAGGATGCCGGCCACGGCGAAGACCCACCAGGCGGTGCGCCACAGGTCCAGGGCCAAGCCAAGGCCCACGTAGAGGGCGGCGGTGGTCACCATCAGCGTCCCGCAGATGGTGTTGATAAGGCCCTTGCGCTTTTTCACCTCCGGGGTGGGGTTGTTGTCCCGGTTGTACTCGTCGATTTTGTACTTCTCCTCCTGGATACCGGCGTAGACAAAGGCGGTCACCGCACCGGCCACGATAAGCAGGAAAATGGATATGGCGTAGGACTCAAAGGGCTCCTCCTCGGGGAATTTGGAGAAAAACAGCATCAGCAGGGCCACGTCAAAGAGGATGGCTCCCACGCCCCCGGAAATGAACCAGATAAATTTCTGCCGGAAGGCCTGCCGCTGCTCCTGGGTGTAGAAGTCGGAGATTACCGGGTAGGTTTTGCGGAAATTGTCGTTTTGCAGGCAGCTGACTACCATCACCACTGTACAGACGGCGATAATCAGCAACAGAACGGCGGAGGTGCGGTACTCGTCAAGTCCCTTCGCCTCCAGCAGGCCGCACAGCCCCACTCCGGCGATGATGCCCCCGATGGCGAAGGCCATGCGTTTGGAGAAGCGGTTCATAAATTTGTCGTACTGGGCGGTGTCCTCCACCAGACTGTCCTCCACGCTGCCCCGCATCAGGGTGTCCAGATTTACCTGATACAGGTCGCAGATACGCAGGATGGTATCCATCTCCGGGTAGCTCTGAGCGCTCTCCCATTTGCTCACACTCTGGCGGGAGACCTCCAGCATCTCGGCCAGCTGCTCCTGGGTCTGGCCCCGGTGGGTGCGGAGAAATTGCAGGTTGTCGGAAAATGCCATTTTTACATATACCTCCTTGGGTTTGGGATGGCCTCAGCATACCCCAACACTGCCCGCAACTCCACCGATTTTGTGTTGCGTTTGGAGATTTTCCTGTCAACTTTCAGTTGCGCGGGGGTTTAATCCCCCTTTTTGCCCTGTTTCCACAGCACATAGGCCAGAATCAGCCCACCCACAATCATCACAATGCCGATCACCAGGATGACGGTGGCAAAGCCCATGACAAAGCTCTCAAACCCGGAAAAGGGCGACGCCTGGGGTGCGACCCCCAGCGCATCCATAACCGCCCCCTCCAGCTCCGGCGGGCCGTCATAGGTCCAGCCGCCGGAGAGGCCAAAGCCGCCCATTCCGCCCATCAGCTGGTTCTGAGTACGGAACATGCTCCCGAATCCCCACCGGGCCAGGGCTCCCACCAGGGTCACACCCAGCCCCTGGAGGGCGATGTACACCCCGGCCAGCCAGCCCCACCGGCGGACCATCCGCCCGATAAAGCCGGGGAGGCCGGCCCCCGGCGCGGCCTGAGGGGGCGGCGGGGGCGCGGAGGGCTCCTGGGCCGGCGGCGGAGACGCGGGCCGCTCCGGCTCCGCCCCCTCGTCCAGCAGGTGGTCGGTGGTCACGCCGAAGGCCCTGGCCAGGGCCAGCAGCTTGTTGATGTCCGGGGCCGCTTCGCCCAGCTCCCATTTACTGACGGCCTGACGGGACACACCCACCTGGGCGGCCAGCTCCTCCTGGGACAGCTTGCCCTGCCGGCGGTAGTAGGCAATCTTTTCGTTCAGCTTCATGTGGGATACCTCCTTTATTATGGCCCCAGCTTAACAGAAAAGGCGGTTGCGGTCCACCAGGGAAGGCTGGAACTTTCCGCAACCGACGGTTGCGAAGGGCTCAGCGGGGCATGAGCCAGCTGTAATCCGGCTCGGTATAGTTCCAGCTGGCCCAGCTGGGGACAAGGCAGATGTTCAGGTCCACCCGGCCCTCGATGCCGTCCACCGCGCCGCTGCTGGAGTACTGCCACATGCTGTAGTGGTAGCGGAAGCTGGTGGGGGCGGTGTCGATGGTGTAGTGGGCCAGCCAGAAGGGGTAGTCCTGCAAATACTCCAGGGCCAGGCCGCCGTTATACACCTTACGGGGGCTGCCGTAGGTCATGGGTATGTAGCCCGCGTCCTCAATCACCTTGCAGAAGGCCAGGGCACAGGCGGTGACGGTGTTGCCGTCGCAGCCCTGGGTGCGGGAATCCTCCTTGTCCTGCTCCTCCCAGTCGAAGACCACCGGGTAGGTGACGCGGTAAGGCTCCATCCACTCCAGCAGCTGATAGGCCTCCTCCTCCGCCTCGGCGGGGGTGAGGGCCTGGGAGAAGAAGTAGACCCCCACCTCCATGCCGTTGGCCAGGGCGCCGGACATGTTGGCGTCGAAGTACTCGTCCTTCTGGATGGTGCCCTGGGTGTAGCCCCGGTAGCCCGCCCGGACCATGGCAAAGCGCATCCCGGTGGCGGCCACCCGGCTCCAGTCGATCACCTTCTGGTGGGCGGAGACGTCGATGCCCCGGACGGCGGAGGTCCCCAGGTAGGAGAGGTAGCCCGTCTCCTGGTCCAGCTGGTAGAGCTCGTTGTTATATGTGTTGGAGCGGATGGTCCGGGGGGCGGGCAGGGGGTAGCCGTAGGTCATGCCGTAGAAGGCCTTGGCGTAGTTCATCACGATGGTGGCCCCCTCCGCCCGGGTGGTGTTGTTCCGGGGCAAAAAGGTGCCGTCGGTGTTGCCCGCCATCATCCTGGCCTCATAGGCCCACTCCACCGCGGGGAGGGCCCAGTCGGACACCGCCTCCCGGTCGGTGTAGGGGGCCTGGCCGGCGGGCTGCTGCTGCGCCCGGTTGGTCCAGAGGAGAACGGCAATCTCCTCCCGGGTGATGGAGCTCTCCGGCCGGAAGGTGCCGTCCTCATAGCCGCTGACCACGCCGTTTTCCTTGGCCCAGCGGATGGCGGGCAGGTTGGGGTGGCCGGCTACGTCGGTAAAGGGCAGCTCGTCGGACTCCTCCAGGGCGGGGGAGCCCTCCAGCCGGTAGAGGGCCTCGGCCAGGACTGCCCGGGTGAGGGGCTCCTCAGGGGCGAAGCTCCTCTGGGAGGGGCCATCCATCAGCAGGTGCTGCTGGCAGAAGGCGATGGGGGTGGAGTACCAGACCGTGCGGTCCACGTCCAGATAGGTGGTGTTGGCGGCCTGAAGGGGAGTCAGGCTCAGGGACAGCGCCAGCGCCAGGCCGGCGGCCAGGGATCGTTTTTTCATGTTGTGCCTCGCTCTCTATGTCGGTGTTGGGGGGAAGGATTTCCCATTTGTCGTACCTGGTCAGTATAACACGAAGTCCCCGCCGGGCTCAACCGTAATTTTTTGGAAATCAAAAAGGGGCCGCCAAAGGCGGCCCCTGAGAGGGAAACAGATTCAGTTCAGCTCCAGGGCTTCCTTCACCTTGTTGATGATGTGGGCGCCGATATCCCGGGAGGCGTCCACGGTCTGAGCGCCGATGTGGGGGGAGACCACAAAGTTGTCGCAGTCGAACAGGGGGGAGCGGAAGCTGGCATCAGCGGTGAGGCCGTCGCCGGCCACCTCATTCTCCAGCACGTCGGTGGCGTAGCCGCCGATCTTGCCGGCCTTCAGGGCCTCGCACATGTCCTGCTCGTTGACGATGCCGCCCCGGGCCATGTTCAGAACAACGGCGTCGTTCTTCATCTCAGCGATGGACTTGGCGTTAAAGAGGTTCCTGGTCTCGTCGTTGAGGGGCATGTGGATGGTGATATAGTCAGATACCTTGCAAACCTCGGCGATGCTCATGGAGGTGGCCTCGTTCTTGGCGAAGATCTCGGCGGGGAGGTAGGGGTCGTAGGCCACGACCTTCATGCCGAACACCCGGGCGATCTCGCCCACACGCTGGCCGATGCGGCCGAAGCCCAGCACGCCCAGGGTCTTGCCCCGGAGCTCACGGCCCACAAAGGCGTACTTGTCCCACTTCTCGTTGACGGTCACGTCCCGGTGGGCGGGGATGGTGTGCCGGGACAGCTCCAGCATCTTGCAGATGGTCAGCTCGGCCACGGCGTTGCCGTTGAGGCCGGGGGCGTTGAAGACCTTAACGCCCTTCTCCTCGGCGTACTTGGTGTCGATGTGGTTCAGGCCCACGGAGCACACGCCGATGACCTTCAGGTTCTTGGCGGCGTCCAGCACCTCTTTGTCGATCTTGGGATCCACCCGCATGATCAGCACGTCCACATCGCCGATCTCGGCCTTCAGCTCGTCCTTGGAGGGGGGGAGCTCCTTGCAGGTGGCAACGTCCATATACTTGCCCAGTTCCTCGGAGATCGCGGGGGAGACGACGTCGATGATGAGACATTTCATAAGCCAACATTCCTTCCTATTGATTATTTTAGGGCCGCAGCCCGGTTCCATACCGTTCTCTGCTGAATATTATGCCATATTTTTATGATTTTGGGAAGTATCTTTTTATCGAGGGTTGCCACAATCTTTTCGTTGTGGTATAATGACTTATACACCAAAAAAGGTGGGGTGTTTTTGTGAACTTTCAACATTTAAAGTACTTCCTTATGGTGGCGGAGGAGCTGAACATCACCCGGGCGGCGGAGCGGCTGTACATCTCCCAGCAGTCCCTGTCCAACCACATCGGCAACCTGGAGCGGGAGCTGGATGTGAAGCTGTTCACCCGCTCCCCCAAGCTGTCCCTCACCTACGCGGGGGGGCTGCTGGTGGACACCGCCTCCCAGATTCTGGACCTGCACAGCCAGTACCTCACCAAGGTGGGGGACATCAACAAGCAGTATCTGGGGGTGCTGCGGGTGGGCATCTCCCACACCTGCGGCCTGGCCCTGCTGCCCGATATCCTGCCCCGGTTCCGGGCGGAGTTTCCCCAGGTGGAGTTTTCCCTCTTTGAGGGCAATTCCACCCAGCTGGAGGACGAGCTGTCCCACGGCCGCGCCGACCTGATTATCTGCTTCCAGCCCATCATCATGGAGGGGGTGGCCGCCATCCCCCTCACCGAGCAGCGGCTGGTGATGGTGGTGCCCCGCACCTTTACCGACCAGCTCTTTGGCCCCCAGGCGGAGGAGGTCCGCCGGCAGTACGCCCAGGGGGCGGATATCCAGGCCTTTGAGCATCTGCCCTTCGTCCTCATCAAGCGGGGCAACCGCACCCGGAACATTGTAGACCAGTATTTCAGCCGCTACTACTTCAAGCCCCAGCTGATTCTGGAGACGGAGAACACCGTCACCACCCTGGCCATGGCCCAGGCGGGGGTGGGCATCACCATCTGTCCGGAGCTGTTCCTCCGGGCCATCCCCACGCCCCCCCACGACTCGGAAGGGGTGGACCTCTTTCCCCTCACCGACCCCTCCACCTTCAGCAAGCTGGTGGCCGGCTACCGGAAAAGCCGGTATCTGTCCCACTTTGGCCAGCGGTTCATCGAGATCACCCAGGATATCCTGGAGGAATAGGGAAAGCCCGCCGTAAGGCGGGCTCTTTCATCGCTTATTCACCTGGCGGGCCGCCCTGCAGCCGCTCCAGCACCATGCTGTAGCCGCCGGAGCCGTAGCGCAGCTCGGTGTTCACCCGGGTGATGGTGGAGCTGCTGGTGGCAATCTCGGCGCGGATGGCCTCGTAGGTCTTGCCCTGGGCCAGCATCTGGGCCACCTGAAGCCGCTGGGCAAAGGCGGCCAGCTCCTGCACGGTGAGCAGGTCGCCGAAAAAGCGGTAACACTCGTCCAGGTCCCGCAGGGACAGGACGGCCTGAAACAGGGTGTCGATGGAATCGTTGGGCTCGTTGCGAATGCGAGGCATGGCTGAGCCGCCCTCCTTTAGAGCTGTACTGTAGCAGGGGCGTCCAAGCGGACCGGGCCGCCGATCCAGGCGGACGCCTCCTCGCCGTCCCGGCGGAGCACAGCGGCCTCCACCGCTCCGGCTGGCTGAATGTAGGTACGGACAAAGGGGCCGTCGGGGGCGTTCTGGCTCTGGGCGACGGCGGCAGCCAAAGAGCCGGAGCCGCAGCTGCCCTCCCACACCAGGCTGTCCGCCGCAGGCACCTTCACCAGGGGGGTGATGGCCCCCTTTGCGCTGTCCAGAAAGATGACGCCGTAGGCGTCCAGGTCGGGGATATCCCAAAACAGGGGCTCGGCCTTCTGGAAGAAGTCCAGGCTGGGGGGCACGTCCTCCACCACCAGATGGGCAATCCCCACCAGGTCCACCATGGTGGCGGGACAGCCGTCCACCTCCGTCCGGCCCACGCCCCGGGGCAGGGGCATCTGAGCCCGGGCGGTGCCGGCGGCCAGATCCACGTCCACCGTTACCGGCCGGTGGCAGCCGCTCACCTCCACCAGCACCTGAGATACTCCGTCCAGCCGCCGGGCCATGAGCATCCCGAAGGCCCGGGTGGCATTGCCGCAGAACTCGCCCCCGGCCATCTCCATCCGGCCCGCGCCCCCCATCATCGGAGGGCAGACAAAGCCCACCTGCTCCACGTCGGAGCCCTCCATGAGCCGGGAAGCGACCCCGGCCCGGTCCCCAACGGGGACCGGGTCCAGGACGAACAGTGTGATATTGCCTGCGGGGTCGGCCCGCAGTACATGCAGTGTCATGGCTTACTGGAAGTCGGGGATAAATTCCTTCACGATGTCCAGCAGCTCGCCGCTGCGGATCATCTTCTCCACCTCCAGGATGTCGGGCCAGATCTCCCGGTCGATCTCGTAGAAGTCCACCTTCTCCCGCACGTGCTTGTAGAGGGCCTCATGGACGGGGGCGATGCCCTGGCCGTGGGTGTTCAGCTGGCGGCGGATGTCGATGGCCTGGCAGGCGGTGAGCAGCTCGTCGGCCAGCACGGAGAAGGTGTTCTGGACAATCATGCCCGCCTTGCGGCCGGCGGTGGTGCCCATGGACACGATGTCCTCCTGGTTGGCGGAGGAGGGGATGGAGTCCACGCTGGCGGGGTGGGCCAGCACCTTGTTCTCCGACACCATGGAGGCGGCGGCGTACTGCACGATCATAAAGCCGGAGTTGACACCGGGCTTGGTGGTGAGGAAGGGGGTAAGGCCGTTGGACAGGGCGGCGTTGACCATCCGCTCGGTGCGGCGCTCGGAGGCGTTGGCAATCTCGGAACAGGCAATGCCCAGGGTGTCGAAGGGGATGGCCATGGGCTCGCCGTGGAAGTTGCCGCCGGAGATGACCGCCTCGTCCTCCAGGAAGATGAGGGGGTTGTCGGTGACGGCGTTGAGCTCGATCTCCACCTTATCCCGAACATAGTCCAGAGCGTCCCGGACGGCGCCGTGAAGCTGGGGGATGCACCGCAGGGCGTAGGCGTCCTGCACCCGGTCCTTCTGGCAGTTGTCCAGAATCTCGGAGCCCTCCAGCAGCTTGCGCATATTCTCCGCCACCAGCATCTGGCCCTTCTGGCCCCGGACCTGATGGATGCGGGGGTCGAAGGCGTTGCGCAGGCCGGTGAGGCCCTCGAAGTCCAGGGAGCCGATCACGTCGCCCAGCTGGGCGGCGCAGATGGTGTCATACAGGGCCAGGGAGCCCACGCTGGTCATGGCGCAGGTGCCGTTGGTCATGCCCAGGCCCTCCTTGCACACCAGGGTGTCCAGGGTGGCAATGCCGGCCTTGGCCATGGCGTCGGCGCCGGACATGAGCTCGCCCTTGTAGTAGGCCTGTCCCTTGCCCAGCATGGGCAGGGTCATGTGGGCCAGGGGAGCCAGGTCGCCGGAGGAGCCCAGGGAGCCCTTCTGGGGGACCCAGGGGTGAACGCCCTTGTTGAGCATCTCAATCATCATTTCCACCAGCAGGGGGCGCACGCCGGACACGCCGCCGCACAGGGCGTTGGCCCGGAGCAGGAGCATACCGCGGACGACCTCCTCGGTGTAGGGCTCGCCGGCGCCGGTGCAGTGGCTGAGAATCAGGTTGGTGGACAGCTGGTTGCTCATCTCCTCGGGGACGGCCACCTTCTGGAAGTCGCCAAAGCCGGTGGTGATGCCGTAGGCCACCCGGCCCTCCTCAGCGATCTTCTCGGCCAGGGCCCGGGACTTCTTCATGGCCTCCAGGGCGGAGCCGGCCAGCTCCACGGTGGAGTTGTACCGGGCGACGGCCACAAAGCTCTCCAGGTTCAGGCTATGGCCGTCCAGGACGACGTTCTCGATGGCGGAAGGATTCATAATCATGGGGAATTACCTCACTTTATATATTTTTCGGCAGATGCCGATTGTTAACAAATTAGGGCGCGGCCCCCAAAGGGCAGGGGGTCCCTCTGGGGGCCGCGAAGGTTCACAGCCCCTTACTCTCGCGGGAAAATCCGCCGGAACGGGGGTTGTCGGTTGCCTGGCGTATGGGAACGCCGGGGTGTTTCTCCCGGGCCAGCACCAGAATTTTCTCGGTGTCGGGCCGGGTGAAGAAAAAGCGTTTGCTGGCACTGCCCCGCCCGATATGGAGGGCGATGAGCTCAGGGTGGTTTCGGTCCTCCACCACGATGGCGTTGATCTCCGCCCAGGGCCAGAAGTTGTAGTTGGTGGTAATCCTCATTTGATAGAAGATTTCCAGCCCCCGCTCGGTTACAGCTACATCCTTTTTGGTCAGCAGGGTAAGGCTGTAGAGCACGCCGAAGATCAGGGCGATCTTAAACCGGGTGAAGATACCGCCCACCAGCAGGAGCGCCACCATAGCCCAGCAGCTGTAGACAATGTAGGGCTTTCGGGGCTTCAGCTCCCGGGGGAGGTAGATGGGGCCGGTCAGATCGGCCCAGGGGAGAGGTTTTGCGCTCACAGGCAGATTCCTTTCTTCACCAAAAGACCTTTTGGCGTCCGCCCCCCTGCGGGGGCGGAGCTGTCACAAAGTTACGTCAGAGACGATCAGGCGTTGATCTTGGGGGCCTTGCCGGCGGCGCGGCGGGCTTCCAGAGCCTTCAGGGCCTTCTCGTGGGCCTCGGCGGGGGCGGCGGCGGGCTTGCCGGCCTTGGTCTTGCCGAAGATGTTGGTGTAGGAGCCGTCAGCCCAGAAGATGTTGCGGCCCAGGAAGGCGGTGATGGCGGCATAGATGGGGTTGAGCAGGTTCACAAAGGCGAAGGGGAAGTAGGCGAAGGGAGACATGCCGAACACGCCCTGCTGATAGGCGCCGCAGCCGGTCCAGGGGAACATGGCGGCCCACAGGGTGCCGCAGTCCTCCAGGGTACGGGACATCATGTTGCGGCCCAGGCCCAGCTCGTCATACTTCTCCACATACAGGGGGGCGGGAACGCCGATACCCAGGAACTGGTCGCACATGGTGGCGTCGCAGAACAGGGAGGTGGCCATGGTGGCGAACACCAGGCTGCCAACGGAGTTCAGCTTGTTCTTCAGCTTGCCGAACAGGGCCTCGGTGCAGCCGCAGCGCTCCAGCGCGCCGCCGTAGGCCACGGCCAGGAGGATCAGGTTGATGGTCCGCATGGTGTGGTCCATGCCGCCCCGGTTAAGCAGGCTGCAGACGGTGGTGTAGGCGTCGGGGCTGACGTTCAGCGCGGCGGCGGCCTCAGCCACCAGCTCGGGAATCTCAGTATCCACGCCGAAGCCATAGCCGTAGTGCAGCATATCGAACAGGTCGGCCAGGCTGCCCACGCCCTGGAAGATCACGGCGAAGATAACGCCGGTAAACACCGAAATTGCGACGCCCACCAGGCCGGGCAGCTTCATGATACAGGCCGCGATAACCACCAGGATGGGGACCAGCAGGAAGGGATTGATGTTAAAGCCGGAGGCGATAACGGTCTGGATGTCCTTGGCCACGGTGGGGTCGTAATTGCCGCTGCTGGTGGCCACGCCCAGGATGGCGTAGGCGATCAGGGCGATGACGAAGGTGGGGGCGGTGGTGGACACCATGGCGGTCACGTGGTCAAACAGGCCGGTGCCGGACACGGCGGCGGCCAGGTTGGTGGTGTCAGACAGGGGGGAGAACTTGTCGCCCACGTAAGCGCCGGAGATCGCCATACCGGCAGTAATGGGGGCGGGGATGCCCAGGCCGGCGCCGATGCCCAGCATGGCGATACCCATGGTGGCGGTAGCGGTCCAGGAGGAGCCGCAGGCCAGGCCCACGATGGCACACAGGAAGCAGCCCACAGGCAGGAACAGCTGGGGAGTGAGCAGGTTCAGTCCGTAGTAGATCAGGGCGGGGATGGTGCCAGACATGAGGAAGGAGGCGACCAGCAGACCAACCGTACACAGGATCAGGATGGCCTCCATGGTGGCGTTCAGCCGGTCAACCATGCCGGCCAGCATGTCGGAAAAGCTGTGTCCGCACATGCAGCCGATAATGCAGGCCACCACGATGGACACGGCCAGCGGCATGTGGGCGTCCACATAGGTCTCGTCGGTGAAGTTCAGCCCGTAGATCATCAGACCTATCATCATCACGATAGGGATGAGCGCCTCGACAACGTTGGGCAGCCGCACGTTGCGGGTCTTTTCGTTACTTGCCATAAAATGTACCCCTCTTTCTTAGATATGTTTCCTCTTCCGATTTTCGCGGCCCGGCCGGATCTCCTCTTCCAGGAGGATGGTTTCCTGGAAAAAGAGCCCCTCTCCAGCAGGGCCCCGATACAAGAGTTATCATACCACACGGCGCTGTTAAAATCAACAAAAATGTGCTTGAAAAATGAAAGTTGCTCGTACAGTATCCAGCTCTATTGGCGATACACTGACACAACGGTACAGTAAAGCAGTAAAGACGCCTTGGGGCAGAAGGGATTCCGGGCTTTTGGCTGGCAGACATTTGAAAAGGCGGCTGAAAGCCGGGTTTTACTTTTTAAAATAAAGTGTTTGTCCCGATGTGAGAAAAAAATATTATTTACGGATTGGCCTTTGTGCGTTATAATGTGAACAGTGAAATCCCGGGGGTGCTGCCCCGGAGGAGCCCATCAAAAATTTATAGAAAGCAGGAGGCCCACCAACATGACTGACATTGAAATCGCCCAGCAGTCCACTATGCTTCCCATCGAAGAAATCGCCGCCAAAATCGGCATCGGTTCCGAAAACCTGGAGCACTACGGCCACTATAAGGCTAAGGTGGACATCCATGCTTTGAAGGACCTGCCCCGGAAGTCCAAGCTGGTTCTGGTGACCGCCATCAGCCCCACCCCCGCCGGCGAGGGCAAGACCACCACCTCCGTGGGTCTGGCCGACGCGCTGAACAAGATCGGCAAGAAGACCATCGTCTGCCTGCGCGAGCCCTCCCTGGGCCCCGTGTTCGGCGTGAAGGGCGGCGCGGCCGGCGGCGGCTACGCTCAGGTTGTCCCCATGGAGGATATCAACCTCCACTTCACCGGCGACTTCAACGCCATCGGCATCGCCAACAACCTGCTGGCCGCCCTGATTGACAACCACATCCAGCAGGGCAACGCCCTGGACATCGACACCCGTCAGATCACCTGGAAGCGGGTGGTGGACATGAACGACCGCCAGCTGCGCCATATCGCCTGCGGCCTGGGCGGCAAGGCCTCCGGCGTGCCCCGTGAGGACGGCTTCGACATCGTGGTGGCCTCCGAGATCATGGCTGTGCTGTGCCTGTCCACCGGCCTGATGGATATGAAGGCCCGTCTGGCCAAGATGGTTGTGGGCTACAGCCGCTCCGGCAAGCCCATCACCGCCCACGATCTGAAGGCCGAGGGCGCTATGGCCGCCGTTCTGAAGGACGCCATCAAGCCCAACCTGGTCCAGACCCTGGAGCACACCCCCGCTTTCATCCACGGCGGCCCCTTCGCCAACATTGCCCACGGCTGCAACTCCATCCAGGCCACCGAGACCGCTATGAAGCTGGCCGATTACACCGTTACCGAGGCCGGCTTCGCCGCCGACCTGGGCGCTGAGAAGTTCCTGGATATCAAGTGCCGCGCCGGCGGCTTCCACCCCGACGCCGTTGTGATTGTGGCCACCGTCCGGGCCTTGAAGTACCACGGCGGCGTGCCCAAGACCGAGCTGAACAACGAGAACCTGGAGGCCCTGGAGAAGGGCCTGCCCAACCTGCTCCAGCACGTGGACAACGTGAAGAACGTCTACGGCCTGCCCTGCGTGGTGGCCATCAACGCCTTCCCCACCGACACCAAGGCCGAGCTGGACCTGGTGGAGGCCAAGTGCAAGGAGCTGGGCGTCAACGTCCGCCTGTCCGAGGTTTGGGCCAAGGGCGGCGAGGGCGGCAAGGCCCTGGCCGAGGAGGTCATCAAGCTGGCCGAGGACAAGAGCCAGGATCACTTCCAATTTGTCTACGACGCCGAGGACACCATTGAGAACAAGCTCAACGCCATCGCCACCAAAGTCTACCGCGCCGACGGCGTGACCATTGTGCCCGCCGCCAGGAAGCAGATCCAGCAGCTCACTGAGCTGGGCTTCGACAAGATGCCCATTTGCATGGCCAAGACTCAGTTCTCCTTCTCCGACGATCAGAACAAGATCGGCGCGCCCCGTGGCTTCAAGGTCACCATCCGCGAGGTCAAGGTCAACGCCGGCGCCGGCTTCCTGGTCGCCAAGACGGGCGACATCATGACCATGCCCGGCCTGCCCAAGGTGCCCGCTTCCGAGCGCATCGACATCGACGAGAACGGCGTCATCTCCGGTCTGTTCTAAGCGAAAGAAATTTAGAACCGGGCCGCTCCCCAACGGAGCGGCCCGGTTTTTTGACGGGGAAATCCTTCGTCTTCCGCAGGAAAAAGGCTTCTCCGCCCTCTCAGTCAGCCTGCGGCTGACAGCTCCCCCAAAGGGGGAGCTTGGGGTACGTCTCTGGGAAGGCTCCTACCTCCCCCTTTGAGGGAGGTGGCACGGCGAAGCCGTGACGGAGAGGGCGGAACGTTCCTTTTCGTCCTATCCTCGTCCCCTCCGCAGAGGACAAGCCTCCTTTTGAAAGGAGGTGCCCCAGTTCGCAAACTGGGGCGGAGGATTGTATTTCGCCGCAGGCGAAATGTGCGAAGCAAACAAGGGCTCGGGGACTTTTGTGGGGCGGGACGACCTCGGCCCGCCAAATCGATACGCTGGATAAAATGGCGCGCCGGGGTCGTCCCGCCCCACGGGTAGGTGGAAACTTAGGTTTACTTCGTATGTTTTGCTTCGCGAAACGCAATCCTCAGTCAGCCTTCGGCTGAAAGCTCCTTTCCAAAGGAGCCTGCGCGTGGCTTACTTTGGCAGCGGCACATCCTTCTGTTCGAAGCAGGCCCCCAGTTCCACGGAGGTCTGGGAGTCGCCGTACTGCTTGATGGCAGCCAGGAGGGTGTCCAGCTGCCGGGTGTCGGCCACGGCGAAGCGCAGCAGGGCATTGAGCTTGCCCACCAGATGGTGATGGGCGGTGATGGCGGGGGTGTCCTCGCAGAACTGGCAGAAGGCGCCGTATTTCTCCGGGAAGACGGCCACCAGGATAAAGCCGGTGAGGTTGCTGTCCAGCAGGGTGCGGTCGATGTTGACGGAAAAGCTCTTGATGACCCCCTTCTCCTCCATGCGCCGGATGCGCTCCGACACGGCGGGGGCGGTGAGGCCCACCCGGTCCCCGATGGTTTTCAGGGTGGTGCGGCTGTCCGCCTGGAGCAGGTTGAGGATCTGATAGTCGGTGCGGTCCATCAGCCCACCACCACCCTGCCCTTCTTCACAACGGTCTTGGTCAGATTGCTGCCCATGCGGTAGCAGATGTAGTCCAGGTCGGGGGCGTCCCAGATCACCAGGTCGCCCTGCTTACCCGGCTCCACCGAGCCCACCTGACCGGCCATGTCGATGGCGGCGGCGGCGTTGAGGGTGACGGCGGTGAGGACCTCCTCGGGGGTGAGCTTATACTTGAGACAGCCCAGGTTGATGACAAACTGCAGGTTGAGGCAGGGGCAGGAACCGGGGTTAAAGTCGGTGGCCATGGCCACGGGAACACCGGCGTTGACCATGTCCCGGGCGGGGGCGAAGACGGCCCCCAGGTAGAAGCTGGTGGCGGGCAGCAGGCAGGCCACCACGCCGCCCTTGGCCAGGCTGGCGATGCCCTCGGGGGGGCAGACAATCAGGTGCTCGGCGGAGATGGCCCCGATCTCCCCGGCCAGCACGGAGCCGCCGATGGCCTCGATCTCGTCGGCGTGAATCTTGGGCCGCAGGCCGTATTTGAGACCGGCCTCCAGCACCTGCCGGGACTCCTCCACGGTGAAGGTGTCGGCCTCGCAGAACACGTCGCAGTATTTGGCGATGCCCTGCTCCTTCACCTTGGGCATCATCTCCTCGCACACCAGCCGGATGTACTCCGCCCGGTTGGCCTTGTACTCGGCGGGCACCAGGTGAGCCCCCATGAAGGTGGCGACGATGTCCATATGGTGGCGGTCGTTCAGATTTTTGATAACTTGCAGGGCCTTCAGCTCGTGCTCGGTGGCCAGGCCGTAGCCGCTTTTGGCCTCCATGGTGGTCACGCCGAAGTGGAGCATCTCATCCAGCGCCCGGGCGGCCTTGGCGGTGAGCTCCTCCTCGGTGGACTGACGGGTGGCGTTGGTGGTGGACTGGATGCCGCCGCCGGCGTTCTGAATCTCCAGATAGGTCTTGCCGTGGAGTTTTAACCCCAATTCATTTTGTCTCCAGCCTCCGAAGATCAGGTGGGTGTGGGCATCCACCAGGCCGGGGGTGACCAGGTTGCCGCCCGCGTCGATGGTCTCGTCCGCCGCCGGGGCGGGGCCGGTGCCCACCTGGGAGATGACGCCGTCCTCCATCAGGACCCAGGCGTCCTTGAGAATCTGAATCTCCCCCTGCTCCAGCCCCTTCTTAGGACCGGTGCCCTGGGGGGTGGCCAGCATGCCGATATTGGTGACAATGGTTTTCATGTTGTTCTCCTTTCGGTGATAGGATACAAACGTGATGTAGGGCAAGGGCTCTGCCCTTGCCTCCTTTCAGAGGCGAACCCCTATCACAGGCAAGGGCAGAGCCCTTGCCCTACAGGATGGAAGTTTTCCAAAAGAGGGGACGTCGTGGGACGCCCCCTCTTGAATCATTGGGTTGTTTGGATGTAGGGGCGCGCAGTGCGCGCCCGCAGGTGAACCCCTCAGCCCTGGATGCTCTTCAGCGCCTCAGCGATAACGGCGTCGTCAGCCAGGTAGGGCATGGTGATGTGGTCCTGGCCCTTGTACATCTCGTTGTACTCGGCCACGGTGGACATAGAGTTGGGGTTGCCCGCCCAGTTGCGGCGGGAGACGCCCACCATGGTATCCCAGGGCATAGACATGCGCAGGATGGTGTCCACCCGCTCGGAGCCGTCCAGCACCATGCCGAAGCCGCCGTTGATGGCCTTGCCGATGCCGGTGCCGCCACCGTTGTGGAGGGCGATGAGGCTCATGCCGCGAGCGGCGTTGCCGGCGTAACACTGGGTGGCCATCTCGGCCATGATGTTGGAGCCGTCCTTGATGTTGGAGGTCTCACGGAAGGGGGAGTCGGTTCCGCCGGTGTCGTGGTGGTCGCGGCCCAGCATGACGGGGCCGATCTCGCCGTTGCGGACCATCTCGTTGAACTTCAGAGCGATGTTCATGCGGCCCATGGCGTCCTGATACAGGATGCGGCACTGAGTACCGACAACCAGCTTGTTCTTCTTGGCGTCCCGGCACCAGACATAATTGTCAAAATCCTGGTAGCGGCGGTTGTGGGCCTTGATGTACTCGGCGGCGGCGGCGTCGGTCTTGTCCAGGTCCTCTGGGTTGCGGCTCAGGCAGCACCAGCGGAAGGGGCCGTAGCCGAAGTCGAACAGACAGGGACCGAGAATGTCCTCCACGTAGGAGGGGAACACAAAGCCGTCCAGGTCGTTCTCGCCGTTCTTGCAGATGGACTTGACGCCGGTGTCATACACGGCCTTGAGGAAGGCGTTGCCGTAGTCGAAGAAGTAGGTGCCCTTGTCGTGGAGCTTGCACACCAGCTCATAGTGGTGCTGGAGGGTCTTGTCAACCAGCTTGGCGAACTGCTCGGGGTCCTCGTCCAGCATTTTGGTGCGCTCCTCGAAGGTCAGGCCCTGGGGGCAGTAGCCGCCGTCGTAGGGCACGTGGCAGGAGGTCTGGTCGGACAGCAGGTCCACGTGGATGTTGTTGTCGTAGACATACTCCAGCAGGTCCACGATGTTGCCGTGGTAGGCCACGGCACAGGGCTGCTTGCTGGCCTGGTGCTCCTGGGCGATCTTCACGGCCTCGGCCAGGTCGGCGGTGCGGTGGCTCACCCAGCCCTGGGTGTAGCGGGTCTCAATGCGGGAGTCGTCCACCTCAGCGATGATGGAGGCGGCGCCGGCGATCTCAGCGGCCTTGCCCTGAGCGCCCGACATGCCGCCCAGACCGGCGGAGATGAACAGCCGTCCGGCCAGGTTGCCGTCCTCGGGGATGCCCAGCTTGAGCCGGCCGGCATTCAGCAGGGTGTTGAAGGTGCCGTGGACGATGCCCTGGGGGCCAATGTACATCCAGCCGCCGGCGGTCATCTGGCCGTAGTTGGCCACGCCGATGGCGGCGGCCCGGTTGAAGTCCTTCTGGTTGTCGTACATGCCCACCATCAGGCCGTTGGAGATGATACAGCGGGGAGCCATCTTGTGGCTGTGGAACAGGCCCAGGGGGTGGCCGGACATGACCACCAGGGTCTGCTCGTCGGTCATGACCTCCAGGTACTTCTTGATGAGGCGGTACTGCATCCAGTTCTGGCAGACCTGGCCGGTCTCGCCGTAGGTGACCAGCTCGTAGGGGTACAGGGCGATGTCAAAGTCCAGGTTGTTGTCGATCATCACCTGGAAGGCCTTGGCCTCGGTGCAGTTGCCCTTATACTCCTCAATGGGCTTGCCGTACAGCTTGCCGGCGGGGCGGAAGCGGTAGCCGTAGATGCGGCCGTGCTCCTCCAGCTCCTGAGCGAACTCCTTGGCCATCTGGGCGTGATGGTCGGGGTGGATGTACCGCAGGGCGTTCTTGATGGCCAGGGCCTTGTCGGCCTCGGACAGGTGGGACTCACGGCGGGGCGCCCGGCGGTAGCCCTCCTCAAAGGCGGGGTACTCGGGCAGGTCGTAGTCCAGCTTGATGGTCATGGCGTCTGCGAGATTCATGGTTGGTTCCTCCGTTTCTTAAAATTTTTAACTATTCCGCTGGGAACTGCTTTCTATGTATTGTATTTTAACAAAAAGCTGATAAAATGAAAAGCACCGGTATTATATATTTGCTATATAAAAAAAGTATGGAGGACGCCTATGAACTTCAAGCAGCTGGAATATTTCGCCGCCGTGGCGGAGGAGGGGAGCATCTCCGGGGCGTCCCGGGCGCTCCATGTGGCCCAGCCCCCCATCAGCCGCCAGCTGTCCCTGCTGGAGGACGAGCTGGGGGTGACCCTGTTCCTGCGCACCAACAAAGGGGTGGTCCTCACCGAGGCGGGCCGGTGCCTCTACCAGCACAGCCGGCAGATGTTCCAGAGCCTGCGGACCATGGCGGACAGCGTGCGGGACGTGGAGGCCGGGGCCCGGGGCCAGCTGAAGCTGGGGGTCATCTACTCCGACGTGCAGACCGCCACCCAGCTGCTGAAGCAGTACCACGCCCAGTACCCCCAGGTGGAGCTCTATGTCCGCATGGGGGCTCCCGGCGATTTGCTGGACGACCTGGGCCGTGGGGAGCTGCATGTGCTGTTCCTGCGCAGCCAGTCGGGGCGGTCCTTCGGCCTGCGGGAGCGGGTGCTGGGGGAGGACCCCCTGGAGCTGGTGATGTGCCCCGAGACCGACCCCGCCCCGGGGCAGGACGCGGTGCCCATCCAGGCCCTGCGGAATGTGCCCATGTGCCTGCTGCGCAGCGATGACCTGTGGAACTACAGCCGGGACCTGCTGGAGGAGTGCCGCCGGGCGGGCTTTGCTCCCAGCGTGGCCTGCCACTGCTACGACACCCCCATGGAGATGCAGATGGTGCAGGCGGGCTTCGGGGTGGGCTTTCTGCCCCGGTCCATCGTGGCGGCCCACCCCGGCTCCCCGGTTTACACCAAGCCGGTGCTGGAGTTCTCCGCCAAATCCTACCCCATTCTGGTGTGGGAAAACGACCCCTACCAGAGCGGCTGCGTCAAACGCTTTTTGGAGCTGGCTGAAACACTGGGGGGAACACTGTAAGCCTTGCCCCTTAATATACAAATGGACCGCCGTTCCCGGCGGCCCATTTTCAATTTTTGTGGCTTGTGGCAGACGGGGCGCCGAGGGCGGCGCCCCCTACAGGTCAACAGGTCCGCAGGGGCGGGCCGTCCAGCTCTATGACGGTATCGGCGGCGGAGAGGACTGCCGGCTCATGGCTCACCAGCAGTACGGGGACGGGGAGAGCCTTCAAACGCTCCAGAATCCGCAGGGCCCGGGGCAGGTCCACCCCGGCAAAGGGCTCATCCAGCAGGTACAGCTCGGCCTCCAGGGCCAGGCAGCGGGCCAGGGCCAGCCGCCGGCCCATCCCCCCGGACAGGGCGGCGGGGAAGGTGTGCTCCTCCCCCTCCAGCTCGGCCAGGGCCAGCCGGGCGGGGACCTCTCCCCAGCGGGATTTGGGGAGGACATCGGTCAGATGCTGTTCCACCGTCCGCCAGGGGAGCAGGCGGTCGTCCTGAAAAAGCAAGGCGGTCTGACGGGGGACAATCCCCTCCACCGCCCCGCTCCGGGGTTTCTCCAGCCCGGCCAGCACCCGGAGGAGGGTGGTCTTGCCGCAGCCCGAGGGTCCGCTGAGGGCGGTGACGCCGGCGGCTGGGATATTTAGGGAAAAGCGGTCCAGAACGGCTCTGCCCCCGAAGGAGACCGTGAGGTCTTTGCAGCGGATCACCGCCCCCACCCCCTTCCCCATCGAGCCAGACCGGCCCGCAGGACACGCTCCAGCACCATGCTCAGGGCCACCGTCACCGCCGTCCAGGCGAAGAGCTCCGGGATGTCCAGGTAGTACTTGGTGTAGTAGATGCGCTGGCCCAGGGAGGGCTCGGGCAGACAGAGGACCTCCGCCGCCACCCCCGACTTCCAGGCCAGACCGGTGGCGGTGGTGAGGGCGGTGAGGATGTAGGGCCGCAGGGCGGGGAGATAGACAAGGACCACCTGCTTCCACCGGGAAAACCGATAACACCGGGCCAGCTCCAGCAGCCTGGGGTCGATGGCCTGGATGCCCCGGGACAGGTTGTCCCACACCACAGGGGTGACCATCATGGTGGCGATCACCGCCGGGACCCGGTTTCGCCCGGTCCACAGCAGCACCAGCAGGATGAAGGAGGCCACCGGGGCGGCCCGCACCACCCGGATAGCGGGGGACAGGAGCCGGTCCGCCCAGGGGGAGGCACAGGTGAGAACGGCCAGCACACCCCCAATGGTTACGCCCCAGCCCAGGCCCAGGGCAATCCGGCCCAGGGAGGTCAGCACGGCCCCCCAGAACTCCCCCGTCCCCGCCATGGCGGCCAGGGCGCTCCACACTGAGGCGGGGTAGGGCAGCAGCAGCTCGTTGCCTCGGCCGCCCAGCCTCCGGTCCACCAGAAAGGCGCAGACCTGCCAGACCCCCAGCCAGAAGGTGGGGGCCGGCAGGGCGTATAACAGTTTTTTCAGGGGTTTAGTCCACCCCATAGTAGAAGGAGTCGTAGGGCAGGCCGCCGCCGATGGACTCGGGGGCCGTCTGGAACAGGATGGTGTAGTAGTCCTCCAGAGTGGTTTTCATCTCCTGGCCGGTAATGAAGGTGAGGGAACACTGGGGAATGGCCTTGGCCGCCACCTGGTCGTTGGGGGCGAACTCGTACTGAGCCACCAGAGCGGAGGCGTCGGCGCTGTTGGTGGGGTCGCTGATATAGTTGATGGACTTCTCATAGGCGGCCAGGAAGGCCTCCACCCCGAGGGGATTCTCCTCAATATACTCGGTGCGGGCCACCACACAGCCCATGGGCAGGGGGGAGCCCTCCAGGTCCTGCCAGGCGTCGGACAGGGAGATGGCCTCCCGGACGCCGCTGTCCTTCACCAGCAGGGCGGTGGCAGCGGGGACGGGAAGCATGCAGATGCCCGCGTCGGAGGAGGTCATTTTCACGGTGATCTCCTGGGGGGTGAGCCACTCAATGCTCACCTGAGAGGGGTCCACGCCGCTGCCCTCCAGCAGGTGGTTGAGAATGTGCTCCGGGTTGGCCCCCTTGGTGTTGGAGGGGGCGTACAGGGTCTTGCCCGCCAGGTCGGCCATGGCGTGGACGGTGTCCCCCTTCTCCAGAATATAGAGCACCCCCAGGGTGTTAACGGCCAGCACCTGGATGCCCCCGTCGGTCTTGGCATAGAGGGAGGCGGCGGCGTTGGTGGCGATGGCGGCGATGTCCACGTCCTTGTTGTTCAGCGCGGCCTGGACCTGGGTGTTGTCGGTGACCACTGTGATATTATCCACTACATATACTTTGCCGTCCGGGGTCATGGGAATGCCGGTTTCTTCAAGGTGTTCCTGAGCATAGTCTCCGTCCGCCATCAGCTTGGCCGCGCCCACGCCGGTGGGGCCGGAGAGGACCATGACCTTTGGCAGGGTAAAGCCCTCAGAGGCGTTGCCGCCCGGCTCAGAGGCGGAACCGTCCAGCTGGCTGGAGCTGGAGCCAGGGGCGGAGGAGGAGGTCCCGGCGGGGGGATTCTTGGGCCCGCAGCCCGCCAGCAGGGACAGGGACAGCGCGGCGGTGAGGAGGAACGAGAGGGTGCGTTTCATGGTAATCATCCTTTCGGTGTGTTTGTAGGGGCGCACATTGTGCGCCCGTCTTTTTGGAAATGCGAGGTGATAGCGGGCGCACAATGTGCGCCCCTACACAGCTACAGCAGGGTGCCGCCCCCTACAGCACCGTCTCCAGCCCGACGGGGTCAATGACGGTGATGGTCTTGCCCTTCCGGGTGATGAGGCCGCTGTCCTCCAGGGCGGAGAAGGCCCGGTAGAGGGAGGCCCGGCTCACGCCCAGGCGCTGGCACAGCTCGGTAGCGGGGCAGGAGCTGCCCCCATTGGCCAGCAGGTAGCGGGCCAGCTTGCCCTCCACCCCCGGCTGGGCCAGGGTTTGCAGCCGCCCGGACAGAAACCGGACCCGCCCGGTGAGGTAACGCAGGTAGTTTTCCCGAATCTGCCCCTGTTCAGCCAGGAGCCGGTCCACCAGATGGTGCTCCAGCATCAGGCACCGGCTGGGGCGTTTGGCGGTGACGGTGGCGGCAAATTCGGGCTCGTCGCTGTACAGGGCGGCGGCCCCGAACAGGTCCCCCGACCCCAGCACGCTGACGGCCAGCGCCCCCTTGGTCACCTGGAGCTGTCCCGACAGCACCACCGCCAGAGAGCGGCGGAAGTGTTGGGGGCTGTACACCACCCCGGGGTCAAACCGGACCAGACTGGCCCCCTCCGCCCCCGCCAGCGCCTGGAGCAGCTCCTCGCTGACCCCGCGGAACAGAGGGCCGGCGGTGAGAAGGGAAATTTCAGAACGGCTGAGAGACAAAGCAATCCCTCCAAATTGTCTTATTTGAGACAGTTTGGATTATACAGGAGGCGGAAGAAAAAGTCAACCCCGGCAGTTCAAAAACTGCCGGGGCCTCACATTCTTATTCGTAGTAGTCCACCAGCTCAAAGGCCCCAATGGCCTGGCAGGTATCACAGACGTCGGGCCGCTCCTCAAACACCGCGCCGCAGAACTGACAGCGGTAGCCGGTTTTCTTCCGCCGGGGAGCGGGCGCATCCTGCGCCGCCTCTCGGGCAGGGGCCTGTTCCGGAGGGGTCCTGGACAGCTTGGCCAGCAGGGTCATGAAGCGGCCCTCGTGATTGCGCTCAATGGCGGCCACCTTCTCGAACATGACGGCGATATCCTCCAGCCCCTCGGCCCGGGCCTGGGCGGCGAAATCGGGGTACATGTCGTGCCACTCGCCGTACTCCCCCATGGCGGCCTGGGTCAGGCACTCCTTGGTGTCGGTGGGCTTTCCATAGAGCAGCTCGAACCAGAACCTGGCGTGCATCATCTCATTTTGGGCCATCTGTTCAAAGGCGGCGGCCATCTCCTCGTCCCCGTTGGCCCGGGCGGCCATGGCAAAGTAGGTGTACTTGTTGCGGGCAATAGACTCCCCAGCCAGGGCCTTGCGGAGATTTTCCGCGGTCTGTGTTCCTTTGATGTCCATGTCTGTGTCCTCCTGTTCAATTTGAGAATAGATGAAATAAATAAGGTATGAGGCAAATCACGATAGCACCTACTATGCAAACTGTGAAAACATATATGACTTTCTTTTGTTCATCTTTTTTCATTTTGTTCCTCCCTTGATTAGGCGCTGTTTGAAAAATGGAAATGTGCCCGGCGGCGAGAAATTTTTTCGCCAGACGAAGCCAATTTGACGCGGGAATACTGGATGTATTTCAAGGAAAATTGGCAAAGCATGGTAGAAAAAGAGCCGGCGTTTGGGCATGTTGACATTTTTCAAACAGGCCCTAAATGATGTGACATTGAGTCAATCTTCATCATACAGCTCGGGCCGGAACACGCCATCCTCCCCCCGGCTCCAGGCGGTGCCGGCCTCGGAGTCCAGCAGGGGAATCACATCCGGGTCGCAGTTGCAGATGGTGTTCAGGGCGTAGACGCCGGAGCGGTCCGGGTCGTCCATGTAGGCGTCGCTCTCGTCCCCGGCGGTGAAGCGCCAGCCGCTGTCCCAGGCCTCATCGCCGGAGTCGGGCTCTTCCCGCCAGCAGTAGCCCACCGGGGCCCCGTCCACCACGATGCGGTCGGTGGCGATGCAGCCCTGGGGGCCCTCCCCCTGATACAGCTCCTTCAGCTCCTCCCGGGGGATGGCAAACCGCTTTTCCGGCGCGTCGGGGCAGACGCTCTCCCGGTGGATGTCCACCACCGCCAGCTGCTCCGGGGTGAAGCGCTCCAGCAGGGTCTGGGCGTCGTGGGCCAGCTTGAACTGCATCTCCTCGAAGGTGAGGGGGATCATGTGGTAAAAATTCACCTCGTCCCCGCCGGGGAGGGGACAGCACACCGCGTCCTCGTCGAAGCCCTGGGGCTCGGTGAGCACCAGGCCGCACAGCCTGGTGTTGTCGGCGAAGGGGGCGTCGTCCGGGTTGGCAATGGTGTGCCCCCAGCCCAGCCAGCCGTCCTCGTTGATGGGCAGCCGGGCCAGGATTTTCAGCCAGCGGATGGGCCAGTACCACTCCTCCCCCGATTCGGTGACCTTCCAGTCGGGGGGCAGGGTGACGATGATCTCCGCCCGCTCCAGTTTCTGCTCGGCCAGCTCCTCCGGCACGTTCATCCGGTGGGCCCCCATGCCGAAGGTGGACAAGACGTAGTAATTGCGCTCCGGGGTGGGCTTCATGATGTAGATATCCACATGGATGTCGGGAGACATGATCTCGTGAAACACGTTGTCGCAGGGACCGAAGTACCGCTCCAGGTGGGCCTCCACCGCGTCCCAGTCCTCCTGTTCGTACATCTCCGGGTGGCACTCCCTGGCGGCGATGTACTTTTTGCACTCCTGGATAAAGCCCTTGGCCTCCTCGTCGGCGGGGTCCAGCTCCAGGGCCCGCTCAAAGCTGGTCAGGGCCTCCTCCTCCCGGTCCTGGTAGAACAGGGAGTAGCCCAGGCGGTAGTGCCAAAGAGGGTCCTCCGTCCCCTCCGCCTCCACGGAGCGCAGCAGCTCCTCTGCCCGCTTGAGCTGTCCTTTGGCCTCCGGCTTATCCAGGTCGGCAATGTTGTTATAGGCCCGGGCCAGCTGGCAGGTGAGGGTATAGTCCAGCTTTTGGGTGTTGGACAGCTTCTCCAGGCAGTCGATGATCTTCTGGTACTCGTCCTCCTGGTTCCATTTGTTCAGGAGCGATAAAAAGTCGTCCATAGTGATCCTCCTAAAACCCGATCTTCAGGGACATGCCTTCCACATTGATCCCCTCGGAGCGGGTGATGTGGAGCTTCTGCTCGGCGGTGTAGCCCAAAGTCTCACCGTCCTGGAGGGTGACATCCTCCTCGATCAGGTAGCCGGAGACGTTCAGCAGCAGCTCATGGACATCTTGAGGAGACTGCTGGCTGTCTCGGATCTCCAGCTCGTCCTTGCCAAAGGCCCGCAGGCCGTTGGTCCAGCCGCAGATGCCCTTCTCATACCGCACCAGGCCCACAAACACCAGATCCATCAGGGGCAGGCTGCCCTCCTTCAGGTCCTCGGAGACCTGGATGAAGTAGTCGGGCAGCCAGACGGTGCCGTTGGTATACACCCCCAGGGCGTTGGGGGCCTTGAGCAGGGTGGACACCAGCTTCACATACAGCTCCCCCAGCTGGCGGCGGGTGCGCCCCTCGCTCATCTGGTTCAGGATCGCCACCATCACGTGGGCCTGGTGGGCCTTGGCGGCGGACACCGCCGCGTCCTTCTCCATGAAGTTGCTGTTGGCCCAATACTCCGCCTCGCCGTCGGGGACGGGGGCCTCCATCAGTGAGACGGCCACAGTCATGCTGTCCACATCGAAAACCGCCGTGGTTTTGTCGTCGTTCTCTTCAACCTGCTCTCCGTCCGTGGGGGGATAGTCGATGTCCCAGTCCGCTTTCAGCTGGGCCTTGAAGGCGTCCAGGTCCCACTCCGGGGTGGACAGCAGCACGAAGCCGGCGAAGGGCCCGGCGGAGCTCTGGCGCTCCGTCTCCTCCCTGGCCCGGTCCATCCAGTACTGGCGGATCATCTCCACCATGGCCTCGCACTTGGCCTGAGCGTCGGCGGGGTCGTAGGGCTCCATCTGGCTGAAGGTGTGGCCGCAGGGCTCCAGAGTTTCGGCGTCCTCAAAGCCGCACACCCCCACCAGCCACTTGCCCAGCAGGGATTTTTTGTATTTTAGGATGTAGTAGTGGCAGTCGTGGAGGTCGAACTCCCCCGCGATCTCGATCTTGGCCGGAGCCTTGCCCAGCTCCTGGGGGTGGGCAAGCCACTCCGTCATGGCGGCTACCGCTGCCTGCTGCTGATTTGTCATGGGATACACTTCCTTCTCTGTATTTTCTGTGGGGCGGGACGACCTCGGCCCGCCGTCTCCTCAAAATTGACAATACGCTGTAAATGGCGCGCCCTGCCGCCATTAAATCAGGGCGGGCGCACAATGTGCGCCCCTACTGGTTCGCCTGAATGGTCTGCTTCTCCACGCTCTGGGTCTGGACGGTAATTTTCCTGATCAGTTCCTCAATTCCGGGCCGGTCCTCCGGCTCCAGATAGGTCACGGTGACGACAAACAGGAAGGGGCCGGTAACCACCTCCGCCCGGACCTGATAGATGGGCTGTCCGTCCTCCTCCAGCGCCCGCCAGCCATAGCGGATGGCGCCGTCCTTGATCTCCAGCTCAGTCAGGTCGTTGTCGCCCTCCAGGGAGGGGGTGAAATCGGCCTCCCCCTGGCTCAAGCGGTAGCCGTTCACCCGCCAGATGGGACTGTGGGACGCCTCATCGCACCACAGGTCACAGCCCTTTCCTTCCTCCCACTGCTCCCGCTCGTAGCGGTAGCTGCCGGGAAGGGTAAGGCGCAGGGGGCCTATGGAACAGGTGACCAGCCCCTTCCGGTAGCCGGGCTCAAACTCCTCCTCCAGCTCCGGTCCCTCGGGCAGGGCGGGAGCCCGGCGGGCCAGCTGGCAGATCTCCTCGTAGGCCCTCCGGGGCAGGGGGATACTCCGGTCCAGTATGGCGGCCATCTCCAGATTTTTGCAGACAATCTCGTTGTTGCTGGCGTCCTCCCGGCTCCGTGAGGACGGGGCGTAATAGCAGTGCTCCCACAGCAGGTTCAGGGCCACCTGCCGGTTGTAGAGGGCGTCCCGCTTCCCCGGGTGGTACCACAGAAAAAACCGCTCCGCCAGGGCCTCAATGCCCTGACGCTCCACCGTCTCCCGCATCCACCTGCCGGAGAACCGGCCCACCGGGGTGATTACCGTGCCGGGCACGTCCTCGGGCATGTAGCCGTCCAGGTCCCAGCACATGCACACGTTGGTGTGGTCGTCGCCGAACTGGCCGGTGAGCATGTCCACGATGGTTTTCAGCCAGGGGTGGAAGTGCTCCCGGAGCATCCGGTCGAAATCCCGGTGCTGGTAATACTCCGTCTCGTCCTCCACATGCAGCTTCTGGATGGGCAGGGCGTCCAGCGCTTCCACCGCCGCCTTGTGCAGCCCCGGCCCGGCGGGGGTGGAGACGCACTCCCCCTCCACCGTCCACTGGCTCAGCAGGCCGGAGCCCTTTTTCCAGGTGATATACACCCGGCCGTCCAGCGGGCACAGGCTGAGGCTCAGCCCGTCCTCCCGCTGGCAGACACCGTAGCCCCGCTCCTCCGCCAGCTTTTGGGCGGCCACCAGCAGGGTATCCGGTTTTTTCACCCTTCCGGTGAAGGTAAATCCGATGCTCATTGCCTCACGCTCCTCTTTATTACATCCGCAGGGGCGGACACAGTCCGCCCGCAGTTTTGCACTGCTTTTGGAACACGCGGGCGCACAGGGTGCGCCCCTACTGCGCCCGGACGGTCTCCTCCCGGGCCGCGCTGCTCACCACCGAGACCTTCCCGATCAGCTCCGCCACCGAGCCCAGCTCCCCCGGGCCGGCGCAGGTGACCGTGATAAAGTACAGGTCGGGGCCGGCGATGACCTCACACTCCACCTGATAGAGCCGCTCTCCGTCCTCGAAGACCTCCTTCCAGCCCCAGCGCAGAGCGCCCCCCTTCAGCATCCGGCCCTCCACGCCGTGGAGGGCGTCCAGGTTTTCGGTGAATTGGGCCGTCCCCTCCCGCATCCGGTAGGCGCTCACCCGCCAGACGGGGCCCTTCCCGTCGGTCCACAGGTGGGCGCCGCCGCCGTTCTGCCAGGGCTCCCAGCCCTGGAGGCAGCCGCCGGGCAGGGTGAGGCGCAGGGCCCCTACCCCGTAAGTGACCAGGTCCCTGCGGTAGCCGGGAGAAAACTCCTCGGTCAGCGCCGGGCCGTCGGGCAGGACAGGGGCCCGGCCGGCCAGGGCGCACACCTCCTCATAGGCGCTCCGGGGCAGTGGGAGGGAGGGGTCCATCTGTGCCGCCCGCTCCAAGTCGTCCAGGATGGCAGCGTTTCCGGCGGCGTCCTCCCCGCTCCGGGCGGAGGGGGCAAAGCAGCAGTCCTCCCACAGGGCGTTGATGGCCCGGTTGCGGTAAAAGCGGGCGTCCCGGGTGCGGCCGTTCCAGAGGAAGAACCGGCCCGCCAGGGCCTCGATGCCCAGAGCCTCCAGCTCCACCAGCTCAGACAGGCGGAAGCGGCCCACCGGGGTGATTACCGTGTCGGGGATGTCCCGGGGGGCGTACTGCTCCAGGTCCCAGCACAGCTGCATCCCGGACACCCCCTTGCCGCTCTCCTGCCGGCAGACGTCCACCAGGGTGCGCAGCCAGGGGTAGAAGTGCTCCTCCTTCATCCGCTGGAAGTCCCGGTGACGGTAGAAGCCGGTTTCGTCCTCCACTGTCAGCGCCCGGATGGGCAGGAGGTCCAGCAGCTCCACCGCCGCCCGGTGCAGCCCCGCCCCCGCCGGGGTGGACCTGCAGCCCCCCCGCACCAGCCAGGGGCCGGCAGGGTCCCCCTCGGGCCGCCACTGGAGGCCCAGCTCGCCCCCCAGAGGGCACATAACCACCTTCAGGCCGCCCTCCCCCGCCCGCAGGGCGTAATCCCGCTCCCGGGCCAGGGCCTGCGCCCCCTCCAGCAGCGCCCTGGGGCTGTCAATTTTGCCGGTGAATGTTAACCCGATGCTCATTTTTTCTCCTCCTCGGTGTGTTCTTTCCTTTTTTAAAAAAGGAAAGAACCAAAGGGAAAAATTTTTGGAAAAACTTCGTTTTTCCTTATTCCTCGTCCGACTGCTTCAGTCCGACACCGTTCACGTTGTAACGGAAGGTGTGGAAGGCGGCCCACTCCACCGGGGCCCCGGCAAAGACCTCCACCGCGGCGTCCAGCAGGGTTCTCAGGTCCCAGGCGATGAAGTCCAGATAGCCGTAGCAGGTGCCGGTGGCCCCGCCGGTGAAGGTGACGATCCCCTCGCCGCACCGGGCGGTGATAGCCTGCTCCAACTGGTCCCGCAGGTTTAATATCTCCTTCCGGTCTACCCCGTCCAGGGGGTAGTAGAAGAAGCCGGGGACCACCCCGTCCCGGTGGAGGCGGTCCATGTAGTAGTCATCCCCCTGGAAATAGCCCTTGAGCAGGGGCACGCAGCAGGTCACCCCCACATACACGTCGGCCCGCAGGGGCCACTCCTCCTCCTCAGAGGGCTTGCCCTCGTAGGCGGTGTACCGCTCCCCGGCCAGCTCCGGGTCGTTAGCCTGGGGCCAGCCCTCCGGGTCCACCTCTGCGGCCACAAAATCCGCCAGCTGGTCCAGGGTCATGGCCGCCCCCTCCGCCGGGGTGTCCAGAATGTCCAGATAGTCCACATACCGCATGGCGGCCAGCTCCCCCAGGGACTGGTCCAGCAGGATGTAGATCATGTGATAGACCTGATTCTGGTCCACCTTCCACAGGGGGGCCAGCTTTTCGCAGTACAGCCGCAGGCCCACGCCGTTGTCCTCAGTCTTCTCCGCCCACACCTGCACGTCCTCGGGGGTGATGTCCTGGCCGTTCATCCGCAGGCCGAAGCCGCTGCTCCGGGTGCGGCCCACCAGAATATTCCACTTGTCCAGCAGCTCCTTGGGGGCGCGCTTCTGGAAGTAGGCCAGCTGAAACAGCCGGGTCCGGTCCCCCTCGGGGACCAGAATCAGCTCATACTTCTCCCCGTTGTGGCCCAGCTCAAAGGCCACGTCGGCGAAGGCGGGGGCCAGCAGCTCGGTACACCGGTCCACCAGTTTTTCACCCACCGCCTCCCGGTCCTCCTGGTCCATCAGGGCCCGCAGTTCCCCCTCCCCCGCCAGGAAGGAGCTCCAGCCCTCCTCGGTCCGTCCCCGGAAGGGTCTCATATACAGGGGCAGGGCCAGGCACTGCTGGCAGCGGTCGATGAACTCCAGGGTATCCTCGTCCCCAGGGCGGGCTTCCAGGGCCTTCTCGAAGTGGGGCAGGGCCTGGCTCTCCTGGTTCAGGTAGTAGTAGGCGTAGGCAACTCGGAAATTCCAGGTGTGGGCCGTGTCCGGATCCTGCTTTGCCGCCTCCTCCAGCTGCCCCTCCAGAGGCAGCAGCAGGTCCAGGGCCCGCTGGTACAGGGGCCGGTCCTCCGGCGGCATCACGTCAATGGCCAGGTTGTTGTAGGCCCGGGCCAGGGCGCTGGTGAGGGTGAAGTCCAGCGCTTCTTCCGGCAGGGCCTCGATGGCGTCGATGATCTTCTGGTACTGGTCCTCCTCGTTCCACTGCTCCAGCTGGTTTAAAAATTCCTGATTCATAGTCGTTCTCCTTCCTAGTTGAGTGTGTGTATTCTATCACAGGTCCTGTCCCATAAACCGGACCGCTATTTCTTCTCCAGGCTGGCCAGATAGGCCGCCGGGCCGCTCTGGTACAGGTCGCCCCCGTGGGCGTCCAGGATGACGGTGAGGGGCATGTCCTCCACCTCCAGCCGGCGGACCGCCTCACAGCCCAGGTCCTCCCAGCAGATGACCTCCAACGCCTTGACGCTGGCCGCCATCAGGGCCCCCGCGCCCCCCAGGGCGGCCAGATAGACCGCGCCGTTGCGGACGACGGCGTCCTTGACGGCCTGGTTCCGAGCCCCCTTGCCGATCATGATAGCCTGGCCCAGGTCCAGCAGGCGGGGGGAGTAGGCGTCCATCCGGCCGCTGGTGGTGGGCCCGGCGGAGCCGATGACCTCCCCCGGCCGCTCCGGGGTGGGGCCCACGTAGTACAGCGCGGAGCCCTCCACCGGGAAGGGCAGGGGCTCTCCCTTGTCCAGCAGCTCCATCAGGCGATTGTGGGCGGCGTCCCGGGCGGTGTACACCGTTCCGGACAGCAGCACCGTGTCCCCCGCCTTCAGCGGGGCCAAGTCCTCCCGGGTGACGGGAGTGGTCAGTTTATGTTGCATCAGGGTACCTCCTATTTCTCCACAGACTTCCCGTTCCACTCAAACCGCCGGAACCGGGTGCCCTTGTGAGTGAGCTGACCCAAAGTGTTTTCCTCCAACGCTTTCCACGCCCGATAGGGGATGTAGCAGCGGATACTCTCCCCACTCTCCCTGAGCTCAAACTCGGCGGCGTAGGAGGTGGAGATTACCCCGTTGTTGTCGGTGGTGGTGTACTGCCGCTTCCGTCGCAGAATGGCGGCTTGCGTCAGCTCCGGGGAATTTTGATTGTTGATAAACTCTGTGATGCTCCGAATCAGAATGACTACAAAGGCGCACACAACAATCACGACAAAGAATTCCATCCCGCAATTACCCCTTTCAAACGTCATCTTTTTCCTTTGCCAGGGGAACAAACGCCCTCACAGCACCTCCGTTGCCCTCCGGGTGACGTGACAGCTCACGTTCACCGCCACCGGCAGGCCGGCCACATGGGTGGGGGCGGTCTCGATGGCCACGTTCAGGCAGGTGATCTTCCCCCCGAAGCCCTGGGGGCCGATGCCCAGGGCGTTGACCGCCTTCAACAGCTCATCCTCCAGATTCTCGTAGAAGGGGTCGGGGTTGGGCTCGTTCAGGGGGCGGAGCAGAGCATGCTTGGCCAGGGCGGCCACCTTGTCGAAGGAGCCTCCGATGCCCACCCCCAGCACCACCGGCGGGCAGGGGTTGGGCCCGGCCAGCCGGACGGTCTCCACCACAAACTGCTTCACGCCCTCCACCCCATCGGCGGGCTTGAGCATCGCCAGCCGGCTCATGTTCTCCGACCCGAAGCCCTTGGGCACCACGGTAATGGCGCACTGGTCCCCGGGGACAATACGCACGGTAATAGACGCCGGGGTGTTGTCCTCTGTGTTGACCCGGCGCAGGGGGTCGGCCACCATGGACTTGCGCAGATAGCCCTCTGTGTACCCCTGGCGGACCCCCTGGTGGATGGCCTCCTCAAAGCCCCCGTCAATGTGGACCTCCTGGCCCAGCTCCACAAAGACGCAGGCCATGCCCGTATCCTGACAGATGGGCAGGTTCCGCTTCCAGGCGTCCAACTGATTCTGCTGGAGCAGCTTCAGGGTCTCCTCAGCCAGGGGCCAGGTCTCCCAAAACCGGGCCAACTCCATGTGGTCGATTACGTCCTCGGGCAGGACGGTGTTGGCCCGGATGCACAGCCGGGCCACGGCGGCGGTGATTGCGGCGGCGGATATGGTCCTCATGGCGGAAAACTTCCTTCTGCAAATAGTCCCCCTTATTTTACCACAGGAGGGGGCCGCTTTCAACGAAAGAAGCAGAAAAAAGGGACCGGCGCGGAAATTTCTTCCGCCGGTCCAGAACGGGGCACGCCCCTTTATCGCCACCTGTCCATTTATTGACACCAATAGTTTGGAATGTTATGATTAACACATATCACCAGACTGTGTAAACCATTGTTTACATCCGCTTTTTTGTTTAAATTAACAGATGCAAACATATATTGGTAGCATTTATTGGGGAGGATATCTAAAATGAGCATTAAGCAGAGGATTCGGAGCATCCGGGCAGAGCAGGGTATCTCGCAGGAAGCCCTTGCAGAGCTGCTGGATGTCTCCCGCCAAACCATCTCCAAATGGGAGAACGGCCAGGTCCGCCCCTCCGCCGAAAATCTGGCCCGGCTAAGCCACGCGCTGGGTGTGTCGGTGGATGCGTTGGTGAAGGATGATTGGATACCGCCAGAGCCGGAAGTTCAGATTGTGGAGGTTCCTGTCTCTCGGTCCAGGAATTACCGCCTGTGGGCCCTGCTGGCCGCTGCGGTTCTGGTGGCGGGTATTCTGGTGGGTGCACTGTTCTTCCGGAAACGCCCCGAAGTTTTTGTTCACAGTACAGAATTGGAAGGTGAGGTGATAGACAACTCAATGATAGGCGGAGGTATCACTTTGCTACCTCCCTAAATAAATTTTGAAAGGAGGTGTTTTTCGTGAGGCGCAGACGGCTAATTACTGCATTTTTGGCTTGTATGCTTTTGTTTAGTTGTTCCTTAATCCCAGCAACTGCAACAGAAACTCCGAGCAATAATATTGTTATGCCTCGAGTTTCCGGTCGCTTAGATCATAGCCTTCCAGCAAAGCTCATTACTCCTATTACACAACCGTTTTTTGCGGCAAAAGGCGATACCATAAAGTACGACTGTACCTATATACCTAAGTCCGCGAAAATTGATTTTGGATATATTGCTTCAGATGGCTTGTTCTACTCCATTCAATGTACCAGTGGGAGTCTCAACAAATCGATTGAACTGGATGTAGCTGGTCAATATACCTTAGCTATCCGAAACAATGAAAACTATGCCGTTACCGTGACCGGAACGGTGAGGTACTAAAGTCAACATTAACAGTGATCGACATAGTTTCAAGATGATGATAAAATAGGTGATTGCGAAAGTCGCCCCAAATAGGACAAAAAGGGATGACACGCC
>CATEPI010000006.1:0-112186 GCA_949525845.1 uncultured Eubacteriales bacterium
ATGTGGCCGGCCAACCTCTCAGTCCGGCTACTGATCGTCGCCTTGGTGGGCCGTTGCCCCACCAACTAGCTAATCAGACGCGAGTCCATCTCAGAGCGATAAATCTTTGGCAGTCAGAGCCATGCGACCCAACTGCATTATGCGGTATTAGCAGCTGTTTCCAGCTGTTATTCCCCACTCCAAGGCAGGTTACTCACGCGTTACTCACCCGTCCGCCACTAGGTATTCCCCGCAGTTGTCCGAAAACTCCTTTGGGGGTACCCCGTTCGACTTGCATGTGTTAAGCACGCCGCCAGCGTTCATCCTGAGCCAGGATCAAACTCTCAATAAAATGGTATCTAAACAGTCAAGCTGCTTAAATCAATCTTATTGAAACTAAAACCTTAGCTTCAAAGAAATAATTGACGTTGTCCAACAAGCTTCTTTCAAAGCTCTTTGAAACAACCAATCCTTCTGGTGCTTCGTGTTTGTCACGTTGTTTAATTTACAAGGTGCACACCGCTCAGCAGCGGGCTTTGATCTTACCACACTCTCAAGCTTTTGTCAAGAACTTTTTTCAAGTTTTTTGAACTTTTTTGTTCTCTCATTCGCAGCTCTCAAGGCGGCGGTTGCTGTCGCAACGGTTTCATATTTTACCACATCTGTCAGCCTTTGTCAAGAACTTTTTTCGACTTTTTTCAAAGTTTTTTCGTTCCCTGCTCGGCTCACCTGTTTCGGACGCCCCGCTCTCGCGGACAGCTTGGACATAATATCACTTCATTTCCCCTTTGTCAAGCGTTTTATTCGATTTTTTTAAGATTTTTTTCGGGGAATTTCAAGACCGCAATATCTTTGGATCAGGCCGGTTTCCTCATACAAGATATGCTATTTTTTCCCTTGCGTCGAAAGAGTCTTTCTCCCACCCACAGCAGGGCGGGCAGCAAAAACCCCAGCGCCAGGTTGCCAGCGGGGACCAGGCGGCGGTTCCACAGCTCCGCCGTTCCGGCGGCGGGAAAGAGGACCAGCGCCCCCGCCGTCCCCAGCACAACCGCAGTCCAGGATATCCAGGGCAGGGCCTTCGGGGGCAGCAGCTCCGCCGTCATGGCCCGGAGGGCGAAGACCAGCACCCCGCCCATGGTCAGGTCGGCGAAGGTCCACAGGGCGGTGACCACCCCCTCCACCCGCTGGAAGGCCCCCTCCACCCCTACGCTCTTGGCCAGGGCAAAGAAGGGATTGTCCAGCCGGGCGGCCAGTGCCGCCCCCAGGTTCCCCAGAATTACCGCCTGGGCGGCGGACAGCAGCAGTGCGCCGCCCAGGCCCCAGAAGAGCCAGTGCCAGTTTTTATTTTCCCCCTGGTCCCGGACGTCCCCCATTAAAAAGGGGAGGAACAGTCCCCAGCCCATCACCCCGGCGGCGGACAGGGCGGCCCGGAGCACCGGCCCGGCCTCGCTCCACCACAGGGGGAGCAGCCGCTCCGGCCGGGCCTGGAACAGGGACAGGCCCAGCACCACCCCGGCAGTGAGAAGCAAGGCGGTAAGGAACAGCTGCCCCGCCCGGGCGAAGGCGGCCAGCTTCCCCCGGCCCATCCACAGCAGAACGGCCGCCGCCGACAGCAGGAAGAACCACAGAGCCCCGTCCCGCTCCCCGGAGGCCAGCAGCCGCTGGGCGCACAGGCGCAGGCGGAGGGAGAGCAGAAACAGCCCCCATACTATATAGAGTAGAACCACTCCGCCCCCCAGCCAGCGGCCCAGCAGGCCGGTGACGCTTCGGGCCAGGCCGTCCCGGCCCGCCAAGGAGCCCAGCAGCCACCCCGCCGCCAGCACCAGGGGGGCGGCCAACACTACCGCCAGCCAGGCGCCTTTTCCCGCTCCGGGCAAGAGCAGTCCAGGCAGCAGCTCCGCCGCCGGGGCCATTACCCCCGCCCACAGCAGAGCCATCAGCTGGGTGCGGGAAATTTTATCGTCTTTCATGTTTCCTCCATGTCCCGTTTATCCTGTGCAGGGGCGCACATTGTGCGTCCGTTCAACAGCAGGCAGATTTCGCGGGCGGACTATGTCCGCCCCTACCGGACTTTTACCTCAACCTGAATCTCCACCGGCACCTTGGAAAAATACTCCGGCCAGTCCGCCTGGACCGCCTGCCACCGGTCGGGGTGGAACATCCCCGCTTTTGCCCCCAGGCCGGCGCAGTCCGTACCCCAGGCCTGCAGCCGGTCCAGAGCGGCCTCCAGCCGGACCCGCTCCCGCCGCGCCGCCTCCGTCCGGAGGGACTCCAGCTCCTGACCGGCCGGCCGGGTCCGGTACTCCGACAGGCGGACCTCCACCTTACAGGTCAGCTTCAGGGCAGAGGGGACATCCCCCTGAAATTCCAGGCGGCTTTTTGTACAGGCGGAGGTCACCTTTACCGACACCGGCCCCTCCGGCAGCTCCACATCCAGCACGTCCGCCGAGGAGCCGCCGGCCAGCAGCTCCAGCCCCTTGGCCGCCTCCCCCTCCAGAAAGCCCGCCAGGACGTCCCCCTTTAACACGCCATAGCCCTGTTCCGCCAGGACGGCCCCTCCCTCCCCGGCGGGGGAGAGGGCGGGGACATAGGCGGAGCCCAGCTCCAGCAGGTCGGTGTACACCTCCCCGGCGGTGCGTGTAAGGTTGGCAATGCCCATTTTGCTGTCATTTTGAATGGTCTCCAGCCGGGTGTCGATCCCCTCGTCCCCGCCGGCGGACAGGGCATCCCGGGCGGAGGCCCCCCGAACCAGCCACAGTTGGGCCCCCAGGCCCAGCTCGGCATCCCGGGAGAAGTAGTCCAGCACCGGCCGGACCCCCTCCTTTGCCAGCTCCTCGCCGACCAGGAGCTGGTCCACATAGCCGAAAAAGACAAAGCTGTCGCTCTGGCCCTGCATGGCCAGACAGGCCGCACTGAGGGACGGCCGGTCCGCCGACAGGGTGAGGGCGGGCTCCCTGTCGCCCTGGAGGCCCTTCGCCCGGGGGCCGGTGGAGCCGGTGACCGACACCCCGGCGAGGGAGGGGTCCACCCCCAGGGTGCGCAGCAGGGCCATGTCCCCCATCTCCCGGGCGGTGGGCAGGCCGGAGCAGCCGGTGAGGAGGAGCGCCGTTATAACTGCCAGAAGCGGGGCGGCACAGAGGCCGCCCCCTACACGGGCGTATTTCATTTCTGGTTCCTCCTGTTTTGGGTCTGGATAGGGCCGTCCCGCCACTTCATCCTGGGCAGGGGCAGACGAAAGAGGCTGGGGTGGCCCCGGGGCACCCTGGTTCCAGTGGTAAAGGGGGCCAGGTAGGGCACGCCGAAGGACTCCAGCCCCGCCAGGTGGTAGATGAGCCCGGCGCACCCCAGAGCCAGCCCGGTGAGTCCGCCCAGGCTGGCCAGAATAGCCAGCAGAAACCGCCACAGCCGCAGGGCGTTGCCAAAATCCTGACTGGGCATAGTGTACCCCGCCACCCCGGCGATGGCCACGGCGATAAGGACGGCGGGGGAGACGATATGGGCCTCCACAGCCGCGTTGCCCACCACCAGTCCCCCCAGGATGGAGACGGTGGCCCCAATGGGGCCGGGGAGCCGGAGGCCGGCCTCCTGAATCACCTCAAAGGCCAGCAGCATAATAAGCACCTCGAAGATGGTAGAGAAGGGCACTTCCTGCTTGGCGGCCACAATAGACAGGGCCAGCTTGGGGGGAATGGCCTCTGGGTGAAAGGTCACCAGGGCGATATACAGCCCGGGCACCAGCAGGGTGATAAGGGCGCACAGCCAGCGGATGGCGCTGAGGGCAGAGGCCACCAGCCAGTGGTAGGCCCGGTCCTGTCCTGTTTTGAAAAATTGGTCGATGGCGCCGGGGAGAAGCCAGCCCAGGGGGATGCCGTCAGCCAGCAGGCCCACCCGGCCCTCCAGCAGGCCCTGGCAGAACCGGTCGGGCCGCTGGGTAAAGGGCATGAGGGGGAAGGGGGAGCGGGCGCTGTCCACCAGATACTCCTCCAGATTGCCCGCCGCTTCCACGCCGTCAATGTCGATGGCGTCCAGCCGCTCCGACAGCAGGGCCACGGTGTCCGGGTCGGCGATGCCGTCGATCCAGAGCACATCCACCGGGGTAAGGGACTGCCGGCCCACAATGTGCTCCCGGATTTTCAGCTCCGGGGCCCGCATCCGCCGGCGGACCAAGGAGGTGTTGGTGCGCAGGCTCTCCACAAAGGAGTCCCGGGCTCCCTTCAGGGCGGGCTCGTTCTCCGGCTCGCCCACGGAGCGCTTCTCCTCGGTGGCTACGGGAAAGACCAGGCAGTCGTCCCGCCCCTCCAGAAAGAGGGCGCAGGAGCCGTTGATGAGGGCGAAGGCCACCGGGTCCACCTCAGTCTCCCGCTTGGCCGCCTGGGCATAGAGGGCGCCCCGCTCCAGCAGGGCGAACAGCTCCCCCTCGGGGACGGAGGCCAGCATGGGGTCCTGGGCCAGGGGGCGCAGAACGTAGTCGTTGAGCCGCTCCGTCCGGGCCTGGCCGTCGATGTAGCAGACGGTGGCCCTGCGCTGGCTGTCCCCGTGGAGGAAAACCTCCCGCTTGGAGAAGTCCACGCAGTCAGAAAAAACCTCCTCCAGCCGCCCCAGGGACAGCGGGCCGGGGAGCCGGGGTTCCTTTCTGGGATGGGGCGCGTTGGCCTCCTGTCTGGACATAAAAACCCCCCTCCTTTCGCCTTAGTGTGCCGAAAGAAGGGGCAATCTATGCGTTGGATTTTTCTTGCTCTTTTCCGTATAGATGTGCTATAATTCTGGTATAAAACGATTGGAACACGGTTGAGAAAAGGAGTTGAAGCTATGTCACTGCCCGCAGAAAACGCCCGCTGCACCTTTGCCGATGTCCTCAGCTGGAGCGGGAACGACCGCTGTGAGCTGATTGGCGGCAGGGTCTTTCTCATGTCCCCGCCATCCAGCCGCCATCAGGAGGTCTGTTTTGAGCTCGGCCGGCAGCTGGGCAATTACCTGGAGGGAAAGCGCTGCAAGGTCTACCCAGCCCCCTTTGGCGTCCGCCTGTTCGAGCGGGAAGGGGACCGCCCTGAAGACGTGGACACCATGGTGGAGCCCGACCTCTCCGTCATATGCGACCGCAGCAAAATCGACAAATACGGCTGCAGGGGGGCTCCCGACCTGGTGATTGAGGTGCTTTCCCCCTCCACGCAGCGCCATGACCGGCTTGTGAAGCTGGGCCTGTATCAGCGGGCCGGCGTACGGGAGTACTGGACGGTAAACCCGGAGGATATGACCGTACAGGTCATGCTCCAGGATGAAGGCGGCATTTTGCAGCTCCACGAGGTGTATGAGCGGGACGGTTTGGCGAAGGTCAACGTCCTGGACGGATGCTTTATCGAGCTGGTCAAGGTCTTTTCCGAATAAGCAGCAGCGGACCGCCCCATAATGAGGTTCCGTAACGATGGTTTCAAAAAATGTAATAGAGACAATCGATACGGTGTATTGTAGATAATCTGAACAAACGGAGGAATCTGCAATGAAGTCATTATTTGAAGAACTGGGCAGCACCTATCATCAGGAAGGCGATTATTTCCTGCCCGATTTGTCTCTGCCTGAAACCGCTCCCATTGGTATCTGGGGGCAGCGGCGGAGACACTACCTGAAAACACAGCGGGGGCCACTCTACAATGCCTTGCTTCTTAGCGGCAAGTTGGATAACCATTTGGTTGAGGTTGATACCCAGGCAGAAGCTATGTTTTCTCAGTTGGTCAAACAACTGGCCGAGCAGGAGGGTATCACAGAACAGCTCAAAGTTGAGAATCAGATGGTGTGGGTCGGGCGGATGAACAACGTCCGAAACCGAGCGGAGGAACTTATCTACCGTGAGCTGATTTGTGCGTAACATTAAATAGGCTTGGGAGAATGGTTTTGTCCATACTCCCAAGCCTATTTAATGTTATTTATCTTCTTGTGGCGTTTTATTCTCAATTTTGCCCTTCAACACATCAAAATCTTTCTTTCGGTCAGCATGTTCTAACCGTAGGAACGCCAAAAGACACATTTGATAAACTTCATCGTACCAACGTTCCAATTGCTCTTTTGGCAAATCCCCTATTGGCTTTTTATATTTTGGACTTTGGGGATCCATATTGTTATGGCGAATATAAAAGTTGTTGAACGCATAAAACAGGTCGCTTGCAAATGTTTTATCAATACTTTCAAGGCTTGCTCTCTGCGGTTCGAGCAAATCTGCAAGGATAAGTAAGGTTGTTTTCTTCGCATCTAAATTTTCTTTCATAGAGTAGTGGTTGTAAGAAATTAGCCGATACGATATATTCTCAGGAATCAGGGAACTTTCCGTAACGGCAATCGCAGCAGGTGACTTTTCAACAAAAATTGTAAAATTATCTTCTGCTGTCTGCATATAGCCGATTTTCTCAATGACTTGGCCTATTTGATTTAAATAGAACTGAACATTGATAAATGCAGGTCCATTATATCCAAAAGAAAACTGTGTGGACTGATAGCCCATAAGCATATTGTATATGTACTCACACAGGTTAACCAAATTATCAATGCTAAAATTCGCAGGGTCTCTTTCAAAGTGAAACTCATGCAAATCATTAAATTCATCAATTGAAAGGCATGTCCCTCGGAAGTAAAAACCAATAAATCGTTCGCTCAGTTCATCGTAAGCAGAGATGCGGTTTGAATTTGATACTTGGATGGTGCGGTCATATAGCATCCCATATAGTTTCTGATACTCTGCCTTAATATCAATCTTGGCGTCCTTTAATATTTGAGCAAAGTTGCGCCTCATCTATTTCACCTCATTCCACCCTGGCCTGTCCATTCATCAGCATGGGCAGGAACCAGTCACGGAGTTTTGCCAGTTCATGATTCTCATTTATGATATTTTGCATCATTTGAACCAATGGCTCTATCTTTTGGTTAAAGCGATTAAGTACAGAATCATTTGGCAAAGTCACGTGTAAAGACTTTAGCGTATCTTGACTTACGTTCTGAAGAATTGACCCACCTGTTTTTGTTGCATTTGTTCCTTCTAACTGTTTAAGAAAATATGAGAGAAATAGTCTGAATTGGGAGTTAAAGGGCGTGCAACAAATGATAAATCCACAGAAAATCACATTGTTTGAGGGCTTAATAACAAGCCGTGTTGCCCCAGGAGTTCCACTCCGTGCAATGATAATATCATTTTCACTTAGTATATATTTATCGCCTTGATTTTTGGGCAAAGTTATTTCGTCAAAATCACTTACGTCCATAAGGAATGAAGATGCTGTGATATTTCTCACATTTGCTATACGATATGTGCAGTCGCCCAAACAGTCTTTTTCATAATTGATACCATTTCGGAATCTGCAAATATCTTGCAAGTGTTTTACATCCCACCCCTTCGGAATCTCCCGTTTCAACTGCTCATTCCAGACCATCTCGCCGCCAGAGGTGCGGTAGGGCTTGCCGTTCTCATCTGGGAAATCGAATTGCATGAACCAGTAATTGTAGAGGGTTTTTGCCATGGCTTCCAGTTCAGCGCAGATTTGAACATTTAATTGGATTTTCCTGTCTATGTTTTCGAGAAAATGGGATATTATCTTCTGTTCAGCCATAGCAGGCAATTCGATAGGTACATTATTGAGAATCTCTGTGTTCAGATTTGGCATGTTTGATCCAACCGCATGTTGTGAAATCCATCGCTTACTCTCAGTTCGATTCAAATAAAAAGAAACATATAATGGATATGCTTTTTCAGAATCAACACGGACGCGCATACATCCTGTCCCACATAATGCACCGTCATCCTCACTGGAAATATAAGCATGTTTTTCAACGTCGCCTCGTCTGGCATAAACAATATCGTCTACCCGAACAACATAGCGGCTTAATCTTTCTGCATCTTTTTTGCTAATTCGAGCAATACCATCTTTATTCAAAGTCCTGTTCCCAATATTTTGGGGCATTATGCAAGCTATTCCTACAGGCACATAATCAGATTGATGTAGTTGGCTTCCGAATGGTCCGGTAATGATATTAGAAATATTCCCTAAAGTCACTTTTTCTTTCCTACTCATACTTCACCTGCTCCAACTGCTTCTTGATTTCGTCTTCCAGTTGGCGGCTCCCTAAAAACAATGCGTGCAGCCGCATGGAAAAACCGTCCATTTTTTGGTTAAATTCTTCCGGTGTCAGCTCCACATACTCAATCTTCACCTCAAAATACTGACCGGCAGAGAAAGAAAACTTCTTTTGCTCGATGTCCTCATAACTGACTGTCACACAGAAATCATCTACTGTTTGCCCGGTGTTGAAGGTGTCAACAATAAGGGCCATATCCTCCTCACTGAGTACGGTTTTCTGATTTTTACCATCCACCTTTTCCTTTGTCCCCAGCTTGGAGGCATCCATCAAAAATACTTTGCCGTCCTTATTCTCCTTATCCAAAAAGAGAACGGATACATTGGTGCCGGTGTTGGCAAATACGTTAGAAGGCATAGAAACCACGCCCCGGAGCATACGATGACTCACTAAATGCTCCCGAACTTTTTTCTGGATTCCAGAACCAGCGGTCAAAAAGCCGGTGGGGACGACGACAGCGGCTTTTGCCTTGTCATCCAAGGAGTAGATGATGTGCTGCAAAAACATCAGATAAATATCCATACTACTCTTTTTCTTCTGGGGAATGTTTGGCACACCAGCAAAGAAACGCTCCTTGTGTTTTTCTCCTGCCAACGCCTCCCGGTTATCACTGAAATCCATATTGAATGGCGGATTACTGACGACATAGTTGAATTTGGCTAAGGCGTTCTTTTGAGCATTCAAGTGCCGGGGAGCAATCAGGGTATCGTCATGCACCACATTTCCCAGAGAGTGGACAAGGCTATTGAGAATTAGGTTCAGCCGCAAAAATTCGTTGGACTTGGCGGAGATGTCCTGGGTGAAGATGGTGCAGTTTTCCTCGCCGATCTGATGGGCCAGGGCCAGCACCAGTGTGCCGGAACCTGCTGCCGGGTCGTACACGGTCACGTTGCTAACATCCCCCTGAACCATGATGCGGGCAATGATGGTCGCGATGGTATGGGGGGTATAGTATTCGGCGTACTTGCCGGAATCCTTGTTGTAGTCTTTGATAAGGTACTCAAAAATCTGGGCAAAAAAGTCATACTTCTGCTCAAATACTTCGGCAAAGTTAAACTCCACCAGCTTGTTGATAAGCGCGCGGCAGAACAGCGGCTTTTTCGCGCTCTCGATGACATACTGGGAGATCGGCTCAAACAGCTTGATCTTCTCCTCACCGCCGGTCTGAACAGAGAAAATATCCAGATTAAAGTTGGCGATATCCACCAGCGTATCATCAAACATCTCATGAAACAGGTAGGTGGAACCGTCCGCTTTCCGCATTGCGTTATCATTCTGATGGTTAAACAGATAGGAGATATAATGCGTTTTTTTCAGCTTGGCCGTACTACCGCCCAGCATCATCAGCAGCATTTCATACTGGTCATCCGGCATAGCAGCCAATGCGCTCTCCACGTTGTCCACCCCTAACAAGGAAGGTTCCGCTTTTTGCGCCTCATAGATGAATTTGTCGCTGAGGTATTTATATAAGAACACCTGCGTGATGATTTTGTATTCTCCCGGAGAACCACCCAAGCCAAAATTAGCGCAGATGGTTTTCAGGTCGTCAATCATCCTCTTGGTTCGGACGGTAATTGATTCTGTCCGCATTATGCTGTCCATTTCCTTTCTGCAAAGTATTCACCGGAAATACAGGCTTCCATAAATTTGACCTGACCGGCAGTTGGCTGTATCCCGTTGCTGCGGCAGCTTTGGATGATCTCCGGCATAATTTCTCGGGAAAAATAGGCAGGATTGTCCATCACATGTTGATTTTTCAGTACTTTCCGGTCAACGGCGGCCTTTATTCCCATAAGAACCCCGAAAATCACAGGGTCGCTACCAATCGGCGGCGGAGTAGCCTTAATGCGTTTGTGGGTACGCATATACTTCACATCATTTTGATACTTGGCGCAGAGCATCTGATCCCGCAGATTTTGCTGCGCGGCAGTTTTTCGGATACGCTCCAAATCCTGAATATTCCGCTGCATCTCATCTGCGGTCAGTTCTTCAATATTTTTCTTCTTGAAAATTCGTTTGAGTTCTTCCAACAGAGAAATATACTTCGGGTCTTTCGGGTCAAGATTGCGCCCCAATTCCTGACGGGTCTTTTCCAGAATGTCCTGAAACTGATCGGCAATGACCAACTCACTTTCAGAAACCTTGCGGAAGTGGAACTCGATCTGATCTAAGGCCAGCTTCAAAAGGCCAGAAACATCCTCGCCATCCTGCATATTTTGCTTGAGGTTGACCAGGGCAATACGGTTGTTGACCTCCGTATACAGAGCCTGGAGATTCTCCATGGTGAATTTCTGGGCCAGTTCCTCGTAGCCGAACAATTGGATGATGTTTATCAGTTCCTTGTAGGTATCCAGGGCTTTACGCAAATCCAGCAGTTCTTGTTTGTCGTCCAATGCAGTGATCTGTTGGGAAAACAACTCCGCATTGTCTGTGGCATACATAAACAGCTTATCCTGGATCGCCTGGATGTCCTGCTCAATTTCCTCCTGGGACTTGAAAATGTCCCGGTATCGCTGAAATTCGTCCCCAAGTTCTGCTTGTAATTCCTCAAAATACGCCCTGTTGGTTTTATCAAACTCGGCGCGAATATCCGCAAAATCCACGACATAACCATAGCGGAAAGATTGATAGGGACGATTGACACGGGTCAACGTCTGCAAAAGGTTATGTTCCTTGATGACACGCCCCAGATACTGCTTTTTCAGGCGGGGGGCATCAAAGCCGGTGAGCAGCATATTAAAGACCACCAGCAGATCAATTTTTCCTTTCTTAAAATCATCCTGATATCCTCGGCGGGTTTCCTTGTCATCCACATCATGCAGAATCAGTACATGGCTGATATCCGGGTAGCCATTCAATGCTTCTTCCACCGTGCGGGCCTGGTCGGAGGAATCGCAGACGATCATGCCGCCAATAGACGAATCCCCCAGCGCAATACGGCTGTGCGTAAAATCCTTCACAATATAGTCCACCAGTGCGGCCACATATTTCGGATGTGCGTAGATGTCTTTCTTTTTAAAAGAACCTTCCTGCATTTTCAGGCTTTCCAAAATCGACTGCAGCTTTATCCGATACTCAGTCTTAATGCCCTCTCGGATGAGCTTCAGAGTATAGCCATCAGCAATAGAGCGGTTATAATAGTATTTATGGATGTACTCTCCGAAAACATCTTTTGTGTTGTAGCCTTCATCGATTAAGGGAGTCCCGGTAAGCGCAATCATGACCGCCTCACGGTCTGATGCCATGAGATTGGCCAGGAAAGAACCCTTGGGGTTATAGCTACGGTGCGCTTCATCAAGGAAATATACGCGCTGCACATTTACATCGTAATCTGCTTTGCGGACAATGGATTCAGTCGAAAACTTTTGAATATTTACGACAGTGATCGTATCCTCGCCGGTATTGTTAGCGGTCCCAATAGTACGGATATTCCGGATAAAATCATCCTTGGAATTTACTTTCTCCACATGAAGGCCACGGGCAGCAAATTCCTCTCCGGCCTGTGTCAACAAGTCCAGACGATCTACAACAAAATAGAACTTCGCAACTTTGCCTTGTTTCTGATAACAATCCCGCAGATAGCGTACATTGTGGAAAGCCAGAGCTGTTTTCCCGCTACCCTGAGTGTGCCAAATGATACCATGTTTGACGCCAGTATCCAATTTTTGCTCGATAGCCTTTGTCGCAAAAAACTGTGGATACCGCATGACATGCTTTTCCAACGTCTTGATGCCATCCTTATTAGTGCGCTCCACATAAGCAAAACCATATTTGAGCAGCAACATAAATCGGTTACGGGAAAACAGGGACGTTAAAATCCGATTTGTTGGCGTCAGCTCACTCAGATTTGTGTTATACTCATTTGTTCCTTTGATGGAAACAAGATTGTTGTCAGCCAGGATAAAGTCTTCTTTCTGCCTGTTGATTGCCGGGAGCGCAGTATGGATTTGCGGTTCTTCCTCCCGGAAGCGGTTGAAGAATAATTTGTTGTAGCTGCTGGAAGCGTAAAAAGCGCCTTCGATCGGCTCAGGGTCGGAGTCATCATATTCCATGTTGTTGGAAAACACCATCAACTGCGTAATGTTTACGAAGCGGCGAAACACTTTCTTGGAAAAGCGAGTATTAATACGAGTATGCTCCGCAATGATCCCATCCCGGTTATTGGGCTTTTTCACTTCGATGAAAGCAAGGGGTAAGCCATTAATAAGCAAGGTAATGTCAGGCCGGAACTCATCATCTCCGTTCCGGCAGGTCAGTTCGGTAACAACATGGTATGTATTTCGGCTCACATCGTCCAGATCAATGATGCGCAGACCGTTGATGCCATCTAAAAGAATCTTATAAAACGCCCGTCCTAAATCATCGCTGGACAATTTGATTGCAATTTCATCCAGGAGCCGGTCAATATCCTGCTCCGGCAAAGAACATCCGTTGATTCGGTTTACTCCATCCCAAAACAGTGACTTAAAAATGTTTGTGTCCGGGCAGATTTTCCCATTGTCTTGCTTTAATGACAGGTACTCATAGCCTAAACGTGTCAGATGAACCAATGCAGGAATTTTGACGCGAGAATTTTCATTGTGAATCACACAACTCACCTCCACTTACCCTGAAGCATTGCATATAACATTCATTGCCGGGAAATCTTACCAATTCAGTGGATATATTTCCTCTGTCATGGCAGGATTTAAATATTTACTCCAATTATACCAAGTAGGCTGCCCATTTACAATATGAATGTTATAAAACTGATCTTTTTACATCTGATTATTAAAATGCTTGCAAAATCGCAATGGCACAGTTGACAAACACCAGTTCTATATGGTAAACTGTATTTCCATGTAAGTGGGCCAACTGAATAACACATATAGGCAACATCTTTTTGGTACTTGTGAAACACAAGGCCGGTACATCAAACTTGCTTCAGCGGAATGAAAATTTCTGCTGGGGCTGATTTTGATGTACCGGCTTCTTTTTTGCCATGACAACTGAATGACCGTCCGAATGGGATACTCCGCCATGACCTCCATCGGAGAGAGCGCGAGACAACGCCGCTGAAAAGGGACAGGAACGCCATTCAGAGAAAACGGCAAACAGCGTGACGGCAAAATGACCCTATTTCCCGTCATTATTTCGCCCCACCAATAGAAGTGACGCCAAAACTGACATCACTTAATCAGCTTCAACCGAATCATGATGGCATTTTTGATGTCATGTGCCGTCACCTGTGCGTGGCATCATGGGTGATGCCACTTTTGTACGGGTTACCTATGAGCATGGCATCACTTATGATGCCATAGCCCAGACATGAGACGGGCCAAACGTAACTGCCTCAGCGCACCCTCTCAGAAAGAAGCCGGCCCTGCCCACTTCCCATACCCCAGGAGCAACAAAATTATCCCTGTCCACAGGGATAGCGAGCATCGGATTTCGCCCCCCAGGGGCAAAATCCATTCCCAGGGGAAACCCCTGAATACCCCCTCCCACAGCGAAAATTTGACAGAATGGAGGAATTATTTTGAGCACCAACGATGAAAAAGTACGGCTGAAAGTCAGACTGACTGAGAAAGAAAAAGTCAAGCTGGAGCATGACGCCGCCTTGTGCGGCCTGACCCAATCCGAATACTTCCGGCAGATTTGTCTGGGCCAACACCCACGCCCCAAGCAGCCCCCGGAGTTTTGGAAACTGCTGGACGCCCTGTATGAAATCCACGATAAGCTGGAACGGCTGGCGGTCTATTGCCCGGAGATGACAGAAGAGTGTTTGCGGTTTGAATGGCTCGTCCTGCTGTTGCAGGAGGTGGAAATGGGGCCCCCGCAAAGCCGTTCTTTGGCTTTGTGGGGAGAGGAGCATCCGCGGAATGGTGAGCTTTCGCCGCTTGAGACGGAAGCGATGAATGGAGCGTGATGCGACGTGGCGACCACCAGCCTATGGCACATCAAGGGACGGCTCAGTGACCTGATCGCCTATGTTGAAAACCCGGAGAAAACCGTACCCAAGGGCACCGAGGATTTTTTCAATGTATTTTCGTACATCCAGAACCCTCAGAAAACAGCGGACGGCTCTTTTGTCACCGCTATCAACTGCCTGAAGCAAACGGCTTTGCGGCAGATGATCCTGACCAAGCAGCGGTATGGCAAAGAGGACAAGTACATTGCGTGGCATGGCTATCAGAGCTTCAAACCCGGAGAAGTCACCCCAGAGCGGTGCCATGAGATCGGCATAAAGCTGGCACAGGAGATGTGGGGCGACAGGTTTCAAGTCATCGTCACCACCCACCTGGACAAAGGCCACCTGCACAACCATTTCTGTGTCAATTCAGTATCTTTCAAGGACGGTAGAAAGTACAACTACTCCAAAGCTGAGCAGCAGCGGCTCCGGGACACCTCAGACCGGCTTTGCCGGGAATACGGCCTGTCCGTCATTGAGCATGGCCGCAAGGCCCCCAGCCGCCCCGTCTGGCTGGACGAACAGAGCGGCAAGCCCACCCGCTACAATATCTACCGGGCGGACGTGCGGGAAGCGATAAACGGCAGCCGAACCGTGGAAATGATGGAGAAGTATCTCCGGCGCAAAGGGTATTTCACCGACTTCACGGGCAAGCATTGGAAAATACGTCTGCCCCAGTACCAGCACTTTACCCGTCTGGACACCCTGGATGAGCGGTGGACGCCGGAGAACATCAGGCGCAGCCTGGGCGCACGGGCCAGCTTCGGCAACAAGCGCCCTACCGTCAATTTTGCTCCGGAACTGCCGGAGGAACTGCGGGTCTATGTTCCGTTTCAGCGCACCTCTCACACTTACCGGCTGTTCCTTTATTGGGAGTACCAGCTTGGCATTTTGCCCAAAGGGACGACCTATCAGCCCACCAGCCCGTTTTTGAAAGAGGAACTGCGAAAGCTGGACGAAATCACCGCCCAGGTGGATTATCTGGCGAAAACCCGCATTGAAACACTGGACGATCTTCTTTCAGCCCGTAAAACCATTCAAAGTGAAATGGATACGCTGACCGGCCAACGGACGAAACTTCAAAATAAAATCCGCAGGGCGTCACCGGCTGAAAAGGAACGATTGCGGGCTGAAAAGCAGGCTGTGACTGCTCAAATCACCGCCTGCCGCAAGAAATTGAAGCTTAACGTCGGCGTTGAGGAACGCTCCATCAAAATCCAGGACACGATGGATATGGTCTACACCAACGAGGAACAGCACCGCCAAATGACGCAAGCCTGGATGAAAGGAGAGCGATACAGATGACCGCAGAAGAAAAAACAGCGAAAATTGAGGATTATATTGCCAGATTAGATGCTGAATGGCCCGAAATTGAGAAAATTATGGCAAGTCACGAACTCGATTTGGACACAGGGCGGGAGCCGCTTCTCCTTTGTCGCATCCCGCCAGATATGGACTTCACAATAAAAGACGGCCACACCGAGTATGAGGTGGTGGGCCATTTCAACCCGGACAGTGATGAATTTTTGCTGGAACAGATCAGCTGTAAATTGAGGACTGCGGATGATGGCTAAAAAGCCAAGCAATCTCGCTTTAAAGCTTTGAATTATTGACGGGGATATGGTATACTGATTTCGCAATACACCGTATCCGATTGTCGGAAAGGAGATGCCGTGAGCAGACAATCGAAGGAAAACAGGATCACAGCCCTCTATTGCCGTCTGTCCCAGGACGATGGGCGGGAGGGTGAGAGCAACAGTATTGTCAACCAAAAGAAATTGCTTCAAGAATATGCTCGACAGCACCGCTTCAAAAACTTACAGTTTTTTGTGGATGACGGATGGAGCGGAACCAACTTTGCTGGGGTAAGATGGCGTAACCATAAAAGATGGTGCGCTGTCTTACCCCAGCATTTTGTATTATTAGACGGCAAAACTCTTGACATCAGCACCAATCTGTCGGAAATAAGACGAGCTTTCCGTCGGTTCCTCGCCGCTGTCCACCTTGCCCACGAAGCTGTAAAAGATTTCGATTTTCCGTGTGTTCGTTTCTCTGTCCAGCTCATGGACTAAAATGCGGTCAATAAACTCATGGACATTCTCATAGGTCAGTTCGCTGATCTCCGAGTACCGGCGCACTAGGGCGACAAAACGCTTCACATCCGCCCCACGCTCGGCGGCAGTGTCAATCTCTTTCCGCAACTCCGCCGCCCGTTTCGTCAGTGCCGCTTTCTCGTCCTCATAGCCAGAGGTCAGAAACGCAAACTGCTCGTTCGACAAGTGGCCCAAAGCCATGTCCTCATAAAGTTTGCGGAACAACAGATTAAGTTCATCCATCCGGCGTTCTGCCTTGTCCAGTTCTTTCCGCTGCTGGGCAAGAGCCTTTTTAGCGGCCTGCTCCCCACACTCGGCGGCGGTACGAACAAACTCTTGCTCATGCTCCTTCACATAGGCCAAAACCCGCTGTAAATCAGCAAGGACAAGTTCTTTCAGGACACTTTTGCGGATGTAGTGTGTCGTGCAAAGAAAATCGTTTCTGGCCCGGTTGCGGTAGTTGCCGCAGGTGTAGGCGTGCTTTCTCTCCGGCGTTCCGGCGCCCTTTTGGAGATACATTTTGTAACCGCAGTCCCCGCAAAACAGCAGCCCGGAAAATAGGTCGATTTCATCGGACTTGGTAGGCCGGTGTCGGGTGGCGATACGCTTTTGGGCAAGGGCAAAGGTTTCCTCGTCAATCAGCGGTTCGTGAGTATTGGGAAAGAAATACCGCTTGTCCTCTGGATTTTTCCGTGTCTTTTTGGATTTATAGGACACCTTGCAGGTTTTCGCCGTGATGGTGTGACCCAAATACTCCTGTCGAGTGAGGATGTCATACAGCGTCTTATCCGGCCAGTTGTACCAGGCGTTCAGTTGGGGGCGGGGGTGACGAGTGCTGCCAGTACGCCGGTAGCGCAGTTCGCCAACAGTCAAAACCTCGTTATCCCGCAGCCAGTTTTGGATTTCGCACATGTGGTCGCCCCGCACATACATGGCGAAAATCTGCTGGACAACATAGGCCGTTTCCGGGTCGGGGATAAGGTGATTGCGATCGTTCGGGTCGGCCAGATAGCCATATGGAACTTCCCCGTTGACACGCTCCCCGCGCTGGGCCTTGGCCTGCTTGACAGCCCGGATTTTCTTGGATGTATCGCGGGCATAAAACTCATTAAACCAATTTCTCAGCGGAGTAAACTCGTTATCTTCCCTTGCCGTGTCTACGCCGTCATTGATGGCAATATAGCGCACATCGTACTCCGGGAAAATGATTTCGATAAGTTCTCCGGTTTTCAGATAGTTCCGGCCCAAGCGGGAAAGGTCTTTTGTTATGACCGTCGCCACATTTCCGGCCTCAACTTCACGGAGCATGGCTTGAAGCCCCTCACGCTCGAAGCTGACCCCGGAAAATCCATCATCCACGAAAAAGCGGGTGTTCAGGAAAAAATGTTCATCAGCGTACCGTTGTAAAATCAGCTTTTGATTTTGGATGCTCTCGCTCTTCCCAGCCTGCATATCCTCTTGGCTCAACCTGCAATAGAGGGCGGTGATTTTGCCTGCCTGCAACATGGTAGTCCTCCTTTCCGGCGGCAGGCAAGCATGGTTATGTACTGATGCCATTTTACCACAAACCGCCGCCTGTGTCAGCTCAAAAATTCACTGTTTGTCGAATATTCTGCTTTGCTCCAAGTCCTTTTTGATAAGTTTCCGGATTTTTCCGTCCAGGCTGTCAGTCGCTCGGTCGCTGGCCGAAGCACAGACAAGATAGGTCGTTTTGCCGATCTGATGTTTCGTTGTGGTGACTTCAACCTGATTTTTCGGCAAAGATGTTCCCCCTTTCCAAAACGCAGGACAAGGCCCGCAGGCGGGAGAAACAGGGAAAGGGTAAGCTGTTCCTCCCGCTGGGGCTGGTTATCAGTTCACGCTGAGAATGGCGCGGATGAGCTTGTTTTCCAGACGGCTTTTCATGTACTCGTCCAGGCAGGCATGGGGACAGCCGCTTTCATCGTAGACCGTCCAGGTGCAGAGTTTGTTTATGTAGCCCTCGTAGTACCGCAAGACCTGCTCCACTGCATCGGCGTCCCCGGCGCGGGCCGCATCGCTCACCGCCAACGGCAGCAATTCACGGCCCTTGTAGTTCCGGCGCTTCATGGCGCTAACCTCCTTTCCTCGCTGTCAGCTTTGTCCGCAGGACATTCAGCGATTTTGTTCTGCGCCGCTGGATGGCACTCCGGGACAGTCCCAAGGCCTTGCCAATCTCGCTGTCTGTCAAGTCCAGAACCAGGCGCAAAATCAAAATGCTTTGCTCCTGTTCCGGCAGACTGGCAAAGGCATCGGCCACCTGTTGGCTTCTGATCGGCAGGTCGTAGCCGCAGTACGAGAATACATAGCTGTCGCTGGGATAATCGTCTACCGAACACAGCTTGTCCATCGCCGTTTGAGGCAGACGCTCCAAGGACGTTTCCCGACTGGCCCGCCGCTTCATTTCCCGGATGTAGTCGATTGCCTCATGCTTCAACACGGTTTTATAAAAGGCATCAAGCCTGCACCGCTCGCCATAGTCGCGGGGGTTGGTTTCCATCTTCTCACCCCCTTTCCGTTGGGGATGGTGGTGGTACTTTCCCTTTCCGCTAACAGAGCGTTCAGCGGCACAGGTTTTGCGCGCAAAACCGCTTTCCGCAGAGAAAAAATCAAAGAAAAATTTCCGGGCCGCAGGAAACGACAAAAACCGCCCGGCAGGTCATAGACCCGCCGGGCGGTTTGCACTGTATAGTTTGCTATACCTGCATCGTATAGTATAACTTCATAGCCGCAATTCCCCCAGGCGGGGGACGGGCTTTTTTTGACAAGTCAAGGGCTGTTAGATTGCATCGAATAGCGATGTACCTCATAGCGGCTGCCTCCTGTCAGCCGCCGTGTCTGTAAGCTTTACCACGTCGCTCCCTTTGAGGATAAAAGAACAGCGGCTTTAATTTCTTAAAACCGCCGCAGGAAATAATTTTGTGCATGGAAAAGGGACTGCCCAGCAGCGGTTTTTTTCTTTTCTGCCGCTGGGCAGATGCTTTTTAAGTGGATTCTTAGTAGGAATATCGTTTCCGATAGCGGAAAAGGCAAACCGCAGATACAACAAACATAATCCCCTCTGCGGCAGGAACAGCCAGCCATACTCCCGTTATTCCCCAAATACGGGGCAGTAACAGGATGCCTCCAGCCAGTAGTCCGAACGTTCGCAAAAAGGAAAGAACAGCCGATACTTTTCCGTTTGACAATGCTGTGAACATCGCGGAGGTAAAAATGTTCAAGCCGCAGAACAGAAAGCTGTATGAAAAAATCGTAAAGCCATTTGCCGCAATTTGGTAGACTTCCGATGTATCATCTGCAAACAGCCGCACAATGTAGGAGCCGCCGAACATGGAAATCAAAAATATCAGCACCGATGCCAACCCGATAAACCGCATACTGATGGAGAAAACCCGTTTCTGTTGGACATCATTTCTGTTTCCGTAGTTAAACCCGATTATGGGCGCTATTCCCATAGAGTAGCCGATATACAGTGTGTTCAGCAGGAATTGAGAGTAGATAATAATGGTAATCGCCGCGACGCCATTTTCTCCCAGCAGGTTCATCATGGTGCGATTGAACAGGAATGTCGTGACGGCCGTTGCCAGTTGGCCCACCATTTCGGAGGAGCCATTGAAACAGCTCTCCCCAATCACGGCCCATTTCAATTTCGGCTTTGTGAAAGACAGCGTTCCTTTGCGCCCCGCAAAATAGACCAGTCCGGCAACCGTGGGGATCAGATAGCCGAAGCCTGTCCCCAAAGCAGCGCCCCGGATGCCCAGGCCGCAGGGGACAATGAAAATATAATCCAAAATGATATTCGCCACGCCCGCCAGGACAGACAGCCCAAAACCGAGGCCCGGTTTTCCCGCCGTCACAAACAGGTTTGAAAACAGCGTTTGCAAGATATTGGCCGGAATGAACAAAAACAGCACCATGAGATAATCCTTGCAATAAGGAAACAGCAAATCGCTGGCCCCAAGAGCATACACAATTTTGTCAATCCAGATTGTCCCGCCTAAAAGAATAAGAAATCCTATCACTGCCCCTGTGAGTATGAGCAAAGTGAAATCTTCCTTTGCCTCCTGATTTTCACCCGCCCCCATTTTTCGGGAGACAATCGCGTTTCCCCCTGTTGCAATCATTGTCCCCAGACCCACCGTGATATTGATAATGGGGCAAACGATATTGATAGAGGAAAGCGCATCCGTATTCACAAACTGCGCCACGAAGATGGTGTCCACGATGGTGTATAGTCCCATAAAAATCATCATAACGATGGTGGGAAATGCGAAGCGCAGGAGTGATCCTGCGCTCCATTTTTGGTCTAAAATGTTATCATCCATTGTCGCCTTTCTCCTGTTTTGGTGGTAGAATGAGCCGCTGGGTGGGGTAGCCAAACTCCGTGAGAAGCTCCGACTCGGCAAAGCCCAGCCGCTTATATTCCTCTCGCTGGCCTGTATCGGCCTTGTCCCCCTCGCGGAAAGTTGTAATGCTGATTTCACGGCCCACAAATAGATTGCACATCATAAAATCAAGAAAAGCCTTTGCCACTCCATAATGCCGGTACTGCGGATGCACTGCCAAAAAGTCGATGCTCCCGGTCTGATAGGAAAACGCGGCGGCCCCAATAATTGTGGAGCCATCCCGCATAATCAAAGCCTGTCGCTGGTGAATATACTGCTTGACCTGTTCCAGATGGGAGCTTTCATCCAGGCAGGGAAAACCGTCAATAACAAGGGTGATAAAATTCATCCAGTCGGGAATATCCGCCAGCGTAGCATAAGAAATTTCCTGCATAATCGTATCAGGAGCAGTTGGATTTTTGTTCAATGTAAACTCCAGTTGTAGAGGATAAAAGACCTCGTTTTGCCGGTACTCCAGCGGCGTTTGCTTATACATCGTCTTGAAGATAGACGAAAAAGCCTGTTGGCTTTCATAGCCAGCAATCAGCGCAATTTCAATAATCGGCTTTTCTGAAAATACCAGCAGTTTTGCCGCCTCAGTCAGTTGGCGGCGTTGTATATAGTCGTGGAGTGTGATACCAACCGTGTCTGTAAACATTCGGTGCAGGTGGTACTTGGAATAGCAAACCGCATTTGCAACAGTGTCTAAATCCAATTTTTCATTGAGATGCGCTTCAATGTAGGAAATCACTGTTGCTATATTCTCAACCTTATGGCCGTTCATGCTTTCCCTCCTTTTAGCTTTCATTATAACAAAATGGATAATGTCACTTTTCATTATTCTTGCGGTTTTCCTATTATAAGAAGCTGTCCATCGAAAATCAAGAAATACTGTCGGTTTTCTTTGGGATTTTTAATTCCAGCGGACGTTTCGGTTATTCTATAACACCATAAATATAGGAAAGGCATAGGAAGAACAGCAACGGGAACGCTACCGTAGCAAGCATAGGGAGCGTGGCCACACTCCCGAAAAACGGCCAAATCCGCCCCCTGCCGGGACGTGTCCGTTTTGCTTGTTGGGATAGTCCCAAACCCCTTATACAGAGCGGAGGCAGCACCCGCATGGGCATGGCAGCCACGGCAATATATTCTGTCAAACTGATTACCGAAAAATCTGCTCCAAAGCACAGAAATAAGAGAATGGCAGAAGTCAGGGGTCAGGCGTGGAAAAAGTAGCTCTCAGAGGTATTGAAAGCACAGGCTTTTTTCGTGGGTATCGGAAAGGGGCAAGGTGTTTATATCTGTTCTCCCGAAAATGGGGGTAACTCTTTCTACATAGCCCCTCTATCCGACACTTTGGCTGACATCCCTAAATCAGCCCGCCAGCCTACGCATTTAGGGACTGTTCAACAGCCTTTTTTCAATGCTTTCATGCGGAGATTACATAGTGGGTAATACGATTTGACCAACACCCTCAAAAACGGGTTTCTAACTGCGTAGAAATGGACGGGGAACCCCTGCCGCCAAGATAGGGCTGATGTGTAACGCTTTAGAGGCAAAACGGCCCTGCCATTTCAAGGCTTTCCGGCTACGGTCGATAGGGAGGCAGTATGATTTGACCTGCGCCCGCCAAAACGGGCCTCTAACGGCGTACAGAAGGACACAAAAAGCCAGGGCGGGAGGCCGACACTCCGGCGCTCCTGTCCCTGGCTTTTGATAGACTGGAAACTGTGCTGTCACACAAGAGGGCCGCAGGCCCTCTTGTGACACCCGCAGAAACCGTACACCCGCTTCGCGTCTGTACGGTTTCTGCGGGTCAGATAATGTTCACGATAACCCCCGCTGCTATTTGACCTCTCGCTTTTCGTTTCCGTTCCATTCCCTTCCGGCGGCTTTGCCGCTTGTCCTCCACGGGAGGGGGTAGGGGAAAGGATAGGAAAGGAATGGGTAATTGATAAGTCTTTACTTGATTTTTCTTTATTTACTTATATCTTTATTTTATTGCGTTGGATTTACCTACATAGGATTTTCCAACATCGGATTTCCCGATGTAGGTTATTCCAACGCCGGTTGATCGGACGGCGGCTGGGGTTCTTCGTAGATGGTGTACTCCGCTCCCCGCAGCCGTCCCCGGCTGTCTCGTTCTCTCGTCCGCACAATATATCCAGCCCGTTCCAACTCATGGACGGCCTGACGGATGGCGTCAAGCTGTTCCCGGTTGATGTGGGCCAGTCCTTGCAGGGTGTAGTCCCACTTTTCCGGGAGACTGAGCATCTGCGACAGCAGGCCCTTGGCTTTTAGGGATAGCTCCCGGTTCCGCAAATGATGGTTGGACATGACTGTGTAATTTGTGTTCTTCGCAACATGAAATACTGTCATTTCTGCTCCTTTCAGCGTATAAAGCGGTGTTCCCAGCCAAAGCGAGGCGGAGAACACCGCTTTTTTGTTTCATACATACCATGCTTGCCTGTCGCCCATACCCATTGATTTTCTTGTGTTTTGAGAAGTATCGTTATCTAACGCCGCCTTTCGACCGTCCAAGTTTTCGCAGGATGGAGCAGATGATCGAAGCCGGTGAGGTGGGAACGATTATCGTCAAAGATATGTCCCGCCTGGGCCGGAATTATCTGCAAGTGGGGATGTATACGGACATCATATTTGTGGAGAACGATGTGCGGTTCATTGCCGTCAACGACAATGTGGACTCGGCGGTACAGACTGAGTTTGACATGACCCCGATCCGCAATTTTTGTAACGAACTTTACGCCCGGGATACCGCCAAAAAGATAAAATCTACGTTCAAGATGAAAGGCGAGAGCGGCAGGCATCTCACCACAAATCCCCCGTTCGGCTACGTCAAGGACAAACAGGATAAAGACAGATGGCTGATCGACGAGGACGCCGCAAAAACGGTTCGGTACATCTTCAAGCTGTGCTGTGACGGCCTTGGCCCCACGCAAATCGCCAACCGGCTGAGATGGGAACAAGTACTCACCCCCACAGCATACAAGGCGCAACAGCGGGGCGAACTGCTTCCAGAGCGACCCTTCCAGTGGGCGCAGAAAACCGTATCCGGGATTTTGGACAAGGTAGAGTACCTGGGCCACACGGAGAATTTCAAGACCGCATCCAAGAACTACCGTAGCAAGAAGCGGGTCAAGACCGCCAAGGAGAAGCGCAAGCTGTTCCGGGATACCCACCCGGCCATTGTGGATGAACACACTTTCCAGGTGGTGCGGGAGATACGATCTCACCGCCACAGGCCGACGGCCACGGGAAAGGTCAGCATTTTCTCCGGCAAAGTGTTCTGCGCCGACTGCGGAGCGAAGCTGCAATACTGCACCGCCAACGCTTTCTCTCCTAATCAGGACTTCTTCAACTGTGGTAACTACCGCAGCAACACAGGCACCTGCACCGCACACTATATCCGGGCGGTGACGTTGGAGAAAATCGTACTGGCCCACATGAAGCGCGTCCTGGCCTATGTCCAGCAGTTTGAAACGGCTTTTGTGAAACGGGAGATGGAAAAAGCCAACCTTAAGCGCCAGACCTCCGTGGAAAAGGCTAAGCTGGATATTGTGACGCTGAAACGGCGGGATGAGGACTTGGATGTGCTGTTCAAGCGCATCTATGAGGACATGGTGGCGGGTCGGCTCAGCCCGGAGCGGTTTGACAAGCTTTCTACGCAGTACGAGGAGGAGCAGAAGCAGGTACGGCAGGTCATTGGGGAACTGCAATCGCTGATCGACGATGGCGAACAGGAGGCTCACGATCTGCGGCAATTCCTGAAAAGTGTCCGCAAGTACACCGACCCGGAAGAACTGACGGCGGAAATGCTGAACGAACTGGTTGACAAAATCATCGTCCACGCTCCTGATAAGAGCAGTGGACACCGCAAGCAGAAGATTGAGATTTACTACAAGGCCGCTGGGATCATCGACATCGCTGATGACCTCTGTGAAGCCAGGGACGGCAGAGGGCAGTGGCGCAAAGAGCGAAAAACGGCCTGAAAAGGCAGGACTGTGACCTTTTACAGTCACAGCCCTGCCGTACATAGAATACTTCGTTGCGGCACCTCACTTCAAAGCGGTCCGCTATTTTTGTATCCGCTCCAGCCGTTTCAGCAGGGCCTGGGCAGCAATGCCGGTAAACAGTCCGGCCAGGACGCCGGCAATCACCAGGTAGGGCAGCCAGGCCAGCACTGACCAGGAGCGCAGGACGGCGGCGGCGGCCAGCAGCTGGCCGATGTTGTGGAAGATAGCGGCCACCGGGCTGGCCAGCCAGATTTGGCGATCTGTCAGCAGCCTGCCCAGCAGGCACAGGACGCACCAGCTCAGCAGCCCTCCGGCGGCACTGTAGATGAGGGTCATCGGCTGCCCGGAGAACACCGCCCCCAGAAACACCCGGGCAGACAGCACCAGAAGGGCGTCCCCCGGGCCCAGGGCGAACATGGCGTAGACGGTGACAATGTTGGCCAGCCCCAGCTTCACCCCCGGAACGGCGGTGAGCGCCGGTATCTGTGCCTCCGCCAGAAAGATGGTCAGGGCGATGGCGGTGAGCAGGGCCAGACGGGTAATCCGTCCCGCTCCCTTAACCGGCCGCCCCATCCAGGTCCCCTCCTCCGTCCACAATCTCGATGGTCAGCCTGTGGGGCAGGCAGATAATGGGCACAGCTCCGCCAGAAATCCAGCCCTGTTTGACGCACACCTGGTCCGGGCAGTCGGCCGCCGAGACCCGGATGCGGCCCCGCTCCACCTGTACGGTGTTGGTCCCGCTGCCGTCCTCCAGGGTGAAGGAGCGGGGCTCCGCCACCCGGCCCAGGTCGATCTCCTCCAGCAGAACGCCGTCCCGGGTGATGCGGGCTACGGGAGTCCGGGCCTTCGGACCCTGAAACAGGAGAAAAGCCGCCGAGGCGGCCACCGCCGCCAGCAGCAGAAATAAAATCACCCTGGTCTTCATTCCAGCACCACTACCTCCCGGTCCTCATACCCCTCCGCCAGGGAAAAACGGCCCTCCAGCCCGGCGGTGCGGTAGATTTCCCCCGCCTCCGTCACAAAAACCGCCTCAAACTCCAGCTCGGGGTGGTCCCGCCAGAATTGAGCTCCGTCCTCCAGCCCCATGACGAACAGGGCGGTGGACAGGCCGTCGCAGGTCAGCGCCGAGGGGGAGACCACCGTCACCGAGGCCAGCCCGGACCGGGCGGGGGCGGCGGTGTCCGGGTCCAGAATGTGCCAGTAGGTGATTCCGTCCTGTTCAAAATACCGCTGGTAGCCCCCGGAGGTGCCCATGGCGCAGTTCTCCAGCTCCACCACGGCAAAGTAGCTCCCCGGCCGGGCAGGGTCCACCACCCCGATGCGCCAGGGTTTTCCTCCGGGCTTGCTCCCCACGGCCACAATGGTGCTCTGGCCCAGGTCCAGCAGGGCGGAGGTAATGCCCACGTCCCGCATCTCCCCGGCCAGCAGGTCCCCCGCAAAGCCCTTGGCCACCGCGCCCAGGTCCATCTCCATGCCCTGGGGCAGGGCGGCGCCCTGGTGTGTCTCTCCCGCCCAGTCCGACAGCGCCACCGCGGTGTAGTCGATCTTTTTCGCCAGCTCCGCAAGCTCGCTGTCGGAGGGGACCCGGTGCTCCTCCTGGGTAAATCCCCAGGCTTTCACCGCCGGATAGGCGGTAATATCCAGTGCCCCGCCGGTGGTCTCGCACAGGGACAGGGCGTCATGCAGCAGGGCAAGGACAGCACTATCCGGCACCTCCACCCATTCTCCCCCCGCGTGGTTGACGGCATAGACAAAGCTGTCCTCCCGGGTGGCGGACAGCTGGCTGTCCAGCTCCGTCAGCCTGGCTGTCAGCCCCCCTAAAACGGCTCTGGTTCCCCCCGTGTTCCCATCATAGGCGGTCAGCTGTATGACGGTGTCCATGGCGAAGGCCGTGACCTCCACCGGCTCCGGGGCCCTCTTACAGCCCGGCAGGGTGAGCAGGCTCAGGGCCAGCAGGGCGCACAGCAGCCTTTTTTTCATAAGATTTCCCGGTACATGGCGGCGGCGTCCGCCTTACCCACGTTGTCGGCCACCACCAGCACCTCCACCTTCACGGTGTTCTGCCCGAATTTCAGCTCTACCCGGTCGCCCACCTTCACGTCGTAGCTGGCCCGGACGGGCCGGCCGTTGACGGACACCCGCTCGTTGTCGCAGGCCTCGTTGGCCACCGTCCGCCGCTTGATCAGCCGGGACACCTTCAGCCACTTGTCTAAACGCATACTGTCTCCTCCAAAAAATGAAGGGCGCCGCAGAACAGCGCCCTTAGTGTATCCAGTTCGGTCAGCGGGCAACCGCGTCCTTCAGGGCCTTGCCGGCCTTGAACACCGGAGCCTTGGAGGCGGGGATGGGGATGGGCTCCTTGGTCTGGGGATTGCGGCCCATGCGCTCGGCGCGGACCTTCACCTCAAAGGAACCAAAGCCCACCAGCTGGACCTTCTCGCCCTGGCGCAGGGCCTCGGAAATGACGTCGATGGTGGCGGTAACCGCCGCCTCGGCGTCTTTCTTGGACATCTCGGCCTGCTCGGCCACTGCAGCGATCAATTCCGTCTTGTTCATGTTTTCTCCTCCTGTGCATTTAATTTGACAGCCTGCGGGCTGCCTGAAATATACTTAAAACCCTCTGCCGATCTGTATTCACAGCGGTTGACCGCCGCCCTGACCCCTTGGCCGGGCAGACCGTCTCCTGTTCTGTGGGTACACATCCCTCAGGCGTTAAGTCTCCTGTTCCTTCGCCCTGCGCCAGAGCGCCTCCAGCTCGGGCACGTCCAGGGCGTCCAGCGGCCCCTCCGCCAGCGCCTCCACGGCGCGGAAGCGGCGGACAAACTTCTCGCAGGCCCCCTGCAGGGCGGCCTCGCCATCCACGCCGGCAAACCGGCCCGCCTTTACGGCGGCAAAGAGCAGGTCGCCCAGCTCTTCCTCCACGTTGGAGTCCTCCCGGACGGCGGTCCGGAACTCCTCCAGCTCCTCTGACAGCTTGTCCAGGGCGGGGGAGACCTCCCTCCAGTCAAAGCCCGCCTTGGCGGCCTTGCTCTGGAGCTTGGCGGCCCGCGTCAGGGCGGGCAGCGCCCGGGCCACACTGTCCATGGCGTCGCCGGCGGTGGACTGGCCCTTTTCCTTCCGCTTCTGGGCGTCCCAGGCGGACAGGGCCCCGTCGGGGTCCCGGGCCTCCACCGTTCCAAAGACGTGGGGGTGGCGGTAGGTCAGCTTTTTGCAGATGCCGTCCACCACGTCGTCAAAGGTGAAGTAACCGGCCTCCTGGGCCATACAGGCGTGGAACACCACCTGGAGCAGGACATCGCCCAGCTCCTCCTTCAGGTTGTCCATGTCCATGCGGTCGATGGCGTCGGCGGCCTCATAGGCCTCCTCCAGCATATTGGCGCGGATGGACTGGTGGGTCTGAGCCCGGTCCCAGGGGCAGCCCCCGGGACCGCGGAGCAGCTGCATGATTTTCAGCAGGTCCTCCATGCTGTAATTTTCCGCCATTTGAAAATTTACCACAATTTCGCTTCCTTATCAAGTCTTTTTATATATTTTTATTCTTTTTCGTGAAAGGAGCTGATTTCCCGGGGAATCACGTTCCAAATTCTTACAGCCGGAGCAGTTTTGCGATCTTGTCTCCTTTGGGCATCAGGGCCAGATCGTCCCGGGAGATGGCCCGCAGGGCCACCACCAGCACACCGTAGACAATCACCGCAATCCCGATGGCCCCCAGGGTTATCAGGGCGTTGCCGGTGCGGCTCAGGTCCAGCACCCGCTGAAGCCCGACGGAGATGTCACACAACTTCGCGCCCAGCCCGCCCGGGTCCTTGCCGGAAGCCAAAGCGGCCTCCAGGCTCTTTTTGCCCAGGGTCATGGCAATTTTGGACCCCAGCCCATACACCGCCCAGGCCGCCCCGCCCATGAGGGCGGAGGCCAGGAAGGGCTTGAGGAAGATGTCCAGATACCGGGGCCGCCGGGGGATTACCCGGGCAATCAGAACCAGGTCCAGCCCCAGGCACAGGCCGAAGCACAGGATATTCCCCAGCGGCGCCCCGTATATCCCCACCTTGGGCATGGCCACCACATGGTAGTTGGTAAAAATTTTCATGCCGCCCCCCACCACCATCACCAGGATGGGCAGGTTGACAAAGCCGTAGGCCTGGAGCACCGAGTTGCACACCAGCATCATGCACACGAATACGGTGGCCAGCCCCAGAGTGGACAGCAGCGGCCCGGCCAGGGCCTTCTCCAGGGCGGGGTAGAGCAGCTGCATAATGGGCCGGCCCATAACGAACAGCCCCACCCCCATGGGGAAGGCGATCAGGGCGGTAATCCGCAGGGCAGAGGCTGACACCCGGCTGGCCCCCCGGCGGTCCCGCCGGGCCAGCGCGCCGGACACGGCGGGAATCACCGAGGCGGTGATGGCTGCCATGAGGGAGGTAGGCAGGTTGTAGATGTTCAGGGCCGCGCCGTAGTTGCCATAGAGGGAGCGGCTCACCGACTCCAGCAGGGCATAGACCTCCAGGGCAGCGCTCTCCAGCCCGCCGGCGGACGCGCCGCCGGCCAGGGCCTTCTGGGCCGCCTCCACCTGCTGGGACAGCACCGCCATGGTGGCCTGCGTCCCGGTGGGCAGCAGGGCCTTCCAGGCCGAAACCGCCTGCTCCAGAGGGGCAAAGTCCACAAAGGAGAAGCCGGAATACAGCGCCCAGCAGGCCTGGTCCTCCAGCAGCACCCGCTGGAGCTGGCCCTGAACCAGGGAGGAGTCGATCACCGTAACAATGCCCACCATGGAGGAGCTGAGGGTGATGGGGATGGCGATGCGCAGGATGTCCCGGACGATATCGCCGGGGGCGTCTGGCTCATCCCGCTCCAGCTGCCGGCTGTGGTCCCCTTTGAAGGCGTAGTTGAGGACCATGTACACCAGGGCCACCATGGTGCCCACCGTCACGCCGGTGATGGCGCCGGCGGCGGCAGTCTCGGGGGGCTGCCCCCCCTTCACCAGCCACCAGGCCAGGGTCAGGCCGATTATCAGCTTGCACAGGGCCTCGATAATCTGGGAGATGGAGGTGGGGGTCATGTTGAGGTGTCCCTGGGTATACCCCCGCAGGGCGGCCAGACAGCCCACGCACACCACCGCCGGGGACAGGGCCCGGATACCAGCGGCGGCCTTGGTGTCGTGCATCATCTCGGCCAGCATATCGGCCTTGAAGTACATCACCAGGAAGGAGACCAGGCCCAGGATCACGAACATCCCCAGGGCCAGCTGGAAGGTGCGGCGCACCTGGCCCCGGCGGCCCTGAGCGTTAGCCTCGCTCACCAGCTTGGACACCGCCACCGGCAGGCCGGCGGTGGAGATAGTGAGCAACACGGCATAGATGTTGTAGGCGTTGGTGAAGTCGGTGTTTCCCTGAGCCCCGATGATGTTAACCAGGGGAATCTTGTAGAACATACCGATGAGCTTCACCACCAGGATGCCCACCGCCAGGATGGCCGCCCCGCCGAAGAAGGTATTTTGTTTTCCGCTCCCGCGGGAGGGCGCGTCATATCGGGCCATAGGCCGCCTCCTAAATTGATGTATTAGGCTTACTGACAGGGTGGGAGATCGTCGTTCTCCAGCAGAAGGAGTCCCGGCTTGCCCCGGGTCAGCTCTATGACCCGGGAGCCGTCGTCATAGGGGTGGCAGTCCCGCTCCACGATGGCGAAGGGGCACACGCAGGCCGGAACGCCCTTTCGCAGCTCCCGCAGGCTGATATGGCCGTCCTCCTCCATCCCGGTTTGAATGGCCTTTACCGCCGGGAACTGCCACAGCTTTTCAGCCAGCTCCCGCAGCTGCCCCGCTTGCTCCGGCAGAAAGATGGTGTAATTGCCCTCGTCCACCACCTCGCTCTCCGGGATGATGATAGAGCAGTTGAACAGCCCCTTATCCGGATATTGATTCATCCAGAAGCCCCGGACCTCGCTGTAGTCTCCGAAGCGGTACAGGGTCTGTTTGTAGTCGCGGGAGCGGTGGGTGGTTGGGCCCAGGCAGAAGTCCTTCTCCAGCTTTTTCTGGTTCCAGGCGGCGATCTCCTTTTGGGACAGGCCCCTGTCCTCCCAAAAGCCGTCAAAAAAAGCCAGACCGGCCTCCTCCAGGTGAGCGTCAAAGTCCGTCATAAAGCCGGGGTACAGGTCCTTGCGGAGAAATTGCAGGGACATCTCAAAATAGGCGGGCATTACTTTCCTCCGAAGATGTGGGGCAGGGCGTAGTTGTTTACCTCGGCCCGGATACGGTCCATATCCAGGGTGAGGAAGGTCCCATTTTCATATATGATTTTTCCTCGGGCCATATTCATCACCACGTTGGAGGGGGCGGCGGAGTAGACCAGGTTCTCCATGATATCGTGGCAGGGGAACAGATTGGGGGCGGTGAAGTCCACCAGAATCAGGTCAGCGATTTTGCCCGGGGCAATCACCCCGGCGTCCCGGCCCAGGGCCTTCGCTCCGTTGACGGTGGCCATGGCCACAATGTCCGCGGCCTGAAGCTGGCCGTGGTCCTCTCCAAAACTGTAATTCTGAATCAGAGCGGCCACCTTCATCTCCTCGAACATGTTGTGGCTGTTGTTGGAGGCCACCCCGTCGGTGCCCAGGGCCACGCTCATGCCGCAGTCCCGCAGGAAGAACAGGGGAGCCACTCCGGACATCAGCTTCAGGTTGGACACCGGGTTGTGGACGGCGGTAACGCCCCGTTTCGCAAAGAGCTCCGCGTCCCCGCCGGAGAGATAGACGCAGTGGGCGGCGATGCCGCCGTTGGACCACACGCCGTACTTATCCAACACCTGAGCGGGGGTTTCACCGTATTTTTCAATACATTTTTCGTGCTCTGAACAGGTCTCTGACACGTGGACGTGCATCCGCAGGCCATGCTTCCGGGCAAAATCCGCCACCCACTCCCAAGCGGGGGGACAGGAGGTATACTCGGCATGGATGGAGGCGTCCACCAGAATCTGCCCGTCCCCGGCGTTGTGCCAGTTTTCATAGAGGCGGATGTGGTTGGCGCAGTCATTGCACTTTTCCGGGGAAAAATCCGCCGGGTCGCCGAAATACACCGCCCCGCAGGCCAGATTGGCGGAAATCCCCGCCTCCAGCACCGTTTGGGCAATGGTCTCCGTCTTCATGTACATGTCGGCAATGCAGGTGGTGCCCGAGGCGATCATCTCGGCCAGGCCCAGGGCCGCTCCGGCGGCGACGCACCGCTCGTCCAGCTTGGCTTCGGCGGGGAAGATGTACTTGTTGAGCCAGGTGTGCAGGTCACAGCCCCCGCCGTAGCCCCGCATGAGGGTCATGGGCACGTGGGTGTGGGCGTTGACAAAGCCGGGCATCAGCACCTTGCCGGTGCAGTCGACGACCCGCTCAAACTCCCCGGCGGGGCGGACGGTCCCCACCGAGGCGATCCGGGTCCCCTCCACCGCCACAAAGGCGTCCGTCAAAACCGGCCGGGCCGGGTCCATGGTGACAGCGGTTACGTTGGTAAATAGAATTGCCATTTCAGGTTTCCTCCAATCCAAGCCTCCTTTTGAAAGGAGGTGGCATCCGCGAAGCGGATGACGGAGGATTGCATTTTGGCGAAGCCAAAATATGCGAAGCAAACACAGTTTTGCAAACCCTTGTTTACTTCGTATGTTCGCTCCGCGAACGCAATCCTCAGTCAGCCTGCGGCTGACAGCCCCTTTCACTGGATAGCCGTTAGCGGCTTTGCCGCTTACGGATATCGCGTCCCCCTTGCGGGGAAAAGGGGCCTTTTTCGCTGCGGCGGGACTCTTTTACATCTTCCCCAGGCAGGCCCTAACCAGGCCGGAGAATTTCTCCCGGGCGGCGGCGGCGGCATCGAGGACTTCCTGCTCGGACAGAGGCTGGTCCAGGATCCCGGCAGCCATATTGGACAGCAGGGTGAGGCCCAGCACCTCCATGCCGCAGTGGGCGGCCACGATGACCTCGGGGGCGGTGGACATGCCCACCGCGTCGCCCCCCAGCAGACGGGCGGCGCGAATCTCCGCCGGGGTCTCGTACTGGGGGCCGTAGCAGTAGAAGTAGACCCCCTCCCGCAGGGGGATGCCCCGCTCTTTGGCCGTCTGGCGGGCCAGCTCCTGGAGCCGGACGGTGTACAGGTGGGAGGCGTCAGGGAAGCGGACGCCGAAGTCGGGCAGGTTCTCCCCCCGGAGGGGGGACTCGGAAAACATCTTGATCTGGTCGGTAATCAGCATCAGGTCGCCGGCCTTCCAGCCGGTGTTGACGCACCCGGCGGCGTTGGTGACGATGAGGGTGTCGCACCCCAGCAGCCGCAGCACCCGGACGGCGTAGGACACCTCCTCGTAGGAGTAGCCCTCGTAGTGGTGCATACGCCCCTGCATTACCGCCACGTTCTGGCCCTCTAAAACGCCGAAGACCAGCCGGCCCTTGTGGCCGGGGGCGGTGGAGGCCTTAAAGTGGGGGATGTCTTTATAGTCGATGGCGATGGCGTTCTCCACCTCGTCCCCCAGGTAGCCCAGGCCGGAGCCCAGCACCATGGCCACCTTGGGGACAAAGTCCCCCAGACGGTCCCGGATGGCCTGGGCGCTGGCCCGGTATTGATCCATTGTGTAGTCCATAAGCTCCTCCTTTACTCCTGGTCCTTGGCCGCGGCGATGGTATCCAGCAAATCAAGAAGTTCCTCTTTTGTGTACTGGTTTCTTTCGCTGCTCTTAATAATCAGGCGCAAATCATAAAGCATGGCTTTCTGCGTGTCTTTGCGTTCCTTATCTGTCATGATTTTACCTCCTCTGCCGTCTCGCCCACAGTCTCAGCTCAGCGGCTTTCCGCAGGCCCGGCAGAACTTGTCGCCCCGGCCGCAGGGCTCGCCGCAGGCAGGGCAGGAGGCGGCCTGCTTCAAATCGGCGATGCGGTTTTTCAGCTCGGCAATCCGCGCCGCCTTCTCGTCCGCCTGGGCCAGTAATTTGGTCACCACGTCGTTCTCGGGGGCCTCGCCCCGGTGGGTGTCATACATCACCTGGCCCAGCTGGCGCAGCAGGTCGTTATACTCCCCGTTCAGGTCGAACAGCTGCACATTCAGCTTGGCCACGTCCACCATCTGTCCCGCCTTTTTGCCCGCCGCCCGGGCTCCGTCCGCTGCGGCGTCGGCGGCATAGCTTGCGGTCCCCCGTACCCGCTCCAGCAGGTTTTTTACCTTGTCGTCCATAACCATACTCCTCCAATCTAAAATATCGTGGTTATATTTTACACCAAATATTCCCGAATTGCAACAATACCGCCGCCTTCTCAAAAATTTAATCATTTGCCCGGCCGTCCCGGCGGGAACCGTTGCTATTTTTGCCCGGAAGTGGTAAAATAGAATGGATTGGTATTTCACAGACACACATCCCACATTCCCACAGAGACAGAAGGGGGCTATCCTTATGCGCAAGCTGGTCATCGAGAGGGCCGCGGTCAAGCACAACCTGTCCATCATCAAAGAGCGGGCCGCAGGGGCGGTCATCTACGGCGTCCTCACTGGCGACGGCGGAGGGGCGGGCATCGTCCCCATGGCCAAGCTCCTCCGGGCGGAGGGCATCGGCCGCTTTGCCGTGTACGAGGTGAAGGAGGCGGAGAAGCTGCGCCAGGCCGGCTTTGAGGACGAAGAGATCCTCATGCTCCGCTCCACCACCGACCGGGAGGAGCTGGAGCAGCTGGTGGACCTGAACGTGGTGTGCACCATCTCCTCGGTGGACACCGGCCTGGCCCTCAACGCCCTGGCAGAAAACCGGTCCACCGTGGCCTGCGCCCACATCCAGGTGGACACGGGTATGGGCTTTGGCGGCTTTCTGGTCGGCGAGCCGGAGAAGATTCTGCTGGCCTACCGCTCCCTGCCCAACGTGGCCCTGGAGGGCATCTACACCCAGCTCCACGCCATGCGGGTGGGGGACCCGGAGTGCGCCCACCAGCTGGAGCGGTTCCACCAGGTGCTGGACACCATCCACACCGCCGGGTTTGAGACAGGCACCGTCCACGCCGCCGGCTCCTTCGCCCTGCTCCACAACGACAGCGCCCGGCTGGACGGCGTCCGGGCGGGCTCGGCCATCCTGGGCCGGTGCCGCCGCACCCGGGATGACCGGCTGAAGGCGGTGGGCTACGGCGAGGCCCCCCTGTCCGAGGTCCGCTGGCTGCCCAAGGGCCATTCCGTGGGCACCTACCGGCCCATCACCCTGAAACGGCCCACCCGGGTGGCGGTGCTGCCCGTGGGCTATCAGAACGGTTTTGGCGTGGTCCGGCCCCGGGAGACCGGATTCTGGGCCCTGTGGCAGCAGTGGCGGCGTTCCAGAAAGCGGACGGTCCGCGTCGGCGGCCAGCGGGTGAAGCTTATCGGCCCCATCGGCGCCACCGAGACCCTGCTCAACGTCACCAACGTAAAGTGTTCCGCCGGCGACCTGGCCGTCTTTGATATCGACCCCATCTTTGCCCGGGGCTTCGTCCGGGAGTTCCGGTAAAAACACCTCATCCGTCACGACCTGACGGTCGTGCCACCTTCCCCTAAAGGGGAGGGGTGCGCCAAAAAGCCTTCCCCCGAAGGGGGCGGATGAGGCCCTTTCTGTTACAAAACATTAAGCGAGGTTTTATCATGCCTGACCTGAAATTCCAGCCGCTGCTCTTCGGCGGCGATATCAACGTATACAGCGTGGCCCGGGCCTTCCACGAGGCCTACGGGGTGCGTTCCATCGCCTATGGCAAGTACCCATCCTTTCCCTGCCACGGCAGCGCCATCCTCGACTACCGGGTGTGCCCGGACAACGAGGACGAGGCCGCCTTCCGGCGTAACGTCCAGGCCGCGGCGGAGGAGTTCCCCCACAAGAAGATCATCCTGCTGGGCTGCGGGGACAGCTATGTCCAGCTGGCCGCCCACTGCAAGGACTCCCTGCCGGAAAATGTGATTGCCCCCTACATCGACGGCGGCCTGCTGGATACCCTCATCAACAAGGAGAAATTCTACCAGCTGTGCGACCAGCACGGCATCGACCACCCGGCCACCTTCATCTACGACAAATCCATGGGCCACGACTTCTCCCTGCCTTGGGGCCCGCCCTACATCGCCAAGCCCGCCGACAGCGTGGCCTACTGGGCCTGCGGCGACCACTCCCTGGCCAAGGTATACATCTGCCAGAGCTGGGAGGAGCTGCTGGAGAGCCTGGACCACGTCTACGCCGCCGGCTATCCGGACCACATGGTGCTCCAGGAGTTCATCCCCGGGGACGACAGCTATATGCGGGTACTCACCAGCTACTCCGACCGGAACGCCCGGGTGACCACCATGTGCCTGGGCCATGTCCTGCTGGAGGAGCACTCCCCCCACGGCATCGGCAACCACGCCGTCATTCTCACCGAGCGGGATGAGGAGCTGGAACAGAAAATCAAGGGGCTTCTGGAGTCCCTCCACTTTGTGGGCTTCTCCAATTTTGACATCAAATACGACCGCCGGGACGGCAAATACAAGGCCTTCGAGATCAACTGCCGCCAGGGCCGGAGCAACTACTACGTCACCGGCGCGGGGCATAACATCGCCCGGCTGGTGGTGGAGGACCGGGTAGAGGGGAAGGACCTCCCCTTCACCATGACGAAAAACCGCTCCCTGTGGCGGATGGTGCCCAAAAAGGTTGCGTTTAAATTCACCCCCAGGCAGTATCACGAGGAGATGCGGGCCCTTATCAAGGCGGGGGCGGATTCCCACTCCCTGGTGTATTCCAAAGACGCATCCCTGCGCCGCCGCCTACGGGTATGCAAAAACCACTTGGGCAACATCAAGCGGTTTGACCGGTACAATAAGGTACCGGAGGAGTAAGTCTCTGACCGAACGCACACAAAAGCCCCCCTTGCCAAAGGGGGGAGGGCCGCGAAGCGGCGGGGGGATTCCGTCCACCGGCACGGCCCAGTTAAACGGAATCCCCCAGTCATTCGCTGCGCGAATGCCAGCCCCCTTTTGCAAGGGGGCCATCCACATCATCCAAAGGAGCATCCTATGCAGTACCGTCTCGGCGTTCTTGGCGGCATGGGCCCCCAGGCCACCAACACCTTCTACCAATTTGTCATTGACCGCACCGCCGCCCGGTCTGACCAGGAGCACGTCAACGCCCTGATTCTCTCCGATGTGGACATGCCCGACCGCACCGCCGCCATCCTGGGCAGCGAGGAGGAGCGGGAGGCGGTGTACCGCCGCCTGCTGGCCGACGCCCGGCTGCTGGAAAACGCGGGGTGTACCTGCATCGCCGTCCCCTGCAACACCTCCCACTTCTTTCTGGACCGGGTGCAGGAGGGGGTCCGCGTTCCCATTCTCCACATGATTCGGGAGACCGCCCGGCTGCTGGCCGCCCGGGGGCTGCACCGGCCCGGCATCCTGGCCACCGACGGCACCATCCGGACCGGACTCTACCAAAAGGAATTTTCAGCCGCTGGAATACAGTCCGTTATCCCCACCCCTGAGGCTCAGGGGCTGGTAATGTCCCTTATCTACGACGACGTGAAGGCCGGCCGGGACGGCGACCCACAGAAGTTCGCCGCCATCCACGAGGACCTGCTCTCCCAGGGCTGTGACTGCGGCGTGCTGGCCTGTACTGAGCTGTCGGTCTTCGCTGACCGGCACCACCTGCCCCCCTTCTACACCGACGCCATGGCCGTCCTGGCCGAGCGGGCGGTGGAGGCCTGCCATAGGCCTCTGCGGCATATTTTTATCAAATAATACTTAGAGGAGTAGCTATTATGGATAAAATAAAAGCCGACCCCCTGGCGCTAAACGCCGTCATCTGCGCCGTTTTAAAGGGGCCCAGCACCACCCCTGACGACTTCAAGCGGGCCACCCTGGTGGACAGCTTCTCTATGATCTACCAGAAATTCCCCGACTGGGCAGAGCCTGTCCCGGGGGACTTCTCCGTGTTAGGTATGCTGGAGAACATGCACACCCTCCACTTTCCCAACAACCCCGGCCGGGCGCCCATCCAGGTGGACGACTTCTCCTTTCTGGCCCGCTGCAAGCGGCTGAAGCGGCTGGATGTGGCCCGCACCAACTTCTCCGACTGCTCCATCCTGCTCCAGCTGCCCTTTATGAGCTACGTCCACCTGCCCCCCAGAGAACAGCTCACCCACCTGGAGGTGCTGGACAAGCTGCCCTGGCGGCGGAGGGTGGACTTTCTCCCGCCGCCCCCCGCGCCTGTTCTGCCAAAGCCCAAGCCGGAGCCCAGTGAGATGGCCAGGGCCATTGTGGAGGAGATTAAACGGCGCACTGCTATGGACTGCTATAAGCTGACCATCCGGCCTGACAGCCAACCCGGGCTGTTTGACAGCAAATTTGGCGGCTTCCCCTACTGGGACCCGACCCTGCCCTACCCGGTGGACAGCGCAGGGGAGAAGCTGGTGCTGCTGGCTCAGATCAATTTTGACCAGTTCCCGGCTGACGACCCTCTGCCCCAGGGCGGGATGCTCCAGTTTTTCGTGGGGCAGGACGACTGCTTTGGCATGGAATTCAGCGGCGGCCGGGCCGACGGCTACCGGGTGGTGTACCATGAGAACATCGACCCCTCCATCACCGAGGAACAGCTCAAGCCGCTGGACATCCCTACTCAGGCAGAGACGGAGATCTTCCCCCTGGCAAGGCCCATAGCAGTGACTATGGAAAAGAGTACCAGCTATATGGGCCCGGTGGACGGGCGGTTTGACGACCTCTTTTCCCAGGTGTACCAGGCCGTCACCGGGCAGGCCTCGAGAAAGGGGATACACCACTGGGGTACCCTGGAGCGCAACGACAGAGATTATCTGTGGGACCAGCTCGACACCGACGGCCACCATCTGCTGGGCTACCCCTACTTCACCCAGGAGGACCCCCGGGAGGGTCTCTATGAGACCCTGCTCTTTCAGATGGACTCTGACGACGGTATCCTTTGGGGTGACGCCGGGGTGGGAAATTTCTTCATCGACCTGGAAAAGCTGAAACAGCGGGACTTTTCCGACGTGTTCTACACCTGGGACTGTTGCTGATTTCCACACTCATCAAGCGAGGTGTTTAACGTGAAACACACCCTTAACGACTATATCGCCCTGCTGGAGGAGCGCTCCCTGCTGGCCGCCCCCGTCCCGGCGGATGTAAACCGGTCCGCCCCGGTGGAGCTGGTGTCCTACGACTCCCGGGAGGTGGTCCCCGGCACGCTGTTTCTCTGCAAGGGGGCCCACTTTAAGGAGGAGTTCCTGCAAATGGCCCGGGACAGGGGAGCCATCGCCTATGTGAGCGAGCAGCCCTACCCGTCCGTCAACCTGCCCTGTCTCCAGGTAAACGACATGCGCCTGACCATCGCCCCCCTGGCCGACCTGTTTTTTGACCACCCCTCGGGCAGACTGAAGGTGATCGGCCTGACGGGCACCAAGGGCAAATCCTCCACCGCCTACTACCTGAAGCACATTCTGGATGACTATATGGCCGAGAAAAGGGGGGCTGAAAGCGGCCTTATCTCCTCCATCGACACCTACGACGGGGTGGAGCGGTTCGAGTCCCACATCACCACCCCCGACGCCCTGGACCTCCAGCGCCATTTTGCCCGCGCGGTGGAGGCCGGGCTGGAGTACCTCACCATGGAGGTGTCCAGCCAGGCGCTGAAATACCACCGCTCCCTGTGCACCGACTTCGCCGCCGCCGTCTTTCTCAACATTGGCTACGACCACATCTCTCCCATCGAGCACACCGACTTTGAGGACTATTTTTCCGCAAAACTGCGGATTTTTGCCCAGGGACAGATTAACTGCGTCAATCTGGACTGCGACCACGCCGACCGTATCCTGTCCGCCGCCCAAGCAGCGGGGGCCCCGGTGTACACCTTCTCCCAGAAAAATCCGGAGGCCGACGTCTACGCCTCCCAGGTGCGCAAGCGGGGGGAGGACATTCTGTTTCAGGTACGCACCCGGCGGTATGAGCGGGAGTTCCGGCTCACCATGCCGGGGCTGTTCAACGTGGAAAATGCCCTGGCCGCCATCGCGGTGTGTGAGGGTCTGCAAATTCCCCAGCGGCACATCTACACCGGCCTGGCCAAGGCCCGGGTGCCGGGACGGATGGAGGTGTTCTCCAACGCGGACAGCACCGTCACCGCCCTGGTGGACTACGCCCACAACCGCATGTCCTTCGAGACCCTGTTCCGCTCTGTTCAGGCCGAGTACCCCGGGCGGCGGATTGTCACTGTTTTCGGCTGTCCCGGCCTGAAGGCCCTGGACCGCCGCCGGGATCTGGGGGAAATTGCGGGAAAATACTCCGACCTGGTGGTCCTCACCGAGGAGGACAGCGGGGAGGAGGACACCCTGTCCATCTGTCAACAGATTGCCGCCCACGTGGCGGAGCAAGGGGGAGCGTACCGCATTGAGCCCAACCGGGGGGAGGCCATCCGCCAGGCCGTTTTGAGCTGTGACCGGCCCTCCATCCTCCTCATCACCGGCAAGGGCCGGGAGACCCGGCAGAAACGGGGCCGGGAGTATGTGGAGGTGCCCACCGATGTGGAGTATGTCCAGACCTTTTTGCGGGAGTACGACGGGGCCCGCGCTCCGGACGGCATAGACCGGGTGCGCAGCCTGCTGGAGCTGCTGCCCGCCCTGAAGCGGCACCAGGGGAAAAAGGCGGCAGTATGGAGCGCCCACCCGGGGAAGGACCTGCTTCAGGACGCCGATGCCCTGCGGACGGTGGGGCTGGATGTGGTTCTGGTCTCACTGGGGGAGGACGCCCCCGGGGACGCGGACTATCTGGTGTATTTCACCGAACTGGGAGAGGACCGCCGGCTCATGCCGGGCCGGGTGGATTTTAGGCGCGCGGAGGAGCTGCTGGGGACCCTCAGCGGCGAACCGGCCGCCGCCGTCCGCCGCTGCCTGGACGCCCTCGCCGCCGGAGCGGAGGAGGCCGCCGTGCTGGACAGCACAGCCGAACATGCCCTGTTGCTGTATATGCTGGACCAGCGGACGCCGGGGATTGTAATTGCCAGATAATATTACGGGGTACAGGCAGAGCGCCTGTACCCCATGTTTATTTCGAAAAGCTTCCGAATGTAGGGCAAGGGCTCTGCCCTTGCCTGTCCTTACCCGCCCTGACCTCATTCCGATGCCGTTTTATCCCCTTCCGGGGATAGGCAGGGGTAGAACCCCTGCCCTACATGACGTACCGGCCGGTATTTTTGGAGGCTTTCTCCTTTATGAAAAGGAAATGCCCAGTAATTTATTCAGCCATCCTTTTCTCATACTTTTTCAGAAGGTCCTCGATTGCTTCATCAATCAAGCGGGATTTTGGAACCCGTGTTTTTCTTGAAAGCTCATTGAAAGGCTCCACTAACTCATTTGCCAGAGAAGAAATTAACTTTGTTCTGTTTACAAGATTTGTTCCAGCCATATGCTCGCCTCTTATGCACTATATAGTTACTACATGATGCAATTAGGTTACCATTAAAAATTCTTTTCGTCAATTACTCACCATCTATTGACTTAGTAGTTACTACCTAGTACACTATAGGTGGGGTGGTAATATGAAAAAAGCGGAAAAGAACGTCACGGTGGGAATGTCCCAGGAGCTCTACAGCGCATTGCAGCGGCTGGCAGAGGAGGACTGCCGGTCCGTCCCCAGCTACATCCGCATGGTCCTGCGGGAACACACGAAGAAAAGATGATTTCCGCCCCGGGTCGGACATAAAAAACCGCCTCTTTTGGAGGCGGTTTCTTCATGGAACACCGAGGCATTGCTTCAGTCCCTCCTGAAGGACCTGCGAGAAGTTGATCCCCGCCTTGACCGCCAGCTCATTGAGATAGTTGGGGATGGTTACATTTTTCCGCACAGCGCGCATATCATTGGCCCGGCGGTAGGCATCAAAATCCACCAGAGCAAAGACGGCAATTTCCCCCTCCCCGCACTTCGGCAGGGCAGAGGAGGCCGGCGGCAGCTCCTGCCCCATATCCTGGAGGGTAATTCCGCACAGGCTGATGGCGTCGGCGGCCATTTCCATCGCGTCGGCCAAATCCTGGCCTTCGGTGTTGATGTTAAAATCCGGGGCATATACCAGATAGCCCCCTTCACTGGGCGTCAGTATAATGGGATACGCAGTTTTCACAGCGGGAAGCCTCCTTCCGTTATTTCAGACCCCGGCGCCGGATAATCGCCTTGGCGGTCTGCTCGTTGATCTCCTTATGACGAGGAATTGCTTCCACCTCTTTGCCGTCTGTCACAATCATGTGGCTGCCGCCCTCCCGAATCAGCCACCATCCATTCCTGTTGAACAGCTTCAGTAGATCCCTCTGTTTCATTCTATCCACTCCACACCACAATTATACGCATCCAATGCGCATTTGTCAAATGGGATCTTTACAGTGGTTTACCCGTTAAACTTCCCCATCCCCCGGTCGATGCCCTGGTCCAGAATGCACTCGATGGCGTCGGCGGCCCGTTTGACGGCGGCGTCGATGGCCTTTTTGTCCTCTCCCACGAACTTGCCCAGCACCCAGTCGGCCATATCGTAATCGGGGTGGGGCTTCTCTCCCACCCCCACCCGCAGGCGGGGGAATTGGTCGGTGCCCAGGTGCTGGATGATGTTTTTCAGCCCGTTGTGCCCCCCGGCGGAGCCCTTCACCCGGATGCGCAGCCGGCCCACCGGCAGGGCGGTGTCGTCGGACACCACCAGCACCCGGTCGGGGGGAATTTTGTAAAAATCCGCCGCCTGGCGCACTGCCTCCCCGGACAGATTCATATAGGTGATGGGCTTCATCACCAGCACCTTCTCCCCGGAAATGGTCAGCACATTGGTCAGCGCCTTGAATTTCAGCCGCTGGATGGGCTTTCTCTGGCGCTCGGCCACCTCGTCGGCCACCATAAAGCCCACATTGTGCCGGGTGTTCTCATACTTGTCCCCGGGATTGCCCAGGCAGACCAGCAGCCAGCTGACACCCCCGCTGTCTTTTTTGAAAAACATGGTCGTCACCTCATAAAAATGGGGCGGCTCAGTGGCCGCCCCGGTCAAGCTTACAGGAAAAGCGGGGAGACGGAGGTCTCCATGTAGATGTGGCTGATGGCCTCGGCAAAGAGGTGGGCCACCGAGATGTAGCGCAGCTTGTCGCATTGGACATCGGGCTTGGCGGGAATGGTGTTGAGGAAGACCACCTCGTCCAGCACGCTCTCGTTGATGCGGCGGATGGCGGGACCGGACAGGATGCCATGGGTGGCGCAGGCGGTAATGTCTCTTGCGCCGCCGATCTCCACCAGGGCCTTGGCAGCGTGGCACAGGGAGCCGCCGGTGTCCACCATGTCGTCCAGCAGGATGACCCGCTTGTCCCGCACGTCGCCGATGATGTTCATTACCTCGGAGGAATTGGCCTTCTGCCGGCGCTTGTCCACAATGGCCAGGGGCATATTCAGCTTCTGGGCGAAGGCCCGGGCCCGGGCCACCGAGCCCACGTCGGGGGAGACCACCATGGTGTCCTCGTGGTCGTCCTTGAACTTGCGGTTGAAGTAGTCCACAAAGATGGGGGAGCCCAGCATGTTGTCCACCGGGATATCGAAGAAGCCCTGGATCTGGTTGGCGTGGAGGTCCATGGTGAGCACACGGTCGGCGCCGGCGGTGGTGATCAGGTTGGCCACCAGCTTGGCGGAGATGGGGTCCCGGGGCTTGGTCTTCCGGTCCTGCCGGGCATAGCCGAAGTAGGGGATCACAGCGGTGATCCGGCCGGCGGACGCCCGCTTCAGGGCGTCGATGATAATAAGCAGCTCCATCAGAGCGTCGTTGACAGTGTTGAGCTTTCCATCCTTTACGAAGGAGCAGGTGGACTGGACCACGAAGACGTCGGAGCCCCGGACGGTCTCATAGATCGAGACAAAGTTCTCCCCGTCGGAGAAAGCGCCCACCTCCGAGTTGCCCAGAGGGATTCCCAACTCTTTGCAGATGTCCCTGGCCAGAGCGGGGTTGGAATTGCCCGTGATGACCTTGATGTCCTTCCCATGTGCTATCATATGACTTTCATCCTCCCAATTTTGCCGGCCCTGGGGCCGTTTTTTCTCTCGTATCCCTTCTGTGTGAGGTCCCTTCCTCACTTTTTCCCTTTTCTTTTCCGGTTCTCCCCGGCCCAGCCCTCCTTGACCTCCTGGCGGGTCCGGCCAATGGCCATGGCGTCCTCCGGGACGCGCCGGGTCACCGTGGTGCCGGCGGCGATAAAGGCCCCGTCCTCCACCGTCACCGGGGCGACGAAGTTGGTGTTGCAGCCCACAAATACATGGCTGCCGATGGTGGTGCGGTGCTTCTGGAAGCCGTCGTAGTTGCAGGTAACAGTGCCGCAGCCGAAGTTGCAGTCCTCACCCACGTCACTGTCCCCCACATAGGTGAGGTGGGCCATCTTGGTCCCCCGGCCCAGATTGCAGTTTTTCAGCTGGACAAAGGCCCCGATTTTGGAGCCCTCCCCCACCACGCAGTGGGGCCGGATGTGGGTGTAGGGGCCGATCTGGCAGTCCGCCCGGAGCACGCTCTCCTCACACTGGGAGGCGTTGACGGTGCATCCGTCCTCCACGGTGGAGTCGGTAATCATGGTCTGGGGGCCGATGCAGCAGTTTTTCCCGATCACCGTCTTCCCCCGAAGGATGGTGCCGGGGAGGAGCAGGGTACCCGCCCCCACGGTGACCTCCTCTTCCACATAGACGGCGGCGGGGTCCATCATCAGCACGCCTTGGGCTAGAAGCTGTTCCCGCTTGGCCTGAAGCGCGGCCGAATAATCGTTCATTCTGTTCCTCCCATATCAACCGGACAGGCGGCCCGGTATTTGCCGCCTGTAATTGAGTTTAACAAAGTTTTCCCAGTGGGCATTATAACACAGTTTGCGCTTTTTTTCCACCATTAGGGAATTATTTTCAAAAAGTTTAAATTGCCGCTTTTTCATCGGAATCATTCCAAATCCGACAAAAACCGCCCTCCACAGTCTATGGAAGGCGGTCATTTGTCTTTTGTCAGCAGGCGGGCGCCAGCGGACGCACCCCAAGCCGCTCCCGCAGCCTGGAGGGCCGGCAGACCCGGGACATCTCCAGTCCGGCGCAGACGGTGTCCACCAGGTCCACCACCCAAGCCTCCAGCGACCGGGGCAGCGCGCCGCCCAGGGGCCACATGTGGGAGAGGATAATGTTTTGCTCCTTGTCGGAGAGGGGGGTGAGGGCAGCGGCGTTCCGGGCGGCGAACCGGGGGTGGTCGAAGCACTGGTTGCCGGGGTGGGCCGATTTGTCCCTGGAGTCGTAGAGATACAGGTCGTGAAGCAGGGCTCCCCGGACGGCAGCGTGCACATCCATGCGGAGCAGCCGGGCCACCCGGTAGGTACTGAAGGCCACAAACAGGGAGTGGTCCAGCGTAGTCACCGGACCGTGGTGCTTCCACCGGCCCATCATCCGCACCGGCTCGGAGTCCAGCAGTTCCCTGGTCAGCTCCACAAACTCCCGTTCCCGCAGCTTACGGCTTAAACGGCTCATTGGAATCAGTCCTTTCGTCGTAATCGCAGGGTGTTCCCCGCGCAGTTGGTTCTGACCCTATCATACACTATCTTCGCACCGTTGTCATCTGAGAATTTTTTACAATTTTACCGGGTCTGCCCCGCCCCTTTTATCACAAATTTAAAGGAACAAAGCTCTCCCAGGCCCAAAGGGCCCCTTGCGTGCAACTTTTGGGTGGAAATCCCCATCTCGCAGCCCAGGCCGAACTCCCCGCCGTCGGTGAAGCGGGTGGAGGCGTTCCAGTACACCGCCGCGCTGTCCACCTGGTTCAGGAAGGCATGGGCCGCCTGCTCCTCGCCGGTGACGATGGCCTCCGAGTGGCCGGTAGAGTGGGCGGCAATGTGGGAAATGGCCTCCTCCAGACAGTCCACCACCTTAACGGCCATAATGTAATCCAGAAACTCGGTGTCAAAGTCGGCGGGCCCGGCGGGGGTGCCGTCGATGATGTTCGCCGCTTCCGGGTCCAGCCGCAGCTGGACCGGATGGCCGAAGCGGTTGTGCTCCAGCCGGTCCTTCAGCTTGGGCAGAAACTCCCCGGCCACCTCCCGGTGGACCAGGCAGACCTCGGCGGCGTTGCACACGCTGGGCCGGGAGCACTTGGCGTTTTCGAGGATGTCCAGGGCCATGTCCTGATCGGCCCACCTGTCCACATAGACGTGGCAGATGCCGGTGCCCGTCTCCAGCACGGGGACGGCGGCGTTGTCCACACAGGCCCGAATCAGCCCCGCGCCCCCCCGGGGGATAAGCAGGTCCACCAGCCCCCGGGCGGCCATCAGCTCGTTGGCGGAGGCCCGGGAGGTGTCCTCCACCAGCTGGAGGGCGTCGGGGGACAGGCCGGCGGTGGAAAGCCCCTCCTTCAAAGCGGACACAATGGCGGCGGCGGAGCGGTGGGCCTCCTTGCCCCCCCGCAGGACACAGGCGGAGCCCGCCTTCAGGGCCAGGGCGGCGGCGTCGCTGGTGACGTTGGGCCGGGACTCGTAAATAATGGCGATTACCCCCATGGGGACGGCGGTCTTCTCAATGACCAGCCCGTTGGGCCGCTCCACCCGGCTGAGGACCGCCCCCACCGGGTCGGGCAGCTCCGCCACCTCCCGCAGGCCGGCGGCCATGCCGGCAATTCGGTCGGGGCTGAGGGCCAGCCGGTCCAGCATTACCTCGGAGATGGTCCCCCGGGCCGCCTCCAGGTCCAGGGCGTTGGCGGCCAGGATGTCGTCACACCGGGCCTCCAGCGCATCGGCCATGGCCAGCAGGGCCCGGTTTTTGGTTGCCGTGTCCGCCGCCGCCATATCCCACTTGGCCGCCCGGGCCTTTTGGAGCAGTTCCTGTGTTGTCATATTCTGTCACCTCAAATTTTTGTAGGGGCGGCCTGTGGCCGCCCGTGTGTTCCGGCTTATGCGGGCGGCCAAAGGCCGCCCCTACATACACCCCATCAGTGGGGCCACACCAGGCTCACCGCGCACAGGGCCAGGGACAGGGCCATTGCCACGTCCACCGTCCGGCGGTGGCGGGCAAAGAGCTTTTGCAGCGACGCCCCGGCGAACAGCCACACCAGATTGCACACCGGCCCGGTGAAGGGGAGGAACAGCCCCACCGCCAGCAGGGCCCAGATCGAGCTGTTGTAGGGCAGCACATAGCCGCTCAGGGCGGCGATGCAAAAGATGATTACCTTCACATTGGTCAGATTGACCAGCAGCCCCGTGAGGAAGGTGGGAGCCGCCGGGTCCCGGTCCGGGTCGGCCCCGCCGGGGCGCAGCATGTGCCAGGCCATCCACAGCAGGTAGGCCGCTCCCACCCAGGACAGCGCCCCCACATACCGGTCCAGGGCCGCCCCCAGCAGCCAGGTCACGGCCACCGCCCCCATGGAATCCAGAAAGAAGCCGCAGAACAGCCCCCGCCACTGCCGCAGGGCGGGCCCTCTCCCATACCGCAGGGCTGCCCCCAGGGAACAGAGATTGGCGGGTCCGGGGGTGATGGCCCCCACAAAGCAGTAGATTAAAAAGCTGGGAATCAGTGAAATCGGCATGGCTGCCACCGTCCTTTCCGTTGGTGGCTCTATCCTAGCAGAAAAAATAACAGTTGAAAAGCGAATGTTTTTAAAGTATAATATTGATATAGTCAATGATTGGAGGAATCCCCATGGAGCTGAAAAATCTGCGGACCCTGCTGGCCGTGGTGGACCAGGGCAGCTACCAGAGAGCGGCGGAGCACCTGGGCTACACTCAGTCCACCATCACCGTGCAGATCCAGCAGCTGGAGGAGGAGCTGGGAGTCCCCCTCTTTCAGCGGGCGGGCCGGCGGATGGTACTCACCCCGGTGGGGGAGCAGGCCCTGGCCCAGGCCCGGGAGCTGCTGCTGGCCGCCGACCGGCTCTCTCAGCTGGGCCAGGCGGGGCGGGAGCCCCTGGGCACCCTGCGGGTGGACATGGCCGAGACCCTGCTGTGCTACCGGATGCAGCCAGTGATTCAGCAATTCCGCCGGCTGGCCCCCCAGGTCCGGCTTATCATCCGCAGCCGCAACTGCCTGCGCATCCCGGAAAACGTCCACACCGGGGCCTGCGACCTGGGGGTGGGCTACGACATGGACTGGAACCGGGAGACGCTGGAGGTGGAGTCTATGGGCCGCTACCCCATCGTCCTGCTGGCCTCGCCGGAGTTTGCCCACCCCGACTTCGTCACCCCCGGCCAGCGCAAGCCGGTTTCCCTTATCACCGACGAGCCGGACAGCCTTTTCCGCCGGAATCTGGAGGACTACCTCCGCCGCCGGAGCATCACTCTGGACGCCACCCTGGAGCTGTGGAGCATTGAGACCATCAAGCGGTGTGCCATGTCCAACCTGGGCTTTACCTACCTGCCCCGGTTCGCCGCCCGGGAGGAGCTGGCCGACGGACGTCTGGTGGAGCTGGAGGCCCCCATCTCCGGGGTCCCGGCCCCCACCCTGTGCGCCTGGCGGAAAAACCGCTGGGTCACCCCGGCCATGGAGCTGTTTATGAATCTGCTCCGGGAGAGCATCTCCTAGCCGAACCGCCGGCGGAAGGGGGCGATGTTGCCGTCCCGGCCGGGCCGCTCCAGAATGGAGAAGGTCACCGTCTCAAAGAGCCGGCCCCAGCCCTCCCCCTCCAGCAGCTCCTGCCAGAAGCGGGCCACATCCTCCGGGTCGTTGCGGAACACCCCGCAGCCGTAGGCCCCCAAAACCAGCTGGGCGCAGCCCCATTTGGCGAACAGGGCCAGAAGCTTCCGCATCCGGCCCTTCATAACCGCCTTGGCCCGGTCTGCGCTGTCCCCGTTGCGCAGGACAATCCCCATGTTGACGGCGGGGGCGGTGATCACCGGGCAGGTGATGCTGTGCTCCGTCAGGGCGTAATCACTGGTGCGGAAGAAGGTGACGTCGCCAATGAGCATGGTGTCAGTGTACACCGGGTCCCGGTTGGCCCGGTTGATCTCGTAGTATCGGGGCCCCTGGCCGGTGGTCTGAGTGTGGTAGAGATTGGAGCAGAAGGCCAGGCACTCCTCCTGGGCCACCGAGCCGTTGAGAAAACCGCCCCCAGGATTTTTGGCGGAGGCGAAATTCAACACCCCGATCTTAGGGCAGAGGGTCTCCCCATCAGCCAGGCGGAAAATGGCGTCTACCGTCCCCTCGCCCCGGACCTCCAGGGCGGCGGCGGAGCCCTCCGCTGGAAGGACCGTCTCCTCCACCAGCTTATCCAGCGCCCCGGCGGTCCACAGCTCAGCAGGCCGGCAGGCGTCATACAGGATGACCTGACCGTTTACCGAATAGCGCCCCACCCGGCTGATTTCCACCGTCTCCTGGGCCAGGGCCTGAAGCTGTTCCTGGTTCATACCCGCGCCCCCAGGAAGCGGGTGCCCACCGCCTTGCCCTCGGCGATGTCGTAGAGACGCTCGGGGTGCTCTCCGTTGGTAATTACCATGTCGCAGCCGGCCGCGGTGACCATCTTGGCCGCCCGCAGCTTGGTCTCCATTCCGCCGGTGGCCAGCTCGCTGCCCTTGCCCCCGGCCAGGGCCTCGATCTCAGGGGTGACAGCCTCCACCGTGGGAATCAGTTTGGCGGCGGGGTCTTTCCGGGGGTCGGCGGTGTACAGCCCCTCGATGTCGGACAGGAGGACCAGCAGGTCCGCCCCCACCGAGCAGGCCACAATGGCCCCCAGGGTGTCGTTGTCCCCCACCTTGATCTCGGCGGTGGCCACCGTGTCGTTCTCGTTGATGACGGGCAGGGCTCCCAGCTCCAGCAGCCGGGCCATGGTGTTTTCAAAATTCTGCCGGCGGCCGTCGTTGTCCACATCCTCGCTGGTCAGCAGGATCTGGGCCACCGTGTGGTTGTACTGGGAAAACAGCTTGTCATAGGTGTACATCAGCTCGCACTGGCCCACCGCCGCCGCCGCCTGCTTGGTGGGCATGTCGGAGGGCTTGCCGGGCAGATTCAGCTTGCCCACCCCCATGCCGATGGCCCCGGAGGACACCAGGATCATCTCGTGCCCTGCGTTCTTCAGGTCGGACAGCACCTTCACCAGCTCCTCCACGTGGCGGATGTTCAGCCGCCCGGTGGCGTGGGCCAGGGTGGAGGTGCCTACTTTTACTACAATACGCATGGTTTTCACTCCTTACTGCGTTTTTGCTGTAGGGACGCATCACGATGCGTCCGCCCTCTCACAATGTGTCCGCCCTTTGGAGGGGGTGCGGCGGACGCTTCATGAAGCGTCCCTACTTTTTGCTCAAACTCACCGTCTTCTCATAGGCGGCAATCACCGCCTCCATGGCGGCGGACCGGAAGCCGCCCTTCTCCAGGGCCCGGATGCCCTGGATGGTGGTGCCGCCGGGGGAACAGACGGCGTCCTTCAAAGCGCCGGGGTGTTGGCCGCTCTCCAGCACCATCCGGGCCGCTCCGACGGCCATCTGGGCAGCGTAGGCCACGGCCTTGTCCCGGGGCAGGCCGCAGGCCACGCCGCCGTCGGCCAGAGCCTCCAGAAACAGGTAGGCGAAGGCGGGGCCGCAGCCGGACACCGCGCTGGCCGCGTCGATAAATCCCTCGGGCACCGGGTCCACCAGTCCGGCGGGGGCGATCAAGGCGGCAAAGGCGTCCAGCTCCTCCACCGTCGCCAGCTGGCCGCAGTACTGCACCACTCCGGCTCCGATGGCGGAGGGGGTGTTGGGCATGATGCGGATGACGGGGCAGTCCAGGTCTACCATATCCTGAATCCGGTCGCAGGTCAGGCCCGCCGCCATGGTGACCAGAATGAACCGGTCCTCCCGCTTGCGCAGGATGGGCTCCAGGGGGTCCAGCACCAGCTGCATCATCTGGGGCTTCACCCCTAAAAAGATGAGCTTGGCGGTGCGGGCGATCTCCTCGTTGGTGGACAGGACCGCGCCAGGCAGCTCTGCCGCCAGGGCCTCCGCCTTGGCGGGGGTGCGGTTGGACAGCAGGATGGTCTCGGCCAGCCCGCTCCGGGCCGCCGCCCGGGCCACGGCAGAGCCCATGTTTCCGGTGCCGATAAAGCCGATGGTTTGATACATAATTGGTTCCTCCTCGTAAAATCAGACAGGCGTGGTATTCTTCGCCCTGTATTTCCCGCAGCACGCCTCCAGGCGCTTGAAATTACAGCAAACCTTTTGATAAAACGGGTTGTTTCCGGCAACTGCCTTCTCATAGGTCTTTTGCGCCCTGGCAAAAATCAATGCCCGGTTCTTTTCACAATAGTCCAGCTGTTTCAGCAGCAGCGCCCGATACCGCTCGTCCGGCTCTGCCAGAATGTCAAAATCCAACAGCTGATATTTATGTACCGGAATCATGTTGTTAAAGCCCATAATTCCCAGCGTCCCGCCATCCAGCTTCAGAACGGGACCGCCCGATTTCAGGTTGACATGGTTCGGCTTGGGAGACTCCAGTGGAACGTAATAATCGAAGCTCCCGATTTTCAGCACGATTCCCACATATGGCCGCCTCTGTCCCTTGTTATGCTGGACACGGTTGTCCATTTTATGGAGAAATTCAATATAATCCTCCCGGACATGGTAAAATCGCAGCCTGCCCATACGGCCTCCTTTGTAACAAGAAATGCGGGACAGCAAGGCCGTCCCGCATTTTTTCGTTCCCCACTTCCGGCAGGGGGTCGCCGCTTTTTTCGCCCTCTTAATTACGGACAGAGTTCACCGCTTTTTTCGCTCCCCACTCTTGCAGGCAGGTAGGGGCTCACCTCTTTGAGAAGCGCAGAGGCAGAGATGACGGGACGTCAATCTCGTATCTGACAGAACAGGATTACCCCATTCTGCGTTTTTATTATAGCAACATTGCATCGAAAATAGAATCCGCAATTTTTACGAACTTTCCCGGGGTTTCTTGTGGACTTTTTTGCACCAAATCTGTTTGCCTACAACATATTGTATTTTAACGCTGTTTCGTACCTAACATTAAGAAATCTTAATCAATTCTTAATTGTATTTCCCCCGCCGCTGTTATATACTGACCGTACTAATACAGTTAGTACAGTATCCGGAAAGGAGGAGCTGTGATGTTGAATTTAGACTACCGGGACGCCCGGCCCATTTATGAGCAGGTGAAGGACGGTCTGCGGCGGCTGATGGTCACAGGGGTGATACAGGAGGGGGAGAAGCTCCCCTCGGTGCGCACCATGGCCGGGTCGCTGGCCATCAACCCCAACACCATCCAGCGGGCCTACGAGGCCCTGGAGTCGGAGGGCTATGTCTACTCGGTGCCCGGGAAGGGCTCCTTCGCCGCCCCCAACACCGGGGTGGACGAGGGGCGCAAGCATGACCTGCTGCACACCTTCGACCAGACGGCGGGGGAACTGCTGTTCCTGGGGGTAAGCGGCGAGGAGCTTTGGGCCCGCGTCCGGGCGCTGGAAGGGGGAGAAACGAATGATTAAGGTAATCAATGTGGTAAAGACCTTCGACGGCTTTCGCGCCCTGGACGGTCTCACCATGACGGCGGAGAAGGGCTCCATCTACGGGCTGGTGGGCCCCAACGGGGCGGGCAAATCCACCATTCTGCGGCACATCATGGGCATTTACCGGCCCGACTCCGGGTCGGTGCTGGTGGACGGGGATCAGGTCTACGAAAATCCGGCGGTAAAGGCCAGGATCGCCGCCATCCCCGACGAGCTGTACTACTTCAACTCCGCCTCCACCCGGGATATGATGCGCTTTTACCGGGGGATGTACCCAAATTTCGACGCAAAGCGGTACGAGGCCCTGGCCGAGGCCTTCCCGGAGGTGGATGAAAAGCTGCCCATCCGGCGGCTGTCCAAGGGGATGCAGAAGCAGAGTGCCTTCCGGCTGGCCCTGTGCTGCAATCCGGATGTACTGGTCCTTGATGAGCCGGTGGACGGCCTGGACCCGGTGATGCGGCGGCAGGTGTGGTCCCTGCTCATGGGGGACGTGGCCCAGCGGGGGACCACCGTGCTGGTCAGCTCCCACAACCTGCGGGAGCTGGAGGACGTGTGCGACCATGTGGGCATCCTGTCCCACGGCAGGGTGCTGCTGGAGCGGTCCCTCACCGATTTGCAGGACAACGTAGTGAAGCTTCAAATCGCCTTTGCCGACGGTAAGCTGCCCGAGCTGCCCCGTGACCTGAACGTGCTCCATACCTCTCAGATCGGGCGGGTGTTCACCCTCATTGTCCGGGGCAGCCCGGCGGAGATTAAAACCCGCATGGCGGGCTTCGCCCCCATTCTCATGGAGGCCCTGCCCCTGACACTGGAGGAAATCTTTATCTATGAACTGGGAGGTGAGGACTATGCGGTCCGCGACATCGTACTTTAACGGCACCCTCTACCGCAAGACCCTGGCCCGCTTCTGGCCCCTGTGGGGGCTGTGGGGGCTGTGGGGGCTGGGCTGGCTCTTTCTGCTGCCCCTGAACTTCCTCAACAGCTGGCTGCGCTACTCCCGCCAGTCGAGCTCCAATGCCCTGCGCTTTATGCTGCAAGACGCCGAAAACGTCCCCAGCCTGCTGTCCCCCGGCGTGTTCCTGGCCCTGCTCTTTGCCATTCTGTGCGCCATGGCGGTGTTCGGCTACCTCTATAACAGCCGTTCCGCCTGCTGGACCCACGCCCTGCCCCTGCGGCGGGAAGCCCTGTTTACCACCCAGTACCTGGCGGGGCTCTCTTTCCTGCTGCTGCCTCTGGCGGCGGCGGGGGTGCTCACCGCCGCGGTGGAGGTGTCATTCCTGCCCATGGAGCAATGGGGCACGGCCCTGTCCGCCCTGCTGACCTGGCTGCTGGCCCAGAGCGGCATCTGCCTGTTTTTCTTCTCCTTCGCCGCCTTCTGCGCCATGTTCACCGGCCACATTCTGGCCCTGCCCGCCTTCTACTTTATCCTCAACTGCCTGGTCTCCGGGCTCTGGGCCCTGGTGGACGCACTGATGTCGGAATTCTTCTACGGCTACTGGAGCAGCTCCGGGGTGTTGACGGTGGTGGAATACCTCACCCCGGCACACGCCCTGAGCCGCGCGGTGAACTACGGCGTTGGCGATGAGGGAAACCAGCTCAGCAGCCCCGTAACGGTGGCGGTCTACGCCCTCGCGGGGGCGGCCCTGTTCCTGGTCTCCCTGTATGTCTACCGCCGGCGGCATGTGGAGACCGCCGGGGACGTGGTGTCCATCCCCCTGGTGCGGCCCCTGTTCAAATACGGCGTGTCCTTCTGCGTCGGGCTGTGCTTCGGTATGTTCACCGTCGTCTTCTTCAACTTCTACAGCCTCACCGCCCTGATTCCCTTCATCCTCCTCTGGTCGGCGGTGGGCTATTTCGCCGCCGAAATGCTTTTGAAAAAGTCCTTCCGGGTGTTCAGGGCCTGGAAGGGGGCGGCGGTGATGGCCGCTGTGCTGCTGGCCCTGTGCCTGGGCTGTCTGGCCGACGTGTTTGGCGTGGCGGGCCGGGTACCCGCCCCCGGTCAGGTGACGTCGGTGGAGGTGACGCTTGATATGGGTTACCCCTCCGACGGCGGCCGTTCTCTCGGCGCCTACCTCGATGATCCCAATCAAATCCAGATCATTACCGCCCTCCACCAGGCCATCGTGGACAACCGGGACCGCGAGGGCCTGGACCTCGACTCGGACAACGACTACACCTCCGCCTACCTCACCTACCAGCTCTCCAACGGCAGCGAGCTGAGGCGGAGATACGCAGGCGTCCCCATCCGCGCCGGCGACCTGGATACCCCCGGCACCGTGGCCCACGCCATGCAGCAGCTCCTTGCCGACCGGGAGCTGGTGGCCACGGCATATGGCTTTGACAAGTTCCTGGAGGACGGCCGCCTCACCTCCGCCTATCTGGACCGGGTTAACCTGAACGGAGCGCCCTACAGCGACAATCTCTACCTGGACGACTACCGCCAGGAGCTGTGGGACGCGGTCCAGGCCGACTTTGACGAGGGGACCATCGGTGTGCGCTACCTCTTTAACATGGATACGGAGCGCAGGGAAAACACCTACCAGACCGATCTGATCTTTGAGATGTCCTACGACCGCAGTGAGACCGCCGGCCCCGCCGCCAGCGGAAGGGCCTATTATGAGACCTCTCCCTCCAACAACTGCCTCTATGTCACCCTCACCCCCCAGGCGCGCCACACCCTGGCCGTGCTGGAGCAGACCGGCATCTTTGAGGAGGGGTACTCCCTGGCAGCCCACGAAACCGCAGATTATGACCCGGCCTATCCCGACACGGCAGCGCATTAACCCCGTCCACTGTGCGGACCGCGCCGCGTATTAAAACGCACAGCCCAAAGGACTGCGCCAAAAAGCCTCCTTTAGAAAGGAGGTGCCCCAGTGCGCACACTGGGGCGGAGGATTGCGTTTTGCGAAGCAAAACATACGAAGTAAACAAGGATTAGGATTATTTCATACATTTTGCCTTCGGCAAAATACAATCCTCAGTCAGCCTTCGGCTGACAGCTCCTTTCAAAAGGAGCCTGCCCCCTCTGTCGGCTTCGCCGACATCTCCCCCTGTCAGGGGGAGTCGGCCCTGCGGGGGCGGAGGTTTTTTGACAGTTTAAGCCTTCCCCCTTGAAGGGGGAAGGCGTTTTCTTCGCCCAAAAACCGTAGAAAATCTTATTGCATTTTCGCCGGGTCTTCGGTATAATGAAGTGCAAGAGCGGTTATCCCGGGCACTCCCCGGAGCGCCCTATAAAAATTCAGGAGGTAATACACATCATGAGAGAAGTTTATGTCGTCAACTGCTGCCGCACCGCCATCGGTTCCTTCGGCGGGTCCCTGAAGGACACCCCCGCCGCCGAGCTGGGCGCCACCGTCATCAAAGAGGCCCTGAACCGGGCCGGCGTAAAGCCCGAGAACGTGGACGAGGTTATGTTCGGCTGCATCCTCACCGCCGGTCTGGGCCAGAACGTGGCCCGTCAGGCCAGCCTGAAGGCCGGCATCCCCACCTCCGTCCCCGCCTACACCGTGGGCATGGTGTGCGGCTCCGGTATGAAGTCGGTCATTGAGGCCGGCCGGACCATCGCCCTGGGCGACGCTGAGATCATCGTGGCCGGCGGCACCGAGAACATGTCCGCCGCCCCCTACGCCATCCCCGCCGCCCGCTGGGGCGCCCGCATGGGCGACAATAAGATGGTGGACACCATGATCAAGGACGGCCTGTGGGACGTGTATAACAACTACCACATGGGCACCACCGCCGAGAACATCTGCGACGTGTGGGGCATCACCCGTGAGGAGCTGGACGAGTTCGGCTACAACTCCCAGAAGAAGGCCGCCGACGCCATGGAAGCCGGCAAGTTCGACGACGAGATCGTCCCCGTGATGATTAAGGTCAAGAAGGAAATGGTGGAGTTCAAAAAGGACGAATTCCCCCGCCTGTCCCCCCTGGATAAGCTGGCCAAGCTGCGCGGCGCCTTCCCCTGCGGCCCCGAGGGCGTGGAGGACGAAATTGTCCACACCTTCCAGCCCGCCGGCGTCCACGAGGCCGACGCCAAGAAGCATGTCCAGCGCGTGACCGCCGGCCAGGCCTCCGGCATCAACGACGGCGCCGCCGCCATCGTGCTGGCCTCCAAGGAGGCCGTTGAGAAGTACGGCCTGAAGCCCATGGCCAAGCTGGTCAGCTGGGGCCAGGGCGGCGTGGATCCCAAGATTATGGGCGTGGGCCCCGTGCCCGCCTCCCGTCAGGCCCTGGACAAGGCCGGCCTGAAGATCGAGGACATGGACCTGGTGGAGGCCAACGAGGCCTTTGCCGCCCAGTCCATCGCCGTGGCCCGTGAGCTGAACTTCGACATGAGCAAGGTCAACGTTAACGGCGGCGCCATTGCCCTGGGCCACCCCGTGGGCGCTTCCGGCGCGCGGATCATCGTCACCCTGCTCCACGAGCTGGCCAAGCGGGACGACGCCAAGAAGGGCCTGGCCACCCTGTGCATCGGCGGCGGCATGGGCGTTGCCACCATTTTTGAGAAGTGCTAAGATTTTCGTAAATAGTACGCCTCATGGCCCGGAGCTTTGCTCCGGGCCGTTTTTTGAAATCGAATCATTTTTACAACAAATCCGGTGTGCGGCGCATACTATGGATTGGGATGCTGGCCGGCAAGCTGACCGAACCCGGACTGTCCACCAGTCCCCGCGTACCCAATGTGGAAAAATGTGTGGGAAAGTCCTTGACAAAGGTTATAACTGCTGGTATAGTAATCTCAGTGATTGTGTTGCAGAAACCTGTGAGGCCTGCGACCCAGGGGGTTCCTGCGGGGGCCCTCTTTTTTTATAAATGTCAGGTGGTGACTGACCGGATGGCAAAACCGTTTTTGACCTATCCGCAGCAGATTGCGAAGCTGCGTGACGAGAAGGGCCTGATGATTCAGGACGAGCCTTATGCGGAAGCAATGCTTCGGCAGAACAGTTACTTTGCTCTCGTCACCGGGTATAAGCATCTGTTCAAGGACCAGGCAACCGGGAAATATAAGGCTGGCACCCGATTTGAGGACCTGGTTGCGCTTTATGAATTTGACCGCAGCCTGCGTGAGCTGTTTCTGCCCTACCTGTGCCGGGTGGAGCGGCACATTCGCTCCCTGATGTCATACTACTTTTCTGAAAAGTATGGAGAATCCCAGCAGGCCTATCTGGACAAAAGCAATTATCAGTACTCAGGTGACAACATACCGCGGGTTGACAAGCTGATTTACAAATTATCCGGTATTATTTACGCGCCCAACAGTCCCTATGTGTACATCCGGCACTATGTATCCCGAAATCACAATGTTCCTCTCTGGGTGCTTTTAAATGCCGTCACATTTGGCACCCTCTCAAAAATGTACATGCTGCTGCCTCAAAATCTCCAAATTAAAATCAGCGCGAATTTTCCGGGCATCAACGAACGTCAGTTGTCCGCTGTTTTAAGCATCCTTTCCAAATACAGAAACGTCTGCGCCCACAATGAACGGTTGTTTTCCCACCGCTTTCGGGAAAGCATCCCCGATCTGCTCCTGCATCAAAAGCTCGGGATTCCAAAAACAGGAGCCCAATACAGCTGCGGAAAGTCAGACCTGTTTTCCGTGGTCATCGCACTGCGGTATCTTTTGCCGAAAAACGATTTTTTGGCGCTGAAGCAGGAACTTGTGCTGCTGATTAACAAGTTTAAGCGCAGTACGACAGCCATTCAGGAAAAAGAACTTCTTTCAGCTATGGGATTTCCTGAAAACTGGACCTCCATTACAAGGTTCCGCAAGCTATAAGCACCATAATGCGAAAAACCCCGGATACCTGCTCCAAGGTATCCGGGGCTTCCCGTTGAAAAAGAGGATTAAAATGAAACGAACTGTCTCTTGCAGATTTTATAATACAGGAAAGATATTAACAAATCCAACGTCAGTTGTTACAAAAGGATTAAATCATCCAAAAAATTTTGGAGGGGCGCAGGACCTTTTGGCAGATTTAGACAGGCCTCCAGACAGAGAGAAAGGCCAACGGAGCGACCCGTCAGCCTTTCAAAAAATGGAGGATAGAATGAAAAGATGTTCTTGCCTTGCGAGTATGAGTATAGACAAAAGATTTTACAAAAGTTCTTTCAAGATGTTACAAAAGCTTTAAATCTTTTCGAGAAAATTTCCCGCCGGAAGGAGGAGCCGCTATTTTCCGCCAAAAAGCTTTTTCAGCCATCCCGCTTTCTTCTTCCTGGCCGCCTCCGGGGCGGGCGGGTCCGGAACGTTCACGGTATGTACCTGCCGCTCCACCTGGGCCGTGGTCGGATCGCCGCCCTGGGCGCGGATGGCCTCCTCCAGCTGCCGCCGGCAGGTCTCCACATAGATGGTCACGCCTTCTATGTCGCAGTTATTCAAATAGGAACGGCACACCGTCTCCTGGATATTCATGGGGTTGGGCTCAATGACCTCGGTGGCCTCCAGCAGCCCCAGGTTCTCCCGCCCGGCGTGCTCCAGGGCCTTGAAAAATACAGGCAGCGTGTTGCCAAAGACCGACTCCAGCGCCGCCCGGACCGGGCCGCTCTGGCCGTCGGCCAGCAGCCGGGGCACCTGGTCCTCCGGGATGTACACCCCGCCGCTGTAGTTTTCCAGAATGCAGTTCTGAACCGGATTTGAAAGCCGGTCCCCCAGAATCTTCTGGAAGGGCAGGGTGTAGGCCGCCATGGCTGGCTGGTCCATCAGGTTGGAGTACAGTCCGCCCCGGGTGTAGTAATAGGTGCGGAACAGCCCCTGAACCGCCGCCAGGATGTAGCTGTGGGTCTTGTCGAAGGACTCCCTCGGCTGGACCTTCGCCGCCGTCTCCATAATCTCCTGGTACCGGGCGGCGCAGAATTTCTCGTTGCCGTTGTCGCTGCCCATCCGGTACTCCTCCGTCAGCGCCATAAGCCCGGAGTGGTCCCCTGAGCGCACCTCCTCCAGCCGGTCGAAATACCAGTGGAACATCTCCTTCTGACTGATTGGATGCCAGCTTACGTCAAATCCCATTTTATAATGCCTCCTTTGTTTGCACCGATATCGGAGCAATTATACCCCATTCCTTTGCTATTGTCAAACTATGTTTGTTCCGAAATTGGTGCAAAGGATGTGGGGTTTTGAATAAAGCGTATGAATATGCTCTGGGACAAAATATCCGCACACTTCGGGAGCAGCGAGGGCTGACACAGGAACAGTTATCCGCCCAACTGCAAGTCCGTGGCTGTGATATCACCAGAAGCTGTCTGGCTAAAATCGAAGCTGGACAGCGGCACATTTATCCAGACGAGCTGCGCTGCGTAAAAGAGGTTCTGCGTGTTTCTTTTGAGGAGCTTTTCCCGAAATAGCGTCACCGCAGACCTTGAAAAAATTCCTGGAGCACCGCCTCACACTCCCGCTCCAGGGGGCCCTGGTAGATGCGGGGACGGTGGTTAAATCGCTCCTCAAACAGGTTGAGCACCGACCCGCAGCACCCCGCCTTGGGGTCCTTCACGCCGTAGCGCACCTCCTCGATCCGGGCGTTGATGATGGCTCCGGCGCACATGGGGCAGGGCTCCAGGGTGACATACAGGGCGCAGCCGTGGAGCCGCCAGCTCCCCAGCCGGGCGCAGGCCTCCCGGATGGCCTCCACCTCCGCGTGGGCGGTGGCGTCGCCGCCCGCCTCCCGGCGGTTGCGGCCCCGGCCGATAATCTCCCCGTCCTTCACGATGACGCACCCCACCGGCACATCGCCGTCAGTGATGGCCTCCCGGGCCAGACGCAGGGCCTCGGCCATGAAATATTCGTGGTTCATATTGATACTTACCCTTTGTAAACGCCGCCCCGGTTGTCTACCTTGATGACCTGGACGGTCAAAATATCGTTGTACAGATAGTAAATTGCCCGGTACGTGCCGATGCGGACCCGATATTGCCCTTTGTGCCCCCGCATAGGTGATACATCTCCCTCAAACGGAAGCTTGTAAAGTGCCCTCAATATCCGCTCCTGCTGGTCCCTGGACTGGGTCAGAATAAACTTTCGGGCGGGCTTTTCAATCAAAATCTTATACTTCACAGCACAATCCCCAGCTGTTTCGCAAAGTCCTCAATGGGCATGGGGTCACCCCGCTCCGGGTCATTCTCATAATCCCGCGCCATTTTTTCACAGAATGCCTCGTCTGCCGTATCATCAATTGCCTGCTTCATGGCCTGGAGCACAGCCACAACATTGATAAGCTGCGTGTCGCTGAAGCTGTCCAGAATGGCGTTACATCGTTCACGGTTACTCATGCCGCAAAACCTCCTTCTAAATCACAAAGATATGATTTATTGTACCATTTTAATTATACCATGATAGGTAAATGAAAACAAGACCCCTTGCCCCAAACACCAAACCGTGATACAATACACGGCGAATCTATCCTGGGGAGCGCCGTCTATGAAGACCTATTTCGCTGGACAATTTGATATCGCCGTCATCGGGGCGGGCCACGCGGGCATCGAGGCCGCGCTGGCCGCCGCCCGGATGGGGATGAAAACCCTTTGCTTCACCGTCAACCTGGACGCGGTGGGCAACATGCCCTGCAATCCGGCTGTCGGGGGGACGGGGAAGGGCCATCTGGTCCGGGAGCTGGACGCCCTGGGGGGCGAGATGGCCAAAGCCGCCGACAAGGCCTGCATCCAGTACCGGCTGCTCAACCGGAGCAAGGGCCCCGCCGTCTGGTCCCTCCGGGCCCAGGCCGACCGCCGGGAGTACCAGAAGGTGATGAAGCACACCCTGGAGAAGCAGGAGAACCTGTGGGTGAAGCAGGCGGAAATTGTGGATATCCTCACCGAAGACGGCGCGGTGTCCGGGGTGGTCACCCACACCGGGGCGGTGTATGAGGTGAAGGCCGCTGTCGTCGCCACCGGCACCCATTTAGGGGGCCGCATCGTGGTGGGAGAGGTGGTCCGGGACTCCGGCCCCGACGGCCTGTCCGCCGCCCTGGCCCTGACCCAATCGCTGATAAAGCTGGGCCTGTCCATCCGCCGGTTCAAGACGGGCACGCCCCCTCGGGTCAACGCCCGCAGCGTGGATTTCTCCAAAATGGAGCTCCAGGAGGGGGACGGGGAGGGGCTGGCCTTCTCCTTTCAGACGGAGCGCCCTCCGGAAAACCGGGCGGTGTGCTGGCTGACCTATACCAACGAGGAGACTCACAGGGTCATCCGGGCCAACCTGGACCGTTCCCCCCTCTACGACGGCACCATCGAGGGGGTGGGCCCGCGCTACTGCCCCTCCATCGAGACCAAGGTGGAGCGTTTCCCCGACAAGGAGCGCCACCAGCTGTTCATCGAACCCATGGGGCTGGACACCGAGGAGCTGTATATCCAGGGCTTCTCCTCCTCCCTGCCTGAGGAGGTGCAGATCCAGATGCTCCACACCATCCCCGGCCTGGAGCAGGCCGAGATGACCCGGTGCGCCTACGCCATTGAGTATGACTGCGTGGATCCCACCGGACTGGAGGCCACCCTGGAGACCAAGGCCGTCCCCGGCCTGTACGGGGCGGGGCAGTTCAACGGCTCCTCCGGCTATGAGGAGGCCGCTGTCCAGGGCTTTGTGGCCGGGGTGAACGCCGCCCTGAAAATCCAGGGAAAGCCGCCCCTGATCCTCCGCCGGGACCAGGGGTACATTGGGGTGCTCATCGACGACCTGGTCACCAAGGGCACCAACGAGCCCTACCGGATGATGACCTCCCGCACTGAGTACCGCCTGCTCCACCGCCAGGACAACGCCGACCGGCGGCTTGCCCCTGTCGGCTTTGAATTGGGGCTGGTCTCACGGGAACAATATGAGCGGGTGCAGCGGAAATACGAGGCCGTGGACCGGGAGGTCCGCCGCCTGGAGCACACCGGCACGCCGCCCACCCCGGAGCTGGCCGCCCTGCTGGAGGCCCGGGGGGAGCCCCCGGTGAAGGACGGGGCCCGGCTGGCCGACCTGCTCCGCCGCCCCCGGCTGTCCTACGCCGATTTGGCCCCCTTCGACCCCGCCCGGCCGACCCTGGACCCGGCGGTGGTCAGCGAGGCGGAAATTACCATCAAATACGCCGGGTACATCGAACGCCAGCTGCGCCAGGTGGAGGAGGTCCGCCGCCTGGAGGAGCGGCCCATGCCGGAGGACATCGACTATGCGTCCATCGCCGGCCTGCGGCTGGAGGCCCGGCAGAAGCTGGATGCCATCCGCCCCAAAAACCTGGGCCAGGCGGGCCGGATGTCCGGGGTGTCCCCGGCGGACGTGGCGGTACTGATGGTGTATTTGAAGCAGAGAGAGGGATAGGGCACTGTGGATCAACAAAAGCAGCACGGCATCGCGTCCGCAGTGGAGGCCCTGAACCGGCACATCCGGTTAAAGGAGATTTCTGATTTCCGAATCGACAGGCTGGAAGGGGAGACCCTGACCCTTGTAGGCAGCTTTGACCTGTCCTACTACCACGACCTGGCCCTGGTGATTACAGGCGTCTCCTCAGTCAACCTGTCCTGCTGCTTCTGGGTGGACCTGTCGGAGCCCCAGCCCTTTTCTGCCGCCTTTCCCTTAGAGGATACCGCCGTCCTCAGCTTTACCGACTGCGGCGCCCGCCGGCGGGGGGAGATCGCCTTCGAGGGGGACATCTCCCTTCAGATTGAGCATGTATCCTATTATAAAAGATAGAGAGGTGCATCTATGGAACGGTCAAGCGGTCTGCTGGGAAAGCTACAGGAATTTCTTGACCCCACGCCCATTGAGGACAAATATACCCAGCTGTTGAAGCGGGCGTATACAGAGATATTTCAGCCGCGGGGCTTCAAGCGGGCAGGGCAGAATTTTCGCTGGTTCGGTCCGGACGGTCTGGGAAAGATTGTCAATTTCCGAAAAGACAAGTGGAATCAGAAGGACCTCCGGCTGGGCTTCATGATTAACACCGGCGTCTATTTTGAGCCGGAGCCAGCCATTAAAAACCGAGCATTCAAGGAATACGCCTGCCAAATCAGAAATTCCGGATACAATCCGACCCCCACCGACGAATACGGAAAAAAGGGTGAGGAATTTTCCTATAATAAGCAGTTCTGGTATATTTTTAAGCGGACCGACATGGAGGCAATGTATCAGGATTTGAAGCAGTCAATGGAAGACGTATTTGATTGGTTCGACCATTTTGAAAGCCGCCAGGCTGTCATTGACATGATTCTGGACGGCACGGCCCAGCAGTACTCCCACACAATTGTCATGAACTACAATGTGGCAAAAATGCTGGCCGAGATGGGCTATCAGGCCCAGGTCTACCAGCAGATCAAGGACACCCGGACCACCAATTCCCAGGCATGGGCGGTGATCCGGCTGGCGGAGGACCTGGAAAAGGAGCTGGGGCTATAGGGGCGGATATCGTCCGCCCCTATGCAGAATGTAGAACTGCGGGCGCATAATATGCGCCCCTACAAAACGCATTGCGTAGGGGCCGACGACCTCGGCGGCCCGTCTCCCGCAGGCCACCCTATTCCTAAAAACGGCGCGCCGGGTCGTCGCGCCCTACACAATGTTTCCGGGAGGAATCTTATGAACCTGACACAAATCAAGGGAAACACCTGGGTCATTGAGGCCAGCGAGCTGATCCCCCTGTACCGGCTGGATGACAGACGGTGCGTCCTGCTGGACACCGGCCTGCCGGGGGAGCGGGATGAGCTGGACGACACCCTGCGCTCAGCCGGGCTGACCCCCGCCGGGGTGCTGTGCTCCCACGCCCACGTGGACCACTGCGCCAACAATGGCTATTTTCAAGAGAAATACGGCACGAAGGTGGCCCTCACCTTTCCCGAGGCGGGTATGTGCTCCTCCCTGCTGACGCTCAAGTGCTACTTCCTCACCCTCTCCCCGGGAACGGTGGAGCGGGAGTCGTCCTGCATGCTGCACACGCCCGACGTGATCATTCCGCCTGCGGACGGCCCCTTCTCCTTTTGCGGGGCGGATTTCCGTATTGTCCACACCCCGGGGCACTCCTCGGGACACGTGTGTACCGTCACCCCGGACAACGTGTGCTACACCGCCGACGCCCTCCTCAGCCAGGAGCTGCTGGAGGCCAAGCTGCCCTACAACCTGAGCCAGCGCATGGCCCTGGACAGCCGGGAGAAGCTGCGGGGGCTGGGCTGCGACTTCTACGTCATGGCCCACCGGGGGGTGTGCTCCGGGGCGGAGATCGGCCCTCTGATCGACGCCAATCAGGCCCTGATCCACCGCCGGGCGGAGGAAATCCTCTCCCTGGTGGGCCGGCCCATGACGGCCAGCCAGATCGCTGAGGCGGCCTGCCTGCACTACAAGCTGCTCACCCACAAGCCCTCCCGCTCCCTGCGCTTTGAGCGCAACGTCCGCTTCTTCATCGAGTACCTGGTGGACGCCGGCCGGCTGGACGAGGTATGCCAAAACGGGGCCACCTACTATATCAGACAGGAAAATTCCTGAAAGTTAGGGAAAAATACTTGCAATCCGTTTAAAACTGTGGTATGCTGTTTGTTACTTCCGGGTTTTTCCCGCCGTCAATTTTCGGCCCCAGGGCCTTGAAAGGAACGAGAGACATGAATACACTGAATTTAGTCCTTACCATCATTCAGGTCCTGTGCGGCCTGGCCGTTATCGCCGTGGTGATGCTCCAGTCCGGCAAGAGCGCCGGCCTGTCCGGGGCCATCGCCGGCGGCGCTGACACCTTCCTGTCCAAGAACAAGGCCAAGAGCCTGGACGCCAAACTGGCCAAGATGACCAAGTGGGTAGCTATCCTCTGGATCGTCATTACCCTGGCCCTGAGCCTGATTTGAGCCCTGTCGCAATACCAAAGCACCTCACCGAAAAGGTGAGGTGCTTTCTTTCTGCTTGCGAAATGGGTCGAAGCCTGATACAATAGCAATGCCGCCCTGCCCCTCCCTGTGCAAGGGAAGGAGGTGAAACCCTATGGGAGACGCTCGAGAACTCTTACTAGCCGTCGCCGCAAATGTTATCGCATACTACATTTGCAAATGGTTTGATGGCCACAGCAAAGGGCGGTAACCATAGCGAAACCCCGGAGAGTCACACCTCTCCGGGGTTCTTTTTTTGGTGATACCCATGGGAGACGCTCATTTCTGCCTGGGTACAGATTGATTATAACACAGTTGCGCCGGGATATGCAAGAGAAAAGTTTTATTTCACCTCGTGGCTGTTCAGCAAAGACTGCTTGATATCCCACAGCTTCTGGGACAGGTCCACGTAGTAGTTGTGGGGGTTCTCGAAGCGTTTCACTTCGTCCCACAGGGCGTCCACCTGCCGCTGGCAGTAGGCCCGGCTGGTCTGGAGGTCGGGCACCTGATACACCAGCTCGCCCCCCCGGAAGATGGGCACCATCAGCTCCCGGGCCTCAATGTCGGTGTACACCTTCCGCTTCCAGGTAGCGTCCGGGTCGAAGAGCTCCAGGGGCTGGGAGAAGTCAAACTCCTCGTCGTGGAGGCAGATGAGATCGGCCTCCGCCTTGCCGGTGTCCTTGGAGAAGATGCGATAAATCTTCTTGAAGTGGGGGGTGGTGATTTTGGCGGCGTTCTCACTGATCTTGATTTTGGGAATGATGGTCCCGTCGTCCCCCTCGATGGCGGCCAGCTTGTAGACCCCGCCGAACACCGGCTCGCTGCGGGAGGTAATCAGCCGCTCGCCCACGCCGAAGGAGTCGATGCGGGCCCCCTGACGCACCAGGTCCCGGATGATGTACTCGTCCAGGGCGTTGGAGACCACGATCTTGCAGTCGGTGAATCCGGCCTCGTCCAGCATCTCCCGGGCCTTCTGGGAGAGGTAGGTGAGGTCGCCGGAGTCCAGGCGGATGCCGCATTTGGTGATGCCCTGGGGGACCAGGACCTCCCGGAAGGCCCGGATGGCGTTGGGCACGCCGGACTTCAGCACGTTGTAGGTGTCCACCAGCAGGGTGGCGTTGTTGGGGTAGAGCCGGCAGTAGGTCTTGAAGGCCGTAAGCTCGTCGGGGAACATCTGCACCCAGGAGTGGGCCATAGTGCCAGTGGCGGGGGAGCCGTACCGCTGGTCGGCCATGGTGCAGGCGGTGGCGGCGCAGCCGGCGATGTAGCTGGCCCGGGCCCCCAGCAGAGCGCCGTCCGCCCCCTGAGCCCGGCGGGAGCCAAACTCAGCCACCGGCCGGCCCTCGGCGGCCCGGACGATGCGGTTGGACTTGGTGGCGATGAGACTCTGGTGGTTCAGGGTGAGCAGGAGGAAAGTCTCCACAAACTGGGCCTGGATGGCCGGGGCCCGGACGGTGAGGATGGGCTCATTGGGGAAGACCGGGGTGCCCTCGGGGACGGCCCAGATGTCGCCGGTGAATTCGAAGCCCCGCAAGAAGGCCAGAAATTCCTCGCTGAAACAGCCCTTGGTACGCAGGTAGTCAACATCCTCCTGGTCAAAGCACAGCTCCTGGATGTACTCCACCACCTGGGCCAGGCCGGCGGCGATGGCAAAGCCCCCCTTGTCGGGGACGGAGCGGTAGAAGACGTCAAAATAGCAGATGCGGTCCTGCAAGCCGGTCTGGAAGTAGCCGTTGGCCATGGTCAGCTCGTAGAAGTCGCAGAGCATGGTCAGGTTGGTTTTCGCTTTCATAGGGAAAGCCTCCTTGTGTCGGGGTGACAAGACACCCCCATTTGACCCTATTATACTCCCTCCGGCCAAAAATGCAAGGAAAAGTGCAATTTTCTAAAAACAGGTGCGCCAGAGTCATCCCGCAGCTTTTTATGCAGGGGCGGACACTCCCTCCGCATCTGCCACCCTTGCATCATTTGCCGAATTTTGCTATAATATGGGCGGTTGCCTTTCCACCCTGGCAACAGGGAGGAGGTGAAGATATGAACACGTTGGTAGACTATATTGTGGCTGTCATAGCAAGTGTGGTTGGTCATTACATCTGCAAGTGGTTTGACCGTCACAACAAAAGGTAACCGAGCATAAACCGAACCCCTGGGAGAGATAGCAGCTCTCCCAGGGGTTCAATTTTTGGTGAAGACAACAATGTTGGTAGACTTGTTGGTCGAGGTCATTATATCACAAGCGATCCTATCTTTGCAAGAGTAATTTTATATTTTTTCCTTCCCGCCGCCGGGGAACAGCTGAAAAATCTTTCCCACGTTGGGCGGGTCGCCTCCTGCAGCCACCCAGCCGGCGGCAAAGGCCCGGCGAGCCATGGAAAACAGGTAATTTTCCGCCTCGTCATACTCAGGTGCTTCTAAAAACTGTGAAAAGGCATCTTCAAAGTCGTTGGAAAACATTTCACCACCCCCACTATTTAAAACTAATTTACGCGATTATACATTGTATGTCAATGTTTAATGCGGAATTATAGTATCATACTTCAGGGAGGGGAGATTCTATGAAGCCTGTTAAAACATCGGTAAGCATAACCATTGACAATCCTGTCCTGGAACAGATAAAATATTTGGCCGAACTGGAGGACCGCTCCCTGTCCAGCTATATCAACCTGGTTCTCCGGGAGCACTTAAAGCAGCTGGAGCGGAAAAAGGCTGAAAACCGCTAAAATACCCTTGACAGAGTGGGAGAACTGGCATACAATAGGAAGTCACAAAGCCTTGACAGGGAACAGTACCTCACAGCGGGGTTTTAGAGAGAGGATGGCCGGTGCAAATCCTCCGAAGCTGTGGCGGGAAGGCGCCCTGGAGCGCGGGGAGGAAATGCCCCGCCGGTCCCCGCCGTTACCGGGTTAGAGTGTCCCCCCAGGGGAAATTCAGGTGGAACCACGGACAGTTTTTGTTCGCCCTGAGCCGAAAGGCTCGGGGCGTTTTTGTTTGGAAAGGAGTGATTTTATGACCGAACAGCACAGGGAGCAGGCCATTGAGGTGGTGAAGAACATCTGCCATGTTCTCCACGAGAAGCGGTATGAGGACCTGCCCTCCTGCGTGGACAAGATGGAGTGGGACAACACCGACGAGATCCGGGAGTGTATCCAGGGCACGCTGGAGATGAACGACTTCGATGTGTTCGACGAGTACGGCGTCCCCTGCAATTTTAAACCGCAGTATGAGTACCACCACGAAGTGATGTTTTTCGAGTACAAGGACGGCAGCGGTTTCGCCGTGGACTATGAGCTGACCTCCGGCGGCGAGTTGGTTTATCTGACGTTACAGCTTGAGTTCTTGTACGAAAACGGCGGCTTGAAATCTATTTTCCGCACCATCGACCCCCAGTAGGGGCGGCCTTTGGCCGCCCGCCGGGTATCAGAGAGGACAGTATGAAAAGAAAGCATCCTTGGTTTATCTGGCTGTCGTTCGTTGGTCTTGCCTGGTTTTCCGGGAGAGTTTCCTGTGAATACCGCAGCGAAAGGATGACAAAGTGGCCGGATGAGAAGGTCAACCGGTGGCTGGGCTGGTGTGGACGTTTGATTGGTTCAGTACTGGCTGGGGTAATTCTCCCTGTCATTTTGGCGGGCTGCTTTATTAAGCCGTTTGGCTTGATATGGAATATTTTGGTTGTCCCATATATCTATCTGGCTGGAGTTTTTATCACCAATTATCTCTATGACTGGCATAACAGGAACAAATTATCATAAGGAGTGCAACACTATGAAAAACAGCGAAAAGACCATGGAAAAAATTGTGGCCCTGTGCAAGGGCCGGGGCTTCATCTTCGCCGGCAGTGAAATCTACGGCGGTCTGGCCAACACCTGGGACTACGGCCCCCTGGGTGTAGAGCTGAAAAACAACATCAAAAAAGCCTGGTGGAAGAAGTTCGTCCAGGAGAACCCCTACAACGTGGGTCTGGACGCCGCCATCCTGATGAATCCCCAGGTGTGGGTGGCCTCCGGCCACGTGGGCGGCTTCTCCGACCCGCTGATGGACTGCAAGGAGTGCAAGGAGCGCTTCCGCGCCGACAAGGTGATTGAGGACTGGTGCCAGGAGCACAGCTTCGACCTGGGCCACAGCGTGGACGCCATGTCCCAGGCCCAGATGAAGGAGTTTGTGGAGGAGCACCAGATCGTCTGCCCCTCCTGCGGCAAGTTCAACTGGACCGATATCCGCCAGTTCAACCTGATGTTCAAGACCTTCCAGGGGGTCACGGAGGACGCCAAGAACACCGTCTATCTCCGCCCCGAGACCGCCCAAGGCATCTTTGTCAACTTCCAGAACGTCCAGCGCACCACCAGAAGAAAGCTGCCCTTCGGCGTGTGCCAGGTGGGCAAATCCTTCCGCAACGAGATCACCCCGGGCAACTTCACCTTCCGCACCCGGGAATTTGAGCAGATGGAGCTGGAATTTTTCTGCAAGCCGGGCACCGAGCTGGAGTGGTTCGCCTACTGGAAGAAGTTCTGTCATGAGTGGCTGCTGGGCCTGGGCATCAAGGACGAAAACCTCCGTCTCCGGGACCACGACCCCGAGGAGCTGAGCCACTACTCCAACGCCACCACCGACTTTGAGTTTGCCTTCCCCTTCACCGACTGGGGTGAGCTGTGGGGGGTGGCCAGCCGCACCGACTTTGACCTGAAGGCCCACCAGACCACCTCCGGCAAGGATCAGACCTACTTCGACCAGGAGACCAATGAGCACTATATCCCCTATGTGATCGAGCCCTCCCTGGGTGCCGACCGGGTCACCCTGGCCTTCCTGTGCGACGCCTACGACGAGGAGGTGGTGGACGCCGAGAAGAACGACGTGCGCACCGTCCTGCGGCTGCACCCCGCCCTGGCCCCCTTCAAGTGCGCCGTGCTGCCCCTGTCCAAAAAGCTGGGGGATAAGGCCCGGGAGGTCCAGACCGAGCTGAGCAAGTATTTTATGGTGGACTACGACGACGCCGGGTCCATCGGCAAGCGCTACCGCCGTCAGGACGAGGTGGGCACCCCCTATTGCATCACCGTGGACTTCCAGACCGTCGGGAGCGACACCGAGGAGGCCGACCACGCCGTCACCATCCGGGACCGGGACACCATGGACCAGGTCCGCGTGCCCATCAGCCAGCTGAAAAACTGGCTGGAGGAGAAGCTGGCGTACTAAGCTCTTAAAATATAGCGACAGGCCCCCTGTGCATACCGCGCAGGGGGCCTGCCCTCTAACCGCTGTGATGGAGGTGTTATTATGCTACCACGTATTAAAGATGTAACGCCCATGCCGGAATATCAACTGCACGTTGTCTTTGATGACGGCAAATCCGTCATTTATGATATGATGGAGGATATCCGGCAAATCGAAAGCTACCGCGACCTGCTGAACATACACGGGCTGTTTGACCAGGTCTCTGTTGACCAGAGCCGGACCTGCGTGTACTGGAATGACGATATCGACCTGCCCAGCGATACGATTTATGAATATGGAATGCCCAAGGTTTAAATAAACGTCTCGTATTTTATTGTCGGTAAAATACGAGACATTTTAATTTTCTGCCTCCCTGTGAGCATCCTCGATGGACTTCAGGATCACATGGGGCGGCACATCCAAAGCCTGGCCGATTTTAAAGAGGGTATCCAGGGTAGGACTACGCAGTCCCCGTTCCAGTTTGCTGTAGTGGGTGCGGTCCAGTCCAGCCAGTCCGCTGAGCACATCCTGAGTTAAGCCTTTTCGCTCCCTGTACTCTACCAAAACGCGGCCGACAATTTCAGGTTTTACCATCCTTTACTCCCTCCTTCGTACACCTATAGCATACCAATGAGGGAATTTCTTTATGGGGTCACTTGACCCCAAAGAAAAAAAGTAGTATAGTTATGTTACAGTAAAAAGGAAGGAAGCCTGATACAGATGAAAAAAGTAACCCTATTGGTCCCGGAATACCTGTTCGACTTCTATGAGAAGGTAGGAAAAACAGCGGGCGGCCTTTCTCCAGAAAAAGTCACGTCGGACGCACTCTTTAAACTGGCAGGGGAATTATCCTTCAACGCCATCTATAAGGAAAAATAAGGGGCACCCCCGTCCAGTGGTCGAGAGTGCGTCAGTGCGTCAAAAAAGCGCACTGTGAAAGAACGCGTCCATTTTTTCTGTTCCTATTGACACACATGGAAAACAAATCTATAATAACAGGCGACAACTAAATAGAGCGAATGTCTTCAAGGCAGGGTGAAATTCCCGATCGGCGGTAAAGTCCGCGAGCACACAGGTGCTGATTTGGTGAAAGTCCAAAACCGACAGTACAGTCTGGATTAAAGAAGGTGTATTGAATTTGTCAGAACTGTTCTGACAGCATACACGTTTCCTGTCCGGCCAAGAAATGCTTTGTTGACATGTTCAATATACCTCTTAATTACACCGAAAGGCATTGCGTTGCTTTTAGGTGTTAATTTTTTTGGAGGTAATTGAAATGAACCACAAAACAAAAACGCTCACAGCCGTCGGGACCCTCTGCGCCCTTGCCTATGCTGCCACTGCGGTGGGCCGGATTCCCCTGATACTCTTTTTAAAGTATGACCCAAAGGACATCATCATTGCCACCGGCGGGTTTTTGTTCGGTCCCCTGGCCGCCGGTTCCATCGCCCTGCTTGTTTCCCTTGCCGAAATGCTTACCATCAGCGAGAATGGTGTGCTGGGCTTTCTCATGAATGTCATCTCAAGCAGCTCCTTTACCTGTACCGCCGCCTTCATCTACCGGAAAAAGCGGACTTTCCCGGCCGCCGCCACGGGGCTGCTCTGCGGCTGGGGGGCGATGGTCTCTGTGATGATGCTCTGGAACTACCTGATTGCCCCCATCTACATGGGCTGCTCCAGAGAAGAAGTGGTACTGCTTCTGCTCCCGGCGTTTCTGCCCTTTAACCTGATAAAAGGCGGCCTCAATGCGGCGGGTGTCCTGCTGGTTTACCGGCCTGTCATAACCGCCTTGGTGCGCTCCCATCTTGTGGAAGCCGGGCAGGGGACCAGAGGCTGAACCCGCCCTGGGCCAAAATCCAAGCGGCATATAAAATGCCCGCCGGCAGTGCCGGCGGGCGTTCAGCGTTATCTCAGATAATTCAGCGGATTCACCGCAGTGCCGCGGACGCGGACCTCGAAGTGGCAGTGGACGCCGGTGGAGCGGCCGGTGGAACCGGCCTTGGCCACAGTCTGGCCCTGGTAGACCTTCTGTCCCGCAGACACCACCAGACTGGAGTTGTGGGCGTAGTAGGTTTGGGTGCCGTTGTCGTGGGTGATGATGACCAGGTTGCCGTAGCTGCCCTTGTAGCCGGCGAAGGTGACGGTGCCGCCGTCGGCCGCCTTGACGGCCTCGCCGTACACGGCGTGGATATCCAGGCCGGAGTGGTAGCTGTAGCTGCCGAAAATCTTCCGCCCGCCGAAGTAGGAGTTGATGCGGTGGCTGCTGACGGGCCACAGGTAGGTGCCCTTGGACGCGGTCTTGGGCCGCTCCTTGGTGCCCACGGCCTTTACGGTGGTGGTGGGCTCCCGCAGGGTGGTGGTGTCGGTGACGGTGCGGTCCCGCTCGTAGCCGTTGACATAGACCACATCCGCCTGAACCTGGGCCTCGCCCTCCTCGCCCTGGGTGAGGATCTTGGAGTCGCCCTTATACATCTTGTCGTCCTGGACCTCCTCCACCGGGCAGGGGATGGCCTCGGTATAGGTCACATGCTCGGTGGTCTGGACGGACAGGGCGGGGATGACCTCCTTCACGTTGAGCACGTCGCCCACCATCAGCCGGTTGAGGCTGGCCTGGGGGTTGAGCTCCATCAGGTCGCTGAGGGACATGTCGTTGCGGTAGGCGATGCCGTTGTAGGTGTCCCCCTTCACCACGGTGTAGGTGGTCTCGCCGGTGGTGTTGGCTTTCAGGGCCTCCTCCACCTGGTCCACGCTCATCAGGTTGTCCGCCGCGTAGACGGGCGTAATGGACACATCCTCCACAAACTCGGCGGAGGTGGTGGCGTCGGTGACGAACTCGGCCTTGATGCTGTCCAGCATGGTGTTCAGGGCCTCCTGGTCCTTCACCACACCCACCGCCCGGCCGTCCAGAGTGATCTGGTAGGCCCGCAGCTGGTCGCTGAGCTCGTTGAGCTGGCCATAGAAGTAGTTGCTGATATCCTGCTCCCGGCTCAGGCCACTTTTCAGGGTGAGGGTAAAGCTGTAGTCAATCTCGCTGTCCACCTGGTAGCGGTAGCCCAGCAGCTGACTGCCCCGGGTCTCCACCGTCTGGATGGCGTTGTCCACCACGCTCTGGTCTGCCACAATGCCCACCTCCTGGCCGTCCACAATGACGGCGTAGCTGGTGGAGTAGAGGGTGGTCAGGGTGAGGGCGGCGCCCAGGGCCCCGGCTACCAGCAGGAAGGAAACGGGGCCCACCGCCAGCGTTCCGGCGGCGGCGCCGTGGAACAGGTGGGCCCAGCGGCGGAAGTGGATTCGTGCCCACTCCCGCATCCCCTTGGCATAGAGCTTGAACTCTTCCCGCCAGTCGGGGGCGGCGGGGGCGGCGGGGGCATCGGAGGCCCGGGCCTCCTCTTTGGGGGGCTGGACCTTCTTGGGCTCGGCCTTGGGGGGCTTGGGCTGCCGGATGGGTCCGGTCTGGTCCAGCTCCGCAATGGGGAGCCGGGCGGTCCAGCTCTGATCCTGTACTTGGTTCATGGTAATCACCTCTTGTTCTGAGGAAAAAATGACAATCGTGAAATAAGAGTTACAAAACGGTAACAACAATATACACATTTTCCCGCCATCCGTCAAGCCCTTTTTTCGCTTCGCCGCAAATTTTTTACCGAAAAAGTGTACAAAAATAGAACGCCGCAGGAGGTTTTGCGGCGTTCTTCGTCTAAATAGTATATAAAACTGCAAATATCCCTAGATATTGTGGTTATACCACCATCCGCAGGAGGAAGGCCAGCGTCATAACAATCACCGCCGCGCTGGCGCAGGCGTCCAGCCGCCAGGCCCGCCGCTCCCGCCGGGCGCGGCGGCGCTCCTCGGGGGAGAGGGTGAGCACCACGGGCCGGAACCCGGGCTCCTCCTCAGGGAGGTACGCCTCCACCTCAGGCTGTCGGGCCAGACTGTCCCGCTGAGCGGCGGCCTGCCGGCGGCGCAGCTCGGTCAGGTCGATGATGTTGCCGGTGTGCCGAATAAAGTTGGAAGTCTTATAGTACATGGTCTGCATAGGTTTCCCCTCCAAGAGTTTGATGTTAGGGTAAGTATAGACCAGAAGCTGTCCAAAAAACCGGACTATTGCGGCGCTGCCCGGAAAAGAAACATTCGTTCTAAGGCGACTATACAACATCCGTTCGAGAATGTCAAGGGATAATCGAAAATTTGTTTGATTTTTTATAGTGCCACGCCGGGTTATAGGGCCCCTCGCTTAACTGTATGATCTCCTGAGCGGTATAGAACCAGTCGGTGTCATCGATCCATACATAATCCCGTGCGTTCTCCTCTAATTTGAAGTATTGGGACAAAAATCGGAAGGCAAACTCAAAATCTCCGCCTAAATAGTCCAAATCCAGTGCCCAGAAGTAATTTTTCTTTTGAATCAGCCAGCTAAAGCTGCCATAGGAGCTGTCCTCCGGCCCCTGAATGCTAAATCCGCACTGCCTTGTTTGGATTCCCTTCTCAAAGCTCGTTTTCACCGCCTCGGCGCCCAGTTCAGACAACGTGCCGTCTACACACTCCGTTTCAGCCCCTGTTATAGGGTCCACATATCGGGACGCCTTCAGACCAATGCAGTGAATGCCCGCCCTGTCCGCCGCCTGCCGGACGCCGGACAGCGTAGCCTCACAGGAAAATCCCTCTATTTCCTTCAGAATAATGATAGAAACACCCATTTGGGTCCCTTCCCTCTTGTCATCTCTCCGCGGCCCTGTTCGCTTCCTATATATTATACAGACGAAGAAAGGGAAAAAAGGTTCCCTTTGTACGTGTTTTTTTCCAGCCCGTGTTGCTTTTTCGGTAAAAAGGGGGTATAATGCTTTGGCTTATTGAGACATCCACAGATTTGAGGTGCAATTCCCATGAAAAATGAGAAATTAAGAAATATCGCCATCATCGCCCACGTAGACCACGGCAAGACCACCCTGGTGGACGAGATGTTGAAGCAGTCCGGCGTCTACCGGGAGAATCAGGCGGTCACCGACCGGGTGATGGACTCCGGCGACCTGGAGCGGGAGCGGGGCATCACCATCACCGCCAAGAACACCGCCGTACAGTACGGCGGGGTGAAGATCAACATCGTGGACACCCCGGGCCACGCCGATTTCGGCGGCGAGGTGGAGCGCATCCTGAAGATGGTCAACGGCGTTATCCTGCTGGTTGACGCCGCCGAGGGCCCTATGCCCCAGACCCGTTTTGTGCTCTCCAAGGCCCTGGAGCTGGGCCACAAGGTGATTGTGGTGGTGAACAAGATCGACCGCCCCGACCAACGGGTTTACGAAGTGGTGGACGAGTGCCTGGAGCTGCTGCTGGACCTGGACGCCACCGACGAACAGTTGGACTCCCCCATGCTGTTCTGCTCCGGCCGCCAGGGCACCGCCTCGGTGCAGCCCGATGTGGCGGGCAGCGACTTGAAGCCCCTGTTTGAGACCATTATCGACTATATCCCCGCCCCCGACGTGGAGGTGGACGCCCCCTTTCAGATGCTGGTGTCCTCCATCGACTACAACGAATTCGTGGGCCGCATCGCCATCGGCCGCATCGAGCGGGGCAGCGTGAGGCAGAATCAGGAAATCGCGGTGTGCAACTTCCACCACCCCGACGCCGCCCCCATGAAGGCCAAGGCCACCGCCCTCTACGAGTTCGACGGCCTGGGCAAGGTCCCTGTGCAGGAGGCCGCCGCCGGCAACATCATCGCCCTCAGCGGCATTGGCGACGTGACCATCGGCGACACCATCTGCGCCCCGGACGCGGTGGAGCCCATTGAGTTCGTTCAGATCTCCGCCCCCACCATTGAGATGACCTTCTCCGTCAACGACTCCCCCTTTGCCGGCCGGGAGGGCAAATTCGTCACCTCCCGCCAGCTCCGGGATCGGCTGTTCCGGGAGACGCTGAAGGACGTGTCTCTGAAGGTCTCCGAGATGGAGGGGGCCACCGACTCCTTCAACGTGGCCGGCCGGGGGGAGATGTCCCTGTCCATCCTCATTGAGACCATGCGCCGGGAGGGGTATGAGCTGCAAGTCTCCCCGCCCCGCGTCCTCTACCAGGAGGTGGATGGGGTCAAGTGCGAGCCCATCGAGCGGGTAGTGATTGACGTGCCCACCGACTATGTGGGGGCCGTGATGGAGAAGCTGGGTTCCCGCAAGGGGGAGTTTGTCACCATGAATCCCGTGGGGAACCGCACCAAGCTGGAGTTCCTGGTCCCCGCCCGGGGCCTGTTCGGCTACCGCAGCGAGTTTTTAACCGACACCAAGGGCGAGGGCATCATGGCCTCCGTCTTCGACAGCTACGCCCCCGTCAAGGGAGAAATCCAGCGCCGGTCCACCGGCTCCCTGGTGGCCTTCGAGACGGGCGAGGCGGTCACCTACGGCCTGTTCAACGCCCAGGAGCGGGGGGCCCTGTTCATCGGGGCGGGCACGCCGGTCTACGGCGGCATGATTGTGGGCGAGTGCCCCAAGGCGGAGGATATCTCCGTCAACGTATGTAAAAAGAAGCAGCTGACCAACATGCGGGCCTCCGGCTCCGACGAGGCCCTGCGCCTGGTCACCCCCCGCACCCTCTCCCTGGAGCAGTGCCTGGAGTTTCTGGCCGATGATGAGCTTCTGGAGTGTACCCCGGAGAATCTGCGCCTGCGCAAGCGCCTGCTGGACCACGGCGCCCGCATGCGGGAGGCCTCCAAGAAAAAAGGTTGATTGGAATATATGACGCACACGCTCTTAAAAGTACGCTGTCCTGGCATCGAAAACGGAAAATTTCTCATCGGTCACACCGGCCGGGGGGCTGACCGCTCCCCGGAGTTGGTGCTGGAAAACCTGTCCCCGGAGGCGGTCACTTTGGGGGTTGTGCTGGAGGACATGAGCCACCCCATAAAGGGCTTCACCCACTGGGTCATCTGGAACCTGCCCGTCTCGGACCGGATTCCGGGGAACATTCCGGCGGGGAAGGCCCTGCCGGAATTGGGCGGCGCGGTGCAGGGGGTGGCCTACGGCCTCCACCGCTACGCCGGACCCAAGCCGCCGAAAGGGAGGACTCACACCTACTGCCTTACTGTTTACACCTTGGACTGCGCCTTAGACCTGCCAAGCGGCGCGCGGAAAAAGGCTTTCCTGCGGGCGGCGGAAGGACATATCCTTCAAAGCGGGAGTATCTCTGGAGAATTTGAGTAAAATAGAAAACGTTCCGTATTTTACGATGCGTAAAGTACGGAACGTTTTTACTTATAAGCCTCTAAAGAATTCATCAAAAGAATCGACCTGATAGATATCCTTTAATGCCTGCAATACGCTGACTTTTATGCTGTAATTACCCAATTCCATTTGAGAAATGATCTCACGGCTTATATCAATGCCCACCAGTTGCAGTTTTGCGGCAGCCTTTTCCTGAGAAAGTCCCGATTGTTTTCTCAAACGCCGCAGGTTTGCCCCGATCGAGATATCCTGTTTCAGCTTTTTTGACATCCCTATTCTCTCCAAAAATTTTTTTGGAATATATACATTCCACTATTGATTTTAGGTTATTGCCATGGTAATATTGGAATGAATAGATTCCGAAAATGAAGAGGGATATAAAATATTTGACAATATTGAGAAGGGAAGTCTAATTAAGATGAAAAAACTAACAATAGAGGTTCCAGACTACATATTTACGTTTTATAAAAAAGTTGGGGAACAAGCAGGTGGCATTACGGTGGAAAAAGTAATGTCAGACGCACTGTTCAAATTAGCGGGAGAGCTGTCGCTAAATGCGCTCAAAGATACGGATGGCTGAATCATCAGCCATCCGTTTTCGTTCAACTCCAGGGCGCCAGCTCAAACCGCACAAAATACCCCTGGGGGTGACGGCAGACGGGGCAGTGGGCGGGGGCGGCGGTGGCCTCCACCGCGAAGCCGCAGTGCAGGCACATCCACTGTGTCTCCACCTCGGAGAAGAACAGCTGGTCCTTCTCCATCAGGTCAGCGAATTTGCCGAACCGGTCCCCGTGGGTCTTCTCCACCTTGGCGATATTCTCAAACAGCTTGCCCACCAGGGGGAAGCCCTCGCTCATAGCCGTCCTGGCGAAGTGGTCATAGTCGTGCTCCCACTCCTGATACTCGTTGTGCTGGGCGGCCCGCAGATAGTCCAGCACCCCGGAGTAGATATCCACCGGGTAGGTGCCGTCCACCTTGACGGTCTGGCCGGCGCAGTCCTCCAGGGCGGAATAAAACTGCTTGGCGTGGACCCGCTCCTGCTCGGCGGTAAAGAGGAATACCCCCTGGATAACGGCCAACCCCGCCTTGTTGGCCACTCCGGCGGCGATGGTGTAGCGGTTTCGGGCCTGGCTCTCCCCGGCGAAGGCCCGCATGAGATTTTCCCGGGTCTGGCTGTGGAGAAAGGCCTCGGTTTTGTCGGACATAATAAACCCTCCCTGCGATATTTTTGATTCCCGCCCTTTCGGGCGGGAATATGAGCATCGCTGTGGGTTCAGTATGCCTCAAAAGCTGGAAATTATCCGGCGTTGACGGGAATCTTGTTGTCCCCGTACTGCAAATGGTCCACCTTGCTCAGGTCCAAGGGCTGGTCGAAGACGGCGAAGCCCTCCAGCTCCCGCGTGCCGGCCTGGGAATTGCCAACATCTGTGTCGCGGCCGTGGATGCAGGGGATCGACGTGCCGTCCGTCAAAACGATTTCCACAGGGCCCAGGCCGGCGCCGATCCAGTTGTTGTCCGCCGGCAGGGTGGTGGTGTAGCGGTAGGACAGGCTCAGCGGGGACAGGGACATCTGCTCCACGGTGTTGGTCACGTCGTAGACCGCCCCGCGCAGCTCGTCCTCCGCCCGGGTGCTCCAGGTGAGGCCCCCGGCCTCCAGCTCCGCCAGCTGGGACTGGAAGTTCAGGCCGATGTCAAAGGCAAAGGTCCCGGTGAAAATGGGGGTGTAGCCCTTGTCGGAATCCTGGGTCCACAGACCCCGGACGGTGAAGACCTTGGACACACCATCGTTAAGGGCGATCCCGCCGTCGCTGAGGTTGGTGAACCGGGCCACGAACTCCTTCACATTGTCGTTGGGCTCGCTGTCGGGCAGGGGGCGGAAGTTCAGCTGATAGCCGAAGGTGTCCGCCGGATAGGCCCCCTCCGCAGGCTCCAGAGTGAGGTGGTCGTCCGCCTCGGGGCCAAAGAGCTGATAGCAGGCCCCGTCCCGCTCCCAGTCCAGGTCGGGCAGGGCGGTCCCCTCCGGGGCCTCCACCCGCAGGCGCAGGTAGTAGACGTTTTCGTCTGCCAGGGCGGCCAGGGGGGTGATGCTGGCCCCGTTGTCGGTGACGGCGGCGGGGGCAGCCCCGTCCTGCCCCTCAAAGGTTTGGACCAGCCGGTCGATGGTCTCCATCTGGCCCGGGGTAAGGGAGTCGTTCCCCCGGGAGAACACATCCCCGAACAGCTCCCCGCCCAGCAGCCGGCCGGCGGCCAGGGCGGAGACGGTAAAGGCGGCCGCCACAGCGGCGGCGACGAGCAGGCGGGCGGGCTTAAAGCCCCTCTTTCTGGATTTCGTCTCGGTATGAATATTTTTCATGGTAATCTCCTTTATTCTGGTTGGGGAATAGGGGGTATTTCCGCCCAATTCCACGTCCTCCGCCGGATAGCGGTCCAGCAGGTCCGAAATGTTACGCTTCACGGAGAAACCCCTCCCTTGTCAAAATGTCTTTCAGCTTCATCCGGCCCCGCCGGAGCTTGGTTTTTATGGTGGACTCATTGAGCCCCATTTGGCGGGCAATCTCCTGCACCGTCTGGGCGTAGTAGTAGTGGCGCAGGAAGATTTCCCGGTCCGGCCCGGGCAGGGAGTCCACCGCCTGGCGGACCTGCTGCCGTTCCACCGCCCGCTCATATTCGCCGGGCGGGTCGTCGGGGCCTGGGATGTCCAGGGCGTCCTCCTCCAGAGGGATGGTCTGGCTGATCTGCCGCAGCCGGTTTTTGGCCTTGTTCCGGGCCACCGCCCCCAGCCAGGCCTTCACTGATCCCGCCCGCAGGGCCTCGGGCCGGTTCCAGGCGGCCAGAAACACGTCGGATACGATCTCCTCTCCGTCCTCAACGGACATGGCGTTTCGCAAAATGTTCCACACCACCGCTGAGACGTAGGGGAGGTAACGATCCATCAGCCCCTCCAGCCCGGCGGGATTGCCGGCCCGTATTTTGTTGATTATCGCTTCTTCCCACATAAGGAACACCTCTGAACTGATTTGAAAGCCGCTTTCACTTATCATATCACACCGACCGGCCCTTTGGTTTCACCCGGAAGGCCGTCTTTGCACAAAAAATCCCCCGGAGCACGCTCCGAGGGATTCAGCTTGTTATAGGCATATTACGGAAGGGCTATCCGCCAAAGCCTTCCCCCTTCCAGGGGGAAGGTGGCACGGGCGAAGCCCGTGACGGATGAGGGTGCGCGGCAGGTTTCTGCCTCTTATCGAAAGGACAGCTTGCCCGCCCCGCCCCCTCATCCGCCCCCTTCGGGGGCACCTTCCCCCCGGAGGGTGGAAGGCTTACCCTGCGGGGGACGAGGGGATTTACCCTCACAGGTCCAGTTTTTTCTCCAGACAGACCAGCTGCACATCAGGGATGCCGTTGAACACGCAGGGAACGATTCCCGCTTCCCAGTAGCCCAGCCCGGCATAGAGCCGCCGGGCGGCGGTGTTTCTGGCGTTGGTGTCCATGCGGAGGTAGGGGCAGCCGTGGCTCCGGGCGTGCTCCTCATAGAAGGCCACAAAGGCCTTCCCGCAGCCCTTTCCTCCAAAGGCGGGATCCACCACCAGGGTGTGTAGCACCAACACCTGCTCAGGCGGAGCGTCGGGGTATCGCCAGGGAGCCCCGGCGTACTCGGGCACCTGGTTCTGGTCGATCTTGGCAGCGGCGGCAATTACGCCCTCCCGCTCCAGTACAAACAGACTTCCCGCCTTCAGGGCGTCCAGGGCGGTCTGCTCGGTGGGGTAGACCCCTCGAATCCATCCCACAGCCGCCCGGCCCTGTTCCTCCTCAGTCAGGATACGGCCGTAGATGGCAGCCACCTGGGGAATGTCCTCCAAAACTGCCTTTCGGATTCCTTCCATGATACTTTCCTCCTCTATCTCACCAGCAGCTTTTTCATGCCCTCCTCCAGACCGTCCACGGTGAGGGGGAACATGGGCAGCTCCCGGGCGATGGCATCGTAGGTCTGGCACCAGTACTCCCCCCAGTCGGGCCGGCGGCTGGGGTTGAGCCAGACGGTGTGCCGGAAACGGCCCTTCAGCAGCCGCAGCCAGTCCATGCCGCACTGCGGACCCCCCGCCCGTTCGCTCCGGCCGTAGTAACCCCCCATCAGCTCATAGGGGGCCATCTGGGCGTCCCCCACCAGAATCAGCTTGTAGTCCCCGGGGAGGTTGGACAACACCCAGTCGGTGGGCACGCTGTCCCGGGACATAAGGGTGGGGGCGTTGTACAGCCGCCCATAGGGGCAGTTGTGGAAATAGTAGACCTTCAGGTCCTTAAAATGCCCCGACTTGCTCACCGCCTGAAACAGGGCGGAGCACAGCTGGGCGTAGTAGTCCATGGAGCCACCGGAATCCATCAGAAGGAGCACCTTCACCGTGTTTTCACGGGGGCGCTTGTAGCGCACCTTGAGCACGCCCCCGTTGTCCGCCGTGTCCCGGATGGTGCTGTCCACGTCAAACTCAGTAGGGGGGAGGTCCACCAGACCGGAGAACTGGCGCAGGTGGCGCAGGGCCACCTGAAACTGCCGGGTATCCAAAGTGTTGTCCCGGCGGAAGTCCCGGAATTTCCGCTCCCCCGCCACCCGGAAGGCCCGGCGGTACATGGACCGTCCACCCACCCGAATGCCCACCGGGGAGAGGCCCGCGTTGCCAAAGGTGGACATGCCGTGGGTGCCCACCCAGTAATTGCCCCCGTTGTGCTCCTCGTTCTGCTCCAGCATCCGCTCCTTGAGCATCTGCTCGATCTCCTCCTCGGAGAACCCTAGGTTTTTCAAGGCCTGGATTTCATCCCAGTTGGCGTAGTCGGATAATACATCTGGTTTATTCAGCCAGTCTAATAACTCCTTGGATACTTCCTGCTGGAAGGGGACGTCCTTGAAATACTCCAGAAAGGTGCGGTCGAAGGCGTCGAAGTCGGCCTCGCTCTTCACCAGCAGACACCGGGCCAGATGGTAGAAGCCGGTAAAGCTGGCGTTGTGGAGATTTTTGTGGAGCCCCTCCATCAGAGCCATCCACTCGGTGAGGGACACCTTTAAGCCGTTTCGCCGCAGCAGATATAACAGGTCTTCAAACATGGCTTTGCCCTCCCATTCGCTTCAGAATCGTCATGCAGGGCAAGGGCTCTGCCCTTGCATGATGCTGGCTGTCTCGAAAAAGGCAAGGGCAGAGTCCTTGCCCTACATATTGTAGCGTCTTTTAAGAAAAAAGGCAAGCCTATTCTTGCCTGCGGGAGTGTCTTAGCGCGTACTTTATCACAATCAGGAGAAAAGTTGCAAATGTGACACACCTTGGCAAACAACGGAATCCCCCGCCACCGGACTGCGTCCGGCGGCCCTCCCCCCTTTAGCAAGGGGGGCTTTTGGCGCTGGCTGGTCCGTTTCCGCTCCAAAGGCCCCCTTGCTAAAGGGGGCTGGCATTTGCGTAGCAAATGACTGGGGGATTCCGTCTCTCCCTGTCCGACAAGTCACGCCTCTGCATAAAATCTGCGAAAAGTACACATCCCCCTTCCTGCCAAGTTTCATTATTTTTTTGACAAGTATACTTGACAACACAGCCCCCACCGTGCTATGATACCCTCAACGGAGGAGGTCACGGCCGGACCTGCGCCGGAATCATTTGAAAAGAGGTCTTTCACTTGGAAAAGGACAAAATTCTGGAAAAAAGCCGTATGGAAAACAAAAATCAGGACGAGATGGAGCGGACCATTACCATCGAGGGGGAGTCCTTCAGCCTGGCTTTTACATTAATGGCGGGGCTGGCTATTGTAGTCTTTAATCACTTCCACAATCTGTCTTCCGACAGTGTCATGATTATGTTCTGGACCTCCTGCGTCAGCAACCGCCTGTACCGCCTTACGAAGCGGAGAAGCACCTCCGACCTGATTACCATGATAATTTCCCTTGTCATTCTGGTGTTTTATGTGGTAAAATACTTCTCACAGGGATGGTGAGGGCATGGACGACCAGTTGGTCCTGAAAAATCGGTTAAAGGTGGCCCGGGCGGAGCGGTCCCTGTCCCAGGGGGAGCTGGCCAGGCTGGTTGGCGTCTCCCGCCAGACCATCAGCTCCATCGAAACGGGCCAGTTCAACCCCACCGCCAAGCTGGCCCTGGTGCTGTGCGTCGCCCTGGATAAGAAGTTTGAGGAATTATTCTATTTCGACTGAGAGGAGGCCCGCCTGTGGAGCCTTTTGCCATTGGACTGTTCGCCGTGGCAGTAATCGGCATTCCCATCGCCATACTGCTGTTTAACGACTACGGCAAGAAGCGGGGGTGCGGCCGGGGCTGCGCCACCTGCAGAAACCGGGATATCTGCTACCGGAAGAAGAAAAATACCCAACAAGGAGGTGCAAAGCATGGGGACTGAAAAAGAACGCAAGGACACTCAAAAAGCCGTTCTCTATGACCTGCGGCGGCTGTTGAAAAACAGCGGCAAAGACACCTATTCTGTGGACGAGCTCTGTAATTTGCTGGACACCATAGCCGACGCGAAGGATCAGGAGTAACACAACAGCCCGGAACCAAATTGGTTCCGGGCTTAACATTTACTCGTCCTCTTTGGGCTCCTCAATTTTGGCGTCGGGGGCGTTCTTGCCCACGGAGGCGATGCCGTTGAGACAGCTGTCCTTCCGTTTGTAGCCCTCGCTCTTGCCAATGTTCTCACCGTTCTTGGCCTTCAGGCGGAAACGGAACTCACCGGCCTTGTCCTTGTAGACCTCAAACTTGGGGTGGGTCAGCTTCTCAAAGCCCTCCACCGTCTGGTCCTCCACGTGGGCCAGGGCGTTCTTCTGCACCGAGGCGATGCCCCCCTGGCAGCCGGACATGCTGGTGTAGCTCTCGGAGGCGGTGAGGATTACCTCGCCGTTGCCCGCCTTCAGGTTAAAGGTAAATTCGCCGCCTTTGGTCTTGGTGATCACAAATTTTCCCATTGTATGTGCCTTCTTTCTCTTTATTTTGAGGTCCGGGTGACCTTGTTCACCTATTTAAATTTCTGGCTCTCCGCCACCGCCAGCTGGTCGCAGCGGTTGTTGAACTCGTTTTCAGCGTGGCCCTTCACCCAGTGGAGGTTTACCGTGTGCTTTTCGCACAGGTCCAGCAGACGGCCCCACAGGTCGGGGTTGAGGGCGGGCTTTTTGTCCGACTTCACCCATCCCCGGGCCCGCCAGCCCTTGGCCCAGCCCTTGCCCAGGCCGTCGATGACATATTTGCTGTCAGAGTACAGCTCAACAGTGCAGGGCTCTTTCAGCGCCTCCAGGGCAGCAATCACCCCGGTGAGCTCCATCCGGTTGTTGGTGGTCTGGGCCTCGCCCCCGGACAGCTCCTTTTTGTGTTCGCCGTACATCAGGATGGCCCCCCAGCCTCCGGGTCCGGGATTGCCGGAGCAGGCTCCGTCGGTGTAGATGGTGACAATTTTCATAAATTCCCCAAACCCTCCCGCGCAAAATCGACGTCCGGTAATAAAGGTAAGCGTCCTGAAGACATAAACGTACCGGTGTAATGATAACGGACCTGATAAAAAGCTGGGATTCGAACCCAAGCAAGGTCCCATTGCCGCCATAAAGTCGCCTGATGGCTCCGGCGCGGAGCTGACGTCCGCTTTTTACGCAACCAAAGATTTTACATCAGCTCGGTGGTCCAGTTCTTCTCCTGGATGGTTTCCTCCAGCTCCCGCAGGTCCTTGGACAGGCTGTCCACCTGCTTTTGCAGCTTCCGGACGTCCACGGTGCTCTTTACCTTAATCTCGCTGACAGAGTGGCGGCGGACTAGGGCGCTGGCGCTGTTCAGGAACCCGCGCAGGATGGACAATTTGCCCTTGAGACAGTCCCGCTTGGCCAACAGGTCGGACAGGGTGGTCCCGTCCCCCGCCCGGGTGGAATTATTGGTGCGGTTGATGGCGGAGATCAGCTCCTCCAGCCGGGCATAGTCCGCGTCCAGCTCTTTCAGCAGCTCCATGGGGTCCTCGGCGGGCCGTTCCCCCTCCTGAACCTGGGCATTGTTGTCCAGCCGGTCCTCCAGCTGGCGGATGCGGGTCTGGAGCTCAGACCGCTGGGACAGGGCGTTGGCCAATTTCATAAATCACAGCTCCCCCTAAATTTTAATATTCGGATCAAGGAAATCTTTTAATCAGAGACATGATTCCTTTTTGCAGAAGTGTCAATAGCCAAAGGAATAGTCCAACACCGGATGCCACAGCTATTGCTCCCACTCGCTGTTGTTTCCAGGCAAATCCATGGTACGTCATATTACAAACATCCCAGTACCGCTTATATATTTCCTCAAACCGTTCCATGTCCTCTTTATTTGCTTTTTGGCTTATCATCAAAGTACTTAAATTCTGATACTCCTTTTCCACCTGTACCTGGTATGACCTCATAGCCAACCAGATGCCCCCAAATATTAGGAACACAACCAGTAATAACATACCGACCTTCCTAAATGTCAGCGGTCCAGCCAGGCTCAAGCGTATTTTATCAGAGCCCATTCAAAATCTCCTGCCGCTTCTCCCAATACTCCTTTTCGTCCATCATCCCGGCGGCCCTCAGGCTCTCCAGCAGGGCCAGCTGGCGCTGGACCTCCGGGGCGAGCCCTCTGTCCCGGGGGCGGGCCCTGACATACCGCTTTATAAAGGCCTGATAGACGTCCAGTGCGGTAAATATGCCGGCCAAGAGGGTCCATATGACTCCGAAAGGGGCAGTGGCGGGAACGATCACAGCCAGCCCAAACAGGACAAAAACTCCGCCCCACACTGCGCCCACCACCCCCTGCGTCCTGCTGGGAAGATGGGCGTCGTTTCCCCCGGCCCGCTTCCGCAGCCAGCTCATGGTCCACTCATAGACCTTATTGAGGGCGGCGAATTCCAGACACAGTCCGATCAGGGACAGCACCACATACAGCATCACATCTGTATTGCCGCCGGGGTCAACCATGGACTCCCACATTGGCACAAAATACATAGATTACTCCTCTGATTTCTCCTCATCAGGCAAAGACTCGGGCTCGACGGTCTCGGCGCTCTCCTCCCGGTCGGCCAGGGCCAGGGAAATCACCTTGTCCCCCTCCTCCTTAAAGCGCATCACGATGACGCCCTGGGTGGCCCGGCCGGCCATGCGGATGGCGTCCACATGGGTGCGGATGAGGATGCCCGCCTGGGTGACCACCAGCAGGTCCTCGCTGCCGTCCACCACCTTGACCCCCACAATGGGGCCGGTCTTTTCAGTGACCATATAGTTTTTGATGCCCAGGCCGCCCCGGTTGGTGATGCGGTACTCCTCCACAGGCGTCCGCTTGCCGAAGCCCTTCTCGGTGATGGACAGCACCGTCTTGCCCTCGATGGCCCGGGCGGCGCCCACCACATAGTCCCCCTCCCGCAGGCGGATGCCCCGGACGCCCATGGCGTCCCGGCCCATGGAGCGCACATCGTTCTCGTCGAAGCACACCGCCATGCCGTCGTGGGTGGCAATGAGGATCTTTTTGTTTCCGTCCGTCTCCCGCACGCAGACCAGCTCGTCCCCCTCGTCCAGCCGCAGAGCCCGGATGCCGTTGTTCCGCAGGTTTTTCAGGGCCTGAACGGGCAGGCGCTTCACCGTACCCTGGCGGGTGACCATGAACAGATATAACTCCTCCTCGCCGGCCTCCCGGTAGTGGAGCATGGTCTGCACCCGCTCCCCCTGCTCCACTTGCAGAATGTTGATAATATTGGTGCCCTTGGCGGTCTTGCCGCTCTCTGGGATCTGATAGCCCTTCTTCCGGTAGACCTTTCCGGTGTCGGTGAAGAACAGAATATAGTCATGGGTGGAGGCGGTGAACACGTCCACCACATAGTCCTCCTCCCGGGTGGTGATGCCCTTCTTGCCCATGCCGCCCTTGGACTGAGCGGCGTACTCGCTCACCGGGGTGCGCTTGATATAGCCCGCCTGGGTGAGGGTGAAGACGCACTGTTCCTCCTCAATGAGGTCCTCAATGTCGATCTCGTCCTCCACGTCCTGAATCTCGGTGACCCGGTCGTCGCCGTACTTGTCCCGGATGGCGGTGAGCTCGTCCTTGAGGACCCCCCGCAGCATCTCCTCGGAGGCCAACAGCTGGTTGAAGTAGGCGATGCGCTCCTCCAGCTCCTTGTACTCCGCCTCCAGCTTCTCCCGGTTCAGACCCTGGAGGGAGATCAGCCGCATGTCGCAGATGGCCTGGGCCTGGACGTCGTCCAACTCAAACCGCTCCATCAGCCGCTCCTTGCCGTTGTCGTAGCTGGTACGGAGAATATGGATAACCTCGTCGATGTGGTCCTGGGCGATAAGCAGTCCCTCCAGCAGGTGGGCCCGCTCCTGGGCCTTGCGCAGGTCGTATTTGGTGCGGCGGATGATGACCTGCTCCTGATAGGCGATATACTCATCCAGGATATGCCGCAGGGACAGAATCCGGGGCTGGAGCTTGCCATTCACCTCCACCAGGGCCAGCATGTTGATGGCGAAGGTGGTCTGGAGCTGGGTCTGGGCAAAGAGGCGGTTGAGCACCACCTGGGGGTTGGCGTCCCGCTTCAGCTCGATGACGATGCGCATGCCGTTGCGGTCGGTCTCGTCCCGGATGTCGGAGATGCCCTCCAGCCGTTTGTCCTCCACCTGGTCGGCCATGTTTTTAATCAGCATCCGCTTGTTCACCTGGTAGGGAATCTCGGTGATGACAATGCGGGTGCGGTCCTTGCCGAACTCCTCAAACTCGTGCCGCGCCCGGATGGTCACCCGGCCCCGGCCGGTGGCGTAGGCGGCGCGGATGCCCGACCGGCCCATAATGATGGCCCGGGTGGGGAAGTCGGGGCCGTGGATGTGCTCCATCAGGTCGGCCAGGGTGGCCTCGGGGTCGTCCAGCACGCAGATGGCGGCATTGATTACCTCCCGCATGTTGTGGGGAGGGATGTTAGTGGCCATGCCCACGGCGATGCCGCTGGAGCCGTTCACCAGCAGGTTGGGGAAACGGGAGGGCAGGGTCCGGGGCTCCTTCCTCGTCTCGTCGAAGTTGGGTTCCCAGTCCACCGTGTCCTTCTCGATGTCCCGGAGCATCTCGTCGGAGAGCTTGGACATGCGGGCCTCGGTGTAACGGTAGGCCGCCGGGGGGTCGCCATCCACGCTGCCGAAGTTGCCGTGACCGTCCACCAGCATGTACCGCATGGAGAAGTCCTGGGCCAGGCGGACCAGGGCGTCGTAGACGCTTTGGTCGCCGTGGGGGTGGTAGCGGCCCAGCACGTCGCCCACGCAGGTGGCCGACTTCTTGAAGGGCTTATCCGCCGTGAGATTGTCCTCATACATGGCGTAGAGGATACGCCGGTGGACGGGCTTCAGGCCGTCCCGCACGTCGGGCAGGGCCCGGCCCACGATGACCGACATGGCGTATTCAATGTAGGAGTTCTCCATCTCCGGCACCAGGGAAGATGTGATAATCTTCTGGTCCGGGTAGCGGATCTCCTCGGGATCGTATTGGGGTTTTTTAGACATTTATTGTGTTCCTCCTTGTTAGAGGTGGGTGATATGGGAAAAGTAGCAGATTTGCTCCAAAAGGCTCCCTCTAAGAGGGAGCTGTCACCGCCGTAGGCGGTGACTGAGGGAGTCTTTTCGTTGGCGTACTCCCTCCGTCACGGCTTCGCCGTGCCACCTCCCTCTGAGAGGGAGGCTTTTTGCGCTTTCCTGTCAGCTACCAGGTCATTTTCAGCCAGTCCATACCGGGGTAGGGCTCCAAGGTGTGGGCGTACCACTCCACGCATTTTGCCGCAAGTTCCCGGTCCCGCATGGTGATTTTCATGCCAATCTCAGATTGCCCATCGCTGCACTCAATGGGAGATATCTCGTCAGAGTTCAGATATTCCGGATTGAAGCAGGCCCAGGCAATACACTCCTCTTCTCTGCTGATTTGCAGAAAAATCAATCCATCGCCGCCAGCACTCTCCAGCTGGAAAAACCCCTCCTCGATTTCTCCATCCTCGTTAGGGGTCAGATACAGGCTTTCATAGCGTCCATTGCGCACTTTCTCCACAATATCCCGCACACCCGCCTCTGACAGGTCTTTGATTTCCGTGTCCTCGCCAGAGTTGAACTCTTTATTGGCATACTGGATTCGGATTTCTGAGGGCATTGCGGGAACCACGCTTTTTTTAATAATTTCTTCCATAGCAATCTCCCTTAGTAGTCCAGATTCACCGCATATTTGGCGTTGCGCTCGATGAACTCCTTCCGGGGCTCCACCTTCTCGCCCATCAGGATGGTAAAGGTCTCGTCGGCCCGGACGGCGTCGTCCAGCTCGATGCGGCGCAGGGTGCGCTTCTCCGGGTCCATGGTGGTGTCCCACAGTTCCTGGGGGTTCATCTCGCCCAGGCCCTTAAAGCGGTTAATCTCCACCTTGGCGTTGGGGTTATCCCCCCGCAGCTCGGCGGAAATGGCGTCCCGCTCCTCCTCAGAGAAGGCCAGACGGGTGGTTTTGCCCCTTGTCAGCTTGAACAGGGGGGGGACGGCGGAGTAGACATAGCCGTTTTCAATCAGCGGACGCATGAAGCGGAAGAAGAAGGTGAGCAGCAGGGTACGGATGTGGGCGCCGTCCACGTCGGCGTCGGCCATGATAATCACTTTATGATACCGCAGTCGGTTCAGGTCGAAGTCCTCCCCGATGCCCGCCCCCAGGGCGGTGATGACGGGGGTGAGCTTGTCATTGCCATAGACCTTATCCGCCCGGGCCTTCTCTACGTTGAGCATCTTGCCCCACAGGGGGAGGATAGCCTGAAAGCGGCTGTCCCGGCCCTGGGTGGCGGAGCCGCCGGCGGAGTCGCCCTCGACGATATAAATTTCGGTGAGCTCCGGGTTGGCCTCGTTGCAGTCCCGCAGCTTGTCGGGCATGGCCGCGCCGCCTAAGGCGGTCTTCCGGCGGATGGATTCCCTGGCCTTCCGGGCGGCCTCCCGGGCCCGGTTGGCCATCAGGGCCTTGTCCAGGATGGCCCGGCCCACGGCGGGGTTCTCCTCCAGGTAAATCTCCAGCTTCTCGGACACGATGGCGTTGACCAGGGTGCGCATCTCGCTGTTGCCCAGCTTGGCCTTGGTCTGACCCTCGAACTGAGCCTCGGTAAGCTTCACTGAAATGACCACGGTAAGGCCCTCCCGGCAGTCCTCGCCGGACACCTTCTCGTCGTCCTTGAGCATTTTGATTTTCCGGCCGTAGGCGTTGAGGGCGTTGGTCAGCGCCCGGCGGAAGCCCTCCTCGTGCATACCGCCCTCGGGGGTGTGGACGTTGTTGGCGAAGGAGACCATAACCTCCTGGTAGCCGTCGTTGTACTGCATGGCCACCTCGGCCATGGAGTCCTCCCGGGCCCCGGACATATAGATCACCTCATTGTGCAGGGGATCCTTGTTCCTGTTGATGAAGGTGACAAATTCCCGGATGCCGCCCTCATAACACATGTCGTCCTCCTGCTCCTGGCCGGGGCGCAGGTCCACCGTCTGGATCCGCAGGCCGGCGTTGAGGAAGGCCTCCTCCCGCATACGGGTATGGAGGGTGTCGTAGCTGTACTCCAGGGTCTCGAACATCTCCGGGTCGGGCTTAAAGGTGACAGTGGTGCCGGTGTGGTCGGTCTTACCCACCACCTTCATCTCCTGGGTGATCTTGCCCCGGGCAAACTTCATCTCATAGATTTCCCCGTTCTTGTGGACCTGTACCTCCAGCCACTCGGACAGGGCGTTGACAACAGACGCGCCTACCCCGTGGAGGCCGCCGGATACCTTATACCCGCCGCCGCCGAACTTGCCGCCGGCGTGGAGGATGGTAAATACTACCTCCAGAGCGGGTTTACCGGTCTGGGGCTGAATGTCAACCGGGATACCCCGGCCATTGTCGGTGACAGTGACGGTGTTGCCCGGGTTGATGGTGACGGTGATATCGGTGCAGTGGCCGGCCAGGGCCTCGTCGATGGAGTTGTCCACAATTTCATACACCAGGTGGTGCAGGCCCGACTCCGAGGTGGAGCCGATATACATGCCCGGCCGCTTGCGCACCGCCTCCAGGCCCTCCAGGACCTGGATCTCCGACCCGCCGTACTCGTGGTCGGTCTGAGTGGTGTTCAGTTCGTTCAGTTGATTCAGTTCTTCTGACATAGTTACCTCCGCGATGGTGAAATTCTTAATCAATCCAATTCTTCGCCGTCCAGATCGGCGGTGTCGTGGTAGTCGTCCTCGCCGCCCTCGGCGCCCACCAGCTCGGTGGTCCGCATCCGGCGCTTGTCCTTGGCCGCCTCCACATTCCTGTGGATCAGTTCCTTGACCTCCCGGGGATTTTTTACGTTTTTCAGGTCCAGGTGGGGGATGCTCTTGTCCGAGGACACCACGCACACCGTCCCCACGCCGAAGATACGCTGACCCAGCGACATGTTCAGCTGAAGGTCCCGCACCCGGTAGAGCAGGACCTCGTCGGATTTGATGTTGAAAAATCCGGTCTCGCAGAACAGCCGGTCCCCGCTGAGGCGGTAGCGGGTGAAGGACAGGGGCAGCCCAAAATGACGCTTGCGGTCCTTCCACAGATATTCGATGGATTCCATATATTGACCCTCCTTATCTTTATGGCTCCCTCTCTGAGGGAGCTGTCGCCGCCGCAGGCGGTGACTGAGGGAGTTTTCCGTGGACGGACTCCCTCCGTCATTTGCTTCGCAAATGCCACCTCCCTCTGGGAGGGAGGCTTTTTTCTACTCCAGCCCGCCCCGTTCCGCTCGGTGGGCCAGGGTGGCGGAGGACAGGGGGGAGATATAGACCACCGGCTCCCCCCAGCGGCTGTCGGCCAGGATGAAGGACCGGGGCAGGTCGTCGGTGAGCCAGATGGCCCGGCCCTCCGACTCCGCCCGCTCCAGCAGCTCACGGGTCTTATAGGCCCAGCTAGCGTTGTCCAGGTCGAAAATGCCTAAAATATCCCGGTCGGGGATGACGACGGATTGACCCAAATGCAGGTACATCTGCTACACCAACCTTCCTCCGTGGATATGAAAGGCCTTTCCACCCTCCAGTCCTTCCAGCTTTTCCTCCTCGCAGCAGGTGATGAATACCTGCCCGCCCCGAATGCGGTTGAGGACGAAGGCCTGCCGCCGGGGGTCCAGTTCGGAGAGGACGTCGTCCAGCAGGAGGACGGGCCATTCTCCTGTCTCCTCCTGAAAAATCTCCCGCTGGGCCAGCTTGAGGGACAGCGCCGCCGTCCGGGTCTGGCCCTGGGAGGCGTAGGTCTTGGCGTTTTTCCCGCCGATATCCACGGTTAAATCGTCCTTGTGGGGCCCTGACAGGCACTGCCGGCTGTCGATTTCCGCCTTGCGGTGCTTCTCCTGGTGTTCCAGCAGCAGGGGGAGCAGTTCCCGGGGCGGGGCCTGGGGGTCGGGGATGTTGGACACCGTGCTGTACCCCAGATCCAGCCCCTCCCGCCCACCGGAAAACTCCCCGTGGATGGCGGGGGCCCGCTCCCGCAGGCGCTTGACAAAGTGGGCCCGGTAGTGGATCACAATGGCCCCGGTCTGGGCCATGCGCAGGTTGAAATCGTCCAGGGTGTCCAGCATGGAGGGGTTTTCCGGCCAGTCCCGGAGGATGCGGGTCTTGTGGCCGTAGAGCCGGCTGTACTCGGCCAGCGCCTGGGCGTATCGGGGCCGCAGCTGACAGATGGCCCCGTCCAAAAACCGCCGCCGCTCCTCGCTGCCCGCCCGGATCAGGGACAGGTCCTCGGGGCAGAACAGCACGGTATTCAGAATCCCCGCCAGCTCTCCGGCGGTTTTCAGCCGCACCCCGTTGGACCACAGCTGCCGGCCCCGCCCCCGGAGGAGCCTGGCCTCCAGGGTAAAATCCCGGTCCCGGCTGAATACCTCCCCCTTGACAAAGGCGGTGTCGACGTCCAGCATTATCATCTCCCGGTCGTACCGGGCCCGGTGGGACCGGGCGGCGGAGAGATAGGCTACCGCCTCCAGCAGGTTGGTCTTGCCCTGGGCGTTGTCGCCGTAGATCAGATTGACCCGGGGGTCAAATTCCGCCTCCAGGTGGGGGTAGTTGCGGAAAAAATCCAGCTCCAGCCGCTTGACAATCACGTGACCACAAGCTCCGTCTCGCCGTCAATCACTGCCCGGTCTCCGGGGCGCAGCTTCTTCCCCCGCATGGGGCAGACCTCCCCGTTGACAGCCACCCGGCCCTCCTGGATAATCAGCTTGGCATCCCCGCCCGTCTCCACCGCCCCGGCGAATTTGAGCAGGTCCTGGAGCTTGATAAATTCGGTGTGTATTTTGATTTCGTGGGTTTCCATTGCTATCCTCTTTTCAAGCGTCTTTCGTCCCCCCGCAGGGGCAAGCCTCCTTTTGAAAGGAGGTGCCCCAGTGCGCACACTGGGGCGGAGGATTGCATTTTGGCGAAGCCAAAATATGCGGAGCAAACCCAGGTTTGCAAAACTTTGTTTACTCCGTATGTTTTGCTTTGCAAAACGCAATCCTCAGTCAGCCTTACGGCTGACAGCTCCTTTCCAAAGGAGCCTTACCCCCTGAAGCAAGACGGGAATTTAATTCGCCTTCAACCGCACAGGCAGCACCATATAGGTAAAATTCTCCTCCCCCTCGGCGGGCAGGATAACGCAGGGGGCCACGCCGGAAGTAAACTCCATGCGCAGCTTGTCGGCGGGGGCGGCCTTCAGGGCGTCCATAAGGAACTTGTTGTTAAAGCCGATTTCCAACCCGCCGCCGTCGCCGGAGATCACGCACTGGTCGGCGGCGTCGCCGATGGCGGTCTTGGTGGTGATATCCACCATACCGTCTCCAAAGACGCAGCGCAGAGGGGATTTCAGCTTTTCGCTGATGATAAGAGACACCCGGTCAATGGAGGACAGCAGGGCCCGGGCCTCTACCTCCACCTTGATGGAGTTGTTCCGGGGGATGGCGTTGCGGTAAGCCAGAAAATCCCCCTCCAGCCGGCGGCACACCAGCACGGTGTCCCCTGTCTGAAACAGGATATGGCGGGCCCCCTGGGTAATGGTGACCTGCTCTTCACCGGAACAGATCTTCTCTACCTCACCCAGGGCGGAGCCGGGCACCACGAAGGAAAAGGTCTCCGCCCCTTTTTTCTCCTCCACCGCCTCATGGCGCAGGGCCAGCCGGTAGCCGTCCACCGATACCACGGTAAGGCCGTCCCCCTCCACCTCAAAGAGGGAACCGGTGTGGATGGGCCGGCTCTCGTTGTCGCTGACGGCAAAGAGGGTCTGTCCGATCATGGACCGCAGCACCGGCTGACCGATGGTGAGGGAGTTCTGCTGGTCCACAGTGGGCAGCTCGGGGAACTCCTCCGGGTCAGTGCCCAGGATGTTGAACTCAGACAGGCCGCACTTGATATTCACCGTGTATCCCTGGGAGGTAAACACCACCACGTCGTCGGGCATCTTGCGGACAATCTCCCCAAAGAGCCGGGCGGAGAGCACCAGGGAGCCCCCTTCGGCAATCTCGGCGGGGACGGTGGCCTGGATGCCGGTCTCCAGGTTGTAGCCGGTGAGGCGCAGGGTCTGGCCCGCCTCAATGAGAATCCCCTCCATGGCGGGGATGGAGCTCTTGGCGGCCACCGCCCGGGAGGTAATGGACACCGCGCTGGACAGCAGGGCCTTTTCACAGGAGAATTTCATAGAGGTGCCTCCAATCTCGTTCTCTCTCTCCCGCAGGAGGGGAGGAGAGGATTTTTTTAGTAACAGTAGTCTATAGGCGAAAAAAATGTGGAAACATAGCGCAAAGCCTTGCAGCACTAAGAAAAGCGTCTCAACAGGGGGTGTGGACAGAGACGGAGGGTTTTCCACAGGGGCCAAACTGTCCACATTTCTCCACAGACAATCCACATTTTTTTGTGGAGAACTTGTGTAGGGCAAGGGCTCTGCCCTTGCCTTTCTTACAAGGGTTAAAGACCTGTTCCAGGCAAGGGCAGAGCCCTTGCCCTACATTACGAAAGCGGCGGAAATGCCCTACTCGTACCGGGAATTGATATTGGTGGTAATGTCCTTGATGATCTCCGCCTTTTCCGGGTCGGTTTTCACCAGGTCCTCAATGCGGTTGAGGGCGTTCAAAACGGTGCTGTGGTCCCGGCCGCCGAACTCGGCGCCGATCTCCTTCAGCGACAGGTTGGTCATGCGGCGGATCTGGAACATGGCGATCTGCCGGGCCAGGGAAATGTCCTTGGAGCGCCCCTGCCCCCGGAGGAGGGAGGGCTCCAGGTTATAGAACTTGCACACCTCCTCAATAATCACGTCGGCGGTGGGCAGAATGTCGGACTTCTCCTTAAAAATGTCCTTTACCGCCCGGATGACCGTGTTTTTATCCACCTTGTCCCCATTGATATCCTGATAGGCCATAATCTTGTTCACGGTGCCCTCAATCTGCCGCACATTGGCGGTGATGGTCTCGGCGATGAGCTGGATAATATAGTCGGGCAGTTCCATCCCCATACGGATGGCCTTGTTTTTGATGATGGCGGTGCGGGTCTCGTAGTCCGGGGGGATGATATCGGCCAGCAGGCCCCACTCGAAGCGGGTTTTTAGCCGGTCCTCCAGCCGAAGCATCTCCTTGGGGGGGCGGTCGGAGGTGAAGGCGATCTGTTTTTTCAGCTCATAGAGGGTGTTGAAGGTGTGAAACATCTCCTCCTGGGTGGAGTCCCGGCCGGCGATAAACTGCACGTCGTCCATGAGAAACACGTCCGCCCGGCGGTACTTGTCCCGGAACTCCTGGGTGCGCCCCTCCCGGATGGCGGCCACCAGCTCGTTGGTGAAGGCGTCCCCCTTCACGTAGATGATTTTATAGTCCGGGTGGTCGGCGTGGATGGCGTGGGCGATGGAGTAGAGCAGGTGGGTCTTGCCCAGGCCGGACTCGCCGTAGATGAACAGGGGGTTATAGCTCAGCCCGGGATTCTCCGCCGCCTTCCGGGCGGCGGCGTGGGCAAACTTATTGGAGGAGCCCACCACAAAGCGGTCGAAGGTGTATTCCTCGGTGCCCGGGAGGAAGATGGAGGGCTTTGGCTTGGCGGCAAAGGTGTTCAGTTCCCCCTCGGTGAGCACCTCCACCTGGAAGTCGGCGGAGAACAGCTCATGGAGGGCGTTCTGGATGGGGAGGACATACCGGGCGGCGATGATATCCCGCTTGAACCGGGTGGGGCTGTACAGGACAAGGCGGCTCTCCTCCAGGGTGACGGCCTGGGTATCGTCAAACCAGGTATTCAGGGTGGTGGCGGTCATCTCCGCTCCCATGAGGGCTTTCACCTTCTCCCAGACTTCGGCGGCGGGATTCATGGCGCTCCTCCTTTTCATTCATTCAAAGCGCCTTCTCCGCCCGGAGGGGAGAAGGCACAGAAATATGTGGTTTTCCACTCCTTACATTATACCAAAAAACGGGAGAGTCGGCAAGGTTTTTCCACATTTTTTATTTTAAATGTATAAAAAAAGAGGACAGCTCTTGTGTGTGGAGGAAAAAGACGCTACAAGATGTTGCAGGACGGGAAAAAACTGAAAAAAAACCCCTCCCCGGAGAAAAAAAGATGGTTGACAGGGGCGGCAGTTATCCGTTATAATGTTGGTCGTATCTTTTGGAGGAAAGGGCGGCGCCCTTCCCCTCCGGCCGTCCTGACGGGACGGCGCAGATCCGCAGACCGCAGCTCTGCAACAGGGCTGTTGTTGGGCCGGGAGAGCCGGCTTGAAATCTAAACTGAGGAGGTGTCCCCCATGCTTCGTACCTATCAGCCCAAAAAGCGTCAGCGCTCCAAGGAGCACGGCTTCCGCAAGCGTATGGCCACCCGCAATGGCCGCAAGGTGCTGGCTCGCCGCCGCGCCAAGGGCCGCGCCCGCCTGACCCACTAAGGGCAAGGCAGCCGGCCGCCCCTGCCGCCTGTGTGCGGCCCCACCGGGACAGACAGTTTAGATAGCGCACAACCAGGGGCGTGGGATCAGATCCTCCGCCCTCTCTGTGCATACGGAGGAAAACATGAAGCATACCATCCCTCTGAAACAGAATCATGAGTTTCGCCGGCTGTACAGCAAGGGAAAGAGTGCTGTCTCCCCCTACTTTGTCGTCTACTGCCGGAGGACCAACCGGCCTCTCAGCCGGCTGGGCATCACCACCGGGGTAAAGCTGGGCAACGCCGTCAAGCGCAACCGGGTCCGCCGCCGCATCCGGGAACTGTACCGCATCCACGAGGCGGACCTGCTCCCCGGCTACGACATTGTGATTGTGGCCCGCACCCGGGCCATCTACGGCCGTTACTCTGAGCTGAAACGCAGCTTCGTCCAGCAGATGAAAAAGCTGGGCCTTGCCGCACCAAAGGGGGATGGGCCCCGGTGAAGCGGCTGCTTCTGTCCCTGATTCGGTTCTACCGGCAGGAAATCTCACCCCTGCGCCCCCCATGCTGCCGTTTCATCCCTACCTGCTCGGAGTACGCCCTGGAGGCGGTGGAAAAGTATGGTGTTTTCAGGGGGGGCTGGCTGGCCCTGCGCCGGCTGGCGCGGTGCCACCCCTTCCACCGGCAGAAGTCCGTGGAGTACGATCCGGTACCGTAACCCTGTCAGCCTCTGGCTGACGGAGAGGGCCCTCTCCGGCCCTCCGGGCCGCCTCCCTCATAGGGAGGTAAGGCCTTAACTTGATATGCGGAGGTATTTTTAGTGGGTATTATTTTACAACCCTTTGCCTGGCTGCTGCTGTTCTTCTATAACCTGTTCAGCAGCTACGGCCTGGCGCTGATTCTGTTCGGCATTGTGGTAAAGCTGGTGCTTTTCCCCGTCACGCTGAAGAGTAAAAAGAGCATGATTCAGACTACCATGCTCTCGGGAAAGATGCAGCAGCTGCAAAAGCAGTACGGCAAGGACAGGGAGCGCTACAATCTGGAGCTCCAGAAGCTCTATGAGAAGGAGAAGGTCAACCCCATGGGGGGCTGCGTCTGGTCCCTCATCCCCATGATTATCCTGATTTTGCTCTACGGCGTTATCCGGGAGCCCCTTACCTACTTCATGCAGCTGTCCACGGAGCAGATCCAGGTGCTGGCCGCTGAGATGGACTGGCAGACCCTGGCTGTGGCCAATGGCTGGGTCTCTCAGGGGGCTATGGACAAGCTCGTCCAGGGCATGGCGGAAAAGGTGGCCAGCGGCGAGCTGACAGTCTTTGCCAACGGTCTGTGGAAGGATGTGGAATCCGGCGCAATCACCGGCCTGTTCCAGAACGGCGGCTTTAACCAGCTGTATCTGCTGGCTCAGGTGACAGGTGAAAACCTGACTTCTCTTCAGAGCGCCATCAACGCCCAGTTTGCCGGGGCGGGGGACCACCTGTTTGTGCTGAACTTCATGTTCCTGGGTATTGACCTGTCCCTCATTCCCAACCTGATGTTCTGGAAGCGGGGCTTCGGCTGGGACTCCATCGGCCTGTTTCTGCTGCCCCTGATCTCGGTGGGTGTGTCCACCCTGAGTATGAAGGTGTCCCAGGCCACCAACCAGATGAACAGCCAGCAGAGCAACGAACAGATGGACAAGACCAACAAGATGCTGCTGTGGATGATGCCCCTCATGTCTCTGTGGATTGGCTTCACCATCCCCGCCGGCCTGACGGTCTACTGGATTGCCCAGTATTTTGTTCAGATGGTCCAGGAGGTCATCTGTGGCAAGATACTGAAGAAGGACTACGAGGCCGCCCGTGAGGCCTCCGCCAGAGCGGAAGCCGAGGCGAAGGAGGAGGAGAAGCGCCGCAAGGAGGAGGCCCGCCTGGAGCGTCAGCGCCGCCTTGAGGAGGAGAAGAAGAACCGGGGCAAGAAGAAGCCCCCCCAGAAGAAGGACGCTGAGCCCGACCAGGAGGGGGTAAACAAGGAGGACAGCCGGGAGGGCATCCGGGCCTACGCCCGGGGCCGGTCCTACATCCCCGGCCGCTACGGCGGCGTAACCCCCTATACCGACCCTAACCAGCTGTTCCGGGCAGTGGAGGCTGCCGAGACCGGCAAAAAGAAGAAGGGCAAGGAGAAGCCGGAGGGCACCACCCAAGCCGGTTCTATCCAGATTCCTGAGGCAAGTCCGGTTGAGCCTGTGATTCCCGTGGAGGGAACTGCCCCCGCCCCCATTGAGGCCCCCGCTGAGACCGAGGAGGTCGAGGTGGAAGTGGAGGAGATTGAGGTCGAGGTGGACGAAGATGAAAACAAGGAGGGCTGAGTGATGTTAAAATGGATTGAAACCACCGGGCGCTCCGAGGAGGACGCCATTTCCGCCGCCCTGTTCCAGCTGGGTCTGGATCGGGACGACGTGTCGGTGGAGGTAATCGAGCGGGCCAAGTCCGGCTTTCTGGGCTTTGGCAGCAACCCGGCCAAGGTCCGGGTGAGCTATAACGAGGTAGACGGCAGGCCCGCCCCCATGGGGGAGGAGGGGCGCCCCCAGGAGAAGTCCGTTCCCACCCCTGTGGAGGAGACGGTGATCCCCGCAGTAAAGCCCATGGTGGAGAAGCCCGTAGCAGAGAAGAAGTCCGGGCCTGCGCCCGTGGCGGAGTCCCCCGCCGCCCCTGTGGAGGAGGAGACTATCCTGTCCGCCAAGCCGGGGATGGCTCCCCTCAAGCCCCGCCAGTCCCGGCCCGAGCGCCGGGAGCGCCCCCGCCGGGAGGACCGGCTGCGGGAGGGGGATGAGGTGCTCATCGGCAGCGCCCCCAAGCCCCGGGAGCCCGTCACCATGGACCCCTCCGCCCCCGACGACGCAAAGGCCAATCAGATCAAAACCTTCCTCACCGGCCTGCTGGGCCACCTTCAGGTGGAGGCCGCCCCGGAAATCTTCATCACCAACGAGGGCAACTATAAGGTCATCCTCCAGGGGAAGGACCTGGGGGCCATCATCGGCCGCCGGGGCGAAACCCTGGACGCCATCCAGCAGCTGACCAGCTACACCGTGAACCGGGGCCAGTCCAAGCGGGTGCGCATCCACGTGGACGCCGAGGGCTACCGTGCCAAGCGGGAGGAGTCCCTCCAGCGGCTGGCCGTGAAGGTGGCGGGCAAGGTGGTCAAATACCGGAAGAATATGACCCTGGAGCCCATGAACGCCTATGAGAGGCACGTAATTCATACAGCCCTCCAGGACTTTAAGGGCGTTACCACCTACTCCACCGGCGTGGAGCCCAACCGCCGCACCGTGGTGGCCTACGCCCCCCATCAGAGATAATATTTTGGCGGAAGGGGAGACCCTTCCGCCTTTTTTGGAGGTAATACCATGCCTAGCCCTCTCTATGACGCCCTGCACGGCTACGCCGGCTGTGAACCCCTCCGCTTTCACATGCCGGGGCACAAGGGAAAATTTCTCCCTGTCCCGGAGCTGGCAGGGCTGGCGGCCATCGACGTCACCGAGCTGCCTCCCACCGGCAACCTCTACGAGGCCGGTGAGCCCTTTCACTCCGCCCAGCGCCTCTGGGCGGACCTGTTCGGGTTTGAAAACTGTCAATTTCTCACCGGCGGCTCCACCATGGGGATTCACACCGGGCTGGCCCTGTGTACCCGGCCGGGGGAGAAGGTGCTCATGGACCGGAGCTGTCACCGGGCGGCTTTCAACGCCCTGGCCCTCCTGGACCTGGAGCCCGTCTGGCTGGAGCGGCCCTGGCTGACTGAGGAGAATCTTATCGGCCCCATTTTCCCGGAGTATGTGGAAAAAATGCTGTGCCGCAATCCGGATATTAAAACGGTTTGTATTACTTCTCCAACTTATGCCGGAGTGTTGTCAAATATCGGAGCGATTTCCCGGGTTGTCCACGCCCATGGTGGAAAACTATTTGTAGATGGAGCCCATGGAGCTCACCTGCCCTTCCTGGGGCTGGCCCCCTTTTGGGAGGCGGATATGGTAACCGTCTCCGCCCACAAGACCCTCCCCGCCATGGGGCAGGCCGCCCTGCTTTTTTTCGACGGCTTCGAGCTGGACCGGGTGCGGCAGATGGCCTCGGTCTTCGGCACCTCCAGCCCCTCTTACCCCATTTTGGCCTCTATGGACCTGGCCCGCCAGTGGATGGAGGAAGTCGGGGCCTGGGAATATCAGCGGGTTGCCCTCCGGGTGGCGGAGCTGCGGAAGAAATTCCCCAGTCTTCGCCTGCGGTCCGGCCTGTCTTTGGACCCCTGCCGGTTTGTCCTGAAAGTGAAGGACGGTCCCGCCTTTGCGGCGGCACTGGAGGAGCGGGGTATTTACCCGGAGATGGAGGACGGCGGCCATGTGGTGTTCATCTGCACCGCCCAGGACAGCGAGGAGAATTTTTATCGTCTAGAGCAGGCTCTGGAGGAACTGCGGAGTGGGATGGGGGATGGCCCGGACATCCCCGCCCCGCCCATTCCAGAGAGGGTGCTCTCCCCCCGCCAGGCTCTCTTTGCCCCTGTCCGGGAGTGGCCGAGGCTCCTGGAGGACTGTGAGGGGGAGATTGCCGCCTGTCAGATCGCCCCCTATCCCCCCGGCGTCCCGGTGGTGGCCCCCGGGGAACGAATTTCAAAAAAAGAACTGGCCTATTTGCAAAAAATAGGGTATAATATGCTGTCAGAAGTCTGGACGGTACTGTTGTAGGGGCGGATAGCATCCGCCCGCAGGGATACCAATGTATAGCGGGCGCATGATATGCGCCCCTACAGACCAAATATCGACCCGACAGGGGAGACGAGCAATGAATCTTTCAGCCTTAGCGGGAAACCAGCGAATCAAGGATCAGCTGTCCCAGCAGGAGAGGGAGCGGGGGCTGTCCCACGCCTACATCCTCTCCGGCCCCGCCGGGTCGGGGCGGCATGTGCTGGCCCGGCAGCTGGCGGCGGCCATGCTCTGCACCGGAACGGGGGAGTGCCCCTGCGGCCGGTGCGTCCCCTGCCAGAAGGCGGCCAAGGGCATCCACCCCGATCTGTCGGTCATCGCCGGGCCGGAGGAGGGCAAGCCCATCACGGTGGACCAGGTGCGCGCCCTCCGGGCCGACGCCTACATCCGCCCCAATGAGGGGGAGCGGAAGATCTACCTGCTGGAGCACGCCGACCGGATGAACCCCTCCGCGCAGAATGCTATGCTCAAGCTGCTGGAGGAGGGCCCGGCCTACGCCGCCTTTCTGCTGCTTGCAGAAAATGGCGGCGGCCTGCTCCAGACGGTGCGTTCCCGGTGTGAGGAGCTGGCCCTGACCCCCGCCGGGGAGCCGGAGGGGGACGAGGGCGATCAGGCGCGTCAGGCTATGGCCCGGCAGCTGGCCCAGGCTCTGGAGAGGGCCGGGGAGCTGGAGCTGCTGGAGGAGGCCATGGTTCTGGACGGGAAACGGAGCCGGGAGGAGCTGGCCGCCCTGCTGGACGCGGTGGCGGACCAGCTGGCCGCCCGTGCGGCGGCGGGGGGAGACCGGCGGCGCCTGCTGCGGGCGGCGGAGCTGGTGAAGACCCTGCGGGGCGCGGCCATGCTCAACGTCAATGCCGGGCAGCTGGCGGGCTGGCTATGTGCCGGGATGTACAATCAGTAATACTTCAAGGAGAAAATACCTATGGTAGAGATTATTAGCATTCGCTTTCAAAACGGCGGAAAGGAATATTATTTTAACCCCAACGGCCTCCAGTTCCAGGTGGGGGACGGGGTGATTGTGGAGACCACCCGGGGCACGGAGTACGCCCAGTGCGTCCGGGGTAACAACCTCATTGACGAGATCGAGCTCACCGCCCCCCTGCGGCCGGTGGTGCGCCGGGCTACCCCGGAGGATCAGAAGCAGGTGGAGCGAAATAAGGAGCGGGAGAAACACGCCCTGGCCGTTTGCCAGCAGAAGATTGCCGAGCACGGGCTGGACATGAAGCTGGTTAGCGCGGAATATGGCTTTGACGGAAGCAAGATTTTGTTTTTCTTCACCTCCGAGGGCCGGGTGGACTTCCGGGCCCTGGTAAAGGACCTGGCCGGCACCCTCCACGCCCGTATCGAGCTGCGGCAGATCGGCGTGCGGGACGAGGCCAAGCTGCTGGGCGGCCTGGGCATCTGTGGCAAGCCCTTCTGCTGCTCTCAGTTTCTGGAGGAGTTCCAGCCGGTGTCTATCAAAATGGCCAAGACGCAGAACCTCTCCCTCAATCCCACCAAGATATCGGGCACCTGCGGGCGGCTGATGTGCTGCCTGAAGTATGAGCAAGAGGCCTACGAAGACCTGGTAAAGCGGGCCCCCAAGCAGGATTCCTTTGTGGAGACCCCCGACGGGGCGGGGACGGTGTCGGGCATCAACCTGCTGCGCCAGACGGCCCAGGTGCGGCTGGAGTCCGACCCGGAGAGCCCCAGAACCTATCATAACTGCGAGCTGTGTGTCATCCGCAGCGGCAAGGGCCGCCGGCCCGAGGGCTATGTGGAGCCCCCCCTGGAGGAGCTGGCCAAGCTCCGCCGCCCGGAAGACAGCGCCTCCCCCCAGGTGACGGAGGAGGCCAGCCTGGCCGCCGCCATCGAGGCCGCCTTCCCCAGCCGGGAGAGCCGCCCCACTCAGGAGGAGCGCCCCGGCGGCCACCGGAACCGCCGCCGCTCCGGCGAGCGGCCCCAGGAGCCCCAGCAGCGGGAGCGGCCCCCCCGGGAGCCGGTCCAGTCCCGCCCCCAGGAGGGCAGGCAGTGGAATCGGAACAACAATCGCCGCCGCCGCCGTCCCAAAGGAGGCGGAGGCAGGGGCCAGGGATAAAAGAGCGCGGACCCGGCCGTGGAGACACGTCCGGGTCCTGTCATTGAGGAGATGAGGAAATGGCCGGGTTTTTAAATGCGGTCTCGGCCTGTCTGGTGCTGCTGATGCTCATGGCGGTGGGCTACTTCATGGGCGTGTGGGGCTGGATGACGGCGGCGGAGAAGAAATTTATCAGTAAATTTATCATCAACATTGCGGTGCCCTGCAACTGCCTGGTGGGCCTGCTCAACAACCTGGACCGGGGCAGCCTGGCCCAGGCGGGGATGATGGTGCTGGCTGGATTTGCCGGGATTGGCGCCTCCATGGCTGTGGCGGTGGCCGCCGCCCTGCTGCTCCGCCTGCCCCGGGAGCGGTGGGGGGTCTTTGTGGCCATGGCCGGGCTGTCCAACACCATTTTTATCGGCATCCCCGTGTGTACCCAGCTCTTTGGGGAGGCATGTATGCCCTACCTGATGCTCTACTACTTAGGCAACACCAGCGTGCTCCAGTCGGTGGGCATCCTGCTGGTGGAGCGGGCCGGGTCTGTCGGGCGGCAGGGGGGAGGGGCGCTGTCCTTCCTCCAGGACCTGTTCACCAAGCCGCCAATCCTGGCGGTGATTCTGTCGGTGCTGCTGCTGGTGCTGGGCCTGCGTCCGCCGGAGCCGGTGATGAAGTTTGCCGGCTACATCAGCGGGTCGGTGTCCCCGCTGGCGCTGATTTACTGCGGATTTATCGTGTATGAGGTGGGGCTGAAAAATCTGCGGTTTCTCCGGGGCCTGCCCACCATGCTGGTGCTGCGGCTGGTGGTGTCGCCGGTGATCTGCCTGAGCTGCTGCACCCTGTTCGGCATGACGGGCCTGCCCCTGCGGGTCTTCGTGGTGGAGAGCGCCCTGCCGGTGGTCAGCCAGGTGACGGTGATGGCCGGGGCCTTTGGCGCCGACGAGCAGTACGCCGCCGTGGGCTCCTGCCTGTCCATCCTGGGCAGCTTCATTACAATTCCGCTTTTAATGCTGATTTTGGGCTGAAAAAACCCGCCGCTCCCTGCGGCGGGTTCACTTTTTCGGATAAGGCTCGGGGATGTTGGTCCGGCCCAGCAGATAGTCCACGCTGGTGTGATAGTAGTCTGCTAATATTTCCAGTGAGGAGTGAGGAATGCTAAGGCTTTCCGTTTCATAGCGGGAATAGGTCGCCTGAGAGACGTTAAGCAGTGCCGCGATTTCTGCCTGGGTAAAGTCGTTATCCTCCCGCAGGTCGCGGATTCTCAGTGCCATAGCATCACCCCTATGTGAGCATAGTCTATGCGGATTTTGCATATTGATTTTTATGCAATATTCGTATACACTATGTACGAGGTGATAGCATGAATGTAGAAGAAACCAGCGCGCTGCACAGCAGCGAATTGATGAAGCTGCCCCGTGACCCCTCTGATCCCAACGAGGATATCTGGCACCTGAGCTTGCAAATACGGATGCTGCGGGAGCAGATGGGTGAATTTGAAGCGGGGCTTCACAGGACGATCGACGAACAGATGTCTGTTCTGGAAGGGCTGTTGTGCTGGTGTGACAGCCTGCTGTATCAGTCCTGTGCGCTGTACGCCAAGAAAACGGATTCCCCGGAGGGCTGACAGCCTTCCGGGGAATCTCCTTAACTGGTTAACGTTTCCTGTGAAATCAGCCCCAGGTCATACTTCCACCCCAGCACCCGGGCCAGGGCCTCGTCTACCCGCTCCTGAGAGAGGGAGCCGTCCTTCAGGGCGTCCAGCACTTGGGTGATCTCGGTCTGGAAGTTGGTGGTAACAACCATATCGCACCCCGCCTCCAGGGCCAGGATGGCGGGGGTGGTATCCTGCTCCTTGGCGTACTTGGTAATTGCCTTCATAGAAAGCTCGTCGGTGAGGACGGGACCTTCAAATCCCAGTTCCTCCCGGAGAATCCGATAGACCGCCGGGGAGAGGGAGCTTGGCCGGTCCGGGTCGGCCTCTTGAAGGGTGTTGTGGGATACCAGCACTGCGGTGGTTCCCCCGCTGGCGGCGTTGATACCCGCCTGGAAGGGGAGAAAGTCCGCCTGCCGCAGCTGGTCCAGCGGCCGCACGTCAAGGGCAGCGCCGTTGTGGGTGTCCTCGTTGGACCCGTAGCCGGGAAAATGTTTCAGCACGCTGCCCATCCGGTCCGCTTCCATCTGGGCCACTACGGCGGCGATGTATTCGCAGGTCTCCACCGTCCCCAGCCCCAGGGTGCGTTTGTAGATGTAGTCCTCGGGGTCGGTGGACAGGTCGGCCACCGGGGCAAAGTTGACATTAAAGCCCAGCTCATGGAGCAGTTCATCCTTCTCCCGGCAGTCGGCCAGAATGGCCTCCAGCCCACCCTGCTGATAGAGCTGTTGGGGGGAGTCGAACCGTTTTTCCCGCAGCTCGGGATTGGGGCTCACCCGGGTCACTGTGCCCCCCTCCTCGTCCACGCCGATGAGCATAGGGATGGCAGAGGTATCCTGATAGTTCTGGATGGTCTGCTTTATCAGGTCTGCGGTCCGCCAGTTTCCGGTGGCGTCCTTGAAGTCCCGGCCAAAGAGGAGATAGCCCCCCAGGTGATACTCCGCCGCCAGCTTGGCAGCCGCCTTTTCAGGACAGCGGGGGAAAAAGAGCTGACCCACCTTTTCCTCCAACGTCATGGAGGCCATCAGTCTGTCGATGGTCTCCTGCCGGGGGTCGGGTTCCGGTTCAGGGAGCTGGACTGGGACAAAGACGGATTGGTCCTCCGGGGGAGGGGAGGGGGGAGGTGTACTCTCCGCCGGAGGGGCTGTGGAAGAACAGCCCGTCAGCAGCAGAACCGCCAGCGCCAGGGACAAAAGATGTTTCATGTGAAACATTTCTCCTTTTAAAACTGCCCCGTCGGACAGACGGAGCAATTTTGTATTATTCCTCTTCCATCCTGGTAATTGCGATGTTCAGCTCGTCCAGCTGGCTCTGCTCCACGGTGGAGGGCGCGCCCATCATCAGATCCTGGGCGTTTTTGTTCATGGGGAAGGGGATTACCTCCCGGATGGACTCCTCGCCGGACAGCAGCATCACCATCCGGTCCACTCCGGGGGCGATGCCGGCGTGGGGGGGTGCGCCGTAGGTGAAGGCGTTGTACATAGCGGGGAATTTGCTGCGCACGTCCTCCTCCTCCAGGCCCACCATCCAGAAGGCTTTTACCATGAGCTCCGGGTCGTGGTTGCGCACCGCGCCGGAGGACAGCTCCACCCCGTTGCACACCAGGTCGTACTGGAAAGCGGTGATGGACAGGGGGTCCACCTCCCCCTTGATGGCCTTTTCGATAATCTCCAGTCCGCCGTTGGGCATGGAGAAGGGGTTATGGCAGAATTCCAGCCCGCCGGACTCCTCCCCGATCTCATACATGGGGAAGTCCACAATCCAGCAGAACTCATACCGCTCCTTTTCCATGTGTCCGGGGCAGAAGGCCCCCAGCTTGTTGCGCAGGACGCCGGCGGTCTTCTGTGCCGCCAGCTTTGCCCCGGCGGTGAGGCCCACAAAGCAGCCGGGGGTGAGCCCAAGGGCCTCCACCACCTGGTCCTTGATGGGCTGGACAAACTTGGCGATGCCGCCCACAATCTCGCCGTTTTCGTCATAGCGGAACCAGTAGGCCTTGCTGCCGGTCTGGACCTCCACCTCATTGCACAGCCCGTCAATCTGCTTCCGGGTGCCCTCGAAGCCGGAGACAACGATAGCCTTGACGGTCTGATGCGCAAAGGGCGGGAAACCGCAGCCGGCCAGCAGGTCCGTCGCGTCTGTAACGGTCAGGTCGATGCGCAGGTCGGGCTTGTCGGAGCCGTATTTTTCCATGGCCTCCAGATAGGGGATGCGGACAAAGGGGGCGGCGGAAGCGGTGTTGTACTTGCCGTACTTGGCAAAGATGGGGGGGAGCACGTCCTCCAGCACGGCGAACACGTCCTCCTGGTTGGCAAAGGCCATTTCCATGTCCAGCTGGTAGAACTCGCCGGGGGAGCGGTCGCCCCGGGCGTCCTCGTCCCGGAAGCAGGGGGCAATCTGGAAATACTTGTCAAAGCCGGAGGCCATGAGCAGCTGCTTGAACTGCTGGGGGGCCTGGGGCAGGGCGTAGAACTTGCCGGGGTGCTTCCGGGAGGGAACCAGGTAGTCCCGGGCCCCCTCGGGGGAGGAGGCGGTGAGGATGGGGGTGGTGATCTCTAAAAAGCCGTGGTCCGTCATGGCGGCCCGCAGGGCGGACACCACCTGACAGCGCAGGACGATGTTGTCCTTCACCTCCGGGTTGCGCAGGTCCAGATAGCGGTACTTCAGCCGGGCGGACTCGTCCGCCTCCCGGGAGCGGGTGACGGGGAAGGGCAGCTCGTTGTGCCGGCAGCGGCCCAGCACCTCGATTTTGGCGGGCACCACCTCGATGTCGCCGGTGGGCAGCTTGGGGTTCTTGCTGTCCCGCTCCCGGACGGCGCCGATGACGGAGATGACCGTCTCCTTGTTCAGCTCCTTGGCGGCCTGGACGGTCTCCTCGGTCTCCAGCACGATTTGAGTGGTGCCGTAGAAGTCCCGCAGCACCAGAAAGGCCAGATTCTGCCCCACCTCCCGCAGGTTCTCCATCCAGCCGGCCAAAGTGACCGTTTGTCCGACCTGCTCCATGCGCAGCTCCCCGCAGGTGTGGGTGCGGTAAAAGGTGCTTGTGTCACCCATAATATCAACTCCTGTTTGTATTATCAAATGTGAATATTTCTATTTGTATTTAAAATTGCTTTACGGCAAGGTCTCCCTGGATTCAGACCGCCCTGCCAGGTAATCCATGGATACCTGAAAACAGTCTGCAAGTTTAACAAGGTTATCAAAGCCCGGCTTTTGCTCTCCTTTTTCAAACCGCTGATATTGCCGTAGGGTGGTTTGGATAATGTTGGCTACCTGCTGTTGTGTCATGCCCGACTCTTTACGCAGTTCCAGGAGGCGTTGAGTTAACAAATTGGTTCATTCCCCTCTTGACATGATTAAAAAGTCGCATTATAATACTACTTATAAGACGTGACTAGGAGGTATCATAATGCTGGAGATAATCACCCTATTATTTGACGAGTATACAAAGAATTTGCCTGCAAGTCAAGCAGGACCAAAGCCGGAGCATGGAGAAGCGCGTTACCAGCAGCTGCGGGAGCTGGTTGGAGACGATACCGCTTTGGATATTTGGGACGCTGCTGTTGCAGAAGGTGCTGCTGAGCAGGAGGTCTATTTCCAGGCCGGGTTGAAAACCGGGATGATTTTAGCAAAGGAATTGCTTTCCCTGTAGGGGAGGGGGGAGGTTACTCCCCCTTGTCCAAAATGGGCGTGGCGGCGTCGCTTGCGCCTATGGCGGCGACGATTCTGCCCACGGCCTCGCCGGTGGGAATCAGCTCCTGCTCGCCGGAGCGCATATCCTTCAACGACACCTTGTCCTGCTTAATCTCGTCGTCCCCCAGGAAAATCACATAGGGCACCCCCAGCTTGTCGGCGTAGTTCATTTTCTGCTTAAACTTCTTCTGTTCGCCGTAAATCTGGGTGCGCACGCCGGAGGCGCGCAGCTGGGTGGACAGGGTGATGGCCGGGCCCATGTCGTCGGTCATGGGGAGAATCAATACATCGGCGGGGGCGGTGTTCAGGGCGTCGTTGAGATAGCCCTGGTCCTCCAGCACGAAGAACAGCCGGGTCAGACCGATGGAAATTCCCACGCCGGGAAGTTGTTTATCGGTGTAATATTCCGCCAAGTTATCATACCGCCCGCCGGAGCAGATGGAGCCGATTTCCGGGTGGTCCAGCATGGTGGTCTCGTAGACGGTGCCGGTGTAGTAGTCCAGCCCCCGGGCGATGGTCAGGTCCAGCACGAAGTGGGTTTCGGGCACGCCGAAGGCGGCCAGATTTTTGGCCACGGCCCCCAGCTCGTCCAGGCCTTCGTCAAATTTGGCGTCCCGGCCCCGGTAGCCCTCCAGGGCGGCGAGGACATCGGCGTTGGAGCCCTTGATGTCGATAAACTTGAGGATTTCCACCGCCTGCTCGTCGGTCAGGCCGATATCAGGGCCGGTGAGCATGTCCCGGACGCTCTTTTCCCCGATTTTCTCCAGCTTGTCCACCGTGCGCATAATGGCTCCGGACTGAGAGGTGAGGCCCAGCATGGCATAGAAGCCGTTGAGAATCTTCCGGTTGTTCACCCGAATCTGGAACCGCTTCAGCCCCAGGGCGGTGAAGGTGCGGTAGATGATGGCGGGGATCTCCGCGTCGTTGGAGATATCCAACTGGCCGTCGCCGATTACGTCAATGTCGGCCTGATAGAACTCCCGGAACCGGCCCCGCTGGGCCCGCTCACCCCGGTAAACCTTGCCGATCTGGAACCGGCGGAAGGGGAAGGCCAGCTTGGCATAGTTCAGGGCCACATACTTGGCCAGGGGGACGGTGAGGTCAAAGCGCAGGGACAGATCACTGTCTCCCTTGGTAAAGCGGTAGATTTGCTTCTCGGTCTCGCCGCCGCCCTTGGCCAGCAGGATTTCGCTGGCCTCGATGAGGGGGGTGTCCAGGGGGGTGTAGGCATAGAGGGAGAAGGACTCCCGGATGATGGCCGCCATGCGGTCGAACTGAATCTGCCGGGCAGGGAGCAGCTCCATAAAGCCGGAGAGGGTGCGCGGTTGTACCTTAGCCATAATAATCTTCCTTTCTTTTGTTACACACAAACACAATTTGAAGAATAGACCGTTTTTAGTTTTTGCCAAAAGGCTCCTTTGGAAAGGAGCTGTCAGCCGCAGGCTGACTGAGGATTGCGTTTTGCGAAGCAAAACATACGAAGTAAACAAAGTTTTGCAAACCTTGTTTATTTCATACATTTCGCCTGCGGCGAAATACAATCCTCCGCCCCAGTTTGCGAACTGGGGCACCTCCTTTCACTGGATAGCCGTTAGCGGCTCTGCCGCTTACGGATATCGCGTCCCCCTTGCGGGGAAAAGGAGGCTTTGGCCCTGCGGGGGACGTAAAATGCGGAACGCTCCCATCCACGAGAATCGGGACGGGAGCGCACGGTTTGATGCGCCGCCGGTTACAGGGCGAAGGGCACCCGGTTGGGGTTCATGCCCTCGCGCCAACCCAGATCGCCCCGGGCCAAGCCGTGAATCAACAGCTCGGCGGTGGCCACGTTGGTAGCCACGGGGACAGAATGCTGGTCGCACAGGCGGGTGATATACAGCACGTCCTTATCCATCTCGTTATCCTGCGGGGAGTTGAAAAACAGCACCATGTCGATCTCGTTGTAGATGATGCGCTGGCCGATCTGTTCGATGCCCCCATGCTCATGGGAGAGGAACAGCTGAACAGGCAGGCCGGTGGCTTCCGCCACCATGCGCCCGGTGGCGTTGGTGCCGCAGACCGAATGCTTGGACAGTACCCCGCAGTAGGCGGTGCAGAACTGTACCATCAGCTCCTGCTTCTTGGTATGGCTCATAATAGCGATATTCATGGCGGTAATACCTCCTCGTATCAAATTCGGGTGGAGTGGGGTCAGCGGATGCGCATAATGGGCACCCGATGCCCCTCCAGCCGCCGGGCGATGTTCCAGCAGGCCAGAGCGGCACCCCGTCGGCTCTGGGTGGCGAGGGGCCGGCCCAGATTGGCGCAGAGAATCACCTGTGGGTCCTCCGGCACCACCCCGATCAGGGGCAGGCCGGCGGCGTCCATGGCGTCGTCTATGGTGGTGCGCAGCTTGCGCAGCAGCTTGGTCTGAATGCGGTTCATAACCAGGTGAATCAGCCGGAGCTCCTCCAGCTCGGCCACCGTCCGCTGGGCGTCCCGAAGGGAGGACGCGTCGTTGGTGGAGACAACGATGGCCCGGTCCACCCCGCAGGTGGCCAGCCGGAAGCCGGTCCCCAGCCCGGCGGGGGAGTCGATCAGGATATGGTCATAGCCGGCGCGGGCCTCCTTCAACAAAGCGCGCACCTTGTCCGGCGTAAGACTGGCGGGGAGGGTCATAGGCGCGGTGAGCAGAGACAGCCCCTTGATGTCGGGGTGCTCCACCGCCGCCCGGGCCAGAGGACAGCGGCCCAGGGCCACGTCGGCAAAGTCCATCATGGCGCGGTCGTTCAGCCCCAGGGAGATATCCAGGTTCCGCAGGCCGATGTCCATGTCGATGCACAGCACCCGCCGGCCCATTAGGGCCAGCGAGGCGGCCACGCCGCCGGTGATGGAGGTCTTCCCGGTGCCGCCCTTGCCGGATGTAATCGCGCTCACGGTGCCCATGAGAGATTCCTCCTAATGATACAGTTTTAGTGGCGATTGCGAAACACGGGAAAGGCTTGAAAATCAAGCGATTCCCGGT
>CATEPI010000007.1:0-96258 GCA_949525845.1 uncultured Eubacteriales bacterium
TATCCTTTGCTCTGCAAAGGATAGAAAGGGGCCCCTTTCTGCGATTATGATAGCATATGAAAACAGGAAACACAATACGATGCAGCCAGCATAGTATAGACAGTTATCTTTATAACTCTACTGCCGTATCGGTGGCGAAAAACCACAGCACCTGCCGGTTGACGGGCTTGCCCAGGATGGCGGACAGGGCCAAACTGTAGGCGTTGAGCTGGGGGCGGTACTCCTCCGCCCGGGCCCCTTCCCCGCCGGGGCGCACCCGGTCGCTCTTGAAGTCCACCACCGTCACAGTGCCGTCCTCCCCCTCAAACCAGGCGTCGATGACCCCCTGGAGCAGGACCTCCTCCCCCTTCCCGTCCGGGAAGTAGTTCAGGGCGGAGTCCAGCACCGAGAATTTGAACTCCCGGCGGCACCGCTCCCCCGCCGCCGCCATGGCCCGGCCCAGGGGGCTGGTGAGGAAGGCGGACAGCCGCTCCGGCTCCACCGCCTCCCGCTGGGGCCGGGTGAGGAAGCCCAGCTCGGTGAGACGGTCCAGCTCGGCGGCCACCGCTTCGGGGCTGCCGTCCCCGTCCAGAGGCAGGTACTGCATGGCCAGATGGAGGGCGGTCCCCCGCTGGGCGGGGGTGAGGCCCCGCTCCTCGGCGATGAAGTTGGGCCGGGTGATGGGCTGGCCCGGACGGGCAGGCGGGGCGGTGTCCTCCGCCGCCTCCCGGTCCAGAGCGCGGCCCTTGATCTGGGTGGCGGTGAGCTTGGAGGGCAGGCCGGCCGCCGCCCTGTGGGGATAGACCCAGGCCAGGCGGACGGCCAGGCCGTCGTCCTGGGTCTCCTCCCGGGTCGGTCCAGTGTAAGGTTCTTCTACTTCACAGTCTTCTCCCAGAGCGGTCCCGTCCACCCAGCGGATATCCCAGGCGGGGCCTGTGGGACGTGGGCCGCCCTCTGACGGAGCCGTCCAGTCCTCCCACACCGGCAGGTTGGCCAGCACCCGGAGGGCGTCCCCCTCAGGCCGGGTGAGGGCGTGGAGGAGCACCCAGGCTCCCACACTCTGTTGCTGCTCCAGGGTCAAGGGCGAGATAGGCAGGCTCTCCCCCAGCCGGGCCAGGGCGTTGGCCCCCTCGGGCAGGGCCGCCGTGAGAATCAGCTTCTCCCGGGCCCGGGTCATGGCCACGTAGAGCAGCCGCAGCTCCTCAGCCAGCAGCTCCCGGTCCACCTGGCGGGCCACCGCCCGCCGGGCCAGGGTGGGGTACTCCACCATCCGCTGCCGGTCCAGCCCCCGGGGGCCCACCCCCAGCTCCGGGTGAAAGAGCACCGGGGTCATCACATTGTCCCGATTGATGCGGCGGGTGAGGCCGCATACCAGCACCACCGGCTTTTCCAGCCCCTTGGACCGGTGAATGGACAGGATGGACACCCCTTCCCCCTCCCGGCGGCTGCCGGCGGAGGCCTTCGGCCGGGCTTCGGCCTCCCGCAGCCGGTCCAGCCGCAGAAGGAACTGAAACAGAGTGCGGCAGCCGCTGTCCTCCAGCTGGCCGGCCAGGGCGTAGAGGGCCAGCAGGTTGCCCTGCCGCTCTCCGCCCCCCTCCATTGCACCGAAAATCCCCAGCAGGTTGGCCTTCTCATAGACGTGCCACATGAGCTGGCGGCAGGTGCGGTCCCCTGCGTCGAACCGCAGCGCCTCCAGACTGTCCAGAAAATCCTGACATTCCCCGTCGCCCCCCTGGGCGGCGCGGGCCAAAGCTGTGTAAAAGTCTTCCCCTTTACAGTCTGCCCGCAGCAGGGCCAGCTTGTCCCCGGAAAAGCCGTATACCGGGGAGCGCAGGGCGGCGATGAGGGGCACGTCCTGCCGGGGGTTGTCCACAATCTGAAGGATGGCCAGGGCCACGTTTACCTCAGTGGTCTCGAAGAAGTCCTCCCCCCCGTCGGCGGTCCAGGGGATGCCCTCCTCGTTCAGGGCTTGCAGGTAGTAGTGGAGCACCGGGCCGGGACTGCGCAGAAGGATCATCACGTCGGAGGGCCGCAGGGGCCGGAGTCCCTTCCCCTCCTCCACCATCAGGGGGGCTTCCAGCAGCTCTCGAATACGCCGGGCGGCAAACCGGGCCTCCAGCCTGTTTTTATCGTCCTTCTCCCCCTCCTGCTCCTTCAAAAAGGACAGGTCGATGGCGTCCAGCTCCAGGGCGTAGGGGTCGGGACCCCGGTAGGGGCGGTCTGTGGGGGCCGGGCCGCTCTCCCCCGCCGCCCCGTCCAGGCGGTCCGGTTCCGCCGGTAAAAACTCCTTTCCCGGCACCAGCGCCTGGTCGTCGGAGTAGTCCAGCTCGCCAAATTCCGTTGACATAATGCTGCGAAACAGGTCGTTGCACCCCTCCAGCACCTGGGGGCGGGAACGGAAATTCCGGGACAGCACCCGCTTCCGGGCCTCCCCCTCCGCCGCCCGGTCCCCGTCGGGGAACCGGCGGTATTTGTCCAGAAAGATGGACGGGTCGGCCAGGCGGAAGCGGTAGATGGACTGCTTCACGTCCCCCACCTGGAACAGCTTTCGCCCCCCGTCGGAGATGGCGTAAAAGATGGCGTTCTGCACCTGGTTGGTGTCCTGATACTCGTCCACCAGGACCTCAGCGTACCGGCTCCCCCAGTATTGGGCCAGCTCCGAGGGCTCACCCGCCCCGTTGGTGAGCAGCTTTACGGCGAAATGCTCCAGGTCGGAGAAGTCCACCAGCCGCCGCCGGGCTTTTTCCTGGGAAAAGGCGGTCTGGAAGTCCAGCACCAGGTCCATCAGCGCCTCCACCACCGGGGCGGACAGGGCCAGCTCCTCCAGCTGGGCGGCGGTGTTCCCGGTGAAGGGCTCCGCCAGCCTGTCCAGCGTTGTCCCGCACCGCTTGCGGATGGCGGTCATCCGCTGCTTGGTCTGCTCCGCCCGCTCCGCCGCAAGGGGGCTGAGGGCCTGGGTCCGCTTCTTCTTCCGCCCGGCGTCCGGGAAGGGGATGGGCAGGCGGGCGCAGGCCCCGTCCCAGGTGGTCTCCCGGATGAAGTCCTCCACCCCCTCCAGCGTGGCCGTGAGGGAGGGCGCGTAGTTGATTTGCAGGAGCTCATCCTCCTGGCACAGCTCCAGCGCCTGGAGCAGGCGGTCCCGGCAGGCCCGGGCCTGGCGTTGGGCGTCCTCCAGCAGCAGGCCGCCCCACAGGGTCTGGCTCAGGTCGGATACCCCCTCCAGCGTCCAAAGCGCCTTCTGGCCCTTCAGCCACCGGGCGGGGTCGGCGTGGCTCTGCACCTTGATAAAGATGTCCGCCACAATCCGGGCCAGCCGGCTGTCGTCCCGGCCGGCGGACAGGGTGTCCACCAGCAGGGCAAAGGGGCTGTCCTCCGTCAGGCCCTCATAGCGCCGGTCCAGCACCTCCTCCAGCACCTGGGCCATGAGGACATTGTGCTCCCCCTCGTCGCACAGGCGGAAGTCCGGGTCCAGGTCCAGAAGGTGGCCGCTCTCCCGAAGGAGGGCGGAGCAGAAGGCGTGGATGGTGGAAATCTGCGCCCGGTAGACCAGCGTGGTCTGGCGGCGGAGGTGGCGGTCGTTGGGGGTCTCCGCCAGCCGGTCAGACAGCTCCTGGGCGATGCGCCCCCGCAGCTCGGCCGCCGCCGCCTTGGTGAAGGTGATCACCAGGAAGCGGTCAATGTCGATCCCCTCCTTGGTCACCCGATCCAGCAGCCGCTCCACCAGCACCCGGGTCTTGCCCGACCCCGCCGCCGCCGATACCAGCAGCTCGCCGCCCCGGTCGTCTACGATTTTTTGTTGTTCGTCTGTTAAGGGAAAGGGCATGAGATCAACGCCACCTTTCTTTTTCCTGTCCCCGCCGCAGCGGAAAAGGCTCCTTTGGAAAGGAGCTGTCAGCCGTAAGGCTGACTGAGGATTGTATTTCGCCGCAGGCGAAATGTGCGAAGCAACTAGGATTTTGCAAACCTGGTTTACTTCGTATGTTTTGCTTCGCAAAACGCAATCCTCCGCCCCAGTGTGCGCACTGGGGCACCTCCTTTCAAAAGGAGGCTTTTTGCGCGTACCCCACCGTTTACTCCGTCTGTCAGGAGGCAAGGGCAGAGCCCTTGCCCTACACGCGTTCCCGGCAGCACACATCCTCCGTCCCCCGCAGGGAAAAGCCTTCCACCCTCCGGGGGGAAGGTGCCCCCGAAGGGGGCGGATGAGGGGGCGGGGCGGGGACGCTATCCTTTCGATAAGAGGCAAAAACCTGCCGCGCACCCTCATCCGTCACGGCCTTCGGCCGTGCCACCTTCCCCCTTGAAGGGGGAAGGCTTTTTGGTGCGTTCTGCTACGTGGCGGGAAAGGCAAGGACACCGAATCACTCAGTCAACACACTTAGATACTTCTCAATGCGGATGCCGTTGTTCCGCTCGGCCACATCCTGCTCCAGGAAAATCAGCCGTTCCAGCAGGTCCACCGCCTTCTTCACCGCCTGGGGCAGGGAGCGTCCACTCAGCAGCTGGCCGGTGAGCAGGGAGGTAAAGATGTCCCCGGTGCCGGGGAAGTGGGCCTTGATGAAGCGGTAGGGGACGGTGAAGTATTCCCCTGTCCCGCCGTCGAAGCCCCAGACCACATGCCGGCCCCCCTCCTCCCGGCCACTGGTGATCACCGCCGACCTGGGCCCCAGGGCCCGGAGCCCGTCCAGAATCCGGCGGGCCTGCGCCCCGGTCAGCAGCTCCTCCCCCTCGTACAGGCCGGTGAGGAACTCCGCTTCGGTGAGGTTGGGGACGATTACATCCGCCGCCCCCACAAACCGGCGCATGTTGTCCACCGTCTGCGGGGTGGAGCCGTTGTACAGCTTGCCCCCGTCCCCCATGATGGGGTCGGTGACCACCAGAAAGTCCTCCTTGCGCTGGCTGTCGATAAAGGCCCGGAGCAGGTCCACCTGGGCCGCCGAGGCCAAAAAGCCGGTGGTGATGCAGTCAAACTGAAAGCCCAGGGTCTGCCAGACCCGGATGGTCTCCTCCATGTAGGCGGTGGTGTCCAGCACGGAGAATTTTCCGTAGTCGAAGTTGTTGGACACCAGGGCTGTGGGCAGGTTATAGACGCTGTGGCCCATGTTGGACAGAATGGGCAGCATCCCCGCCAGCCCCATCTTGCCGTAACCGGGCATGTCGCCAATTATGAGAATGTTTTTGGTGTGTTCCATGTTTTACCCCTTTTGCTCGGTTATTTAAGAATATTAAGTGTTCGGTAGGCTTTCAGACGCTCCAGCAATTCACTGTTCGGAAGCTCTCCGCACTGCTGTAAAAAGAGAATATCGCTTTTGACCCGCTCCGCCTCCCTGCAGGTAAGCACCATATCCTCCGGAGTCTTGGCTCCGGTTCCATTTCGCAGCTCCCCATATCTCTTTTTATCCTCCGGATAGCGGGCGCAGGCCGCCTCCAGCTCATCCAAGGCATGGAAATAGTCCTTTTGTGTCGCTTTTTTCGCCTGGTACAGCTTCAAAGTATCCAGTACCATTTTCTTAACAGCGGCAACATCCTCATGACGGGCCGCAACGTATTCCTGCACTGTCTGCTCGTCCGCTTTGGTCTGGTTCAGAAAGTCCAGCTCGTACAGCTCGCACAGCTCAACGCCGATCTGATAGATGTCCCCATACTCGAAAGGGTTTTTTTGAATGCAGATTCCGTCCAGAGATTCCACAAAGGGGCAGATATAATCGGGAAAGAGTATTTCAACCGCATATTGCTTCCAGCCTCTGAACCGGCCGCTCGCCCATTTATCCACGTATTCCTCGCACCATTCGGCCAGCTCATCCAGCTCCCCGCTGCTGATGGCCGCCTCCCCGGTCAGCGCGTTTTCCAGAGCCTCCAGGATTTTTTGAAAATATTTCGCCCCCGCTTTATCCGATTTCAAAAAGTAGGATGTATAAATCCGCTCCAACGCCATCAGGCACAGGGCAAGCTGCTTTTCCGGGGGCAGGGTTTCCTCCTCCTGCTCCAACGGAGCCAATAGAGTTTCTCTGACATATTTGTCCAAATTTATGCTGTTCATTGATATTTCCTCCTTCTGATGCTGCTGGACGGCTACGACTGTAAAAACTCCAGCACCACCGGGTTAAACGCCTGCCAGTTCCGCCGGGCCATAAAGTGGTCGCCGGGGAGAATAGCCAGCTGGCTGCCGGGGATGGATTTGGCAATCAGCCGGGTGTGCTTCTCCCGGATCATGTCCCGCTCCCCCGCCACAACCAGGGTGGGCATGGACAGCGCAGACAAAGCGTTGGGTTTTATGTGGGGCTGAGTGGTCATCAGGTCCAGCAGCTCCCATTTTGGCTGGGCCCTTTTGTCCAACCGGCGGACAATTTGAAGCAGCCCCCAGCCCAAAACGATGGGCACCTGGGTAGACAGCTTCACCCCTGAGGGGAACAGGTCGGCCCCGTTTAAAACCAGCTTTTCCACATAGTCCGGGTATTTCAGGGCAAAGAGCAGGGCGACATTGGCCCCGTCGGAAAAGCCCAGCAGGTGACAGCGCTTGATCTCCTGGCTGTCCAAAAACCCTTTCAGATCCTCAGCAAACTGGTCCAGCGTAAAGGGGGCCGTCCCCCTGGGGGAGTGTCCATGGCCCCGAGTATCCAGGGCAATCACCCTGTATCGCTCTGAAAAAGGACCCATCTGGCGCTTAAAATAGGTACAGTCCTCTCCATTTCCGTGGAGCAGAATCAGCGGGAACCCCTGCCCCGCCGTTGTATAGTTCAGTTGAATGTCCATCCTTACCTCCCGACTACCACTCGTCGTCCGCTTCAAAGTCTTTATAGTACGCAATAAAATTTTGCACAATGGTCTCCCAGGAGTTGACAAATTCACCTTCAACACCGCCGTTTTTCAGGCTTTCAATCCACTCCCAGTCCACCATACAGCCCACGTCCATATTGACGCCGTACTTGGCCCGCTCCAAAAGCGGAATGTCGGCCGCATCTCCAATGCAGTACAGGTAGCCGCACAGCAGCCGGATATACTCCGAGCTGCCCTCCTGATAGTCCTCTATCTCCTGTTCGATCAGCCTGCGTATCTCCTCTTTCGAAATCGAAGGAAAGTCAAATCCGTATTTCTGAATCAGGGCCTCCGCCCTCTGTTCGTTTGTCATGCCTTCTCCTCCAGCTGCTCCCAAAATTCCTTCACGCTCACCCGGGCCAGCCAGCGCTTGCAGTCGCCGCCCCGGCCGGGCTCGAAGTGACAGGCGGCGGCGTAGTCGCAGAAGCGACAGGCGTTTTTCTCCGGGCCCCGCCAGAAGGGATCGGCGGCGATGCTGCCCCCGGCCAGCTCCTGGCAGATGTCCTCCAGCACCCTCTGGACGTGCCTTCCCAGCCTGCCCAGCTGCTCGGCGGAGGCCAGGGCCTCGCCGGTAATCTCCCCTGTACTCTTGGTCACCCGCAGGGGCAGGAAGCGGTAGCCCTTTTCCCCCTGCTGCTCCATGGCGTCCAGCACCCGCCGGTCGTCCACCACCAGGCCGCTGCGCACCAGCTCCTTGTCCACCTTTTTCCGCAGTTCCTCGTCGCTCATGGCCCGGCTGCCCCGGATCACCGCCTCCCGGGCGGGCAGGTAGAGCACCCCGGCCCCCTCCACCGGCAGGCCGTAGAGCTCTTGCCCGCGCTCCTCCAGCGTAAAGAGGTACAGCAGCATTTGCAGCCCCAGGCCGTTCCACACCTCAGTGAGGTCGAAGGACTTCCGCCCGGTTTTGTAGTCCACCACCCGCAGATTCAGCCGGCCGCTGTCGTCCACCCAGCCGTCCACCCGGTCCACAAAGCCGGTGATGCTGATGGTGACGCCGTTACAGGTGAGCTCAACCGGTGGCAAGGGTAATTCCTTGTCACCCTTTTTGCTCCTGCCAAAGCCCAGCTCAAAGGAAATGGGTTTGAACTGGGAGGTGAGCAGCTCCTCAGCCACGTTGTCCACCACCGCCTGGACCGACCGGAGCAGCCGGCGGAACAGGTACTGGAACCGGGCGCTCTGCCCCTCCAGTCCCCCCAGCTCCTCGGCCACGTAGCGGTCCACCGCCTCCCTGGTCAGGCGGTGCAGCTTCTTTTTCCGGTCCCCCTCCATGCCGGGGAGGACCGTCTGGCTGAACATCTCGTCCTGAAGCACATGCTCCAGCACGTAGTGGACAAAGGTGCCGTACTCAGGGGCTGTAAAGCCAGCTGGCTTGCGGGGCTCGGCCTCCAGGCCGTAGCGCATGAAGTAGGAGAAATGGCAGGATTTGTAGTTGTCCATCCGGGAGGCGGACATGGCGACCCGTTTTCCGTACAGCCTGTCCACCGCCTGCCGGGACAGCCGGCCCCGTTCCCAGGCGGCGGCCCGGTCCAGCCGGGCCACCTGGCCCGCATAGCCGGGGAGCTTCTCCAGCGCCCGGCGGGCGTTCCGGTCCCGCCCCGCCTGCTCCAGGGCGGGCAGGGGGGCCTCCAGACGGAAGGAACCCTTGCAATCCTCCTCCCGCACCGGCTTCAAATCGTGGAACAGCAGCCCCAGCCGGCCCACCAGGAAGCTGGGGCGGCGCTCCTCGCCGTCCGGCCCCTGGACGGGCCACGACACCGCCAGCCGCTGGCTGGGCCGGGCGCAGATCTGATAAATCGTTGTCATTTCACGATAAAGCAGGTCCCGCTGGGACTGGGCCAGCTCCAGGCCGTAGCCCGCCAGCAGGGCCCGGTCGTCGTCGGAGAGCAGGCCGGGGGCTGTCCCCACCTGGGGCAGGGACGCGTCGTCCGCCCCCAGGAGAAAGAGCACCTTCACCCGGTGCCCGGTCTGCCGGGTGGTCTCCCCCGCCGTCACCCGGTCCAGGGAGACGGGGATGGTACCCACGTCGTACTGGGACAGCACCAGCCGGAACAGCAGGGTAAATTCCTCCAGCTCCATGGGGGCGTCCCCCAGCAGCAGGGCGCACTGCTCCAGACCGCCGCAGAGGATGTCCCACAGCTGCCGGTACTCCTCCGCCAGGGCGGGCCGCTCCCGCTGAATCAGCAGGTCCACCCGCTCCTTCAGCCGGTCGGGCAGGCCGATGTCCTCCAAAAAGGTGTAAAGGGAAACCGCCTGCCCCCGTCCCGTCCGGTCCTGATTCTTCCGCAGCCCCTCCAGAGGGGCGGCCACCCGCCGCCGGACGCCGTCCACCAGGGCCAGCAGAGCCCGGTCCTCCTCGGTCCACTTCATCCCGTAGCCCTTTGGGTGCCAGGTCCAGTCCTTGCCCTGGGTCCAGCGGCTGCCCCGGATGTCCCACTTCAGAACGTAGTTCTCCAGCAAGTCAACCTCCTCCTGGGACAGGCCGGTGAGACCGGTCTTTAAGTAGCGAAAGACGTCGTCGTAGCGGTATCCCCCCGCCACCGTCTCCAGAGCGGCGGTCACCAGGGCCAGCACAGGCTTTTCCAGAATGTCGGTCATGGCGGAGGAGAACACCGGAACCCCGTACCGCCCAAACACCGACTCCACCAGGTCCCGGTAGTCCCCATAACTCCGGGCCGCCACCCCGATGTCCCGGAAGCGGCAGCCCTCCTCCCGAACCAGCTGGAGGATGCGGGCGGCGGCCCACTCCACCTCGCTGCGGAGGGTGGAGGCCTGAAACAGCTCCACCGCCCCGCCGCAGGACACCGGCTCCGGCTCCAGCTGGGCGAACAGGGCCCGCTCCAGATGGACCAGCGGCTCCGCCTTGCCGGACGCCGGGGTGACAAGGTGTTCTACTTCACAGGAAATTCCCTCTCCACGGGCCAGCCGGAGCAGGGCTCCCGCGGTGCGCCGGGCGGGGGAAAAGATACCTTCCTCGTCCTCCTCCAGCCGGTCACAGGTGAGAGTGACGGTCATGGACCGGGCCTGGGCCATGAGCAGCCGCAGCAGCTCCCCCTGCTGTGGGGTGAAGTCTGTAAAGCCGTCCAGCCAGAAGTCCATCCCCTCCCCCCAGCGGCAGGCGCGCAGCCTGTCCGCCGCCCGGGTGAGCCGGTCCCGGGGGTCCAGGGCGGTCTGGGCGGTGAGGGCCTCGTACTCCCCGAAGATAAGGCCCAGGTCCCGGAGCTTGTCCCCCTCGGGGCCGGCCGCCGCCTCCCCCGCCCGGACCAGCAGCTCGGGCAGGACCCGGCAGCTTTTCAGCTCGTCCGCCGTAGCCAGCAACGAGGTGAGAAAGGCGGGCCGCCTGGAGGGCCGGCCGTAGACCTTCAGCTGGGAGGCCACCCCCTGCACCGCACGGTACATCAGCAGCAGCCGTCCGCCGGGCTCCAGCTCCTCCTCCCCCAGGCCCCCGGCCCTCTGGAAAATCCGGTTGGCCAGGCGGCTGAAGGACAGCACCTCCGCCCGGAGGTTAATCTGGGGACCGCCGGCGGCGCACAGGGCCCGCTCGGTCTCGTGGGACATCTGCTCCGGCACCAGCAGCACCTGGGGCCGCTCCCGGCTCGCCTCACACAGCCGGTTCAGTACGGCGGTGGTCTTGCCCGCCCCCGCCCGGCCTAACAGCAGCTTAAACATGGCATTCCCTCCTCCTTGCTCCGCAAAAAACGGGCCGTGCCGGTCATTGGCACGGCCCGATTGGCTGTCCTCAGTTGGGGCTGATGGTGTAGTTGGGAGCTTCCTTGGTAATGTAGATGTCGTGGGGGTGGGACTCCTTCAGGCCGGCGGCGGTGATCTGCATAAACTGGGCCTTGGTGTGCAGCTCGCCGATGTTGTGGCAGCCGGTGTAGCCCATGCCGGCCCGCAGGCCGCCCATCAGCTGGTAGATGGTCTCGCCCACCGCTCCCTTGTAGGGGACCCGGCCCTCCACGCCCTCGGGCACCAGCTTCTTGTTGGACTCCTGGAAGTAGCGGTCCTTGGAGCCCCGGTTCATGGCGGCCAGGGAGCCCATGCCCCGGTAGACCTTGAACTGGCGGCCCTGGAAAATCTCGGTGTCGCCGGGGGACTCCTCACAGCCGGCCAGCAGGGAGCCCAGCATGACCACGTCGCCGCCGGCGGCAATGGCCTTGGCGATGTCGCCGGAGAACTTCACGCCGCCGTCGGCCACAATGGGGATGTCGTACTCGGCGGCCACCTGGGCGGCGTCGTAGATGGCGGTGATCTGAGGCACGCCGATACCGGCCACCACACGGGTGGTGCAGATGGAGCCGGGGCCGATGCCGATTTTCACGCAGTCCGCCCCCGCCTCAATGAGGTCGCGGCAGCCCTCGGCGGTGGCCACGTTGCCGGCAATGAGCTGGACGTCGGGGTACAGGGCCTTGATGCGCTTGACGGTCTCCAGCACGTTCTGGGTGTGACCGTGGGCGGAGTCCAGGGTGAGCACGTCGGCCCCCGCGTCGGTGAGGGCAGCCACCCGGTCCAGCACGTCGGCGGTGGCGCCGATGGCGGCGCCCACCAGCAGGCGGCCCTTCTCGTCACGGGCGGAGTTGGGATAGACCTCCGCCTTCTCGATGTCCTTGATGGTGATAAGGCCCTTGAGCCGGCCCTCCTCGTCCACGATGGGCAGCTTCTCAATCTTGTGCTGGCGGAGGATCTCCCTGGCCTGAGCTAGGGTGGTGCCCTCGGGGGCGGTGACCAGGTTCTCCTTGGTCATCACATGGTCGATAAGGACGGTCATGTCCGTCTCAAACTTCATGTCCCGGTTGGTGATGATGCCGATGAGCTTGCCGTTGTCGCAGATGGGCACGCCGGAGATACGGAACTTGGCCATCAGGTCGTCGGCCTCCTGAAGGGTGTGGCCCGGAGCCAGCCAGAAGGGATTGGTGATGACGCCGTTCTCCGACCGCTTTACCATGTCCACCTGCTCAGCCTGCTGGCTGATGGACATATTTTTATGGATGATGCCGATGCCCCCCTCCCGGGCGATGGCGATGGCCATACGGTACTCCGTGACAGTGTCCATGGCGGCGCTCATAAGAGGGATGTTTAAATGTATCTTCTTTGTCAGTCGGGTTCTCAGGTCGATGTCGGCGGGTAGCACGTCGCTGGCCGCGGGGATGAGCAGTACGTCGTCAAAGGTGAGGCCCTGCTTCACAAACTTCTGGGCGGCGTCTTGATTCACCATAATTCCACGTCTCCTTTTCGATATTTTATCTATTGTACCTTGTGCCTTGGGGCTTGTCAAGGCGGAAATCTCATAAGTTATGGGAAACTGCCGCATGTAGGGCAAGGGCTCTGCCCTTGCCTTACCCCGTTTCCGTCTTTGCCTCATTCCAATTCCATTTTATCCCCTTACGGGGATAGGCAGGGGTAGAACCCCTGCCCTACAGGACGTCCCGGTCGGGCGTCTCCCCAAAATACAGCGCCGTCTCACTTTCCTCCCCTTGCCTTTTTGTCAAAATACTCCCAGATATCCTCTACACATTTTCTCAGCTCCGGCTCCTGGATAGACGCGAAAAACGGCTCCGCCGCCTTGGGCAGGGTCTTGAACTTCTGAAAGCTCCAGATGATCTCTTTTTTAGCTTTCATATCCTTCGTGCCCATGAAGGTGCGGACCATCGCTTTGGTGTTTCCGGGCGCCTGCCACATGAATTTCCAAGTGGGGTCAATATTGTAGCCCGCCAGCAATTCAGCGTAAAAATTCTCGTTCCAGTCCAGAAAGTCCGAACTGCCCTTGGGCCACATGGGGGCTCCGCAGCCGTCATAGTCCAAGTATACCACATGGCCCCGCATGGGGCCGTTGACAATCAGATGGGCCACAAAGGTAATGTCCATTTCACACAGCCAAATAGTCCCAGGCTCCTCCCGCCGGTGCCTGCCATAGCGCTCCCTATACTCCGCTTCGGGCATCACTTGGGTGAGATGCTCAGAGACACCCCGAAGTTTATCGAAGCTCCTCCACTCATCTGATATGAAATCCGAAAAGCCCGTCCCCGGCGACGCGCCGCCGCCCCCTACCCGGGTCAGGTAATACACATAGTTCTCGGGCAATTCGACCCCCGCCCGTTTCTCAAAGGCCTCGATCTCAGACAGGGGGACGGTGGGGCTCAGCTTCCAACGGTGGTATAATTTTGCGTAATAGTCGTCTTTGTGGGCTGGGTCGGCAGCTACCTGCCGGATCATGTCCTTGATCCGGGCGCACTGGGCGATCCGTTTGGGGTCGTTCAATTCGCGCATAACAGCGCCCTCCTGTTCTTTACTCGATGGGCGTCTCCCCAAAGTACAGTGCCGCCTCGAACCGGGGTTTTCCCGCGTCATCTACGCCCTGGACAAACCGGCTGTCCCCCAGGCCGCTGGTCTGGATGGACAGCACCTCGCCAGGGCGGCACTCGGCCAGATAGCCGATCTGCATCTCGGCCAGGTAGCGGTCGTCGGACAGCCGCTCCATCCCCACCGCGTCGCAGGCGAAGTCGGCGTAGCGGGTGTTGTTCACATGGCCGTTCAGGTCGGAATCGCTGTACCGCATGGGGCGGCGCTCCACATCCACCAAATCCCCGGGCTGGCGCAGCTTGGCCAGGGTCATAGTCTTGCAAAGCGTGCCGCCGCCGGTACCGGTCAGCTCCGGGATGGTACTCAGCCGCACCAGCTTGTGGCTGTTCACGTCGGCCAGCACCCAGGCGGACACCGACTCCCCCACCGGCTGGCCGTTGGCCAGGATGTCGTAGTCCCGGTACATGATGGCCCCCTTGCCGCCCCGGTGCCAGGTGCGGACGGTCAGCCGGTCCTCATACCGCAGGGGGCGGGACAGCCGGTACCAGGACCGGGCCAGCATCCAGAAGGCCCCGTACCGCTCCACCAGCACGTCCCGGGAGAAGCCCCCGTCCTCCGCCGCCAGGGTGGCGGCGTTTTGCAGGTGGTTCAGCAGGGCGGACGCCTTGCACTGGCCCCGGCCGTCCACATCCAGGCCGTTTAAACGGATCTCGTACTCAAAAAACATGCTCATTTTTCCTTGCCTCGAATCAGTATTGAAGTTTTGCAGCACAGGTCGTCAATGTCGTCGGCGGTGGCGGCGGGGACGCGGTATCTGCCGCCGCAGTCCTGGCAGTACAGGTCCACCGAGCTGAAATGGACATCGAAGCCCCATTTTTTGCTGCCGCAGGTGCAGGAGACGCCCCCCCGGGCGGCGATGTCCCGCAGCTCGGCCAGGACCTCCTCCATGACGATCTCGTCCAGAAAGGCCCCGTTGTCGGCGGCGTCCTCTCCCAGCTTGTCCATTGCCTGCTCCAGCCGGGCGGTGGCGGCGTAGACTGGGCCCTCCTCCCCCACGTAGCAGCAGTCCAGCCCGGAGGCGGCGCAGGAGAAGGCCAGCGCCCTCTCCCGGATGAAGGCCCGGGAGGAGCAGGACACCGTGTGCTCCCGGCCGCAGAACAGGCACGGCACCGTCAGCTGCACCCGGTTGGGCTTGAACTCCACCAGCAGCTCCGACTTGCCGCAGGGGCACTTGATATGGGCCGGGGCCGCCGCCAGGGAGAACAGGTCCCGCTCCACAATCACTGACTGGGCGCAGTGGGGGCAGATGTAGGACAAAAACCGCTTCGTCTCTTGTACCATGTTGGGTCGCTCCTTTGGCGTTTTCTCATGGGTATATTATAGCGCAGTTTTTGGGAAAAAACAAGACGGAAGGAGCGCCCCTGCGGGGCGCTCCTTCGCGCTTAGTTGAAACTGGTAAAGCCCAGGTCGCTCAAGGTGAAACCGTTGGGTTTGAGGATTTCCTTCCTCAGAGCCATCAACCAGATTTTCACAGTTTCCGCGCCGTTTTTCTCGTTGAATGACTGGGAACTTGAACTCCCGCTAAAGCTGTCAAAGGACAGAGCCGCTGTCTGACTGGTGAAGCTCGCCGGATTAATCCGGAATGTGCCGGTATCGCCAAAGCTTCCCAGGATGCTGTCGGTACTGGTCGAATTCCTGTAGGAGCCCCGATAGGGTCCTCCGTCAGGGGACAGCTCCAGCGTGTAGAAGGTCGAGCCCGATATCGAATAGCGCCCGCTGGAATAAGAAGCCCAGCTGGCTTCCAGGGTCACCCGCCCGGTGTCCGGGTCGGCATAAATCAGATATGTCCAATCCTTATTGGTACCAAGTGAACCTAAGATGTCCAGGTAGCAGTAGTACTGCCCTTTAAAATCGCCATAGGTCTTCTTCTTGCCGTTGGCCGTCACGTAGTTGGCCAGGAACTCATAGACGGAGCCTCTCTCCTCTTTTGCTTCCCGCGCCTCCTTCAAATCCGCCACATACATATCGTAAACAGGGCTGGAAGACGCTTTTGTATACTCATAATGACGCCGGTATTCCACTTTTTTGAGCAAATCTTCCATATACTTGAAACCAATCCGGTTGTTCTCCAAGTCTACCTCATCAATATAATATGCGCCCAAATATCCGTACCCCCCAGCACTCACTGGATTATCCGGAGTAACTGTAACACTGTATTTTTTCGGTTCCAAGTCCCCTTTCCCCCACCGCTCATGAGTGCCGCTCCAGAATATTGCATATGGATATGTCTTTGTCTCATCAACGCTATCCTTTGGCGTGTAATCACTCTGGAAGTCTGTAATCGTACCAGTATTTAAGATATAATTTACATAATCTGACCCTATGGCATGTCTGCACTCTGTGATCTGATTTCCGGAGATAATCAGGTCAATAACTGTATCATCACCCTCAGCGTGCCAAATACCCTGCAATTGATCCAGGGTCAGTTTCCCGTCACTTGCCGGGGCGGTGGGCTGAGAAGCCCCGCCGGTGTTCAGGAACACGCCCCGCTCAGCGGACCAGTCCACGGTGAAGCCAAGGGCGGTTCCCAAGTCACGGAGCTTGAAGTAGGTGTAGTCGCCGCCGGCGTCGTCGGTGAGGATGATGGACTCCAGGCTGGCGCTCTGGCCGTTGACCTTCACGGCCCCGGAGCCGTCGCGGTAGGCGCGGTCGCCGGAGTAGGGGGTGGTCATCTCCCCGCCGGCGTCGGCGTAAGGCTGGCCGGTGGTGACGGAGATAGAGCCGTCATACCCCACAGAAAACTGGGCCTTGGTTCCGTTGAGCACGTGGGCCACGTCCCGGAGCTTGACATAGTTGGTGGGGTTGCCGGCGGCGTCCTTGAGGGCGTACATCTGGAACTCCACTTTTTTGCCGTCCACCTCCACGGCCTGGGTGGAAGCGTAGGCGGTCCCCCCTGCCGCGAAAGCGGCGGGCAACAGCGACAGCGTCATTGCCAACGCCAGCGTTGCCGAAAGAATTTTTTTCATTGTACCATTCCTCCGTTCTGTTTTTGGGTTCAAACAGGACCCTGTTACTATATATTGTAACAGGGTCCTGTTTGTTTTGCAATATGCTGGCTGCATAGGGTTTGCACTTTATTTTCTGCTCCGCACCCGGCCCACCGCCTCGTGCCAGCCGGACAGCAGATTTTCCCGCCGCTCCCCCTCCATGGCAGGCTCATAGAGCCGGTCCAGGGTCCAGCTGCCCCGGATATCCTCCAGATTTTTCCACACACCCGTGGCCAGCCCGGCCAGATACGCCGCCCCCAGGGCGGTGGTCTCCCGGATTTTCGGCCGGGACAGGGGCCGGTCCACCAGGTCCGCCTGAAACTGCATGAGGAAGCTGTTGGCCGAGGCCCCGCCGTCCACCCGCAGCTCCCGCAGGGGGATACCGGCGTCCTCCTCCATAGCCCGGAGAACGTCGGCGGTCTGGTAGGCGATGGACTCCAGCGCCGCCCGGATGATGTGGTTGCGCCCCGCGCCCCGGGTCAGGCCCAGGATGGCTCCCCGGGCGTTCATGTCCCAGTGGGGCGCGCCCAGGCCGGTGAAGGCGGGCACCACATACACCCCGGCGGTGTCGGCCACCTTGCCGGCGAAGTACTCGGTGTCGGAGGAGTCGGAGATCAGCCCCAGCTCGTCCCGCAGCCACTGGACCACCGCCCCGCCCACAAAGATGCTGCCCTCCAGGGCGTAGGTCACCCTGCCGTCCAGCCCGGCGGCGATGGTGGTAATCAGGCCGTTTTTGCTGACAAAGGGGGTCTCCCCGGTGTTCATCAGCAGGAAACAGCCGGTGCCGTAGGTGTTTTTGGCCTCCCCCGGCGCGAAGCAGGTCTGTCCAAAGAGGGCGGCCTGCTGGTCGCCGGCGATGCCGGCGATGGGCACCTCCACCCCCTGGATGTTCACCGTCCCGTAGACCTCGCTGGAGGAGCGGACCTGGGGCAGCATGGACATGGGCACCCCCAGCCGTTTGCAGATGGCCTCGTCCCAGCACAGATTACGAATATCGTACAGCATGGTGCGGCTGGCGTTGGTACAGTCGGTGACGTGGACCTTCCCCCCTGTCAGCTTCCAGATCAGCCAGCTGTCCACCGTGCCGAAGAGGAGTTTTCCCGCTTCCGCCTGCTCCCGGGCCCCGGGAACGTGGTCCAGAATCCAGCGTATCTTGGTGGCGGAGAAGTAGGCGTCGATGAGCAGGCCGGTGCGGTCCTTCACGTAGTCCACAAAGTCCGGGTCCTGTTTCAGCTCCTCGCACAGCCCGGCGGTGCGGCGGCACTGCCACACGATGGCGTTGTATACCGGACGGCCCGTGTCCCGGTCCCAGACGATGGCGGTCTCCCGCTGGTTGGTGATACCGATGCCCGCCAGCTCCCGCACGTCCACCCCGCTCTGGGCCAGCGCCTCCATGAGAACGCCGTACTGGCTGGACCAGATCTCCATGGGGTCGTGCTCCACCCAGCCGGGTTTTGGGTAGAACTGGGTAAACTCCTTCTGGGCCATGCCCACCATGTTCTGCTCCCGGTCGAAGAGGATGCAGCGGCTGCTGGTGGTGCCCTGGTCCAGAGCGGCGATGTAGCGCTTTTCCATAACGTTCCCCTTTTCCTTCGTTTTCCTTATTATACCGCCGTTCCGGGGAAAAAACAAGACAGTAAAGACCCCCGTTCCAGTGGACGGGGGCCTTTCACAGACTGTTTAGTTTGTACTGTGCAGTTCCAGGTAGTAGGTGCCAGGCGCCAGCTTGGAGGAACGGGATTCGGCATCTTTGAATTTCTCACCCTCACGGACACTGGGAGAATAGCAGGTTCCGCTGTCCACCACATATCCATCAGTATCGAAAAGCTGCCAGCTAATCCAGCAGGGACCGCCCTGTCCAGAGCCTCTGACATCGTAGATTTTTTCACCTGAAAGGTAAAAAGTGGCAGTCTGTTCCTCCAAAAAATCATAATTTGAAACTTCATAGCGAAAATCCGTCACAGACCAGCTGCTCTCAATATTGCCCCTGTAATCAGCGAAACTCAAAGTCACGGGCAATTCGTTCTGGAGGATGATCTCATAGTCACCATTGGATTTTTTGTCCGATATGTCTGGTTCGCTGATGGAAACGTCACCAGATGACTGACCGTTTTGGCTTGACTCATCCTGTTTCGGTTTATCAGTTTCAAATATTGCTACGAAAATACCTATCAGAAACAGCACTGTCAAGAAACATACCACCGTTATGCACAATCCCTTTAACACTTTTAATATTCCTTTTATCATTATTTTCTCTCCCTTTTACCTGAATATAATTGTCCTTTTGCCAAAAGGACAAGAACGCTAGCGTTCTTCGCTCATTATAGTGTATCTCTTTCAGGATTGCAATCCTTTTTTCAGATTTTTACCACGCCGCAACCGTCCCGTCGCACCGGGGCTCCGTGCCGCCGACAAGCAGGCCGTTTTCGGTGCGCCAGATAATCTGGCCCCGACCCATGTTGATGCGGTCGTCGATGACCTCCACCTCGTGGCCCATGGCCGCCAGCGCTTCGGCAATCTCCGGACCGGCCTCCCGTTCCAGCTGGATGTGTTTCCCCCCAATCCACTGCACCCGGGGGGCGTCCAGGGCCTCCTGGGGGTTCATGTGGTAGTCGATGGTGTTCACCAGCACCTCCACATGCCCCTGGGGCTGCATAAAGGCCCCCATCACCCCGAAAGGCCCCACGGCCTCTCCGTCCTTCAGCAGGAAGCCGGGGATGATGGTGTGGTAGGACTTCTTCCCCCCCGCCAGGCAGTTGTCGCTGTTGGGGTCCAGGGAGAAGTTGGCCCCCCGGTTCTGGAAGGAGATGCCCGTCCCCGGCACAGCCACCCCCGCGCCGAAGGTGGTATAATTGCTCTGAATCCAGGACACCATATTGCCCTCCGAATCGGCGGTACACAGGTAGATGGTGCCGCCGCAGGAGGGGTCCCCCGCCTTGGGTGTCAGCGCCTGATCCGTGATCAGCGCCCGGCGGCGGGCGGCGTACTCCTCCGACAGCAGGTCCTCCACCCGGGTCTTCATGTACCGGGGATCGGCCACGTAGGTTTTGGTGTCGGCAAAGGCCAGCTTGATGGCCTCCATGATCTTGTGGTAGGTACCGGCGCTCTCCCGGTCCGGGGGCAACTCCAGCCCATTCAGGATGTTCAGCGCCATCAGCACGGTGATGCCGTGGCCGTTGGGGGGAATCTCGCAGACGGTGTACCCCCGGTAATTTGCGGTGATGGGCTCCACCCACGCCGGGCGGTAATTGCGGAAGTCGTCCTCCGTAAAATATCCCCCGGTCTCCCGGCTGAAGGAGACCATTTTTTCCATCAGCGCCCCCCGGTAGTAGCTTTCGCAGCCCGTTGCCGCCAGCTCCTCCAGGGTGTCGGCGTACTCCTCCCACCGGAACAGGTCGCCGGCGGCGTAGGGGGCGCCGTCCTCCTTCATGAAGGACTTCCACCAGTAGGCGTGGGGGGCGGGGTTGGCCTCCATGGCCTTTTGGATGCGCCGGGAGTCCCTGGCCCACTGGTGGGACACATTCACCGGCACGGGCACCCCCTGCCGGGCATAGGCGATGGCTGGGGCAAAGAGCTCAGTCAGCGGCTTAGAGCCAAAGCGGCGGTTCAGTTCGGCCCAACCGGCGGGGGCTCCGGGGACCATGGTGGGCAGCCATCCCGCTCTGGGCATCTCTGTAAAGCCCAATTCCCTTATAGCATCTGCACTGAGGGCCGCCGGGGCCACCCCGCTGGCGTTGAGACCATAAAGCTTTTTCTCCTTCTCCACCCAAACCAGGGCGAAGGCGTCCGACCCCAGGCCGTTGCCGGTAGGCTCGAACAGGGGCATCCCCGCCGCCATGGCCACGGCGGCGTCCATGGCGTTGCCGCCCGCCTTCAGCACCTCCAGCCCCACCTGGGCCCCCAGGGGCACCGAGGTGCAGGCCATTCCGTTTTTGGCGTAGACCACATTGCGGCGTGAGGAGTATGTATACTTGCAGGGATCGTACTGGGGCATAATGGTCAGCTCCTTTTTCTCTTTGATAGAGTCATTATACAAGACATCCGGCAAAAAGGCAACAAAAGGGACGCACCTGCCGGCGCGTCCTTTCCCCATCGAGAGCATTTCAATTGCCAGAACTGTTTTTCTCAGCCAAAAAACCCATAAAATCCATGACCGTGCTGCGGTGCGCCGAAGACAAACTCCGATAAGTATTGCACAGCATCTTCAGCGAGTCCTCCTCCCGCAGGTCGGAGTAGCCCATCAGATAGTCCAAACTTACCTCAAACAGGTCTGCGATCCGTTTGAGAATAATTTCATCTCTTGGAAAGTGGTTCCCACTCTCGTAGAAACTAATCATTCGGGGGGATATATCAATCGCGCGCCCCAAAACAGCCTGGGTCATTTTTTTCTCCTGCCGCAGCTGGCGGAGCCTGTCGCTGAACATCACAAAAATCACCTCTGGACCTATTATGCCCTCGATGTGTTACAAAATCATGAATTTTCGTGAAGTTTGCCGAAAAAGTTTGATACGGCAGGATGGTTTCCGCATTTCGTGGTAGTTTTTAGTCAATTCACCTTAATCCAGGGATAAAACAGGCTGACAAGGCCTAAATTCTCCTCCCGGTGAAGCAAACGATAGAAACCAATTTGCTCCTCGTCGTTTCCTTCCGCCCAAAAACTGCCGGGAACGCAGTAAATATTGTCTCCATTCAGATTTACATAATACTCAAGTGCCACCGCTCCCGTCTCGTCCAGCCCATAGAGCCTGCAACATGTCTCCCCCTTCAGCTCCGCCATTCCGCCGTCTGTCAGCTTGTAGGATATGGTCCCGTCCCGGATAAAATCCCGGTCCAGCTCCAGCTCCTCCAGCAGCTTGGCGCAGTAAGTGTGGGCAAAAGAGCCCTCATACAGCGTCCGGACGCCCGCTGCATCAAAGTCTCCGTCCGCCGGCTGATAGCGGGTGAGCACCAGCCGCCCCTCCTTCATGGGCCGGCCGCACAGGACGATCTCACACTCCGGGGTGCGTGCCTGATACCACCGCTCCCGGGACAGCTCCTCCAGGAAGTTCCCCAGGGCGGCAATGGTGTCGCCCGCCCCGTAAAAGGGCAGGGTAATAAGGACGGTCCCGGAGGTCTCCCACTGCTCCAGCTCCAGCTCCCGGTCCATGCTGTCCACTCTGGGGATGTCGTGGTCCCTGGCAAAGTCCTTCAGCGCCCACAGCATCCGCATCTCCGGGTAATTGGTGGCATAACCCGCGTTTCCGTTCTTCCGCTCCCCGTCCGGCCCGGCCAGGAACATATCGCCCACGCTGTCCTCCGGGGCAAACACGTTGTCGTGGCGCTCCAGCTTGGTCTTGTTGTAGATGGACTGGAAGGGGATGCCAAAATCCTCCTCCATATAGGCGCAGACCTGCTCCCGGGGGTCCTTGGCGGGCAGGAGCTGTTCCAGATCCGGCCCGGTCCGCAGCCAGCCCAGCACAAGAAGCAGTGCCGCCGCCAGCACAAAGCCCAGCATGGCCCGCAGCTCCTCTTTTCTGGTGACTGTTCCGCCGCGGGCCCGCTTTTCCATGGCGCCCAACTTCACCACCTGCCAGAGTACCCAGCACACAACCCCTGCGGCCAGAACGCCCAGCGGGATGGTCAGCCCCAGCCCCCGGTCGTAACATACATAGGTGAAGATGAAAAAGAGCAGCAGCCAGAGCAGCAGCAGATTCCGTTTTCCGTTGGGGCCCCGTCTGAAGACCATCCGAATCAGCGCAACGGAGGAGGCGGCCACCAGCAGCGCAATCCCCAACAAACCGCCAGCCCCAAAAAGCACCAGGACCAGAGGGGCTAGAAGGACGCCGGCAATGCACACTCCCAGCTTATACAGCCTCTGCTGCCCCTTCTCCTGCTTCTCCGCCCCCCAGGCGGGCAGGAGCATCTGATACAGGGGCTGCAGCTGGGGCATGGCCACCCCCTTGTCAAAGCCGTAGGCCAGAAACAGGGCCAGCTTGACCTCCCGGGGCAGGTCGCTGGCGCTGACGAAGTCCTCCAGGCCGAAAATCAGGTCCAGCTCCCCCTTGGACCGCCGGAACAGGGGGCTGGCGAAGAACTTTTCCCACTCCCCTAGGGGGGCCTGAGCGTTGTGGAGCATCTCCAGGGTGTGAAGAATGGTCTCGGTGCTCTGCCAGCGCGCCTCATCCTGGGAGAATTGCTCCCGGCGCTCCCGGTCGTAGGTGTTTTGCTGCTCCTGCCGCTGCCAGTGCTCCCGCTTCTGTGTCCACTCCCGGGCCCTCTGGCGCTCCCGGGCCCAGGCGCGGACCTGTGCCTGGGCCCGGCGGCGCTGTTCGGCCCGGCGGCGGCGGGCCTCCGCCCGTTCCGCCTCCCCCTCGGCAAAGAGGCGTTCAAAATCAAAGTCCTGCTCGTCCTCTTCCGGGGGGCGGGGCAGCCCGCCGCCCTCATCCAGCAGCTCATCAAAGTCGAAATCCCGCTCATCATCCCGGTGGGAGAACTGAGGCCGCTCCCCCTCCTCCTGGAGCAGCTCCTCATAGTTGAAGTCTAGCTTCTCCGATTCCGCTTTTTCTTCCGGTATTTCAATTTCCTGGATGTCGTCCTCCCGCATGGCATAACGGGAGGGAGGCGTATCCTCCGCCTGGGGGAACGGCTTTTCCCGCTTTTTCCGCTGGCGGGCAATCCGGCTGGCCGCCTGGTAGGCGGCGTGGAGGCTCTGGAAGCCCTCCGGGTCGTCCTCCGGGTGAGTGGTTTTCAGCTTTTCAGCATAGGCATGGCGAATCTCCGGCAGGTCTGAGGGGCCGGACAGGCCCAGCTGGCTCCAGGGCCAGCTCATGCGTCCTCCTCATCCCCGGCCAGGGGGTCCAGGTCCAGGGGCGGCAGGTCGTCCAGGCCCACGTAGGCCTCCGCCTGGTCGAAGAAGGCGGCCGTCCGGCGGCTGGCCTTGGCAATGCGCAGGCTCTCCTGGGTAGACAGCTGGAGCTGATACCAGTCCAGAATCTGGGCCACCTGCTCCCGCATCTGGCCCACCGTCATGGCGTACAGCCGCTCCCCCCGGGCGATGAGGGTGCGGGGGCCCTCCTGGTCCCGGGGGTGCATTTTCAGGGCCTCCAGCTCCTTCAGGCGCCGCTCCACCTCCGCCTCGGTCATGCCCGAGCCCTGGAGGACCAGCCGGCCGCTCTGGCCGTCTCTGCCCACCACGTCCACCTCAAGAAGGCCGTTGATATCGTAGGTAAAGCGCACCCGGACATACTGCTCCCCCCGGGGCCCGGGGGGCACGGCGATCTCCAGGTGGCCCAGGTAGGTGTTGTCGTCACAGTACCGCTGCTCCCCCTGATACACCTTCACGTCGATGGCCCGCTGGTTGTCCCGGGCGGTGTAGTAGGTGCCCTCCTTGCTGGTGGGCAGCACGCTGTTGCGCTCAATGATGGGGGACATGAGGGCCTTGTCGGGCTGGGCCTCGTTGATGACGTTGATACCCAGGGTGAAGGGGCACACGTCGGTGAGGACCAGCTCCTTCAAATCGCCGGCCCGGGCCTTCATGCCGGAGCAGATGCCCGCCCCCACGGCGATGGCGGTGTCCGGCCGGGCCCCGGCGGCGGGCTCCCGGCCCAGGGCCTTGGCGATGTACCGGCGCACCGCCGGCATGTGGCTGGACCCCCCTACCATCACCAGCTCGTCCAGCTCCTCGGCCCCCACGCCGGCGTCCATAAACACCTTGCGCACCGGAACCAGCATCCGCTGGAACAGGACGCTGCTCTTGCGGATGACCCACTCGTGGGTGAGGGCCAGGGAGGCGGATATCTCCTCGTCAGACACCGCCATAATCACCGGCTCCTGGCCGGTAAGGGCCATTTTGCAGGTTTCGGCCTGGCGGATGAGGGTCTCCTGCCGCTGGCGGGACAGGCTGTCGAAGTTGAGATTACAGTCCTGGCAGAACCCCCGGGCGATGAGCTCGTCAAAATCCCGGCCCCCCAGGTAGTTGTCCCCGCTGACGGCGGTAACGCTGACCACGTTGTCAAACCGCTCCACCAGGGAAACGTCCAGGGTGCCGCCGCCGAAGTCGAAGACCAGGCAGACCTTGTCCTCGTCCCCCTCGCCGATGTGGCCAGCCACCGCGGCGGCGGAGGGCTCGTTCACCAGCCGTTCCACCGTCAGACCGGCCAGGGCGCCCGCCCGCTTGGTGGCGGCGCGCTGGGCCTCGGCGAAATAGGCCGGGACGCTGACCACCGCCTCGTCCACCACCTCGCCCAGGTAGGCCTCGGCGTCCTCCCGCAGGCGGCGCAGGACAAAGGAGGACAGGTCCTCCGCCGTAAACACTCGGCCCCCCAGCTCATACTGGCGGCCGGTGCCCATGCTCCGCTTGAAGCCGGCGGCGGTACGCTCCGGGTGGGAGATCAGCCGGTCCCGGGCCGCAGCCCCCACCAGGATGGACCCGTCGTCGTCCACGCTGACCACGCTGGGGGTGAGATACTCCCCCAGCCCGTTGGGAATCAGCTCACTTTTTCCGTTGCGCCACACAGCCGCTAAACTGTTGGTGGTGCCCAGGTCAATACCGATGATGGCCATATTACGTTCACCCGCTCTCGCCGCCTCAGGGCGGTTTTTGTCTTCTACATTATAATGTGCTCCCGCAAAAAAATCAACAGGGACGCCGTCGCCTTTTACGTTTGTCTTATAAATTTAGGAAACCCACCGCATGCAGGGCAAGGGTTCTACCCTTGCCCTGCGCATCACGTCCGGGTACGCGTAAAAAAGCCTTCCCCCTTCAAGGGGGAAGGTGGCACGGCCGCAGGCCGTGACGGATGAGGGTGCGCGGCAGGTTTTGCCTCTTACCGTAAGAACTGCTTGCCCGCCCCGCCCCCTCATCCGCCCCCTTCGGGGGCACCTTCCCCCCGGAGGGTGGAAGGCTTGCCCTGCGGGGGACGAGGGTTTTTATCCCCTTACGGGGATAGGCAGGGGTAGAACCCCTGCCCTACATGTCGTACCGGCCGGGATTTCCAGAGACATTCCAAATTTATGAGACGGGCATAAGCCGTCCCTGTGGAAATATCCCGAGGTATGTGGTATAATGGAAGCAGCTTCAAAAAGGAGGTGTGCCTGTGGCGCTTGGTATTGCTATCATTCTGCTGACTCCCTGCGTCAGCGCGGTGCTGGCCTTCGTACTTTTCCGGGAAAGCTGGCGGATGCGGAAACAGGGACACAACATTCAAACCGTGGTATTTTTCCTGCTCGCCGCGGCCTGTGCCGCCTTTGCCCTCTGGATGTTTCCCTTCTTCCCGGAGGCCATCCTGTTCCTGCGGCATCCTATTTATTAAAAGCTGTCCCCTGCCCGCAGGCAGGGGACATTCCTTTACAGAATAATGCAGATCAGTCCGCCCGAACCCTCGTTGATAATCCGCTGGAGGGTCTCCCGCAGCTTGGTGCGGGCGTCCTCGGGCATGCGGTTGATTTTGGAGTTCAGGTCCTCGTTCACCAGCTCGTGGAGGGATTTTCCGAAGATGTTGGCCTCCCAGATACGGCTGGAGTCCCCCTCGTACTCCTGAAGGAGGTAGTTTATCATGTCCTCGCTCTGCTTCTCGCCGCCCACAATGGGGGACACCTCCGTCTCGATATCCGCCCGGATCATATGGATGGAGGGGGCGCTGGCCTTCAGCCGCACGCCGTACCGGCCCCCCTGCTTCATGATCTCGGGCTCCTCCAGCACCAGGGAGTCGATGGGGGGCACCACAATGCCGTAGCCTGTCTCCTCCACCTGCTGGAGGGCGTCGGCCACCTTGTCGTAGGCCTTTTTCACCCCGGCCAGCTGGGTGAGCAGGGCCATCAGGTCGCCATCGTCGCCGATCTCAAAGCCCGACTGCTGGGACAGGGTGTTGTAAAACAACCCCCGGGGCAGCTCCAGGCAGGCGGCGGACACGCCGGTGCCCAGGTCGATGCCGGAGATGCGGGCGTCGCTGACCACCTCGCAGTCCCGGAAGGAGTTCACCGCGCTGTCCACATCCCGCACCCGGTGGAGCTGGGCGGTCCCCTCCCGGATGGCGGTGTACAGGGCGGATTTGATGGGGTGCTCCTGGGGCAGGGCGTCCACCCAGGGGGGCAGGAACAGGTCCAGCTCCTTCACCGGGAACTCGTAGAGGACGCTCTTTAATATGGCGTTAATCTCCTCCTGGTCCAGCTCCAGGCAGTTGACCGCCACACAGGTCACGTCGTACCGCTGGGCGATGTCGGAGCGGATGGCCCGGGCCCGCTCGGAAGCGGGGTTGGCCGAGTTGAGCAGCACCACAAAGGGCTTGCCCAGCTCCTTCAGCTCGGAGATCACCCGCTCCTCCGCCTCCAGGTAATCCTCCCGGGGGATGTCGGTGATGGTGCCGTCGGTGGTGACCACCACGCCGATGGTGGAGTGCTCTGAAATCACCTTCCGGGTGCCGATCTCCGCCGCCTCGGTCATGGGGATCTCGTGGTCAAACCAGGGGGTGGTTACCATCCGCTGGTTCTCCCCCTCCAGCTGGCCCACCGCGCCGTCCACCATGTAGCCCACGCAGTCGATCATCCGCATCTGGAAGGCCGCGCCGCCGTCCACTGTGACAGCCACCGCCTCCTCGGGGACAAATTTGGGCTCCGCCGTCATGATGGTGCGGCCCGAGCCGCTCTGGGGCAGCTCGTCACGGGCCCGCTCCCGGCGGTAGACGTTTTCGATGTTGGGAATCACCAGCGTCTCCATAAAACGCTTGATAAAGGTGGATTTTCCTGTCCGGACCGGCCCCACGACGCCGATGTAGATATCGCCCTCGGTACGGAGCGCAATATCCTCATAGATTTTGCGATCTTCCACTGCAATTCCTCCTTCGGCCATGAGACCGGTAGTGTTCCTTACAGTGTATGAGACAGGCTGGGGATTATGACTGAGAAAACGCCGGCCCTCAGCGTTTCCCCGCCGTCCCCCGTTTTTTCCCAAAGCAGGCCTCGCACAGCCGCCCCCGGTGGTGGAGGGGCAGGGCCTTTCCGCACATGGCGCAGAAGCGGATATTGTTCCGTAGCCGGTGGAGCAGAATCTCGTTGATCTCGTCGGCCACCCGCTCCCGGAGCTCATAGAGCCTGTCCTCGTCCACCGGACAGTCGAAGGCCCGGGCGAAGGAGTAGTAGAGGTCCAGCTTTTTATAGAACAGCTCCAGCTCGGGCAGGGTGGGCTCCTCCTCGGGCAGGCCGGGCTGGTCCACCGCCTCCCCCTGCTGCCAGCGGCGGAGGAGCTGGAAAAACAGGTCCCGCAGGGCCTCCTCCGTCTCGTCAAAGGGGATGTTGGCCGCCCGCAGCTCCTGCTCCCGGGTGAGAACAAAGCCCATCTCCCGCAGCTTGGTGATGATGGTGATATACCGGGTGACATCCAGCTTGCGGTAGGGCTCCACCGTGGGCATCCGGTTCCACTGGGTGAGCACCTCCAGCAGGTCGAAGTCCACCTGGAGCACCAGGTCGGAGAAGCCGGCCACGGCGTACTCCAGCGGCGGGATTACCGCCTCCAGCCCCGCCCGGATGGCGGCCAGGTTCTGGGTGGCCCCCACAAAGCCCCGGCTGTACATCCCCTGCCGGCCCGCCCGGCCGGCGATCTGCTTGATCTCCTCCGGCTTCAGCTCCCGGCGCTGGACACCGTCAAACTTCTCGGTCTCCATAAAAATGATCCGCCGGATGGGCAGGTTCAGCCCCATGCCGATGGCGTCGGTGGAGACCACATACTCCATTTTCCCCGTTAAAAAGCCCTCCATCTGCTTGCGCCGGGTGGAGTAGGGCAGGGCCCCGTAGATGATGGCCGGCTCCTTGCCGCTCTGGCGCAGGTCCTCCGCCACGCTGAGCACCCCTATTTTGGAAAAGGTAATCAGGGCGTCCCCCGGCTGGACCCGCTGGTAGTCGATGGGGTGGGCCATGCACAGCAGCGGGGTGTTCCGCTCATGGACCTCCACCTCATAGCTGTCGCCGCAGCTCTCAATCAGGCGGATCAGGAGATGTTTGGCCTCCGGGGCGGCGCACAGGTGGACCTCCGGGGCCAGCACCCCCAGGATGGCCCGGGTCCAGGCGTAGCCCCGTTGGGCGTCGGCAATCATCTGGCACTCGTCGATTACCGCCACGTCGTAGCGCTGCTTCAGGTCCAGCTTTTCGGCGGTGGCGGCCACGTGGGTGTCCTCCTCCCGGCGGTCCTCCTCCTCCCCGGTGGACAGGGAGCAGGCCACCCCGCTGTCCAGCAGGGTCTCCTGGGCCTCCAGGGCCAGCAGGCGCAGCGGGGCCAGGTAGACCCCGGTTCTGGCCCTCCTCAGCCGCTGAAAGCCGGCATAGGTCTTCCCCGTGTTGGTGCCCCCCAGGTGGAGGACAAAGTGCCGGTGCAGGCTGCGGGCCTCCGGGTATTCGTCCTTGGGGTTCAGGGCAATGAGCAGGGACAGGCTGGTGCGGATGGCCTGGGGGACGTACCACACCGACCACACCGTACCCAGCCCCTCGGCCAGCAGCTGCCGGGTGGGGAAGCCCTCCGCCCGGAGAAAGGCATCCAGGTCGGCCTCGGGCTGGGCGTCGGCAAACTCCGCCAGCAGCTGCTTGGCGGTGTTGAGCAGCACCCGGGGGTAGCGCTCCTCCACCCGGACCACCCGGGGATGGTCCGGGTAGTCCCCCAGCCAGGCCCAGGCCTTGGTGAAGTTTCGTAAAATGTCCTGGAGGCGCTTGCCGTTGTACTGCTCCTCCAGAGAGAGAAATTCGTCCACCCGGGAGTTTACCTGGGAGGAGCGCAGGCCCTTGCTGTTCTTGGCCGCCGGGAGGCGGGCCGTGATGGCGGTGTGGTAGTGGCTGGCCAGAAGCCAGGCCAGGGAGCCGTCCGGCTCAACAGTGCCCCAAGCCTGGTTCAGGGCGGCCTGGGCCCGCTTTACCGACTGGGGGACCGGCCGCGCCGTGTCCCCCACGTCTACCCCCTTTTTCCTGCGGTTGACAAATCGGGGGCCGCTCTCCGCCAGAAGCACATCCTCCCGGTCCCACACCCGGACGGGCCGTCCGTTCTGCATGAAAAAGAGCGGCTTGGGGAGGAGCTGCTTCATCAGCTCATTGTTCCAGCCCCGCCGCTTCAACACAGATGTGGGCCAGAAATTTTCCCGGTTTCGTCTGGACATAGCGCCCTCTCCTTTTATCCTTCGTTTACCGCAGCAGCTGACGCACGTCCTCCATCCCCCGCCGGCCGTGGGTGTGCAGCGCCTGGGAGGGCTGGAGCAGAATGGACTGCCGCATGTCCTCCAGCAGCGTGTCCGCCGCGGCGTTGTCCCGCACCATGCCCTCCGCCAGGCTGATGTAATGGCTGTAAAGGCCGCCAAAGCTCTGGTCCAGCTGGTTATACAAGGCGCCGTAGGCCGCTTGGATGCGAGACACCCAGCGGCGGTCCGCCTCCAGCGCCGTCTGGGCAGCCAGGGCCTGCTCCCGGGTGGCCACGCTCAGCCCCTCCAGCTGTAAAATTCTGGAGGACAGCCGGAACTGGGGCAGGGCCACGGTGTCCTCCCCCATTTGCAGGGACAGGCCGCCCTCCCCGCCCCCTCTCCCGTCGGAGGAGACGATGATGCCGCCGATAATGGTGACCGACCCCATAAAGCCGCCCGCGCCCACGCTGACGCCGCCGCGAATCAGTATCTGACCGGCCTGGTCCCAGCCCCCCTCGCCGTCCCAACCGATGCCGGCCCCGCCGGCTCCGCCGGTGGCGGTGAGGACGCCGTCCGGGTCCCCGCCGCTGTGGGGGTCGGCGCAGTCGATATTCAGGGATGTGCCGCTCCCCAGCGAGATGCCCGCGCAGCCCGTGCCGCTCTCAAAGAGGTTGCTAGTGCCGCTCTGGAGGATCAGGGTCACCTCGTTCCCCTGGCCCAGGCTGAAGGCCCGGCCGGAGGACACCCGGCACACCACCCCGCCCAGGGACAGCTCCATGGGGCCGATGCCATCGGCCAGAACGATCCTGCCGCTGAACGGGGCCTGGGCTGCGTCGGTGCCCGGGCCACCCGAGATAGCGGACACCTGGGAGGACAGGATATGCAGCGTCTGGGACTCCTCCTCATACACCCAATCACGCCCAGGCTCGCCGCCGGTGACGGAAAAGGGATTGGGGTACATGGATATCTCCTCAAAGGCCTGGGTGTTCTGGTTCCAGTGCAGGTAGGCGTACCGGGTTCTGGGCTGGCCCGACTCGTCCTTGCCCTGGACCACCAGGCCGTGGATGGGGGACCCGTGGTCCCCTCTCACCAGCCACAGCCGCACCGGGTCGCCGTTGAGCAGGTTCATCTTCGCCTGCCGTCCGTCCATCTCCAGGGCGGTAATGGCACTCCAGCCGGGCAGCAGGGTCTTCCAGATCAGGTCGAAGGGCTCCAGCCGGTTCCCCGCCGTGTCCCGGACATGGGCCGCCTGGGCGGCCAGGGAGACGGGGCCGTCCACCACCACGGGGACCGTCAGCACCTCCCGGCTCTCCCCCTCCGGAGCGCCTTCCGTCCGGCCCAGCGCCACCGCCGCCCCCTCTGTCAGGCGCAGAAGACTGGACCCGCCGGCGTAAAGACTTCCGATTTTTGCCAGCGCGCCGCCGGAGACGGTCAGCACCGCCCCCTCGCCCAGCCGGACCTCTTTCAGTATGCTCTGTTCCAGCACAAAAATGCGGGCTGTGCCGCTGTCAACCGTCAGCGCGGACAGGTTTACGTGCTGGAGCGCCGTCCGGCCGGATCCGGTGAGCAGAACCGCCTGCTCCCCCTGCCCCGTCCCCTGGACGGTCACGTCCGCCCCGCCGCCTACCACCAGCTCCCCGGTGGGGGCGCGGAGGGTCACCCCCGACAGGTCCTGGCCCGACACCTGCACATTCCCCATCGGCTGGGCCTGGACGGGAACGGGCTCCGCCGTCGACTGGACACTCCCCGGCTCCGGGGCGGCCTCCGGCAGGGGGGACACCGACAGAAGGCCCATCAGGGTCTCCAGATTCATGCCCTTGATCTCCGCCAGAATGGCCAGCAGGGAGGAGCCGGCGGTCAGGCCGGCGTCGGAGCCGGAGCCCTCGCCGGACAGCAGCAGATTTGTCAGAAAGGCCTCCAGCCCCGGGGCCGAGCCATCCATAAACTGGGCCTGAAAATCGGCCAGACTGGCAAATTTGCCGCCGGTCAGCAGCTCCACCGCCCGGTCGGGCGGGACCCCCTCCTCCACCTTCTCCAGCAGCTTCAGCAGGCCCTCCATCGCCGTGCGCAGGTCGATGCCGCCCTCCAGGGCCGTATCTCCCCCGGCGATGACCGCCCCCAGGTACAGGGTGGCCAGATAGCTCTCCACCGAGCCGCTCTCCAGCGGCCTGCCGGTGATGGCGGCCAGAATATCCGAGCCGCTGGCCGTCTTGTCCAGCCCCAGCGCCACCAGTATCTCCTCCGCCGTCATGTTTTTTTGGACGATGCCCTTCATCAGCCAGTCGGGGAGGGCCTGAACGCCCTCCTCTTTTCCGGACTCTCCGCTGGTGTACAGCAGCGACTCCACCCATTTGGCGGCCCCCGCCTCCCCGTCCTGAAACAGGGACACACCGCCGGCGGTGGCCTGGCTGATGACCCGCTCGATGCTCTCCCGCAGCTGCTCCAGCTCCTTCTGGAGCGCCGCCCGGTCCGCCTCTCCGCCCGCCGCAGATTTTCGGGCCAGGTCTGCCATGCGGTCCAGGCTGTCCTGAACCTCGTCCAGGGCGGCCTCCCCCGTCTGGAGGGCGCGCCGGCTCTCCCGGGAGCGGCCCTCCACCCGGCTGACCCGGCTCATCAGCTCCTGCAGGGTCTCTGAGATAGTAAATCCGGCCGTTCCGGCCACCTTCCGGCTCTGCGTACTGCCGGCCGCCTTTTCGGTCTTGCCCGTCCCCTGATAGCGGGACACGGAAATGTTTCGGTTCCTGCGAATCGCCAGTTCACCCATGTTCAGGGCCCCCTTCCCGTCCGTTCCCCGCCCGGCGGGCGGGAAACAAAATCCAAACCTTACCTCTTTTTATAAAATATCGGCAGATTGGGGCGAAACATAAGGCCGCCGTCCTCCCGCAAAAGAAGACGGCACAGCCGCAGCCGTGCCGTCTGAATTGAATCTGTTACCGGGTGCTGGGGATGAGCAGCATCCGCCCGGCGGGCAGGGCGTCCTCCTCCAGCTCGTTGGCCTGGAGGATCTGCTCCATGGTGGTGCCGTGGGCCTTGGCAATGTCCCACAGCTCCTCCCCAGGGGAGGGCATCCGCAGCACCACCGAGGGCCGCTGGCCCTCTCCCCCATTCCGGGGCTCTCCCAGCTGGGCGCCGGTCACCGCTGGAACGGTTTCCGTCTCGGTGGCCAGGCAGTGAAATTCCACGGTAAAGCGCACCTCCACCCCGCCGGCGGCGGGGGCGGCGAAGACCTCCCCGGGGCAGGCACACAGGCAGGAGCACCGCACCCCCTCGGCGCACTCCAGGCGGCAGGCGACGGGGATGGACCGGCGGACGCACTGGACCAGCTCGTTCTCATCCAGATAGAGCACGGTTATGCAGGCCTCCACGGTGAGGACCAGCTCCGCCCCCTCCCGACTCTGACGCACCTGGCCCAGCGACAGCCGGGCATCCACCACCGACCGCACCAGCTCCCCTGTCTCCAGCAATTCCCGGACGGCCTGGGGCCGCACCGACTGCTCGGTAAGGCGGCACAGGGGCTGATTCTCCCGCTCCACCTCCATCAGATTGCTGGTGCTGTAGAGGTCTTGGAGCAGAGTCACCGGCCGGTGGCAGTATACCTGGGCCTGGGCCAGCAGCTCCAGGCTCACGTCCAACTCCCGGCCGTCTCCGGGCAGCTGGTCGCACTGGAGGGAGGCCACCTCCACCTCAACCTGGCAGTCCCCCTCCTCCCCGGCGCCGGCCACCTCGATGATCTGGGAGAAGGGCATGGACTCGTGAACCGCGGACAGCCCGCCTCCCGCCTCCTGAAGGAGGAGGTAGAGCTCCACCATCCCCTTGAAGATGAGCTTGGAGCCGATGAGCTTGCTCTCGCTGCACACCGGCTGAGCCCGGACGGCCAGCAGCATGGGGCTCTCCCCCGTCCCCTGGAGGCGCACCTGGTCGGAGAAGGTGAAGGGCTTCTCCTGAACGGCGGACAGCAGGTAGTGCTCCCCCTGATACTGGCGCTGGCACAGGCCCTCCTCGTCAGGGCCGGTCACGCCGCCGCAGACGGGCCGCTCCACCGGCTGGCAGGCGGTAATATCCACCGCCAGGTCCACCCGCAGCAGCACCTTCCGGGGGTTGAGGGCCCGGGCCTCGGCGCTGCGCAGCCGGGGTCGGGCCAGCACCGTCCCCCGCTCGGTGAGGCCGGGGGCCTCCGCCTGACAGGTGAAGGGCAGGCCCACCTCCATCCGCCGCAGGCCACCGCCCCCCTCGGGCTGGTAGAGGATGGAGGCCCGCACCATGCCTGTCACCTGGGCCACCCCCTCCCGGGCCTGCTTGCCGCTGAGGGTGGCCTGGCCGCATACGTCCACAATGCGCAGAATGTCCGGGCAGGCGTCGGGTACGATGCTCTCCAGGGTCTCCTCCTGGCACAGGGTCACATCCGCCACCGTGTCGTAGTTGATAATGGTATCCCGTTCAAATTCCATGTTGTCCGCTCCCTTGTCATAGTATCAGCCTGGCTTTGTTGACACTATATGCCCGGGAACTCCTATGTATGACCCCTATTTCACCTTAAAAATCCTGCGCAGCAGCCCCCGCAGGCATCGGGGGGAACGTACCACCACGATACCCATGAAAACGCCTCCCCTCCCTGTTGAATTTGCCGTTGACGGCTGTTTCATCCTATGCGGAGGTTGGGAAAGTGTGTCTTGCAAAATGGGAGAAATGTGTTATACTGAAATAAAACAGAAAATGAAGGAGGGCTATCATATGACAGATCAAGAATTGCTTCAGGCTATACGGGAAATTACCAGGGAAGAAATTCAAGCGTCCGAAAAGCGTGTTATGACAGCTGCCAAAGAAGAAATTCAGGCGTCCGAAAAGCGTGTCATGACGGCTGCCAAAGAAGAAATTCAGGCGTCCGAAAAGCGTGTCATGACGGCTGCCAAAGAAGAAATTCAGGCGTCCGAAAAGCGTGTCATGACGGCTGCCAGAGAAGAAATTCAGGCGTCCGAAAAGCGTGTCATGATGGCTGCCAGAGAAGAAATTCAAGCGTCCGAAAAGCGTATTATGGCAGCTACCAAAGAAGAAATTCAGGCGTCCGAATCGCGTATCAAGAAAGAAACCATTATTTTAATGGACGCTGAATTTGGACCGAAATTTAACCTGTTGGCGGAAAATCAAGACATTTTGCTTGAAAGACTTGACAGGCTGGAGCGAAAGGTCGATGGCTTGGAGGACAAAGTACTGGAGCATGATTTCAGGCTAAAAATCATTAAGTAAGCACAAAAGAAGCCGCCCGGCCGGGCGGCTTCTTCTATGCGCTTGTCATTCCCGCAATCAGGAGGTAAACCACTCCCGGTCAAAGCCGCTTTCATCCATGAATTGCTCCACGGCGGCGGGGTCGGCCTTGCTCTCGTCCAGGGGCAGGGTGAACAGGGCCTGGGGACCCTCAAAGCTTTCCGCAAAAGCGATGGTCCCGTCCTCGGCAATGGTGAAGATATCCTGGTCGGGCATCCTCCCCTGGTAGAAGGCCATATACACCGTGTGGTCCGCGAACATCTCAATGTTCTGCGTGTCCAGCAGATAATAGAGCACCCCGTCCCGCTCCAGAAGGGAGACGCTAGCGTTCAGGGTCCAGTTGTTCACCGTCCGGGGGGTGAACCCGGCCACCAGAGGCGTGAGGGTATATTCGACAATCGGGAAGTCATCCGCATTCAGCGGCGTGCCGTCCAGGCTCTCCAGAATCATCACCGCATAGGTACGGGCCTGGTCGGCCTGGTCGCTCAATTCGGACAGGTTCTCCCCCGAGACCAGTCCTGCCAGGGTGACGCAGAAGTTTTCCGTCTGCACCGACTGGTTGAGCTTGATGGCGTCCTCGCTCTCAAAGGCCTGGGCCAGCGCGGCATTCCCATTCATGTCTGCCACCTGGGCAGGACTGAGCCAGCGGGACGCGGCATAGGCGGAAACGGTTAACAGGGCCACCGCCGCAGCGATAGAGACAGCTTTGATAAAACCTTTCTTTTTCACAGAAATACACTCCTTTTCAAGTTCGGCGATTTTGGCGGTTCGGCGCACCAGCTCCTCCGTCCGCTCCTGGAAATCGGCGGAGAGGGGAAGGGCGTCCACAGCCTTGCGGTAGTCGTTCCAGTTCATTTGATCTCCTCCTTCAGCATCTCCCGCAGCCGCTCCCGGCCGCGGGCCAGTCTGGTGCCCACCGTGGCGGCGGGCAGATCCAGCAGCGTTCCAATCTCCCGGATGGAATACCCCTCGTAGTAATGCAGATGGATCACGGCGCCGTACTTCTCCGGCAGGGCCTGTACCGCCTGAAGCAGGTCCGTTCCCGGCTCAGGGGCGGCCGTCTGGGCCGCCTCCTCCAGAGGGAGATTCCGCTTTTCCGCCTGGCGGCGGATATCACTGGCACGGTGAAGGGTGGTTCGGATCAGCCACGCTTTCTCATGTCCGGCGTCCCGGAATGAGACGGGAGCGGCCAGCAGCCGCAGAAACACCTCCTGCACCGCGTCCTCCGCGTCACTGACGGAGGACAGCCGGGTACAGGCCAGGCGCAGCAGCATCTCGCTGTACTCCCGCACAAGGCGGCATACGGTCTCCTCGGTACCGGTCGGGACCATGTTCCTCAACTCCCTTCACCCTTAACACGGAACAGGGCGGGCAAATTTTTCATCCCGCAAAAAAATATAAGCCGGCCTGCCGCGGGTACGCTCCTCCCGCGACAGGCCGGCAGCCTGTTTTAATCTCTGTCCGCATCGAAAATGGGCCGGCCCCCCTGGGGCTGGGCGCCGGGGTTGTTGTTGATGGTGGCCGCCGCCGCCGCCCGGAACCGGGAGCGGGACTGCTTGATCTCCTCAAAGGCCTCGGCCACCGCCTCCTCGGTGCGGCGCAGGGCGTCCTCGCAGTACTCGTTGGCCGACCGCTTCAGGGCCCGGCTGCGCTCCTCCGCCTGGCGGATCATGTCGTTGGCCCGCTGCTTGGCCTGGAGGGCCAGGGCGTCGGCTGCCAGCATCTGCTTGGCCCGCTCCTCGGCGGAGCGGACGATAGAATCCGCCTTCCGCTTGGCGTCAGCCTCCATCTCCGCCCGGCGGGCCATCATCTTCCGGGCCTCGGTCAGCTCCATGGGGAACTGGCTGCGGATATCGTCAATCAGGTCCAGGGCCCGGTCCCGCTCAATGATACACTTATCGCTGGACAACGGGGCATTTTTTGCCTCGTCGATCATCTCAAAGAGCATGTCCAACAGTTCTTCCACACCGCTTGCCATTTGGTCAGCCTTCCTTTCCTTCCATCTCTCTCATGCGCCGGTTCACATCGTCCACAATCTCCCGGGGGACAAAATCCCCCAGGTTGGCCCCGTAGCGGGCCATCTCCTTGACAATGGTGGAGCTGAGATAGGTATACTTTTCACTGGACGCCAGAAACATGGTCTCCAGCCTGGGGTTCAGCTTGCGGTTGATCACCGCCATCTGAACCTCCTGTTCAAAATCAGACACCGCCCGCAGGCCCTTCACCACCACATGGGCCCGCCGCCGTTTGGCGTAGGCGGCCAGCAGTTCATCGGAAAAATCCACCTCTACGTTGGGAAACCGGGCGGTGGACCGTTTCAGTAGCTCCACCCGCTCCTCCGGGGCAAACATCCCTGTTTTCTTGGAGTTTACCATGACGCACACAATCACCTTGTCGAAACAGGCCGCCGCCCGCTTGATGATGTTCAGGTGCCCCAGAGTAACCGGGTCAAAGCTGCCCGGATAGATGGCTGTGCTCATTGTCTCACGCTCCCGGCCCGGCGGCAGAGGGTCAGCTTGATCTGCCCATACCGGTACTCCCGCCCCGGCTCATAGGGGGGCGTCAGGGCGGGAATGTTCCATTCCAACCCGCTTTCGCACACTATTATACCATATTCCCGCAAGATGTCAAATCCTGCAATCTTTTCGATACATTGCTCCAGCAGCTCGGTTTTGTAGGGCGGATCCAGAAAGATCACGTCGAACCGCTCCCCGCAGGAGCGGAGGAAGGTCAGAGCCTCCCCCTGCGCCACCCGGGCCCGGTCCTCAAAACGGCACAGCTTTACATTCTCCTTCACCAGGGCGGCCGCCTCCCGGCGCTGATCCACAAAAGTGCAGTGTTCCGCCCCCCGGGACAGGGCCTCCAGCCCCAGCTGGCCGGTGCCGGCAAAGAGATCCAGCACCCGCCGGCCTTCCAGCTCAAACTGGATGATGTTGAACAGGGACTCCTTCACCTTGTCGGTGGTGGGCCGGGTGTCCAGCCCCTGGGGCTCTTTCAGTTTGCGGCCCCTAACGGAACCTGAGATAATGCGCATATTGACCTTCCTTTCCTGTGGAACGGATTAAAACCACATTGCCGCCCCATCCCGAAATTGCGGGACCGGCCCGTTTCGGTATGGGTCATAGCGGTCCTCATTGCATCCAAACTCCTTCAAAGCACAAATCCTTCCCTCCTGATCCCATTGGACCAGCGACATGCCTTCAAAGGCCTCCACCGTTCCGCCATTCACGGTGTTTTTAAAATACCACTCTACCACCGTCTGGCTGTCCGTGTGGAAAAACTGCTTAATATCCCATTGAAGCACCCTTCCTCGGGTGTTCCACTCCGCGAACCAGTGCTGGATGGCCTTTGCGCCACGGTACTCCGGGCCCCAGCTCTCCGTGTAGACGGCATCAGCGGAAAAAATATCTAAAATGCCCAAATCGGCTGCTTTCAGCCACATATCAAACCAAAGCCGAATGATCTGCTCTCTCTTTTCTGTCATTTTTCGCTCACTCTTCCCCATGAAAATAATCATACACCGCCTGGGCGGTATTTTTGGGTACCACCTCCTGGAGCTGCTCCAGGGAAGCGGCCTTGATGGCCTTAATGGTCTTGAAGTGCTTCAACAGCTGCTGGCGGCGCTTCTCCCCTACCCCGGGTATTTTGTCCAGAACCGAGGTTTTTACGTGTCCCGCCTGAAGCTGACGGTGGTACTCAATGGCAAAGCGGTGGGTCTCCTCCTGGATCTGCCCGATGAGGGCAAACACCGCCGGGATGGACTGAATACCAATCTCCCGGCCGTCGGGGTGGACCAGAGCCCGGGTGCGGTGGCGGTCATCCTTCACCATGCCGTAGGCGGGGATATCCAGGTTCAGCGCCTCCAGCACACGCTGGGCCACCTTCACATGCTCGTGGCCGCCGTCGATGAGGAGCAGGTCCGGCTTGTCGGAAAACTTCTCGTCGCCGTCCAGATACCGGCGGAACCGGCGGGTGAGCACCTGCTCCATGGAGGCATAGTCGTCGGGACCGTCCATGTCCTTCAGTTTAAAGCGGCGGTAGTCCCGCTTCAGGGGCTTTCCGTCCACATAGACCACCATGGAGGCCACAATGTCGCTGGCCCCCTGGTTGGAGATGTCGTAGGACTCCATCCGCTTGGGGGGCGCCTCCAGGCTGAGCATCTTTCCCAGGGCCTCCAGGAGCTTGTTCCGCCGCTCCTCGTGGGTAGTGGCCCGCTCCACCTCCTCCCGGGCGTTCTGGTTGGCCATTTTAATCAGGTCCATCTTGGCCCCCCGCTGAGGGGTAATGAGCTCCACCCGATACCCCACCTGTTCGGACAGCATCCGGGTGAGGGGGACCTGGTCGGGCAGCTCGCAGGGAATGAGAATTTGCTTCGGCAGACGGGTACGGCCCACGTAATACTCCCGCATCAGGGAGGACAGCACCGCCCCCTCCTCCTCCTCTATGGGGGTCTCCAGCAGGTCAAAGTCCTTGGCGGCCAGTTCGCCGTCCACAAAGTGGAGGACCACAAAGCAGCTCTTGGCCGTACCCCGGAAGTACCCGGCCACGTCGGTGTCCGCCAGGGAGGCGGCAATCACCTTCTGCCGCTTGCCCAGCAGCTCGATGGCCCGGAGGCGGTCCCGGAGCTGGGCGGCCCGCTCGAAGCGCAGCTCCTCCGCCGCCCGCTCCATCTCCTGGGTCAGGTCCTTCTGTACGTCCTTAAACCGGCCCTCCAGCAGGGAGACCGCCTGGGCAATGGCCTGGGCGTGCTGCTCGTGCAGCTCGTCCCCCCGGCAGTAGCCGTCGCACTTGCCCATGTGGAAGTTGAGGCAGGGCCGCTCCTTGCCAATGTCCCGGGGAAATTTCTTGTTGCAGGAGGGCAGGCGCAGGGCGGTGCGCAGGGCGTCGATAATCCCCTGGGTGCTGTGGCGGCCGGCGTAGGGGCCGAAGTACCGGGCGCCGTCCTCCGCCGCCTTGGAGGCCAGCGAAAATTTAGGGTAGGCCTCGTTGGACAGGCGGACGTAGGGATAGCCTTTGCTGTCCTTGAGCAGGATGTTGTACCGGGGCTGGTGGCGCTTGATGAGAGAGCACTCCAGCACCAGGGCCTCAAACTCGCTGTCGGCGATGATCACGTCGAAGTGGTCGATCTGAGACACCATGGCCCGGGTCTTCTCCGTGTGGGAAGCGGAGTCCTGAAAATACTGGCTCACCCGGTTTTTCAGCGCCTTGGCCTTGCCCACGTAGATGACAGTGCTCTGGGCGTCCTGCATGATATAGACCCCCGGCTTCAGGGGCAGGCTGTGGGCCTTCTCTTTCAACTCGTCAAATGTCAAGGTATCCCTCCTTTCGGTACAGCATCAAAAAAGGCGCCGCGTTGCGGCGCCTTTCAAGATTGGGATGTTTACTCGGAGAAATCGGAGGAGATCATCTTATACAGAGCCTCCACCGCTTCCTTCTCGTCGGCACCATCAGCACTCAGCTTGATCGGAGTGCCCTTCACGATGCCAAGAGACAGAACGCCAAGCAGACTCTTTGCGTTGACCTTGCGCTCCTCCTTCTCCACCCAGATGGAGCTCTTGAACTCGTTGGCCTTCTGGATGAAAAATGTAGCGGGTCTGGCATGCAGTCCAACCTGGTTGTTTACGACGGCTTCCTGACTATACATATCGCGTACCTCCGCCCTATTCATTAGGATGTGTGCTAAGCATACCAGATTTATCCCCATTTCGTCAATGGACATTTGCACAAATATTACTGCAATTTTTGCCCGCTTTTACGGGATAAATTTCGATTTTTACCCCCTGTTTTTCCGCCTGCCCCCAAAAAACCGCTTTTTTTTAAGTTTTCACTCTTTTTTCTAAACAAATCCATATTTGTCACAAATATGGATTTTTTAGACGTTTTTTCCTCCTTTTCCGTCAGCCCTGGGGCAACAAACCGTCTATTTTTCCAGAAATATCCATTTAAGGCTTTCTTTTCCGCCCGTTCTGTGAGAAAATGGAGCAAAAAAGTATTTGATCTCTGTGACCGTTTCCCTTTGGAGATCGTTTTATCTGTGAAAGGAGGTCAGGGGATGAATCAAACACTCAGCGCCTGCCAGCTGGAGGAGGCATACAACACGTGCGGCACAGCAGTGTACCGGCTGGCCATGGTATACCTGGGCCGCCGGGCCGACGCGGAGGACGTGACCCAGGAGGTTTTCCTCCGGCTGCTCTGCCGCGCCCCCGCCTTTGCAAACGGGGAGCACCGGCGGAGATGGCTGCTCCAGGTAACGGCCAACCTGTGCAAGGACCAGCTGCGGGGGTTTTGGCGGAGGCGGGTGACCGGGCTGGACGACTCCCTCCCCGCCGCCGCCCCCGAGGAGCGGACCGCCCTGGACGCGGTTATGGCCCTGCCGGAGCAGTACCGGCTGCCCATCCATCTCCACTACTACGAGGGCTACTCGGTGGCAGAGATGGCTGAAATCTTGAAGCTGGGACAGTCAGCGGCAAAAATGCGGCTGAAACGGGGCCGTGAGCTGCTGAAAATGGAATTGGAGGGCGCACTATGAACATCAACGACTACCGCCGGGGGATGGACCAGATCGTCCCCGACACCGCTTTAAAGGAGCGTATTATGAATCAGACAAAGAAAAAAAACATCTCAGCCCGCCGGGTCTTTGCCGGAGTTCTGGCCGCGGCCCTCTCCATCGCCTGCCTGATTACCGCCGCCTTCGCCGCCAGCCCGGAGCTGCGCACAGCGGTGCTGTCCTTCTTCCGCATGGAGGAGCGGGAGCAGGTGCCCAACAGCAGCGTCAGCCCGGGCGCCCCCGATATCAGTCAGGCGGAGATTGGGGAACTGGTCAAGGCCCAGTATATCAAAATGGACAGCTACCAATATGGCTATTCCGGCGGCCTGCTCCACCACCTGACCTGGAGCGAGGACCGGAAGACCCTGGTGGACGCCAAATTTTGGGAGGCCCGGGAGAATGAGCTGATTCCCGTCCAGGTGGACATGCACACCGGTCAGGTGGACATCATGTTTAAAGGTCTCCACTATCAGGGGGAGTTCTGGTGGTTTATCCATGAGGGACAGCTGGACTATTTTACCACCGACAACCGCGCCTGGGACGAGGAGGGGGAGCACGCATGGGACTGGAACTTCTCCCTCGTCCCCGGCCGCACCGACGTGCTTCTGCTCCGCCTGTCCACCGGGACACAGATGGAATACAGGGAGTACCCCCTCCTTTACCACCTGGACACCGGCGAAACTGAGGAGCTGCTCGCCGGTGTGGACTCCAGCGTGATGGAAGAATCCGATGGCACCATCTGGTCCGACAGCTTCCGTCTGGCCCTGATTGTTGGCCGGCCCAGCGAGGAGTTTCCCAACGCCCAGGAGTGGCTGTATGACCGGGAGACCGGGACCCTGACCGCTGTAAACACCCTGGGCGGCATAGGCGCGGACACAGCGGCCTTCGCGGACGACGATACCCTGATTCTCTACTGCTTCCGCTGCGATGAGGAGGACATGATTCAGGATGTGACTTTCTATTCCTATGATATCCCCTCTGGCCGCACGACGAAGACGTTGGACGCCGTCCCCTATTACCGCAGCTGGGACGAGAAACCCAGCGGTGTGATGACCTTCGGCAGCCGCTGTGTCCTCATTTCAGAGGATGGTCAGGTCCAGGTGGTGGACCTGAAAACCGGGAACCGGACCCTGCTGGGCGGCTTCACCTTCCGGAAGGGGGATAGTTTCCAGCTGAATCCCTCGGGAAACAGACTGCTGTACTTCTCCATGAATCCCAACACAGACAGCCTGGGCATCTCCCAGATCGGCGTGGCCGACCTGGAGAAGGGCATCTTCTTCGCCTTCGACCGGGAGGGCTATGAAAACCTCCACGAGGGCGGCATCGGCTGGGATGACGACAACACCGTGAGCATCCGCGCCAGCACCCTGGACAACGAGACGCAGTATCTGCTCATATACCAGTTTTAACGAAACAGGGACTGAGGCGGCCCGCCTCAGTCCCTGTTGTATCTTCTCGCGTCAACCCTGGTCCCAGTTGTGGTAGACGTTCTGCACGTCGTCGTTCTCCTCCAGCAGGTCGATGAGCTTCTCCATGTTCTTGATATCGCCCTCGTCGGTGAGGGTGACGTAGTTCTGAGGCACCATCTGCACGCCGGCCTCCAGGAAGGTGTAGCCCTTGGCCTCCAGGGCCTCGGTGACGGCGGCGAAGGCGTCGGGGTCGGTGTACACCTGGAAGACCTCGTCGTCGGCCTGCATGTCGTCGGCGCCGGCCTCCAGGGCGTCCATCATGACGGTGTCCTCGTCCAGCTCCTCGGCCTCAATGATGATAACGCCCTTCCGGTCGAAGGACCAGGACACGCAGCCGGTGGCCCCCAGGCCCTTGCCGTACTTGTCCAGCAGGTGGCGCACCTCGGGCGCGGTGCGGTTGCGGTTATCGGTGAGGGCCTCCACGATAACGGCCACGCCGTTGGGGCCGTAGCCCTCGTAGACCACATTCTCGAAGCTGTCGGTGTTGCCCGAGCCCAGAGCCTTGTCGATGGTGCGCTTGATGTTGTCGTTGGGCATGTTGGCCGCCTTGGCCTTGGCAATTACCGTAGCCAGACGGGAGTTGTTGGCCGGGTCGCCGCTGCCGCCCGTCTTAACAGCCACGATCATCTCACGGGCGATTTTGGTAAAAATTTGGGAGCGCTTGGCATCCGCCGCCCCCTTGGTCTTTTGTATGTTGTGCCACTTGGAATGTCCGGACATGAATATCTTCCCCTTCTTGTGTAATAGGCGGAAAGATTATATCACTGTTTTTTCCGATATGCAAGCCCCAAAAGGCGTTTTCCCCGGAAAATAAACCAAATATCCTGTGCCGGCCCCCCGGCGCAGGGACAGCTCCCGGCATTGCTGCCGAAATCAGTCCTCGGTAAATTCAAACAGCTCCTCCACCGTCACATGAAAAACCTTTGCAATATCCATCGCCAGCTTCAGGGACGGATTATATCTTCCGTTTTCCAGATGTACAATCGTTTCCCGGCGGGCGTGTACCAATTCCGCCAACTCGCTCTGCTTGAGTCCCGCCTTTTCCCGATATTCCTTGACCTTCGTTTTCAGGGCCATATCAGACTCCCTTACTGTCCGTGGCGCAGAATACCGCGGATTGAATTACAGCTGAAAGGCCGCCTTAGACTCCTTTACTGTCCATCACGCAAAATATGATGAACCGTATCACAGCCAATGCCAGTATCATCCCCACCAGCGCGTAGCCCGCCATAGTTCCGTCTATGGCCTTGACAGCACTGGCAAAGGCGATCACAATAGCGGCAGCCACCATGATTTTTAACCCAATCGCATCTGTTCTGCGCAGATTTTGAATTGCCAACTCGTCCTTTTCTTCCTTGCTGTACTTGCGAATGCGGGCCGCCTGTATGAGAAAAAATACAATGGTGAACGTAACAACCGCATTCTGGATCACATCATAATAATCATGCCAATCCCGCCTTGCCCACATCCAGTAGTAGCTGACAAGGAGTATCGCATAAATAATTTTTGTTCCTACAATTTCTTTCAGGGTAACCTTAGACTTCATGGTTCATTCCTCCGTGTGACATATTTTTAACTCCCGCGGTGTTATAAATATATCACCCGCCCCTGGCCTTGTCAACCATGAAATGTGAAGTTTTTTTAACTTCCCACCCGGCTGTTTTTCTTACAGCGCGGCCACTGCCCCCTTGATGGCCCCCTCCTCGGCCTGCATGGCGCGCAGGGTCATATCCAGCAGCTTGTCCAGCTCCCAGCCCAGCAGCTGGGCCCCGTTGGCGATGACGTCCCGGGAGCAGCCGGCGGCAAATTTCTTGTCCTTAAACTTCTTTTTCAGGGATTTCAGCTCCATATCCGCCGTGCTCTTAGAGGGCCGCATGAGGGCCGCCGCGCCAATCAGGCCGGTGAGCTCGTCGCTGGCGTAGAGCACTTTTTCCATCTCGTGCTCCGGCTTGATGTCCACCCGCAGACCCCAGCCGTGGCTGGCGGTGGCCCGGACGATGGACTCCTCCACCCCGGCCTGGCGCATCAGCTCCTGGGATTTCTCGCAGTGTTCCTCGGGCCACATCTCAAAGTCCAGGTCGTGGAGCAGGCCCACGATGGACCAGTATTCCGCCTGATCCCCGTAGCCCAGCTCCCGGGCGTACCAGCCCATCACATGCTCCACCGTGACGGCGTGGCGCAGGTGGAAGGGCTCTTTGTTGTACTTGGTCAGCAGGTCCCAGGCCTGGGAACGGGTCATGGACATGGTAATCTCTCCTTGTTTCAAATAAAGCGGGCCGCCGAGGGCGGCGGCCCCTACTCATTATGAACACAAATAACCCATTTTGTCAATAGGCCACCACAATCCCGCCGTCGTAGGCGTAGACGCTGGTGATGCCCCCCGCCTCAGTAATGAGGATGTGGGCAAATTTGCACTTGGCCTCCACCATGGCCTTCACCTGGAAGGCCCGTTCCAGGCAGTTACAGTGGCAGATGGCCAGGGTGCGGCCCACATGGGCGGCATCGGCGGCAATCTTGTCCACCATCTTGGTCAGCGCCTGCTTGATGGTGAGGGCCTGTCCCAGCTTGCAGATTTCCCCCTCGGGGGTGGCCCCCATAAACAGCTTGATTTTAAGCGCCCCGGTGATCACCGCCTGGAGCTTGGTGAGCCGGCCGTTTTTTCGCAGGTTTTCCAGGGATTCCAACACAAACATCGTCTGCATCTGGTAGATGAACTGCTCCACCTCGGTCACCACCCGTTTGTAGGGCATCCCGGAGGAGGCCAGCCGGTGGATGGCCATAGCCACCAGCAGCTCCCCGGAGGCGGCGGAACAGGAGTTGAACACATGGACGTTGACCTCCGGGGCCTCCTCCTCCAACAGCAGCCGGGCCTGCTCGGCGCTGTTGTGGGAGCCGCTGAGCAACGCGGACAGGGTCACTACATACACGTCGTCCGCCCCCCGGAAGGCGTCCAGATAGGCCTGGGGAGAGGGGCAGGCGGTGGAGGGGGCGTCCTCGCTCTGGCGCATGGCCCAAAGCAGATCGGCCTGGTCGAAGGTCTCGTTGTCCACAAACGTACTGCCGTTGGAGTAGATGGTGAGGGGCACCTTCACAAAGACAGGATCCTTCAGCATGGCGGGGGGCAGATCGCAGCAGCTGTCCACTACAATTTTGAAACTCATATGCTTCAACTCCAGACGTGGTTTTTTAAATTAGATTCTGACAACTAGTTTACCATAGGTTTGGGGAGTTGTAAAGAGGATTTCAAAAATATCGTAAGGGCCGCCGCCCTCGGCGGCCCGTCCACATTAAAACGGCTGGATGCAGGGACGCATCACGATGCGTCCCTACCCCTCCTCCTCCAGCTCCCGCAGCAGCTTCTGGTCCTCCTTGGAGGACAGGTCCAGCTTTTCATACAGGTCGGGCCGGCGCTGTCTGGTGCGGAGGATGGACTGCTTCCTGCGCCACTGGTCCACCCTGGCGTGGTTGCCCGACAGGAGGATGGGCGGCACCGCCCGGCCGTGCCACACCTCGGGACGGGAGTACTGGGGGGCCTCCAGCATCCCATTCCAGTGGCTCTCGTTCTCGTAACAGGAGGGGTCGGACAGCACCCCGGGCACCAGGCGGCACACCGCGTCAGCCACTGCCATGGCGGGAATCTCCCCCCCGGTCATGACAAAGTCCCCCAGGGAAATCTCCTCGTCCACGCATTCCTCAATAAACCGCTCGTCGATGCCCTCGTAGTGGCCGCAGACCAGAATCAAACGCTGGTAATCGTCCTTTAAGCGCCGGGCGTCGGACTGGGTGAAGGTCTTCCCCGCCGGGGACATGTAGATGGTGTGGACCCGCTCCCCCGCCTCGTCACAGATGTGTTTCCAGCACCTGTAAAGGGGATCGGCCTGCATCACCGCTCCCCTCCCCCCGCCGTAGGGGTAGTCGTCCACCTGCTTTTGCTTGTTTACAGTGTAATCCCGAATCTGGTGGCAGTCCACCCGGATATAGCCCCGCTCCTGACCCCGGCCCAAAACCGACTCGCACAGCATATCCCCCACCACATCGGGGAATAATGTCATAATATCAATACGGTACATTGCTCGTCCCGCCTTTCTCATGGCATATTATACGGGATTTTTTCCCCTTTTTCAACGGATTCCAGGCAAACCGGAAAATTTCACAAAATCCTATCGCATTTTCAGGAAAAATATGCTATGATATGGGGCGACAAAATTCCTGCACAAAAGGGAGGTTAACCCCATGTATTGTACCCGCAAAATTACCGACGACCTTATCTGGATCGGCGCCAACGACCGCCAGCACCCTGTCTTTGAGGCGGCCCACCCCGTCCCCCGGGGGATGTCCTACAACTCCTACCTGCTGCTGGACGAAAAGACCGTCCTCTTTGACACAGTGGACCGCTCCGTTCAGACCCAGTTTATGGAGAATCTGGAGCACACCCTGAACGGCCGGGCGCTGGACTATATCTTTGTCCACCACATGGAGCCAGACCACGCCGCCACCCTGGGCGACCTGATGCTCCGCCACCCGGAAGCAAAAATCGTGTGCAACGGCAAGGCCATCAACATGATCCGCCAGTTCCACGCCGCCGACCCCAAGGGGGCCATCCTGGTGAACGAGGGGGACACCCTGTCCACCGGCAAACACAACTTCACCTTTGTGGCCGCCCCCATGGTCCACTGGCCCGAGGTGGTGGTGAGCTACGACTCCACCGACAAGATTCTCTTTTCCGCCGACGGCTTCGGCTCCTTCGGGGCGCTGAACGGCGTGCTCTTCGCCGACGAGATCGACTGGGAGCGGGACTGGCTGGACGAGGCCCGGCGGTACTACACCAACATCGTGGGCAAGTACGGCCCCCAGGTGATGGCTCTGCTGAACAAGGCGTCCAAGCTGGACATCCAGATGATCTGCCCCCTCCACGGCCCCGTGTGGCGCAAGGACTTCAATCAGATCATCGACCGGTATGTGAAGTGGGCCTCCTACGAGCCCGAGGTCCAGGGCGTGGTGATCCCCTTCGCCTCCATCTACGGTCACACTGAGACCGCCGCCAACATCCTGGCCTGCCGTCTGGCTGAGCTGGGGGCGCCGGTGGAGATGTATGACGTGTCCGTCTCCCACTACTCCCATGTGCTGTCTGACTGCTTCAAGTACAGCCACATCGTCTTTGCCGCCCCCACCTTTAATAACGGCATTTTCGACCCCATGGAGCATCTGCTCCGGGACCTGGCCCACCACAACCTGCAAAACCGCAAGGTGGCCCTCATTCAGAACGGCTCCTGGGCCCCCGCCAGCGGCAAGCTTATGGCTGACATCCTGGGCGGGATGAAGAATATGGAGGTCCTCGAAGCCCCCGTCACCCTGAAATCCGCCCTGGCCCCCGGCCAGGAGGGAGAGCTGGAGGCCCTGGCCCGGGCGCTGGCCGCCTCTGTGAAGGGCGAGGAGCCCGCTCCTGTGCAGGAGGAGGTCCCCGCCAAGCCCAAGGGCTTTGTCTGCAAAATCTGCGGCTTTATCTATGAAAGCGACACCCTTCCTGACGATTACGTCTGCCCCATCTGCCGCCGCCCCGCTTCCGACTTCGAGCCGGTACAGTAATATGAAAAATGCGCCGTCCCACCCGGGGCGGCGCACTTTTTCTATTTCTTCCCGTGGCTCAGGGCGGCGGTGAGGGTATTTTCCATCAGCACCGCCCGGGTAACGGGGCCCACGCCGCCGGGCACGGGGGTAATGTACGAGGCCTTTTGGGCCACAGCGCCGTAGTCCACATCGCCGCACAGTTTTCCCCGGTCATCCCGGTTGACGGCTACGTCGATGACTACCGCGCCCTCCTTCACCATGTCGGCGGTAATCAGGCCGGTGTGGCCCGCCGCCGAGATGAGGATATCCGCCCGGCGGCACTCGGCGGCCAGGTCGGGGGTCATGGTGTGGCAGACGGTGACGGTGCAGTCCCGGCGCAGCAGCAGCATGGCCTGGGGCTTGCCCACAATGTTGGACCGGCCCACCATGGTGCAGTTTTTATAGGCCGGGTCAATGTTGTACTCGGCCAGCAGCCGCATCACCCCCGCCGGGGTGCAGGGCCAGAAGCAGTCCATCCCCAGGGTCAGGTCCCCCACGTTGGAGGGGTGGACGCAGTCCACATCCTTGTCCGGCCGGATGGCCAGCTGGATGGCCCGGTCGTCCAGGTGCCCGGGCAGGGGGAACTGGACCAGGATGCCGTCGATGCCCTCCCGCTCGTTCAGAAAGCGGATCACGTCCAGCAGCTCCCGCTGGGGGACGTCCTCGGGCAGGCGGTAGGTCTCATAGTAGATACCGCACTGCTGGCAGTCCTTCCGTTTGCCCGCCTCGTAGACCTGGGCGGCGGGGTCCTCCCCCACCAGCACCATGGCCATCCCCGGCTTGCGCTCCATCTGCTCCACCTGGAGCCGGACCTGCTCCCTGATTTTGGCCGCCAGGGCCTTTCCATCCATAACAACAGCCGCCATGGCTCATTCCTCCTCGCCGCTGCCAGCGTCCTGGGCCGCCTGGGTGGCCCGCCGCTCTACAAACAGCTCTTTTTTTCCGCCCCGATACTTCCACAGAGCCCAGGCCAGCGTCCCCCCGGCGAGCACGCAGGTGACGGCCGCCAGCAGCTGGGACACCCGGATGGGCACACCGAACAGCTCCCAGCCAAACAGGTACAGGCTGTCGGTGCGCAGGCCCTCGATCCAGGCCCGGCCCAGGCCGTACCAGAAGAAGTAGAACAGGAAGCACTCCCCGTCAAACCGCCGCCGTTTTCCCACCCAATAGACCACAATCAGGCCCACAAGGTTCCAGGCCGACTCGTAAAAGAAGGTGGGATGTACCCCCAGCGCCCCGCTGAGGATGGCCTCATAGCCCGTTTGGTCCACATAGCCGTTTTGCAGCATCTCCGCCGCGATGGAGGGCCCGCACATCCGCCAGGGCAGGGCGGTGGCGGAGCCGTAGGCCTCCACATTCATGAAGTTGCCCCACCGGCCGATAAGCTGGCCGATAAACAGGCCGTGGACCCCCAGGTCTGCGTAGGCCAGAAAGCTGAGCTTCTTTTTCCGGCAGAAGATCAGCAGTACAATGGCGGAGGAGATGATCGCCCCATAGATGGCCAGACCCCCGTCGCCGTAGTTGAGAATCCGTCCCCAGTTTAGAGAACCGTCCGCCTGCCGGTACATGTCCAGATTGAACACCACATAGTACACCCGGATGGCCACCAAAGCGGCAGGGACGGCAAAGAGCATCATGTCGATGATATTGTCCTCGGTGATGCCGAAGCGCTTGCCCCAGCGGGAGCACAGATACACCGCCAGAATCAGGCCGCAGGTGATAATGACCCCGTACCAATAGACGGGCAGGTCCAGAACCGGGATGGTAAAGGCCACCCGGTTCAGGGTAAACTCCAGCCCCAGGCCAGGGAAGGATACCGTGTTAATCATGTCTCCTCCTTGGCCCGGACCACCGACAGGGCGGTGCGCTCCCCGGTTACCCAGCTCGCAATCAGTTCCTCGGCCTCCTCCTTGGTGATGGAGCCAAAGAGTTCCGCAAAGCGCAGACTGTCGTATCCCGCAAAAAAGGCCTGGGCCTGGCTGACACACAGGTTCTCGAAGGAGTTCAGCCCCCGCACCCGGTTGCCGTAGACCCCCTTCTTCACCCGCTCCCACAGGGCGGGGTCCACCCCCTCCCGGCCGATGCGGGCGGCCTCAGCGGCCACCGCCGCGCAGACGGCCTCCGGGTCTCTGGACTCCCCGTCCGCCGCCAAAAAGGCGCAGCCGGAGCTGCTCTCGTAGCTGTAGCCAAACTCCTGGTTGATCAGCCCCTCCCGGTACAGCTTGGCATACAGGGGGCTGGAATTGCCCAGCAGCACCTCCAGGGCCAAGCCGCCCACCAGCTCCTGGCGCAGGCGGTCCTCGCCGTTGATCTGGGCGTCCCCCTTCCAGCCCAGCTGGAAGATGGGGGCGGACACCTCCATCCGCTCCTCGATATAGCTCTGGGCCGCCTGGGGCTGTTCTTTCTCTCCATAGTCCTTGGCGGCGATGGGGCCCGCCTCCTTGGGGAGAATGTCCCGGGCAACATCACAGATATGCTCCGGGTCCACCGGACCGGCCACGCACAGCACCATATTAGCCGGGTCGTAGAAGGCCTTGTGGCAGGCGTACAGGGTCTCGGGAGTAATCTCCGCGATGGATTCCACGCTGCCCGCCACGCTCACCCGAATGGGGTGGTGCTGAAACAGGGCCTTCATCAGGTTCATATAGCACTTCCAGTGGGGGTCGTCCTCGATCATGCCGATCTCCTGGCCGATGATGCCCCGCTCCTTGTCCACGCTCTCCTGGGTGAACCAGGGTACCGAGACAAAGGACAGCAGAATGCGGAGATTTTCCTCAAACTTTTCGGTGGAGTCGAAGTAGTAGCCGGTGATATCGTTGCTGGTGAAGGCGTTGGGGCTGGCTCCGTTGGCCGCCAGGTCCTGGAGGGCGTTGCCCTCCTGGGTGTCGAACATCTTGTGCTCCAGGTAGTGGGCCACTCCGGCAGGGGTGTCGTGCCACGCCCCGTTCAGGCAGAAGCGCATATCCATGCCCCCGTAGTTGGTGGCGAAAAAGGCGTAGCCCTTCTGAAACTCGGGCTTGGGGAAGACGAAGACGTTCAGGCCGTTCTCCAGCTTCTCGTGGTACATGGTCTCCCCCACTCGGGCAAATTGCAGCTTTTCCATGGTTCAGACCTCCTTTCCCTTCAGGAAGTAGATGGTATCCAGCTGGAACCGCTTGGCGGACTCCGCCACCTGCTCCCGGGTAACCTGCTCCAGCTGGCGGGCCAGCTCCTCCGGGTCCTCCTCCAGGCCGGCCGCCGCCTGGCCCAGCCAGAATTCCTCCTGGCGGCCCTGCTCGTCCGTGGTGGCCCGGTAGGCCCCGATGAGGGTGCGGCGGGAGCCCTCCAGCTCCCAGTCCTCGATCTCTCCCCGGCGGATGGCCTCCAGCTGGGCCAGGATCTCGTCCTTGGCGGTCTGGTACTTGTCGAACTCAATGCCGGAGGACACCATCACCAGCCCCTTCCGGGGCTCGGCCACCGAGCTGGCATAGTAGCACAGGGACAGCTTCTCCCGCACGTTCATAAACAGCTTGGACAGGGTCGTCCCGCCGAACACCGCGTTGCACAGGACAAAGGCGGGGTAATCCGACTCCCAACAGCTCTGGCCCCCGGTACGGAAGCCCAGGGCCAGCTTGCCCTGGCTGACGTCCATGGCCTCCTCCACCACAATGGGCTCCGGCCCGGCGGACACCCGCACGTCGCAGGAGGGGTCCGCCCGGTCCTCGTTCACCGGCAGCCCCTCCAGAGCCTGCTTCAGCGCCCCCGCCGCCCGGTCCGGACTGGCGGAGCCGCAGTAGTACACCTCCACCCGGGCGGTGCGCAGCAGCTCCTGATACCGCTGCCATAGGCTCTCCGGGGTGACGGCGGCCACGCTCTCCTCGTCCCCCAGCTTGTCCACGCCGAAGGCCTCGTATTTGCACATCTCCTGGGTGAGGCGCTGGGTGGCGTAGGTCCGCTTGTCGTTGATCTGAGCCCGGATGCGGTCGATCAGGTTGGCCTTCTCCCCGGCGGTGTAGTCGGGGCAGAAGCAGCCGTCCTGGGTATAGGGCTTAAGGAGCAGCTCCCCCAGCAGGCCGGCGGCAGACTCCAGGATCTGCTCGCCGTTCAGGGTGTAGGCGTCGTCCAGAAAGCTGGCCACAAAGCCCACGCACTGGGTCTCGCCTTTTTTGCGGACCACTGGCTCGATAGCCCCGCCGTACAGCTCATCCAGGGCGGCGGACAGGGACTCCATGTTCGGGTGTACCGCCGTTCCCCGACGGAGCACCTCGGGAATCAGGGCGTTGGCCCCGGCGGTCTCCCTGTCCAGAGGGGTCAGCAGGGTAATGGACAGATAAGAGCTTTTGAACTTGTTGGTATGCACCGCGCGCAGCCATACCCCGGGAAACAGTTCCCGGCGCGTCATTTGTGACATATCTCTGGTTCCTTTCTTTGAAAGAAAATTTTTTCTTTGACAGCTGGATTATCATACCACAGTTGGCACATAAAAGTAAAGTTTTCCAAAAAATTTTGCTGCGGGGTGGCAAATCAGGAAAGGCCGCAGTATAATAGCGGTAATGAAAGTAACAGGAGGGGATGGCCATGCTGAACCAGCCAAAGGATTTTTGGAATATGCGGGCCCGGACCTATGATCGGACCTCCGGCCAAACCTATGCCGAAACCTATGACAGAACAGCGGAGCTCTCGCTGCGTTGCCTGAAGCCCTCCGACCGGGTGCTGGAGTTCGCCTGCGGCACGGGACTGCTCACCCTGCGGATAGCCCCCCATGTGGCCCATCTCCGGGGCATCGACATCTCCCCCCAGATGGCGGACATTGCCCGGGAAAAGGCCCGGAACCTGGCCCATGTGGAGATCACCAATACCGACCTCTTTGACCCCTGCCTGGAGCCGGGGAGCTTCGACGCAGTGGCCGCCTACAATGTGCTGCTTTACCTCCCCGACCTGCCCGCCGCCCTGGCCCGCATCCGGGCGCTGCTCAAGCCCAGGGGGACCTTCCTCTCCGCCACCGACTGCCTGGGCTCCCGGCCCTCGGTGATGGGGCTGAAAAAGCTGGTGAACAGCCACACTGGGAAAATGCCCTATGTGGCCTTCTTCACCCAGCGGGGGCTGGAGCGGAAGATCGCCCGGAGCGGCTTTGACATATTGGAGCGGGAAAATCTCTATCCCAATCCGCCCAACCTGTTTGTGGCCGCCCGGGTCAAACCGTAACCTCCAGCCGGTGGTCCCCCGTCAGCCCTGCCAGCGGCACCCCCTCCTTAACCGCTTTTCCGTCCAGGACGGCGGCGTAGGTCCCGCTGCGCCGGACGGCAATGGTCAGCGTCCCTTTGGGCAGCTTCCACTTCGCCTCATACCCCGGCCAGTCCGGGGGCAGGTTGGGCTCCACCGTAAGCCGGTTTTCCGTTACTCGCAGCCCCAGCAGCTCCTGCACTGCCACCTGCCAGTACCATCCCGCCGCCCCAGTGTACCAGCTCCACCCTGCCCGGCCCACCCGGCCGGGGGCGTAGGACACGTCGGCGGCAATCACATAGGGCTCCGCCCGGTAGATATCCGTCCTGTGGCCCTCCGGCAGGAGGGCCTTTAAAATGGCCCAGCCGTCCGCCGGGCGGTCCAGCCGGAAGCAGGCCATGGCCAGCCACACCGAGGCATGGGTGTACTGTCCGCCGTTCTCCCGCACGCCGGCGGGGTAGCCCTTGATATAACCGGGGTCCTTGTCCCCCTGGCCGTCAAAGGCCGGGTCAAAGAGGCGGACCACCCCGGCCTCCCGGTCAAAGAGCCGGTCCAGTGCGGCGGAGACCGCCTGGTCTGCCCGCTTCCGGTCGGTCCCTTTGGGGAACAGGGCAAAAGACTGGGCAATGGAGTCGATCTGGCATTGACTGCTCTCCGCCGAGCCCAGGGGGGTGCCGTCCTCGTAGTATCCCCGGCGGTACCAGCCGCCATCCCAGGCGCTTTGGGCCGCCTGGATCAGGGCGTCGGCCTGGCGCAGCAGGTCATCGGCCCGGGCCTCCTCGTCCATCCGGCGGCACAGGACGGCGAAGTCCTGCAACACCGCCGCCAGAAACCAGGTGAGCCACACCGACTCACCTTCCACCTTGTCCATGCCGTCGTTCCAGTCGCCGCCCCCCATCCGGGCCAGACTGCGGGGGCCCGTCCCTCGGCCCAGGGCGCAGAGGATGGCGGCCAGGCCGTGGCGGTAGAGGTTTTCCCGTTTTTCGCTCACCTGGGGGACCTCATAGCGGTCCTTCTCCCCCGGCTCCAGGGGCTTGGCGGTCAGATAGGGGACCTCCTCCTCCAGAACGGACCAGTCCCCGGTGACAGTGCAGTACCGGCACAGCACCCAGGGCAGCCACAGCAGATCGTCAGAGATGCGGGTGCGCACCCCGGCCCCCTGGGGCGGGTGCCACCAGTGCTGCACGTCGCCCTCCTCAAACTGCCGGGAGGCGGCCAGCAGCATCTGCTCCCGGGTCCGCTCCGGCCAGGCGTACAACAGGGCCGCCGAATCCTGAAGCTGGTCCCGGAAGCCGAAGGCCCCGCCGTTCTGGTACTGGCTGGTGCGGGCCATCAGACGGCAGGCAATCACCTGATAGAGACACCAGCCGTTCAAATATCGGTCCAGGGCCCCGTCCGGGGTGGTGACTGTAAGGCTAGATACCTTGTCACCCCACCAGGCCAGGGTCTGCTCCTGCTCTGCAAAAAAGTCCTCCCGGAAGAAACGGGAACAGGGCCGCCCCGCCCTCTCCTTGGTCACCAGCGAGACGGGCTGGCCGTCGTTCAGGGCAGCGGAGAGGGGTTCCCCCTCCCCCAGCTGGTAAACCAGCCGCCCGGAGGACCCGGTAAGGGTGAACCGGAGGATGCGCCTGTTCTCCTCCACCGGCACGAACCCCTCCACCACCAGCAGGGGCGGACATTGTCCGCCCGTTTTTGAAGTCTCCCCCAACTTCTTCTCCCACCGGGCAAATCCAGGGCCGTAGGTCACGGTGCAAGGCAGGCCGTCCCCGGCGGCAAAGACGTGAAAATCCTGTCCGTTCAGGTTTACCGTAATTATTTCTTGTCCACTAACCGTCAGAGGGTCGTTGACCCAGGAGGTCAGTTTCCCCTCTCTGGAGTTTCCCCCGGTCCAGAGGAAGCCCGCCCCCGTCTCGTCGGTGAGCCAGCCGAACTCCGGGTTACATAACACCTGGCTCCACCCCACCGGGGGCAGCTGCTCCCCGCAGTGGATGGTGACGGTATCCCCCTCCATCGCCCAGGGGGCCGAGCCCGGTTCCAGTTTGATCGGGGGCGGGGGGGTGATTTTTTCGGACAGAGCAGGGGTTTTGGACTGGGCGGCGCAGAGGCCGCCCCCTACAGGCAGCACCGCCTTCGCCCAGGCCAGCACCACCGGAGCGGCGTCGGGATTGGCCAGGTGGATGCCCCCCCTGGCCCCCAGGACCGACTCCGCCCCCAGCTTTTTCAGCTCCGACCTCAGAGCGGAGCGGAGGGGACGGCGGTAGTCGCCCCCCTCCTCCAGCAGGAGGACCAGGTCAAAGGGATAGCCCGCCCGGCTGAGGAACTGGTGCCACCGGCACCACAGGGCTGCCTGCTCCACGTCGTCCTCCCCGGACAGTGTCCCGGCGGCGATGGGCAGGTCCCCGGAGATGCCGTAGGGCCACAGGGCGGACTGAGGCGGGCGCTCCCCCTCCTCTGCCGACGCCAGCCGGGCCAGCAGATCAAAGGCCGCCAGAGCCTCCCCCTCGCTGAGGGCCAGCTTCTGGGCGATGGGGGCCAGAGAGGAGGGTCCAACCTCCTTCCCCTCCAGCATCCGCCGGCTCCCCGCCTGGGCGGCGGCGGGGCCGTCCCCCAAAACCAGGGCCAGCGCAAAGCGCTTCCCCTCCCCCGGGGCCAGGGAGACCGGGATACGGACCATCAGACAGGGATCGGAACCCGCGCCGTTTTGGAGCGGTCCCGGCTGACTGCCGGGCAAGGCCCTGAGCCCTCCCCGCCCCAGAGCAAAGGCCCGGTCCAGGCTCGCGGACGCCCCCTCCCCTGTCCAGGCGGCGGAGAGCCACGGCCCCTCCTCGTTCCCCCGGGGGCGGCGGTGGAACAGGGCCCCGTTCCCCTCCAGGGAGCACTCCAGAAACAGCCGGGAGAAGGCCGGGTGGGCGTCGAAGTCCCGCTGGGGGCACAGGACGGGTTCACAATAGAACAGCAGCTCCCCCTCCAGCCTTTTCTTCCCCCTCCAGGTCAGCTCCACCCGGCGCAGTTCCCCGTTTTCACGCCTGGGTACGGTCAGCGCGATCCGGGCGGACAGGCCGTTCTTTTCCGTGTACCAGCCGGCCCCCGAGGCGTCAAAGGTCCAGCGGCAGGCCGTCCCGCTCTGGTACAGCGGGGCGGGGATCAGACCGACCAGCCCGCCGGGGCCGTTGAAAAAGACGGACACCCCGGCGGGGGCGTAGTACTCCCCCGGCCGGGCCAGGGTGACGGCGTTTTCCCCCGCCCTGGCGCTGGTCAGCCCATTGTCGCAGGCCAGCAGGCTATAGCTGCCATTGGACAGCAGATGGCACTGAGGGCGCTTCCGGCCAAAGTCCTCCCCCTCCCGGACCAGAGAGGGGCCGGAGGCGGGACGGAGCTTGACGGGGAAATCCCGCTCCTCCTGCTTCATGATGGGGGCTCCCACCGGCACCCGCTCCTGAAGCAGCTCCCGGTAGGCGGACATGTCGCAGTCCCTCATAAAGCGCCTCTGCATCACGTTGTCCCGCAGGACGTTGTCAATGGCCACCAGACTCATCCCCAGGTGGTGAGACATATAGGAACGGACCACCTCGTAATCCTCATTTCCGGTGAGGCGGGCGGGGGTGTAGTCCACCGCCTCGTACAGGCCATACCGGCCCTCCAGACCCATGTCCCGCAGGCGGCGCAGGTTGCGCAGGGCGCTCCGCGGGGCCAGCAGCAGGGCCAGGAAGGAGGAGTAAGGCGACACCACCAGCTCGGTGTCCAGCCCCCGCTTCAGCCCCAGGGCCTGGACCCCGTGGGCCTTGTACTGGTAGCTCATGCCGGGATCGAAGGCGTAGAAGCCCGATTCCGAGATGCCCCAGGGGGTTTTGGTCTTGTCCCCCCGGCGCTTCTGGGCGTAGACGCAGAAGGACAGGGTCTCATACAGGAAGGAATTGGGTTCGCAGGGCATGAGGAGGTTGGGCATGAAATACTCGAACATGGTGCCCGTCCAGGAGGCCATGCCGCAGTAGTCGTTGTCCCCCAGCAGCATCCGGCCCAGCCGGCGCCAATGGCGGGCGGGGACCTCCCCCCGGGCCACCGAGATAAAGCTGGTCTGCCGGGCCTCGCTGGCCATCAGGTCGTAAAAGCCGTCGGTGAGCCTGTCCTGTTCCACCTCATAGCCGATGGAAAACAGCCGCCGCTCCCTGTCGAAAAGCGGCGCGCAGTCCATGGCGTTGGACAGCTTTTCCGCCCGCTGGGCCAGGGCAGTCTCCCCCCACTGGTACAGCCCCTCCCGCAGGGCAATGAGGCAGCCCCGCAGGTTGCCGCTGTCCACGGTGGACACATACCTGGGGTGGAGGGGCTTGGCGGAGGAGGTATCATACCAGTTGTACAGGTGTCCCTTCCACTTGTCCAGCCCTTCCACCGTGTCCAGGATGTGGGAAATCAGCTCCACCGCCCGCTTTCGGGGCAGCAGGTCCAGGTCCGCCGCCGCCATCACCGACAGCAGGGCCATACCGATGTTGGTGGGGGAGGTCCGCCGGGCCAGGGCGGGGCCGGGCTGCTCCTGCCAGTTGTCCGGGGGGAGGTAGTGGTCCTCCTCCCGGAGGAATTTGTCAAAATACCGCCAGATGAGGGTGGCCTGATGGAGGAGGAAGGCCCGGTCGGCGGGAGGCAGGGCCTTTCCCCTGCGGGAGGGCCGGCTCACCGCCCAGGCCAGCGCCGGGGCCAGCAGCCAGACCAGTCCCACCGCCTTCCCAAATCTGAGCTGGGCAAACAGGACCAAAAAGATCCCCGCCGCCGCCGAAAACCAGGCCTTTTTGTAGTAGAAGGGCACGTTCCCCTTCCCCCTCTCCGTCTGGGCGGCGGTGACCCAGGCCAGCAGGTTTTTGTGGGACACCGTCATCCGCCACAGGGCGGAGGAGATGGCCGTCAGGGAGATATAGGCCTGATAGGGCAGGAAAATCAATTGGATAGCGGTCTGTAAAATGGCCCCGGCCAGGCCGGCGATGACGGTGGAGTGATACCGCCGCCGTTTGCCGGAGCGGCGCACGGCCAGCTCCGCCCCGGACAGCAGCAGGTTGGAGGCCGCGGCCACCACCGCCACGCTCCCCGCCCAGGCGAAGACTTTTCCAGAGAAGCACATGCCCAGCACCAGGGTCAGCAGGGTAAAGATGGGGGACAGCGACCGGCGCAGGTTGTCCAGAATTTTCCACTTGGCCAAAGGCGGCAGGGGGTTTTCCTCCCGTCCCCCCTGCCCATTAGGCACCCGCCGGCCCAACCAGGGCAGCAGCTGCCAATCCCCCCGGATCCACCGGTGGAGCCGGGCGAAGTAGCTGTACACCTGCCAGGGACAGCCGTCGGTAAGCTCCACCTCTCCCAGCAGGCCCGCCCGGAGGTAGCTGCCCTCCAGCAGATCATGGGACAGGATGGCGTTGTCGGGGAAGCGGTCATTGAGACAGGCGTGGAAGGCGTCCACCGAAAAGACGCCCTTGCCGGTGTAGGTGCCCTGGTCAAAGAGGTCGTGATACACGTCGCTGGCGGTGGAGCCGTAGGGGTCCACGCCCCCCAGTCCACCGAAAATCTTGGCGAAAAAGGACTTGTTTGCCGCCTCCAGCTCCACCGCAACCCGGGGCTGAAACAGAGCGTGGCCGGCGGTGACAACTCTCCGCTTGGAGTCAATCACCGGCTGGTTCAGGGGGTGGAGCATGGCCCCGGCCAGCTCCCGGGCGGTGCCCACGTTCAAGCTGGTGTCCGAGTCCAGAGTAATCACATACTTCACCTGGCGCAGCCAGCCCTTCTCCCCCGACTTCACCGTCAAGCCGGTGTGCTTTCCCCTCAGCAGGCGGACCAGCTCGGTGAGGGCCCCCCGCTTCCGCTCCCAGCCCATGTAGCGCTCATCCTGCTTGCTGAAGGCCGGGGTGCGGAAAAAGAGGTAAAAGCCCCCGCTGTATTTCTCGTTGAGGCTGTCAATGGCCCGGCGGGCGCTGTCCATCCAGGCCGCCCCCTCTTCCCCCATAGGGGTCCCGCTGTCGGGCAGGTCGGCCAGAATCCCCAGCCGCAGCTCGGGCCCGGCGTCCCGGTTGGCCAGGCGGTAGCGCTCCAGCAGGGCGGCCAGCCTGGGTCCGCTGTCCTCCCCGGTGAGGAGGGACACCACCACGCACAGGGTCCGGCCCTCCCTGGGGATGCCCCCCTCCAGCTCCATCCGGGGCACCGGCCGGGGCGGGACCAGGCGGACCAGCAGAAAGTCCAGCACGTTTTTTACGATGTCGGACAGGGGCAGAATCAGCAGCAGGGCGGCCAGCGGGGTCCCCGCGACCCGCCACAGGGCCAGGGCAGCAATCAGGGACAGCCCTATCACCACGCCCCCGTAGCTCACCCCGGAGTGAGGCCGCTCCAGTCGTCCCAGGGGCTCCCGGTAGAGATACCAGCCCACATGGCGGCGGGGGCCCTCCCCCTTCTGTGCCAGGTCGATGGCCTGACGGGCGGTCTGGCCCTCCTCCATGCGGTATTTTCTGGCCAGCTTGCACACCCTCTGCCGGTAGCGGCGGCGGGTGTCCTCGTCCATGTGGGGATAGTGGCCCGAGGGGTCCTGATTCAGCACCCGCTCCACCCGGCTGGCCCCCTCCAGAAGGGAGCTCCACTCCCCGCCGGACAGGGCCCGCAGGGCGGCAAAGATGGGCCCCATCTCCTCGGGGGGCACCCGGTTCTCTTTGAGGGCGTCCAAGTCGGCGCACAGATCGGCCAGCCGCTCCACAAGCGCCCCCGCCAGGGCGGGGACGAACAGGGACAGCTCCCGCTCGGTCAGGGGGCACACCGACTGAAAGCCCTCCAGAAAGAGGGCCAGCCGCTTCTGGTCCAGGTCGGGGGCGGCCCACAGGGCGCTCCGGGCGCACCGCCGGAGGAGCACATCGCCATCCCGGCTCCCCCGCAGGGGCTTTCCGCCTTTGAAGGCCTCCCGGGCCTGCTCCCCCTCCCGGACGGCCAGGTAGTGGTTGTCCAGCAGCCACTCCACCGCCCCGGGGACAGTGGTCTGGCCGGCACTCCAGAGATTCAGCGCCTCCTGGGTCCGGCGCACCCGTTTCAGGCCCGCCTTCAGCTCCCGGGACAGGGCGCGGCAGGAGACCGCCCCCTCCAGCTTCAGCTCTCTGGCCGCGTTGGCGGCGTATTGCTTCAAGTGGGCGTCGTCCATGGGGATGTGGGGGGTGTTGGACATGGGAATACCTCCTAAATCAGAATCCCCCAGTCACCGACTTCGGCGGTGCCAGCCCCCTTTAGCAAGGGGGCCTTGGAGGAAAAACAAGCCGAAGCGCCGGTCTAAGCCCCCTTGCTAAAGGGGGGAGGGCCGCCGGGCAAAGCCCGGTGGCGGGGGGATTCCAGGCTGTTCCTTCCAGTTTCCCCCCAACCCTGGCGGAATATACCAAAAGGGAAGCGTCTGCCGTCAAGTATTTTGGCTTGACAAACGGGGCAAAATGTGTTAGACTTCCAAATGTAAAGTTATTCAGCTTTACATTTTTACTGTGAAGGAGGTCGTACTCCATGAAAAGTCAGGCCTACCGCATGACCATGCTCTTTGATTTCTACGGCGACGTACTGACAGACCGTCAGAAGGAGTTTTACGACCTCTACTACAATGAGGACCTGTCCCTGGGGGAGATCGCCGAGAATTACGGCATCACCCGTCAGGGCGTGCGGGACGTAATCGTCCGGGCGGAGGCCGTCCTCACCGAGCTGGAGGACAAAACCGGACTGATTAAGCGGTTCCACACCATGCGGTCCCAGCTGGAGCAGGTGCACGAAGACACCTGCCGGATGGTGGAGCTGTCCGCCCGGCAGGACAGCGAGGAGCTGGAAGCCCTCGCCCTCCGGGTTCGGGACACCGCGGCCGCCCTGCTGAAGGAGTAAGCTCATGGCATTTGAAGGACTTTCTGAAAAGCTGTCCGCCGCCTTTAAAAAGCTGAGAGGCAAGGGCCGGCTGTCCGAGGCCGACGTGAAGGAGGCCATGCGGGAGATTCGCCTGGCTCTGCTGGAAGCCGACGTCAGCTTTAAGGTGGTCAAGCAGTTTGTGGCCCAGGTCACCGAGAAGGCCGTAGGGGCCGACGTGCTGGAGGCCCTCTCCCCCGCCCAGCAGATCATCAAAATCGTCAACCAGGAGCTCACCGAACTGATGGGCGGGTCGGCGGCCAAGCTGGCCATCGCGTCCAAGCCCCCCACGGTGGTGATGATGGTGGGCCTGCAAGGCGCGGGCAAGACCACCAATGGCGCCAAGCTGGCCGGCCTGATGAAAAAACAGAACGGCAAGCGGCCCCTGCTGGCCGCCTGCGATATCTACCGCCCCGCCGCCATCCAACAGCTGGAGGTGGTGGGCAAGCAGCTGGACATCCCCGTCTTTCAGATGGGCCAGACCAACCCGGTGGACATCGCCAAGGCCGCCGTGGAGCACGCCACGGCCCACGGCAACGACATGGTGTTTCTGGACACCGCCGGCCGGCTCCACGTGGACGAGGCCCTGATGGACGAGCTGCGCAACATCAAGGCCGCGGTGGCCCCCACCGAGATCCTTCTCGTGGTGGACGCCATGATCGGCCAGGACGCGGTAAACGCCGCCAAGGCCTTTGACGATGCCCTGGACATCGACGGCGTGGTCCTCACCAAGCTGGACGGCGACGCCCGAGGCGGCGCGGCCCTGTCCATCAAAGCGGTTACCGGCAAGCCCATCAAGTTTGTGGGCGTGGGAGAAAAGCTGGACCAGATCGAGGTCTTCCATCCCAACCGCATGGCCAGCCGCATCCTGGGCATGGGGGACATGCTCTCCCTCATCGAGAAGGCAGAGCAGAATTTCGACCAGCAGAAGGCCCTGGAGCTCCAGGAGAAGCTGCGGAAAAACAAGTTTACCCTCACCGACTTCTACGACCAGATGAAGCAGCTGAAAAATATGGGCTCCCTCACCGAGATCGCTGGGATGCTCCCCGGCGTGAAGGCCAGCGACCTGGAGGGGGTCGGCATGGATCAAAAGCTCCTCCAGCGGATGGAGGCCATCATCCTGTCCATGACCCCCGCCGAGCGGGAGGACCCCAAGCTGCTCAACTCCAGCCGGAAAAAGCGCATCGCCGCCGGGTCAGGCACCCAGGTGGTGGACATCAACCGGCTGCTCAAGCAGTTCGACATGCTTCAGGCCATGACCAAGCAGTTTTCCGGCGGCAAGCTGCCCAAGAACCTGCGGAAGATGATGGGTAAAAAGGGCCGGGGCGGTTTTCCCGGAATGGGCGGGATGCCGTTTTAAAGCCTCCTTTTGAAAGGAGGTGCCCCAGTTCGCAAACTGGGGCGGAGGATTGCATTTTGGCAAAGCCAAAATATGCGGAGCAAATTCAGGTTTGCAAAACTTTGTTTACTTCGTATGTTCGCTTCGCGAACGCAATCCTCAGTCAGCCTGCGGCTGACATCCCTTTCAAAAGGGGCCCTTTGGGACGTTGGCAGAGCGCCTTTTGCGCTTTCCATATAAACAAACAAATTCATTTGGAGGTGAAGATACATGGTTAAAATCAGACTGCGCCGCATGGGCGCCAAGAAGGCCCCCTTCTACCGCATCGTGGTGGCTGACTCCCGCTATCCCCGTGACGGCCGTTTCATTGAGGAGATCGGCTTCTACAATCCCACCGTCAACCCCACTGAGCTGAAGGTGGACGTGGACCGGGCCCAGGCTTGGATCAAGACCGGCGCCCAGCCCACCGAGACCGTCCGCGACCTGCTGAAAAAAGCCGGCGCCCTGTAAGGCTGGAGGTCATTCATGAAAGAGCTTCTCACCTACGTGGCCCAGAACCTGGTGGAGCACCCCGAGCAGGTGTCTGTCACTGAGGTCGAGGGCGACGGCGAGACCGTCCTGGAGCTCCGGGTCGCCCCGGAGGACATGGGCAAGGTGATCGGCCGCCAGGGCCGCATCGCCAAGGAGATCCGCGTTTTGATGCGCTCCGCCGCCCAGCGGGCCGGTAAGCGGATTAATGTGGAGATCATCGACTAAAAACAAGGGCGCAGGGGGTTCCCTGCGTCCTTCTTTTCAAACTGGAGGACTTATGACCTGGTCAAAAGCACAGTTGGCGGAGATTAAATACTACTGCACCAGCACCCGCTGCCGGACATCCTTCCCCTGCTACCCGTTCAGCTGGCAGATCGAGACGATCCTGAAGATTTTTTTCTTTTATTCTATTAAAAAATTTCAAATTGAGGATATCAAAGAATTTTATAAGACACTCCGGATTTCAAAGCCCCGTTCGGACGGACTGCGAAATCCGTCTCCCAGGCAGATCGCCCAGGCGCTCAGCCGGATGGAAAATGTCCGGCTTATAGAAGGGGACTGCTATCAAATCACAGACGCGAATATCACTTTTTACGCGGACGAACTGGAATATGGATACGGGAAGGGGATTGTCCAGTATTTTTTGGAGGAACACACATGAAACAATATTTAGAGGTGGGCAAGGTCACCAACGTCCACGGCCTGATGGGCGAGGTGAAGGTTCAGCCCTGGGCCGACTCGCCGGAGTTTCTTTGCCAGTTCAAGACCCTGTATGTGGACGAGGCCCACTTTCCCATGACGGTACAGCGGGCCCGGGTCCACAAGAATATGGTCATCATCAAGTTTGACGGCCCCACCGACGTGCCTAGCGCCCTGTCTCTGCGCAACGCCATTTTGTATATCGACCGCTCGGACGTGGACCTGCCTGAGGGGGCCTTCTTCCTGGCCGATATCTACGGCCTGGAGGTGCGGGACGCCGCCACCGGCGAGGTGCTGGGCAAAATCGCCGACGTGCTCACCCTGCCCGCCAACAACGTCTACGTGGTAAAGGGCGGAGCCCGGGAGCTGATGATCCCCGCCGTGCCCCAGTTTATCGCGGAGACCAACGTGGAGGGCGGCTACCTCCGGGTCAACCTGATGGAGGGACTATGAAGCAGGAATGGAAGACCCCGCTGCGCATCGGCGCGGTGCTGTTCGGCCTCTATCTGGCCATCCACTACTGGGGGAACCTGTCCGCCCTGGCCGCTCTGGCACTGGGCGCCGGCTTCCCCCTGATGCTGGGGGCGGTGATTGCCTACGCCGTCAACATTCTCATGAGCATGTATGAGAGCTGGTACTTTCCGAACTCCAAAAGCCAGGCTGTTCTCAAGAGCCGCCGGCCGGTGTGCCTGCTGCTGGCCTATGCCAGTCTCATCGCCCTGGTGGCCCTCATTGTCGGGATGATTCTGCCCGAGCTGATCCAGAGCGTCTCCCTGCTCATTCAGGAGCTCGCCCCCATTCTACAGCAGTTGAGCGTGAAGCTGAACGAAAACCTGGGCCCCAACCAGCTGGCCGCTCTGTCCGGCCTCTTTGCGGCGGACGGCACCGTTAACTGGCAGGAGCTGGCGGTCAAGGTGATAAATTTCCTGCTGGCCGGGCTGGGAGGCGTGATGGGCTCTCTCATGTCCCTGATTTCCGCCACCATATCCACCGCCTTTACCGCCATCGTCAGCGTTATCTTCTCCATCTACCTGCTGATGGGTAAGGAAACCCTCTCCCGTCAGTGCGCCCTGGTATTGAAAACCTACCTGAAGCCCGGCTGGTACAGCCACCTGCTCTACTTTCTGGAAACGCTGCACAACTGCTTCCGCCGCTTTGTGGTGGGCCAGTGTACCGAGGCCATCATCCTGGGTCTGCTGTGTATGGGCGGAATGATGCTGTTCCAATTCCCCTACGCCTCCATGGTGGGCACTCTAATCGGCTTTACCGCCCTGATTCCGGTGGCCGGGGCCTACATCGGCGCGGGGGTGGGCGCGTTTATGATCTTTACCGTCTCCCCCATCAAGGCCCTGCTGTTTCTGCTGTTCATCTCGGTGCTCCAGCAGCTGGAGGGCAACCTGATCTATCCCAAGGTGGTGGGCTCCTCCATCGGGCTGCCCGGTATCTGGGTACTGGCCGCCGTCACCATCGGCGGCGGGGTGCTGGGCGTGGGCGGCATGCTGCTGGCTGTCCCGCTGGCCGCCACCCTCTACCAGATCCTGCGGGATGATGTGGCGCGGCGAAATTCGGACTTGAGCCAACATAAGGAGGTTCCACAATGAAACCGAACTATCAACTGAACACCGGGGAAAACCGGTCGTTTCTGGCAGAGCTCCGCCAGAATCTGCTGAACTTCGGCCGCCGCTTCCCCTCTCCCGGAGGCAGCTCCTACTATCTGGGGGACGACGGCACCCCCTGGCCCGATAGGGGCCGGGAGACCTGGATTACCAGCCGCATGGCCCATGTGTACAGCATCGGGACCCTGCTGGGGGACGCCCAGGCCGCTCCCCTGGCCGACGCCGCCCTGAAGGGCCTGCGGGGGGAGCTCCACGACGGCGCGCACGGCGGCTGGTACGCCGGCCTCAACGCCGACGGCTCCGTCATGCCCACCAAGCAGTGCTACGCCCACGCCTTTGTGATGCTGGCCGCCTCCTCCGCCCTGCTGGCCGGCCGTCCCGGGGCCAGGGAGCTGCTGGACGACGCTCTGGCCGTCTATGACCTGCGCTTCTGGGACGAGGAGGAGGGCCTGTCCCGGGACACCTGGGACACCGATTTTACCGCCCTGGACCACTACCGGGGCCTCAACGCCAACATGCACTCGGTGGAGGCCTTTCTGGCCGTGGCCGACGCTACCGGGGACAAAACTTATCGCCTCCGGGCGGGCCGGATCATTGACCGGGTGCTGGACTGGGCCAGGGAGAGCGGCTGGCGCATCCCGGAGCACTTCTCCAGCGACTGGGTCCCCCAGCCGGAGCTGAACCGGGAGCGCCCTGACGACCCCTTTAAGCCTTACGGCGCCACCCCCGGCCACGGCATCGAGTGGGCCCGGCTTATCACCCAGTGGGCCCTGTCCAGCGGCAGAGAACAGGCCGCCCCCTATGTGGAGGCGGCGGAAAACCTCTACATCACCGCCGTGGGCGACGCCTGGAACGCCGACAGGGCCCCCGGCCTGGTCTATACCACCGACTGGACCGGCAAGCCGGTGGTACACGACCGGATGCACTGGACCCTGGCCGAGGCCATCAACACCTCCGCCGTGCTGTACCAGACCACCGGCAGGCAGCGGTACGCCGACGACTTCGCCATGTTCATGGCCTATCTGGACGAGTTTGTTCTGGACCACGAAAACGGCTCCTGGTTCCATCAGCTGGACCGGAACAACCAGCTGATCGGCACCGTCTGGCCGGGCAAGTCCGACCTGTACCACGCCTTCCAAGCCACCCTTATCCCCTATCTGCCCGCCGACGTATCCATCGCCGCGGCGGTGTCCAGACAGTGAACAACAGCCCCCGGCAAAAGCCGGGGGCTGTGCTGCGTCTATGGGTTACACCGCCCGCAGGGCTCATAGCCCTCCAGCACCGCCTGAAGGCGGGTGAGAAACACCACCTTTTTGTCCTCCTGGACATTCTTGGCGGAGGCGCAGTCGGGCAGATGGAACTTCTTGCTTCCCGAATTGCCCACATATATCTGTAAAGTGGAATTGCCTGTGGGGTTTGTGGCGGTATCCGCCTCCTTCTCGGTGCGGAAGGTGACGGTCTTTCCATCGCTCTCCGCGATGACGTGGCCCTGCATGTCGGTGCGGTAGACTTCCGTCCCCGCGTCCCGGAAGCGGCTGAGGACCTCGTCGGAGGGATGGCCGTACTTGTTCCCCTCCCCCACCGAGATGACGGTGTATCGGGGGCTGACCTCCCGGAGGAACTGGTAGCCGGTGGAGGTGTCGCTGCCGTGGTGGCCCGCCTTCAGCACAGTGGCCCGTACGTCGGCCCCGGACTCCAGCAGGTCCTTCTCCGCCCTCGTCTCCATGTCCCCGGTGAACAGGAATGAGGTCTCCCCATAGTCGATGCGCAGGACGATAGAGGTGTCGTTGGTGTCGTCATACTCCTGCACCGGGCCCAGGATCTCCACCCGAGCGGAGCCCAGCTCGAACTTGTCCCCGGGCGCGGGCACGGTGAGGGATTTTCCCTGCTGCTCCAGGTACTTTACCATATTCTGAAACACTTTGGAGCTGTACTCCGTCACCGGACAGAGGGCGGTGTCCACTTTGGCATAGTTCAGCGCGCCGGACAGGCCGCCAATGTGATCCTCGTGGGCGTGACTGGCTACCATGTAGTCCAGATTCTTGGCCCCGTGGCGCTCCAGATAGGAATACACCAGGTCGGAGTCCTCGGCGTTGCCGCCGTCAATGAGCATGTAGTGGCCGTCGCAGATCACCAGGGCGGCATCCGCCTGGCCCACATCAATGAAGTGGACCTGAAGGCTGCTCCCCTCAGCGGGCGGGGCGGTCTCCCCCTGGCGGTTGAACAGGACATAGGCCGCCGCCAGAAACAGCATGATAAACAGGAAAACCATCACCCAGCCCGATTGCTGCTTTTGTCTTCTTCGGCTCATATTCACTCCTCCAATTCTTCCGGCAGCGGACGGCGTCGGTGCTCCACTGGCCCCCACTGGGGCAGGGGCAGCCGCTGCATGGCTCCAAAGGTCCGGGCCTTCAGGCCGGGATACCGGCCTTGCAGCTCATAAATCAGCTCCTTGATCTCCTGGCGCTTGGTGTTCCCGTCGGCGGGACAGCGGTTTTCCACCACCGGCAGCGCCAAGCGCCGGGCGGTATTGCGGATCAGGTTCTCCCCGCAGTAGAGCAGGGGGCGTATCTGTGTGATTCCTGTCCGGTCCAGCCAGGTGACGGGCTGGAAACAGGACAGCCGCCCCTCGAAAATCAGGGACATGAAAAAGGTCTCCACAGCGTCGTCGTAGTGGTGGCCCAGGGCGATTTTGGATATTCCACGCTCCTGAAGTGCGGCGTGAAGGGCGCCCCGGCGCATCTTGGCACACATGGAACAGGGATTTTTCTCCCGGCGCAGGTCAAAGATGATGTGCTGTATTTCGCTGTTTAAAATGGTATAGGGCACCTCCAACTCCTGGCACAGAGCCCCGACGGGGGAAAAATCCAGGGGCTCTATCCCGTCGGCGTGACCCATATCCAGGGTAAAGGCCTCTACCGTGTATGGAATGGGGTAAAACTCCCGCAGCTTTGCCAGGGCCGCCAGCAGCATCAGGGAGTCCTTCCCTCCAGACACCCCTACCGCGATCCGGTCGCCGGGGCTGATCATATTGTAATCCTCCACGCACCGGCGTGTGAGGGAAAGTATTTTGTTCATGAGCCGCCTCCTTTTCCCCGGTATTTTACCATAAAAGGACCGTTTTCCGCAAGTTAAAAACGAAAATTGAACGTGAGATTTCAAGAGTATTTATAAGTAAAATTAAGAAAACGGGAGCTATAAAAGAATTTCTAAAAATTCCCCTCAAAAACCATTGACACCCGGCGGACCCCGTACTATAATACAACACGCTCCGTCTGTATGGTTTTCGGGGCGGAATGTTTGTCACAGAGCATTTTTCACATAAATGTAAAGGAAATTGGAGGTTTCACCTATGTCCACGTTCATGGCCAAAAAGGGCAGCATCGAGCGGAAATGGTACGTGATCGATGCCGCCGGCAAGCCTATGGGCAAGACCGCTGTCATCGCCGCCGACCTGCTGCGGGGCAAGCGCAAGCCCGAGTTCACTCCCCACGCCGACTGCGGCGACTTCGTTATCATCATCAACGCCGAGAAGGCGGTGCTCACCGGCAAGAAGCTGGACCAGAAGTTCTACCGCACCCACTCCGGCTGGGTGGGCGGCCTGAAGGAGACCAAGTACCGCACCCTGATGCAGACCAAGCCCGAGCTGGCCATGAAGCTGGCTGTCAAGGGCATGATGCCCAAAAACAGCCTGTCCCGGGAGGGACTGACCCGCCTGCACATCTACCGCGGCGGCGAACACAACCACGCCGCCCAGAAGCCCGAGCTCTGGGACGCCGAGTAAGGAGGATTAGAGTATGTATAAGAGCAAGAAGCCTTATTTCTATGGAACCGGCCGCCGGAAGTCCTCCGTGGCCCGCGTCCATCTGTTTGAGAACGGCACCGGCGCCATCACTATCAACGGCCGTGACATCGACGACTACTTCGGTCTGGAGACCCTGAAGCTCATTGTCCGTCAGCCCCTGGTGGCCACCGGGCAGGTGGGCAAGGTGGATATCGTTGCCACCGTCACCGGCGGCGGCGTTACCGGCCAGGCCGGCGCCATCCGCCACGGCATCTCCCGCGCCCTGTTGCTGGTCAGCGAGGAGTTCCGCCCCACCCTGAAGGCCGCTGGCTTCCTCACCCGCGACCCTCGTATGAAGGAGCGCAAGAAGTACGGCCTCAAGGCGGCTCGTCGCGCTCCCCAGTTCAGCAAGCGCTGATTTTCACCTCTTTCATTTCAAACTGCCAGCCTTTTGGGCTGGCAGTTTTCTTGTTTACATTCACTTGACAGCTGCATACCCACAGCCTCATTTTATGCCGACATTTCCTCTCACCTGCCGCCGGCTTTCTCATCGGACATACCGCCTGGCAGTGGCCGCACTGGATGCACACATCCGCCGCCGCCTTTCTCCGCTACCGGGCCATCGGTCCTGTTTTTCCCATGTAGTCCTCTGTCCCCTGGGGCAGGTTCCGGGAGCGCAGGCCATAGGCCACCATGCGGCTGATTACGCTGTAGATCATGGCGAAGACAGGCACCCCCAACACCATCCCTGCAAAGCCGAACAGCCCGCCGAACAGCAGAATGGAAAACAGCACCCAAAAGGAGGCCAGGCCGGTGGAGTCGCCCAGAATCTTGGGCCCCAGGATGTTGCCGTCGAACTGCTGGAGGGCCAGAATAAAGACGGCAAAGTAGATGGCCTGGATGGGGTTGACCAGGAAAATCAGCAGACCGCAGGGGATGGCTCCGATGAAGGGGCCAAAGAAGGGGATGATGTTGGTAACGCCCACAATTACGGCAATGAGGGCTGGATAGGGGAATTTCAAAAGGTTACAGCAGACCAGGCACAGGATACCGATAATCAGGGAGTCCAGCAGCTTTCCGTTGATAAAGCCGCTCATAATACGGTAGGCGTTTCGAGCCTCTCCCACAATCAGGTCAGCACACTTGGTGGGGAACATGCTGTAGAGGATTTTTTTGCCCTGCGCAGCGAAAATGTCTTTCCGGGCCAGAAGGTAGACCGAGACGATCAAGGCGATGAGCAGATCCTTGACCAGCACCAAAAAGCCGACCAAAACGCCGGACACCCCTGCCACCACGCCGGTTAGGTTGGGGACAATATCCTTCCGCAGCCACTCCAGAGTGGTGGTGGCCGACTCCAGGTTGGGCAGAATATCCGAGTTCAGCCACTGCTCCAGGGAAGAGGCCGCCGAGTTGTAGATGGACATGACGGAGGCCTGAATATCCGGATTGTCCTCAAAGAAGGTCTGGAGCCACCCTTGGACCACTTCAATGTAGGTGGGAATGGAGTTGAACAGTCCCACCACGCTCTGGTATACCTGGGGGATAACCATGGCCAGCAGCAGATAAATCAGGAATATCGCCAGCAGCAGGCTGCACACAATGGCCACCAGGTTGAGAAAAGCCACATCCTTTGTATTCTTCTGCCGCTTCTCCGAAGTCATAGACAGCAGGAACCGGAGGATCGTCCGATGGATGGGGAGCAGCAGAAACGCAATCACAGCCCCCATAAAGATGGGCCGCAGAATCGCCCCCAGCTCATCCAGAAAGCAGGCCACCTCCCGAAAATGGAACAGGGTAAAAAAGAGGCACAGTGACGCGGCGATTACCGCAAAGGCAGTAATACCCGTACACAGGTAGGGGTGCCTGTCGTTCCGCTTCACCTTTCATTCCTCCTCTTATACCTTCAGCTCTGTCTCTTTTCCGTCCAGCGCTCCGGCGTATTTCTCCAGCACGGGGGCTACCTCACCGGCCAGAAACTCCTCCACCTGCTCGCCGCAGCGGCCGATGTAGGCGGCGGGGTCCAGATGGGCGGACAGCTCCTCCTGCGTCATGCCAAAGACCGGGTCGGCGGCCATCAGGTCGATGAGGTTGTTGGACAGCCCCAGCTCCTTCACGTTGTAGCCCGCCTCTTGAGACAGCACCCGGATACGCTCGTGGAGCACCTGCCGGTCCCCTCCCCGCTTGACGGCGTCCATCAGGATGTTCTCGCTGGCCATAAATGGCAGCTCCTCCAGCACGTGCTTCTCAATGACCTTGGGGTGGACCACCAATCCGGAGGCCACATTGGCCCAGATATTCAGGATGGCATCCACCGCCAGGAATGCCTCGGGAACGGACAGCCGCTTGTTGGCTGAGTCGTCCAGGGTGCGCTCAAACCACTGGGTGGCCGTGGTGACGGCGGGATTTCCCACGTCCACGATAACATACCGGGCCAGGGAGCAGATGCGCTCGCACCGCATGGGGTTGCGCTTGTAGGGCATGGCCGAGGAGCCGATCTGGTTCTTTTCAAAGGGCTCCTCCACCTCCTTGAGATGGCACAGCAGCCGCAGGTCGGTGGCAAATTTGCTGGCGCTCTGGGCCACCCCGGCCAGGGTGGCCACCACATTGTAGTCCAGCTTGCGGGAGTAGGTCTGCCCGCTTACGGGGACAACCGCTGTAAAGCCCATCTCCTTCGCAATCTTCTCCTCCAGCAGGCGTACCTTCTCGTGGTCTCCCTCAAAGAGCTCCAGGAAGGAGGCCTGGGTGCCGGTGGTGCCCTTGGAGCCCAGCAGGGCCAGGGTGGAGATGCGGTATTCGATCTCGTGAAGGTCCATGAGCAGCTCATTCATCCACAGGGTGGCCCGCTTGCCCACTGTCACCAGCTGGGCGGCCTGGAAGTGAGTAAAACCAAGGGTGGGCAAGGCTTTATACTTGTCGGCAAAGCCGGCCAGATGGGCCAGCACCCGGACCACTTTCTCCCGGACCAGCTCCAGCCCCTCCCGCATGAGAATTACGTCGGTGTTGTCCCCCACGTAGCAGCTGGTGGCCCCCAGGTGGATGATGGGCATGGCCTTGGGGCACAGCTCGCCATAGGTGTGGACGTGGGCCATCACGTCGTGGCGCAGCTTCTTTTCCCACTGGGCGGCCTTTTCATAGTCGATGTCGGTGATGTGGGCCTCCAGCTCGGCCACCTGCTCCTGAGTGACGGGCAGGCCCAGCTCCATCTCCGCCCTGGCCAGGGCCACCCACAGCCGGCGCCAGGTAGAAAACTTCTTGTCTGGGGAAAAAATGTACTGCATCTCGTCGCTGGCGTAGCGGGAGGACAGGGGGCTCTCGTAGCGATTGGTTGACATAATTTTTCTCTCTCCTTGATCCTTTTGTGCGGGCGGCCACAGGCCACCCCTACTTTTCCCATTCATTATAACGCATTTCTCCCCCCTTTGCTACCCTTGCGGAAAATTTTCACAAAAGTTTAAGGAGAATTTAAAGCCCGGCGGATTTCTCCGCCGGGTCTGGACATTTTACAGCTTCTCCCGAATCAGCTCGCCCATTTTCAGGGTGCCCACCACTTCCTCGCCGGGCTTGGCGATGTCGGCGGTGCGCCAGCCCTCGTTGAGGACGGCGTCCACCGCCGTCTCGATGGCCTGGGCCTCGGCGGGCAGGTCAAAGGAGTAGCGGAACATCATAGCCACCGACAAAATAGTGGCGATGGGGTTGGCCTTGTCCTGACCGGCAATGTCGGGTGCGGAGCCGTGGATGGGCTCATACAGCCCGGGGGCGGTATCTCCGATGGAGGCGGAGGGCAGCAGGCCGATGGAGCCGGTAATCATAGACGCCTCGTCAGACAGGATATCTCCAAACATGTTCTCGGTGACCACCACGTCAAACTGCCCCGGGTCCTTCACCAGCTGCATGGCGGCGTTGTCCACCAGCACGTCCTCATACTGCACGTCGGGGTACTCCTCCGCCAGCCTGTGCATCACCTGCCGCCACAGCCGGGAGGTCTCCAATACGTTGGCCTTGTCCACGCTGGCCAGCTTCTTGCTCCGCAGCCGGGCCAGCTCAAAGCCCCGGCGGCCGATGCGCTCGATCTCCTTCTCGGAGTAGGCCATCAGGTCGCTGGCCTCCTCCCCCCTGTCCTCGGTCTGGTACCGGTCCCGCTTGCCGAAGTACACCCCGCCGGTGAGCTCCCGGACGATCATCAGGTCGATGTTCTTGTCGTTCTTCAGGGGGCAGGACTCCGCCAGAGCGGGCCGCAGGGCGGCGGGGCGCAGATTGGCGTACAGCCCCAGGTCCTTGCGGATGGACAGCAGGGCGGTCTCGGGGCGCTTGTCCGGGTCGGTGGCATGGCCCCACTTGGGACCGCCCACCGCCCCCAGCAGGACAGCGTCGCACTCCTTGCACTTTTCGGCGGTACCCTCGGGATAGCTCTTGCCCACCGCGTCGATGGCGCAGCCGCCCATAAGGACGTCCACATACTCAAAGGTGTGACCAAACTTTGCGCCGATGGCGTCCATCACCTTGACGGCCTCCCCCACTACCTCGGGGCCGATGCCGTCGCCCTTAATGAGGGCAATTTTGTAGTTCATAAATGTTCTCCCTTTTTGTAATCAAAGGCTCTCATAGAACCATTTGTCGTCTTCTGTCGGACCATTGTCCCCATGATACCGCTTTTTTAGGCTGTCGATCCGCCACTGACCATCGCGGCACACCAGAGCAAACTGGAAATCACACTCAAATCCGTCTACCAGAACCTCCACCACCCGGCGGTTCTTCCCCGGTCCCACCGTAATGACGGCCTCCTCAGTGACTTTTCGGAAAAGAGGCGGCGAATGAAACCCTTCAGTACTCCTCTGCATCTTCCGCGGGGTCAGGTAGCGGCTCCAGATAGCATTCAGACTGGTACGAAATTGCTGGGACTTAACGCCCAAAAAGTCTCTGAGGGAAAATGTGCTCTCCAAGTCGTTCATTTCCCGAGCAAAGTCTAGGACAAGCTGGATCAGTTCTCTGTCCTCCATGTTTTTACTTCGCCACCCCCCGCTTCTTCAGGGAGTTAAGCAGGCCGCCGCTCTGGATAATGCCGTCGATAAACTCCGGGAAGGGGGCGGCCTTGTAGGTCTTACCGGTGGTTACATCGGTAATCACGCCGCTGGCAAAATCCACCTCCACCTGGTCCCCGGCCTGGATCTCCTCCGCCGCCTGGGGGCACTCCACGATGGGGAAGCCGATATTGATGGCGTTGCGGTAGAAGATACGGGCAAAGGAGGGGGCAATCACACATTTCACCCCGCAGGACTTGATGGCCAGGGGGGCGTGCTCCCGGCTGGAGCCGCAGCCGAAGTTGGGCCCAGCCACGATGATGTCCCCCGCCTCCACGGTGGAGGCGAATTTTTCATCGATGTCCTCCATGCAGTGGCTGGCCAGCGCCGCCGGGGAGGGGTCGTTCAGGTGCCGCGCCGGGATAATCACGTCGGTGTCCACATTGGCGCCGTATTTGTAAACTTTCATGGTATTCGTTCCTTTCGTCCTAAATAGCCTCCCTTGCCAAAGGGAGGGGGACCGCCGGGCGTCAGCCCGGTGGTGGAGGGATTCCGCTCTGCGGAAGCTTTCTGAGAAACAGAATCCCCCAATCACCGCCTGCGGCGGTGCCAGCCCCCTTTAGCAAGGGGGCCTTTTCTCTCCTAAATCGCCCTGGGGTCGGCCACGCACCCGGCGATGGCCGAGGCGGCGGCCACGGCGGGAGATGCCAGAATGATCTCGGAGGTGGTATGGCCCATGCGGCCCACAAAGTTCCGGTTGGTGGTGGAGACAGTGCGCTCCCCCTCGGCCATCACGCCCATGTGTCCGCCCAGACAGGGGCCGCAGGTGGGGGTGGAGACAGCCGCGCCCGCTTCGATGAAGGTCTGGATGAGGCCCTCCTCCATGGCCTGGAGAACGATGGCCTGGGTGGCGGGAATCACCACGCAGCGCACGTTATCGGCCACCTTTTTCCCCTCCATAATGGCGGCGGCAATGCGCAGGTCGCCGATGCGGCCATTGGTGCAGGAGCCAATCACCACCTGATTGATGGGTGTCCCGGCCACCTCGGACACCACCTTGGTATTCTCGGGCAGGTGGGGCAGGGCCACGGTGGGCTCCAGCTTGTCCAGGTCAATCACAATCTCCCGGTCGTAGATGGCATCCGCGTCGGCGGAAAACGCCTCACAGGGGCGGGATACCCGGCCGTTGATGTACTCCATGGTCTTCTCGTCCACGGGGAAGATGCCGTTCTTGCCCCCCGCCTCGATGGCCATATTGGAGATGGTAAAGCGGTCGTCCATGGACAGAGAGCCCACCCCCTCCCCGGCAAACTCCAGGGACTGGTACAGGGCGCCGTCCACGCCGATCTCCCCGATGAGGTGGAGGATTACGTCCTTTCCGGACACGTGGGGCTGAAGCCTGCCCTTCAGCGTGACCTTGATTGCGGAAGGCACCTTGAACCACAGCAGGCCGGTGGCCATGCCGGCGGCCATGTCGGTGGAGCCCACGCCGGTGGAGAAAGCCCCCAGCGCGCCGTAGGTGCAGGTGTGGGAGTCCGCGCCGATGATAACCTCGCCGGGGGCGGCCAGCCCCTTCTCGGGCAGGAGAGCGTGCTCCACGCCCATCTGGCCCACATCAAAGAAGTTGGTAATCTCATGCTTGTGGGCAAACTCCCGGGCCTGCTTGCACAGCTGGGCGGATTTGATATCCTTGCAGGGGGTGTAGTGGTCCAGAACGATGGCGATTTTGTCCTTGTCGAAGACCTGGGTGAAGCCCGCCTTCTCAAACTCGGTGATGGCCACCGGCGTGGTGATGTCGTTGCCCAGCACCAGGTCCAGCCTGGCCTCGATGAGCTGGCCGGGCTCCACCTTGTCCAGCCCGGCGGCTTTGGCTAAAATTTTCTGCGTCATTGTCATTCCCATAGGGTAAATTACCTCCTTAGCGGTTTGTTGAGAGGATTTTACCACAGGGCTTGCCAGAAAAATGTAAAGTATGATATAATTTATAAAATCTTTTGACAACCCTACTGCCCTGTGGTAAAATAAATTAGAATCATGAAAGGAGGCCGACAATATGCCGACCGAAAAAGAAATTGTAATCATTCAAAAGGCCACCGTGTACGACCTCAAACGTATTTTGAAAGAATCTCCAGGCAAAACCTATACGCAGGAGGAAGTAGAAAAACTCCTTGACGCATATATCACTGGGGTGGAACAGTAACGTAACAAAAGGGCGGGGATATCCCGCTCTTTTTTAAAGGCAGTTGAGATACAACTATGAAAATCATCTATGAACCACGAACTTGACTTCCCCGCCGGCATTTGGGAGCCCTTCGCCAAATCCCGGCCGCCGGTGCGGTGCTCACCGGGGTATCTGATCTACTTGCAGAACACCCAGGCCACCTGCTTCTACTATCTGAAATCGGGCAAGGTAAAGAGCTTCATCCAGTCGGAGGACGGCGGGGAGCGGGTGCTGAATCTCTACACCGCCGGGAGCCTCTTTGGAGAGGCCTCCTTCTTTGACGAGCTGCCCCGGGTGTCCTCGGCGGTGGCGGTGGTCCCCTGCGAGATCGTCCCCATCGACCGGGAGCTGGTGACCCAGGAGTTTGCCCGCAACCCGGAGCTGGCCCTGGCCATGATGCAGTATCTGGCCCGGACGGTGCGGCTGCTCTCCGGCCAGGTGGACCAGATGGCCTTCCGCCCCGCCCGGTGGCGGGTGGCCAACTACCTGCTCACCCTCTCCCCCGCCGGCGGGCCGGTGTCCTGCACCCAGGACGACATCGCCGCTACCGTCTCGGCCAGCCGGGTGACGGTAAGCCGGGTGCTGGCCGACTTCGCCCGGACAGGCTGGGTGGAGCTGGGCTACCGGACCATCAACCTGCTGGAGCCGGAGCAGTTGAAGGAGTTATGTAAACTCTGAACGATGCTTCCCACCCGTCTCAAAAATACAGAAAGCCTCTGGAAATACTAGACGGTACATTATGTAGGGCAGGGGTTCTACCCCTGCCTATCCCCGTAAGGGGATAAAACGGCATCGTAATGAGGCAAAGGCGGAAACGAGGTAAGGCAAGGGCAGAGCCCTTGCCCTACATACGGCAGCTTTCTTAAACTTATGAGATAAGCGTGAACAGCGCCCACTTTTCCCTTGACTTTACCCAATTTTTTGTCATAATGGAGGGCAGCGAACAAACTTTGTAAAGGAGCCCTGTTATCATGGAGCACGACACCTTCCCCTGGCCCGCCCTCCGGCTGCCCAGGCTCTCCGCCCGGTTCCGGCTGGCCTTTTTCACCGCCTGCCTGGTGGGCTTTGTCACCCACCTGTACCTGCTCACCAACACCCTGCCCAACCACGACAGCATCCACAGCATTTTCACCGACAACAACGTCCTGTCCAGCGGACGGTGGTCGGCTCAGCTGCTGTCCTCCTTCAGCACCTACTTCCAGATGCCGGTGGTCATCGGGCTTATCTCCATTCTGGCCCTGGCCGTCACCGCCGGGCTCACCGTCCACATTCTGCGGCTGACCCACCGGGGGAGCATCGTCATGGCCGCCGCCCTGCTGGTCACCTTCCCCTCCCTGTCCGGCATCTTCTCCTACCTCTTTACCGCCGACGCCTACTGCCTCGCCCTCCTGCTCAATACCCTGGCCGTCTGCTGCGCCCGGCGGTACCGCTGGGGCTGGGCGGCCGCTATTGTGATGATGGCGGTGGCCTGCGGCACCTATCAGGCCTTCCTGTGCTACGCCGTGGGCCTGTTCCTCTTTGACTGCATCCTCCTGCTGCTGGAGGGGGAGGCGCTGGACAGGGTCATCCGGAAGGGGCTCATGTATATCGGGATCTGCGCGGCCTCCTTGATACTGTACTACGCCGTGTTGAAGGTGCTCCTGCTGGTCACCCACACCGAGCTGGTGGACTACCAGGGGCTGAATCAGATGGGTCTGGACAACATCCTGGCCTTTTTGGGCAACATCCCCGACGCCTACGACTACTTCTTCACCTACTTCCGCCGCCCCGCCCACCTGAATGCCTTTTACCGCTGGGTCCAGATAGCCGACTGCCTGTTTCTGGCGGTGATGGGGCTGTGGCTGGCGGTCTTGAAGGGGCTGTTTCGCGACCTCCCCCGTCTGCTGCTGGCGGCGGCCGGGGCGGCCCTGGTCCCTCTGGCCCTGAACTTCGTCTTTATCCTGGCCGTGGGTGCCGGTATACACCAGCTCATGCTCTACGCCTTCGTGCTGGTGTTCCTGCTTGCCATCAAAATCGCTGAGCTGGTGATGCAGGAGCTGGTCGCCCGTCACAGGCCGGGCTGGCTGGGGGTGCTGGGGGTCAACCTCACCCTGTGCGCCCTGCTGGTGTGGTGCGGATTTTACACCAACAACATTTCCTACCTCCGTCTTCAAGTGCGCTATGACAACTCCGCCGCCCTGGCCAACCGGATTGCCGCCCGGGTGGAGGCCCTGGAGGGCTACAACCGGGACACCCCGGTGGCTCTGATTGGCCTGCTCCCCGACGGCCTGTACGGCCGGGCTGTCCCCGCCTTCTCCACCCCGGAGCCCATCATCGGCACCGACGACATCCTTCTGGAGTACTACTACTCCGCCCGGGACGTACTGCAATACTGCGCCGGCCTGCGGCTGCCCCCCTTCACCCAGGAGCAGTGGGCCTCGGTGTACTTCTCCGACTTCATCTACGACATGCCCTGCTGGCCGGCGGCGGGCTCGGTGATCATGCACGAGGGCGTGGCCGTGGTCAAGCTGGGGGAGATCGAACCGCCGCAATAAAACCGGGCACGGGAATTTCCCGTGCCCCATAGCGCCAAAAACCTTCCGTCCCCCGCAGGGCAAGCCTTCCACCCTCCGGGGGGAAGGTGCCCCCGAAGGGGGCGGATGAGGGGGCGGGGCGGGCAAGCTGTCCTTTACGATAAGAGGCGGTAACCTCACCGCACCCTCATCCGTCACGGCTTCGCCGTGCCACCTTCCCCCTTAAAGGGGGAAGGCTTTTTGGCGCGTTCTTTCAGGTTGTACTTTTTTGATTTGTTGAGGCACGGGAAACTTCCCGTGCCCTCCCTTTTACCGGACCCAGTGGCATACCGCGTCCCGGAGAAACCGGGCGCAGCCCGGCCGCTCCCTGTCGTAGTAAGCGGTAAACCGCTCGTCCTGGACATAGAGCTCCGCAATGCCCCGGTGGCGTGAAACGTCGTACTTGTCCCCGGTGGCGGTGAGCCAGCGGCGGTGGAGGCCGGCAATTTCCTTCCCCGTCTCCCCTGCCGGGTCTTCCCCGGCGGCCACGGCGGCGGACAGCTTTTCCAGAATCTCCCGGCCCAGGCTGTCCCACGTCTGGTACTGCTCCCGGGTCACACCCTGAAGCCGGGTGAGCATCGCATCCACCTTGTCGTCGCCGTACTTCTCCCGGCTCTCGGTCTCATAGGTCCTTCCGTACTCCTCCAGCACACCCCGCTTGAGGGCCTCAAATTTCTTTTCGTCTGACATAATTTCCTTCCTTTCTGTGGATAAAATGGTCTCCCTGACCGATTCAATCAGCCCCTGGACCCGGTCCCGCTCCGCCTCCAGGGCGGACAGGTGGTCCCGGAGGACGGCCAGGCGGTCAAAGGAGGGGTCGTCCAGACATGCCCGGATGCGGGCCAGCTCCACCCCGAGGGCCCGGTAGTACAGGATGTCCTGGAGCCGGTCCACCTCCGCCGGACCGTAGCGGCGGTAGCCGCCCTCCGTCCGGCCGAAGGGCGTCAGCAGACCGATTTCGTCGTACCAGCGCAGAGCGCGGGTGGTCACTCCCGACAGGCGCGACAGCTCCTGAATGGTATATTCCATCCGAATCACCTCCTTGTCAGGGATACTATCACTTGACGTTGCGTCAAAGTCAAGGGGTTTTTAAAATATTTGGGACGGCCCAGCGGCCGTCCCTTTTATTATTCCTCTGTATTTTTCCCATTCTGCTTTCTCAGTCTTTTTTTCAGCTCCCGCCTTCCCAGGAAGACGCCCACCACGGCCACAACCGCCAAAACCGCCACCAGGAAGACATTGTAAGAGACCCAGATCAGCAGATTCTGTAAACCCTCCCCCAGGCCCCGGACGCTGGCCTGGAAGCCGGCGGCCATCCGCTGGCCCAGGGAGGCGGTCTCCCCCACCTCCTGGGTGACCCGGCCCACCTCGTTGAGGTAGATGTTAAAGGTGGAGAAGCCCACCAGGGCGTCGTAGCGGTTGAGCTCAGAGGAGTACTGCTCAATCTGATACTCCACGTCGCTGAGGGCGTTTTCCAGGGTGATGATGTCCTCCATGGTCTCCGCCTTCTCCAGCAGGGCCAGCAGCCGCTCCTGCTTGGTGCGCTGGGTCTTCAGGCGGGCCTCGGTGTCGTAATACCGCTCCCCCACGTCCTCGCTGCTCTCGTTCTTGCTGGTCACATAGCCCAGCTCCCCGGTCTGGGACAGGAACTGGTCATACTTCTCCGCCGGCACCCGTACAGTGTACTCCCCCCGGCGGCTGGCGTTGACATCCCGCCGGCTGCCACCGTATTCGCTGGAGTTCTCAAAGTAGCCGTTGCACTCCGCCACCAGCTGGTCCAGGGCGGCCTTGCTCTGGTCAAACTGCTCCGTCTGAATGGAAATCTCTGCCCGGCGGATAAGCTTGGCCCTGGGGTTTTGATAGATACCGTCCTCCTGCTGATATTCCGTCTCAATGGGTGCGCCGGGTTCTCCGGGCGCCTCAGGCGCGGGCATATAGTCCGACGCGCCCATGTCCCAGCCGCCCCCATCCGCGCCGCTCCATGATCCACTGGGGGCGCTGGAGGCGGGCGCATTGTCCGCCCCTTTGCTGCCGGAGCTCCCGGCACCGCACCCCGCCAGCAGCAGGATGGCCGCCAAAGTGATTGCAAACAGTTTTCTTTTCATGATAATCCTCCTTTTCCGCTTTCACAAAGCCCCTTGTCAAAGGGGGCTTTTTTGCCGGGAGTGTCCTACCGCGCATTTTATCACAGTCAGGAGAATTGGCACGATTTGTAGGGGCGCACAGTGTGCGCCCGCGGGCGGACAATGTCCGCCCCTACATAAAATCTGCGAATAGGACACACCCTTTTTGTCCTCACCAATACAGACGCAAAAACCGCCCGGCGGTTGCACCGATTTCAAAATTTTTTCATAGAATGGAGAAAATCGGGAGGTGCATCGCTATGCCCATCATATATCTGTCCCCATCCACACAGGACTGGAACCAATACGTCAACGGCGGCACGGAGGAGGAGTGGATGAATCTTCTTGCCGACAAAATGGTGCCCATGCTGGACGCCTCCGGTATCCGGTACAACCGGAACACGCCGGATATGACCGCCGCGTCCTCCATCGCCGCCTCCAACGCGGGGAACTACGATTTCCACCTGGCCCTCCACTCCAACGCCGCCGCTGGAGCCCAGGCGGGGAAGGCCCGGGGCTCCATTGTCTTCTACTACCCCGGCAGCGACGACGGCAGGCGGGCGGCGGAGCTCATCGCTGACGGCCTGAAAACCATCTACCCCGACCCCAACAGGGTACGCACCGAGGCCACCACCACTATTGGCGAGGTGGCCAAGGTCCGGGCTCCCGCCGTCCTTATCGAGCTGGCCTTCCACGACAACGTGGAGGACGCCAACTGGATCAAGGCCAACCTGGACAGCGCCGCCCGGGTGATTGTGCTGGCCCTGACGGAGTACTTCGGCATCCCCTTCTTCGAGACTGAGCACCGCCGGCCGGGGGTGGTGGATGTGGAGTGGGGCAACCTGAACATCCGGGCCCGGCCCAACACCTCCGCCGCCGTTGTCGCCCAGGCCCCCGACGGCGCGCCGCTCACCATTATCAACACCGCCAACGGCTGGCACCTGGTGAATTACAACGGCGCCATCGGCTACGCCAGCAGCGATTATATTACGGTGGTGTGACGGCTCTGCTCCAAAAGGCCCCCTTGTCAAAGGGGGCTGGCACGGCAAAGCCGTGACTGGGGGATTCCGCCCTTCAAGCTTCGGAATCCCTCCACCACCGGGCTCCGCCCGGCGGTCCCCCTCCCTTTGACAAGGGAGGCTTTTGAAAGGAGGTAACATCCAATGGATATCCATGTCGTCCAGCCCGGCGACACCATGTACCGGCTGGCCCAGCAGTACGGCGTTCCCATGGAGCGGCTGCTTCAGGACAACCAGCTGGAGCAGCCCGCCCAGCTGGTGGTGGGCCAGACCATTGTGGTCCAGTACCCGGAGCTGACCCACACCGTCCGGGCGGGGGACTCGCTGTACTCCATCGCCCAGATGCACAACACCACCGCCACCCAGCTGCTGCGCAACAACCCCGCCCTCCAGGGCCGGGACCTGATCTACCCCGGGCAGCATATTGTTGTAAAATACGCCTCCCGCCCCCGGGGGCCCCTCACCGTGAACGCCTACGCCTACCCCTACATCGACCCCGGCCTGCTCCGGGCCACCCTGCCCTATCTGTCTCAGCTCACCCCCTTCACCTACCGCTTTGACGAGGAGGAGCTGATCCCCCTCCGGGACGAATCTCTGGTCAACGCCGCCCTCCAGAGCCGGGTGGCCCCCATTCTCCACCTGTCCAACCTGGACGAGGACGAGCGGTTTTCTGCCCCGCTGGCCCACGAGCTTCTGGAGGACGAGGAGGACCAGCGGGAGCTGATCCAGGCCATCCTGCGCACCGTGGACCGCAGGGGCTACCAGGGTGTGGACGTGGATTTTGAATACATCCTGGCCGAGGATGCCGGCCGCTACGCCAGCTTCCTGGCCCGGCTGCGCCAGGGCCTCGCCCCCCGGGGGCTGCCCCTCATCGCCGCCCTGGCCCCCAAGACCTCGGCGGACCAGCCCGGACGGCTGTATGAGGGCATCGACTACCGCCTCATTGCCCAGGCGGTGGACTTCGCCCTGCTGATGACCTATGAGTGGGGCAACGCGGCAAGCCCGCCCATGGCGGTGGCCCCCCTGCCCCAGGTGCGGCGGGTGGTGGAGTACGCCCTCACCGAGTTCCACCCGGAGCAGCTCTACCTGGGCGTCCCCAACTACGGCTACGACTGGCCCCTGCCCTTCCGGGAGGGGAGCCGGGCCCGGTCGCTGAGCAACGTGGGGGCCGTCCGGCTGGCCTGGGAGCGCCACGCCGCCATCCGGTATGACGACCAGGCCCAGGCTCCCTGGTTCCGCTACGTGGACGGCCAGGGCACGGAGCACGAGGTCTGGTTTGAGGACGCCCGCTCCATCCAGGCCAAGCTGAACCTGGCCTTTGACTACAGCCTATACGGCGTGGGCTACTGGAATCTGGACCGCCCCTTCCCCCAGAACTGGGTGGTCCTTAACTCCATGGCAGAGATACGCCCCGAAATGTAGATTTTTCCTCCGGTCTGTGGTATAATCAGGCAACCAAAGACAAAGGAGGACATATACATGTCTGTAACAGTTGGCCTGAAAGGCCGGGCCGAGACCGTTGTGACCGACGCCAACACCGCTCAGGCGGCCTGCTCCGGAGCCCTGCCCGTGTTCGGCACCCCCTTCATGTGCGCCCTGATGGAGGAGGCGGCCTGGAAGTCCATCGCCCCCCATCTGGAGCCCGGCCAGAGCACCGTGGGCACCCGGCTGGAGGTCTCCCACGACAGCGCCACCCCAGTTGGGATGAAGGTCTGGGCGGAGAGCGAGATCACCGAAGTGGACGGCAAGCGGCTGGTGCTCACTGTGGCCGCCTTCGACGAGAGGGGCCCCATCGGCCGGGGGACCCATGAGCGGTTTATCGTCACCGACGAGCGTTTTCTGGCCAAGTGCGCTAAGAAACTGGAGGGCTGAGGGATGTCCATAGAAAAAGTCCGGGACTACTTCCGCCCCCTGGGCCGGGAGGGGGACATTCTGGAGTTCCCCGTCTCCAGCGCCACGGTGGAGCTGGCCGCCCAGGCGGTGGGAGTGATCCCCGCCCGCATCGCCAAGACCCTGTCCTTCCTGGTGGAGGAGGGCTGCGTCCTGATCGTGACCGCCGGGGACGCCAAGATCGACAACAGCAAGTACAAGGCCATGTTTCACACCAAGGCCAAAATGCTCACCCCGGAGCAGGCCCAGGAAATGACCGGCCACGCCGTGGGCGGTGTGTGCCCCTTCGGCAACCCGGAGGGGGTGCGCACCTATCTGGACATCTCCCTCCAGCGGTTCGACACCGTCTTCCCCGCCGCCGGGAGCGGGAATTCCGCCATCCAGCTCACCTGTGACGAGCTGGCGGAGTACTCCCACTCCCTGGGCTGGGTGGACGTGTGCAAGGGCTGGCAGGAGACATAAGGTTTACGGGCTTCTCCAGAAATGGAGAAGCCCGTCTTTTACAGCTCCACCACCTCCGTGGCGATCTTCTCCCGAAACACCCGGTCGTGCTCCACAAAGAGGAGGGTGGGCCGGCACTGGAGGAGCAGCTCCTCAATCTGCATCCGGGAAAACAGGTCGATATAGTTCAGCGGTTCATCCCACACATACAGGTGGGCGCTCTGGCACAGGCTGGCCGCCAGCAGCACCTTTTTCTGCTGTCCGGCGCTGTACTCCCCCATGTCCCGCTCAAAGAGAGCCCGGGAGAAGTCCAGCTTGCGCAAAATCGTAAGGAACCGGGTCACGTCTATCCCCTGCCCCTCCGCCCAGGACACCGGGTTCCCCCGCAGGTGGTCCGCCCGCTGGGGGACGTAGGAAATCTTCAGCCCCGAGGCCCGGAACAGGGTCCCGGTGTGGGGGACCTCCTCCCCCAGCACCAGCCGCAGCAGGCTGGTCTTGCCCGAGCCGTTGCCGCCGTCCAGACACAGCCGCTCCCCTTGATTCAGGGTGAACCGGACCGGCTTTCCATCCATGCCGGGGTAGGAGACCGACAGGTCCCGGCCCTCCAGCAGCCGGCCGCTGTGGTGGGTCAGGGGGGTCAGCTTCAGGCTGTCCGCCCGCTCGATGTCTTTCAGCAGAGCGGATCTCTCCTCAATGGCCCGCTGCTGCCGGTCCTCGATGTTCTTGGCCCGCTGCATCATCTTGGCCGCTTTGTGGCCGATAAACCCCCGGTCGGGCCGCAGGCCGGAGTTTTTGGAACCGTATTTGGTTTGCTCCACCTTGTCCGACCAGCCTGAGGTCCGTTTTGCCGCCTGCTCCAGCCGGCGGATGTCCCCCTTCAGCTTCTCATTCCGGGCGGCCTCCCCCCGGTCCCGGTCCTCCTTGTCCTTAAACCAGCTGGAGAAGGTCCCCCGCACCAGCTCCGGGCCGGTGGGGTTCAGGGCCAGGACGTGGTCCACACAGCCGTCCAGAAAAGCCCGGTCGTGGGACACCAGCAGAAATCCCCGGTCCAGATTTTTGAGGTAGTTGGCCACCAGCGCCCGGCCCGGGCCGTCCAGGTGGTTGGTGGGCTCGTCGATCATGGGGTAGGCCCCCTCGTCCAGAAAGAGGGCGGCCAGCAGGGCCCGGGTCTGTTCCCCGCCGCTGAGGGTGGAAAAGGGCCGGTCCAGAATTTCCTCCGACAGCCCCAGCAGGGACAGCTCCCGGTAAATTTTCCACTCGTCCTCCGGCGGCACCCCCTCCAGCAGGATGTCCAGCGTCTGCCGGTCCGGGTCGGCCACCGGTTTGGGCCAGCGCAGGCAGCTCTGGCGCAGGGAGACGGTCCCCTGGCCGGCCAGCTCCCCCGCCAGCAGACGGAGCAGGGTGGTCTTCCCCCGGCCGTTCCGGCCCACCAGCCCCAGCTTCCAGTTGGTGTCCAGCTGGAGCTCCAGCCCCTCAAAGACGGGGGTGTGGTCCCCGTCGTAGGTGAAATGCAGGTTTTGAATGGTGATTTGCGACATATCGTTTCCTCCTGTCCTGGGCGCGAAAAAGCCGCAAGAGGGACCTTCCTCTCGCGGCGGCAGGGGCACGATACGCCCATTGGGAGCCGAAAGGGGAAGACTGCGCGTTTCCTCCTGCGGACCCATGACAAAAGCCGGGCTGTTCTCACAGCCCTGTATCCTCTCCTGTCACGGAATCAGCAAGTGGTCTTGCGCATCTTCCCGCCTCCTGTCTCATTGTTTGGGCCAGCATACCACGACTTGGACCGTTTGTCAAGCCCTCTGTGGGGGGGATTACGCTTGTCTCATAAATTCAGGACAGCTGGCGGATGTAGGGCAAGGGCTCTGCCCTTGCCTCTCCTATCCCACTTTATCCCCTTCGGGGATAGGCAGGGGTAGAACCCCTGCCCTACACAATGTACCCGACCAGAATTTCCAGAGGTTTTCCGAATTTATGAGACGGGTATATCCCGGGACAGCTCCAGGGCGCGGCGGGCCCGGGCCATATCCTCCCTTATCCGCTCGTCGGAGTCGGGAGTCCTCTTTTGCTCCGGCCGGCGGGCGGCCTGATTCTTCTGGCGGCTCAGCCAGCGCCGGGTATCCCGCAGGACGTTGGCCCCCATGAAGCTGCACACCAGCCGGGCCTCGGCCGACAGCTGGGGGAACTGCTCCATCATCTCCTCCGGGCTGACCGCCTCCTCCCGCCCCACCCGGTCGGCGTACACCATCAGGAAGGTCAGCACCACCCCCCGCTGCTCCATCGGGAGGGCGGTCACCATGGGGTAGTTGTCAAAGTAAATCAGAAAACTTTTTTTGGGTGCGCTCATTACTATCATCTCCTCAACCCTACTGTGCTCCGGGCAGAAAGTTGTACGTTTCTGTGCAACTAGGGCAGGGATATAGATATAGAAATTGATATAGATACTGCTATAGACATAGCGCCCTCCCGCGGGCTGTTCAGAGAGAGAAAAAACGCTGGCGGCTGCCCTCTTCGGTGGACGGGTCGCTCCCCAAACTCAGCCGGGCCAGCATGTTCTCCAGCCAGCGGAGACGGTCTTTCTACAATCCGAAACGGTTATAGGCCTGAAAAAACAGCAAGAACTGCTTGAAAATTTTCCAGCTCTCTGGACAAATATCTGCTTCGTCGTGCCAGTACAGGGACATCATAGTGCAAATCAGCGTTGACACCTTCCACTGTGAAGGTGTCATTTTATTATTGGGAGTTGTATCTATGTCTTCCAAAACAGACTAAGTCCAGATATCCCTTCCGCCTTCTGGATTGCTCCACACACGGGTAGTCGATACTCAATCACGTGGCAGGTTTTCCGTATTGAGGAATAATACTTTGGCGGAGCAGGGCAACTTGTTTCACGCAGGAGATAAAATCCTGGACAATTTTCTGCTTAAAGAGTTCCGAGTTGACAATCAGGTTAATTGGATAGGGAAATTCGTCAATTGAGATAGGAATCATAGCCAGATGAGGATTTTGGATAGAGGCGCGGAACAGCAAATGATCTGTAGTAATACCGATATAGCCGTGTTCGCTACAGAGATGAAGCGTTGTTAATGTATCGTCAGCCAAATAAATATTGGGCACAAAGCCAATTTTTTTGCATGCATCGTGAAGGGTTTGCAGAGAACACGGATTAACACTTCCAACCAGACGCATACCCTTTAAATCCTGAATATGAATCACGTTTCTCTGAGCCAGTGGGGAGTCTTTTGTCATTACACACACCCACTGCCGTTTAAAAAGAGGCAGCAGTTCCAGCCCTGGCCTGCTGACAGAACCGTATGTCAGTGCAGCTACAAGAAAACCATTGGAAACATAGGTTTCACACACGGAATGGGTGTACTCTGCAAACGAAGCCGTATAGGTGGGATGGGCCCGGCAAAACATATCAAACGCATGTTCCCCCAGGAAAAAATCCAATGTCGAGGTAATACCCAGGGTGAAATGATGGTGGGTCTGCTGGTAGAGTCCCGACATTCGGAGGGAAAGATCGTCCAAAGAATCCGCAATAGGTTGTCCCAGTTTTTGAAGCAGCTTGCCGGCTTCCGTCAGAACCAGACCGTGGACTGTGCGCAAAAATAAAGGCATCCGAAATTCGTCCTCTAAACGGGCTATGGCTTTGCTCAGGGCCTGGGGAGAGATGTAGAGGCTTTGTGCCGCCTGAGTTATATTGGAGTATTCACACACACGGAGAAAGTAAATCAGCTGACGGGAATCCATCTTCTGTCACCTCGACTTTAAGAAAACGCTTAATCGTCTGATTGCACACCGGTTTATTTTGATATGAAGCCGCTGTCAATCCTGTGCTCAACTTTTGGTTGATGCAATTCAGATATTAATTGATGTACAGTTAATACAATGAATGCTATTATAATACACAGAAGAATCGACAATACACGCAATTATTTTATCCATTATGACAATAAATTGAACGGCAGATGTTGCCACTAAAAAAGATAAATAAAACGATACCTTTTGGTATTGAGCAAATTCTATTTTTCTATTCTAAACTTTTTATCAGAATGTTTCAAGTAGAAAATATTTATTCTCCTGGTTGATGGCCACAACCGGTAAATAAAATGATGAAAATGGAGGTAATTATGGATTTTAAATTAGACAAAGCGCACCAGCTTCAGCGGGAGCTGTTCCGGAACTTCGCCGAGGCGGAAATCCGGCCTCTGGCCAAGGAGATGGATGAGAAGGAAGCCTACAGTCTGGACCTTCTGGCCAAGCTGCAGCGCTATGGCTTCCTGGGCATCCCCTACTCCAAAGAGTACGGCGGAGCCGGCTCCGACACCCTGGCCTATACCCTGTGCATGGAGGAGGTCTCCAAGGCGGACGCCAGCACCGGCATCACCATCTCGGTACACACCTCCCTGTGCTGCTCCTGCATCAACAACTTCGGCACCGAGGAGCAGAAGCAGAAATTCCTGCGTCCCCTGGTGGACGGCAGCAAGGTGGGGTGCTTCGGCCTGACCGAGACCAACGCCGGTTCCGATGTCCAGGGCGCCCAGACCACCGCCGTGAAGGACGGGGACGACTGGATTATCAACGGCTCCAAGATTTTCACCACCAACTCCGGCTTTGCCGACACCTGCATCGTTTTCGCCCTCACCGACCGGAAGGTGCCCGCGGCCAAGGGGCTCACCGCCTTCATTGTGGACCTGAAGGGCACGCCCGGCGTCACCGTCAGCGACAACATTGAGCGCATGGGCATCCGGGCGGCCTCCAACTGCATCGTCTCCTATGACAACGTGCGGGTCAGCGCCGACCGGGTGCTGGGGCCGGTGGGCCGGGGCTTTAAAATCGCCATGGGCGCACTGGACTGCGGCCGCATCGGCATCGCCGCCCAGGCTGTGGGCATCGCCCAGGGCGCGCTGGACGAGGCCATCAAATACGGCAAGGAGCGCAAGCAGTTCGGCAAGCCCATCAACTCCTTCCAAAACACCCAGTTCAAAATTGCCGAGATGCAGACCAAAATCGACGCCGCCCGGCTGCTGACCTGGCGGGCCGCCGTGGCCGAGGACAACCATGAGCCCTTCGGGCCGATGGCCGCCATGGCCAAGCTGTTCGCCTCCGACGTGGCCAACGAGGTAACCCGCTTTGCCGTGCAGGCCATGGGCGGCTACGGCTACTGCCGGGAGTACCCTGTGGAGCGCATGATGCGGGACGCCAAGATCACCGAGATCTACGAGGGCACCTCTGAGGTGATGAAGATGGTCATTTCCGGCTCCATGAAGCTGAAATAAGGGGGGCAGAAAGATGAAAATTGTTGTATGTATCAAGCAGGTCCCCGATACCGCCGAGGTGAAGCTGGACCCTAAAACCAACACCCTGATCCGCGAGGGCGTGCCCAGTATTATCAACCACGACGACAAGGCCGGGCTGGAAGCCGCCCTGCGCCTGCGGGAGCAGTGCGGCGGCACAGTGTGCGCCCTGTGCATGGGTCCGCCCCAGGCGGAGGGGGCCCTGCGGGAGGCATTGGCCATGGGCGTGGACAAGGCATATCTCCTCTCCGCACGGGAGTTCGGCGGTTCCGACACCTATGCCACCGCCACCATCATCGCCGCCGCCCTGCGGAAAATCGGCTTCGACCTGATTATCACTGGCCGTCAGGCCATTGACGGCGACACCGCCCAGGTGGGACCTCAGATAGCCGAGCAGCTGCACATCCCCCAGGTGAGCTACGCCGAGGAGCTCCGGGCAGAGGGGGACAGCATGATCGTCAAGCGCCAGTTTGAGGACTGCGCCCACTGGCTGAAGGTGGCCACCCCCTGCCTGGTCACCGCCCTGTCCGAACTGAACGAACCCCGCTACATGAGCGTGGGCGGCATTGTGGACGCCTATGAGAAGGAGATCACAGTGTGGGGCTTTGAGGACCTCAAGGAGGCATTCAACCCGGATTGGATCGGCCTTCAGGGCTCCCCCACCAACGTGTTCCAGTCCTTCGGCAAGCAGCTGCGGGCCCCTGGTGTGGTGCTCAGCGGCCTGTCCGCCGATGAGGCGGTGGAGGCCATCATGCAGCGGCTGATTCAGCGGCACCTGATCTGAGAGGAGGCAGAGACCATGAGTAAAGATATTTTCGTAGTGGTGGAGCAGCGGGGCGGCGCGATTCAGAAGGTCAGCATGGAGCTGATCGGCGAGGCCTCCCGGCTGGCCGCCGACCTGGGCGAGGAGGTCACAGCGGTTCTGCTGGGCTGCAATATTGCCGACCGGGCCGAGCTGCTGATTCAGTACGGGGCCTCCCGGGTGCTGGTCATCGACCACCCCGTTCTGGAGCACTACACCACCGAGCCCTATGTCAAGGCCGTGACCCATGTTATCAAAACCTATGACCCCAACATTATGCTCTTTGGCGCCACCTCCATCGGGCGGGACATGGCCCCCCGGGTGGCGGGACGGGTTCACACCGGCCTGACAGCCGACTGTACCCGCCTGGATGTGGAGGTGGCCAAGTATCAGGAGTATCTGCGCACCTCCACCTCCCTCTCCCTTCAGCCTGAGCGCATCGACAGCCTGGACACCTCGGACCGCTACCTGAAAATGACCCGGCCCGCTTTCGGCGGAAACGTGATGGCCACCATTGTCTGCCGGAAGTACAGCCCCCAGATGGCTACCGTCCGTCCCGGGGTGATGGAGATGCCCCAGCGGAACCCCGCCCGGAAGGGCGAGGTGGTGGCCGTGGACGCCGGCCTCACCATGGAGGACCGGAACGTCACCATTCTGGAGGTGGCCGGCAGCGATAAAAAGGCCGTGGACATCACCGAGGCCAAGGTGATTGTCTCCGGCGGCCGGGGCGTGGGCGGACCGGAGGGCTATGAGCCCCTGCGTGCCCTCGCTGCCGAGCTGGGCGGCGAGGTGGCCTCCTCCCGCATCGGCGTGGACAGCGGCTGGATTGAAAAAAACCGCCAGGTGGGCCAGACCGGCAAGACGGTCCACCCCGGCCTCTATATCGCCTGCGGCATCTCCGGTGCGATTCAGCACCTGGCCGGTATGGAGGACTCCGAGTTTATCATCGCCATCAACCGGGATGAGACCTGCCCTATGATGAAAATTGCCGACCTGGGCATTGTGGGCGATTTGAAGGTCATTGTTCCCAAGCTTACCGAGGCCATTAAGGCCTATAAGGCCAAACAGGTGATTTAAGCCAAAAAGACAAAGGAGGAACACAATATATGCGTGATGCGGTGCTGCTGTATGAACGAGTGGGGAAGGTCGGAAAGGTTATTCTGAACCGTCCGCAGGTGCGAAATGCTTTGAATGCAGAGCTGGTGGAAAATTTTGGAGACGCAATTCGTCAGGCTGATGCCGACCCCGAGACAAATGTGATTGTCCTGTGTGCCGCAGGGGACAAGGCTTTCACTGCCGGCTTTGATTTGAAGGAAAGCATTGGAGAGCCGATTGTGGATGTTCCCGCCCGACGGGAGAACAGCCTGATGGAGCTGAATAACTGGCGTGCAATCTGGGAAGCGAAGAAGCCGGTCATCGCCTCGGTGCAGGGCTACTGTATTGGCGGCGGTGTGTGGATGGCCTTTTTGAGCGACATGCTGATTGCCTCTGAGGACGCCAAGTTTGGCGAACCCGAATTGAAGTACTCCTATATCAATGACGTGCTGGTTGAGCCCTGGAAAATGACCATGAACCGGGTGAAGCAGATGCTGTATCTGGGGGACTTTATGAGTGCTCAGGAGCTGAAAGAGGCAGGAGTTGTCAACTTTGTTGTTCCCGCCAGTCAATTGGAGGCGGAAACCTTGAAGCTGGCAAACCGCCTGGCCGAACAGCCTGCAGAATCTATTCGTATGCTCAAATACGAGGTTAATAAGACCTATGAGATTATGGGAATGCGGAACGCTATGGATTTTGCTGCCGAGATGTTTAATCTCTGCCGGATCAACCAGGTGCAGGAGCAGTCAGAATTCAATCAGATTGTAAACGAGCAGGGCCTGAAAGCCGCCCTGGCCTGGAAGGCGGAGCAGGACGCCAAGTAAGCGGCAGCAAGCGTTTTATGGGGTTGCATAGACCAACTATATTTTGGGCGCAAGGAGGACATAGGTTTTATGGAAAAAGTGAAGCTGAATCTCAAAAGATGTAAAGGGTGCTATCTCTGCGTCAGCGTTTGCCCAACCAAGGCCCTTGAGCCTTCGGGCGAATTAAACGCCAAGGGGTTTGGGTCGGTCAAGGCCGATGTGGAGAAATGTGTGGGCTGCGGCGCCTGCTTCAGAATCTGCCCCGAGTGTGTCATCGAGATTGTTTGAGGAGGTAGGCGACGGTTATGAGTAAAGTTTTGATGAAGGGCAACGAGGCATTTGCAGAGTCCTGTCTACGGAACGGTTGTCGGTTTTTTAGCGGGTATCCCATCACGCCTCAGTCGGAAATTTTGGAATACCTCTCCTGGAGAATGAATGAGGTGGGAGGAGCTTTCGTTCAAACTGAGTCGGAAATTGCAGGAATCAATATGCTATTTGGCGCGGCTTCTACCGGTACCCGCTGCCTGACCTCCACTTCCGGTCCAGGCTTTGCGCTGAAGCAGGAAGGTATCTCTTACCTGTGCGGCACAGAACTGCCCGCCGTCATTTTGGATGTTCAGCGAATCGGCAATGCCCTGGGCGATATCATCCAGGGGCAGGGAGACTACTGGGCGCTGACTCGGGGCGGCGGACACGGTGATTATCGCACCATCGTTCTGGCGCCTGCCAGTGTTCAGGAGCAGGTGGACCTGGCCGGAACGGCCTTCGAGCTGGCGGAAAAATATACGCACCCTGTGCTCGTTGCAACAGACGCCGCTGTGGCCCAAATGGTGGAGTCTGTGGAGCTGCCCGAGATGCGGGAGCATGATCCCCAAAGTCTGCCATGGGCCCTTCGCCCCAGGAAGCTTGGAGAGGATAAGCACACAGTCAGGAACATCTATAAGGAGCTGTTTACCGAACCGGACGTGGATGGCTACATAGATTTCCTGTGGGACAAGTACAATGCCATCACGGAACATGAACAGCGATGGGAGGCCGTGCAGACAGAGGATGCCGAAGTGGTGATTGTGGCCTATGGCATTACCGCACGGGTGGCAAAGTCTGCGGTACGGCAGGCCCGGGCGCAGGGAATCAGGCTGGGCCTGATTCGTCCCATTACCCTCTGGCCCTTCCCCAAGAAGGCCTTCGACACCCTGGGCAGTCAGGTAAAGGGCATTGTCTGCGCTGAAATCAACATTCTCGGTCAGATGAGAGAGGATGTTGTTCTCGCCTGTGAGAACCGGTACCCTGTGGTCAGCTACTGCGAATTCTCTTATGTGCCGAAGGAGCAGTCCTTTATCGACCACGCCCTGGATATCCTGAACAAGCTTTAAGGAGGTCATACGATGGAACTTAGAATACCGAAAAGTATCGTAACTGATAGCAGCAACGGATGGTGTCCCGGGTGCGGTCATGGTATTGTGGCCAGAATACTGGCGGAGGCCATCGAAGCTGTCGGGCAGAGAGAGAATACTATTCTGGTGGAGGATGTGGCCTGCGGCCATTTTCAAACCCCTGTTTTGGAATACAACAACCTGAATTGTGCCCATGGCCGGACGATTGTGGCCGCAACCGGCGTAAAACGGGCGCAGCCCACATCACTTGTGATAGGGCACTGCGGAGACGGAGCTGCCTATAGTATCGGAATTGAGAGCACCATCCACAGCGCGCTGAGAAATGAGAACATTTTAGCACTTATTACCAACAACAGTGTGTTCGGAATGACCGGCGGGCAGATGAGCCCTGCATCGCTTCCCAATCAAAAGACAACTTCTTCGCCCTATGGCCGGGATATTGATAAGCAGGGCCGTCCTTTTGACGTGGTAAAGACACTGAAGGAATACGATATTGCTTATCTGGCCCGTGGAAGTGTCAGCACTCCCGCCAATGTGATAAAAACAGAGAAGATGATCCAGAAGGCACTGGAGAAGCAGCTTCGCGGCGAGGGATTCTGCCTGATTGAGATTCTGAGTCCCTGTCCCACCAACTGGAGTTTGGAACCTGTGGATGCCCTGAAGTTTATGCGGGAATATCAGGAGAAATATTTTGAGATTGGGGAATTTATTGACAAAGGGGGAGAGGAATAATGACTGAAATCATTTGTTCCGGATTTGGCGGACAGGGCGTGCTTGTGGCAGGAATGATTCTTGCCGACTCCGGAATGGAGGCAGGTAAAAATGTAACCTGGTATCCCTCTTACGGCGCCGAGATGCGCGGCGGTACGGCCGGATGTAATGTTGTAATCAGTGATGAAGAGATAGCCAGTCCTTTTTGCCGTGAGGTCGATATTCTGCTGACGATGAACGAGACTGCTGTGGATCACTACGAGAAGCAGCTGCGTCCTGGTGGACTGCTGCTGGTAAACAGCTCAATCGTCCAGGCTGATCGAACCTATCGGGACGATGTAACCTGCATTAGGGTTCCGGCTACCGACATCGCAAATGAGGTGGGAAATCCAAGAGGTGCCAATATTGTGATGCTCGGCGCCCTGGCCTTCGCCTCCAAGGATTTTGATTCTGATTACATGTGCGGCGCAATTGACACCTATTTTGCCAAAAAAGGCAAGGTAAACCCTAAAAATGCCCTGTGCTTCCGGCGCGGAGGCGAAGTGGCGGCCAAACAAATGCAGTGCTGACCCGAGAGGAATAAGGGACACAATTTTGTAAAAATTACATTAGGGGGTATATCAAATGCAATTTAACAGCAGAGAAGATATTATTCAACTGACCCCGCTTTGGAAAGGCGAACGGCTGCCGGACGGGCGCCCCTATGTTCCGGAGGAGCATCTGGAACGGATCCGCAGGCTTTCCCTGGAAGAAACCTGGCAAATCGCCTGGAACAAGCTGTATAACAACCAGTTCCAGGATGGTTTCCATTATACCAGCGGCAAGGCGCTGCCAATGGTTGGACGAGCGGTTACAATGACCTATGTTCCTATGCGTGAGGATTTAGGGCTGGCCATGCTGAAGCAGGGAAAGGCTCAGGGCATGCCGCGGGACTCGTTCCATGCCTGGGTAATCAGCAATTTGGAGGAAGACGACGTAATCGTCATCAACTGCCATGACAAGACCTATGAAGCTCCTATGATCGGCGGGAACCTGGGGGCGTCTATCAGTCACAGTACCAAAAGAGGCGGTGCTGTAGTCTGGGGCTCGGTCAGGGACCTGGACCAGCTGGAGGCGTTGGAAAATGTGAATTTCTTTCATCGCCATGTGGACCCCACGCCCTGCCGCAACGAGACCATGATTTCATACAACGGCCCCTGTATAATCGGAAATGCCATCTGTCTTCCCGGGGATATCGTCTATGCCTGTAAGAGCGGGGTGTTTTTCCTTCCTGCTCACCTGGTGGAGGAGACTATTGTTCACGCAGAAAAGATTCAGGTCCGGGATATTTACGGCGCTGAAGTAATTGCGGCAAAAAAATTCCCCACTACCTGGGTTGACAGCTATCCCTGGCACAGGGAGATGATGGACGACTTTTTAGAGTGGTTCAAAACCAGTCCGAAGGCTGAGCCCTATCAGCACCTGGATTGGGCGGATGAGCTCAGGGAGATTGAGACCGGCCACAGCGACGACCATGAACGTTATATTTTTGGTGTATTGAATCTGGATTATGACGACCCCCGTATGGATGACTGAGCTGCCGGGAACATGGTATCAGGCTGCAACAGAAAAAATGCAGCTTTATACAATATTTTATTAGGTGATTGCGAAAGTCGCCCCAAATAGGACAAAAAGGGATGACACGCC
>CATEPI010000008.1:0-93307 GCA_949525845.1 uncultured Eubacteriales bacterium
GCCGTGTCCGGTCTGTGGAACGAACCGAGCTCCCTGGATGCAAGGGGAGTGACACGGCGGTGGCAGGGGCGAAATGTTGAAAAACCTCGAAATTTTTGGATAAAATGGCGAAAATTGTTTCAAAAAGGTTAAATCTTCGGAAAACTACCAAATGGGACAAATTTTCACCTTTTATCCAAATCCCGGCCCCTCTCAGGCCGAAAAATTTTGTAAGGAGGAAATCCGAATGAGAAACCTGAAGCGGGCTCTCAGCCTCACTCTGGCCTCTGTCATGCTCCTGGGCATGATGGTCGTCGGCACCAGTGCGGCTGCGGGCTACTCCGACGTTGACGCGGAAGACAACGTCGAAGCCATCGAGGTTTTGCAGGCCGTTGAGGTCATGGTCGGCGACGACCGTGGCTTCGGTCCCGACCGCCCTGTCACTCGTGCTGAGATGGCAGTCGTGATGGGCAAGCTGCTGAACCTGGATTACAACTACTATGTGAGCACCTGTCCCTTTGCCGACGTGAGCGGCAACTTTGACTGGGCCAAGGGCTGGGTCGGCGCCTGCGCCGCCAACGGCATTGTGTCCGGCCGCGGCGACGGCATCTACGATCCCGCCGCCACCGTCACCGCCGTTGAGGCCGCCTCTATGATGATGCGGGCTCTGGGCTATTTCCGTTACCAGAACGACTACAACGACGGCTTTGTGGTCTCCACTGTCCGTCAGGGCACCAAGATCGGCATCTTTAACGACGTGGGTTCCGACGGCAGCACCCCCATGACCCGGAACCAGGTCGCTCAGATGGCGCTCAACGCCCTGAAGACCGGCATGGTGGAGCCCGACGGCAACACCACCACTTTCCTGGACCCCGACGGAAGCATTATTGCTACCACCGGTAAGGTCAACTACGTTTATGTCACCAGCAGCCAGACCTACGCCACCGCGATTAGCGATGCCAGCGCCACCTCCATCGGCTCCACCAACCTGGGCGCTATCGTGGAGCTGGGCGAGCAGCTGTACAAGGGCAAGCTGCGTCTGGACAGCGACGAGCGCGATGTCTTCGGCCGTCCCGCCCGTCAGTGGGACTACCAGGGCGAGGAGATCGGCACCTACGCCAAGAAGGAGCTGCTGCGCAAGAGCTACACCGTGAAGGTGGAGGGCGGCGAGGTTTACTCCGACGTGGGCGCGGCCGCCGCGCAGAAGTACCCCTTCTACTACTGGGTCAACGGCGTGCGCATGACTGCCGCCAACGAGCAGGCCGAGCAGAACAAGTTTGAGCGCCGCAACGACGACCGTGTGGGCACTACCGGCAAGGGCGTGCTGACCGAGGCCTATGTGGACGACACCAAGGACAACGAGGAACTGACCATCGTCGAGATCCACACCTATCTGGCCTACGCCAACAACGACTACGACGAGCGCAATGACAAGCTGTCCATCAACATCTACGAGGACCTGGAGGGCGTGGGCACCCCCGGCAAGGCCACTGAGGTGATCCTTACCCGGTCCCTGTCCGGCGCGGACTTCGCGATTGAGGACTACAAGCAGGACGACCTGATGCTGGTTACCTTCGCCGGCACCAAGAAGGAAGTCCAGAGCATTGCCGCCCCCGAGCTGGTGGCTGACGTCTATGTCAACTCCTACTCCACCGGCACCAACGACGACGACAATAATGCCTACATGATGGAGAGCATCACTGCCGACGGCACCAAGTACGACGCCTCCTATGACGCCGTTTGGGACCCCGAGTATCTGTACAACTACGATACTCTCAGCGGCAACCTCCAGATGAAGAATCACCGCTACAACCTGTATCTGGATCAGTACGGCTACGTTATCGGTCTGGAGAACGTGAAGGCCAGCACCAATTACGCCTTCCTGGTGGGCTATCAGCCCGACGCCGACGTTCTGGCCAACACCGTTGACCGCGCCCTGGTGATCCTCATCGACGATGAGACCGGCACCGCTACCCTGAAGACCGTGCGGGCCCAGGTTAAGGACCTGAAGAACACCGACGACGGCAAGCAGCTGTTCGGTGCTGCTCTGGCCACCTACAAGGTAGGCGCTATCAACAAGTGGGTTACCTACTCCATGGACGGCGACGTGATGATTATTGAGTCCGCCGTGGATACCCAGTATTGGGAGGATTACACCGCCAGCAAGGTGATCGACAAGGATCACGTCACCCTGGAGGGTGGTATGCTGAAGGCCGCTGATAACACCTATGAAGCTGTTCCCCCCACTCCCAGTGCTCCTACCCCGGCTATCAAGTACGGCAACACCAAGACAGTCTATGTGGCCGTGGACGCTGACAACAGCATCAACCCTGCTGGCTCCATCGTGGACATCAACGGCACCTCCGTGGGCGTCCGCAACACCAACATCGAGTTCACCGCCGGCACCACTGACGCCAAGGGCGCTTATGTCCTCTACGAGTCCGGCTCCGGCTACATCAAGTACGCTGTGGTTGTGGGCGAGAACACCGGCAGCCAGAACTTCGTCTATCTGACCAAGCTCATCAAGCAAGCCGACCGCGACGACGAGAACGACAAGGACGTCTTCATCTATGAGGGCTTTGTCAATGGCGTGTACAGCGACCGCATCGAGTCCCTGGTCAGCTGGGAGGGCGCTACCAAGGGCGGCGCGAACCTGGCCGAGGGCATCATCTACGAGGCCAAGGTCAATTCCGACGGCCGCATCACCCGCATGGATGCCATGGCTGACAACTGGGAGGATGCCACTCAGGTCGATAACCGCACCGACGGCTATGTCCAGGCCACCAGCGGCACAACAACAAACAGCGTTACCCTGGGCGCCGACACCAAGCTGTGGCTGAAGGACCAGACCCTGTACATCCACACCGACAAGAGCAATGACCGCTATGTCCAGCTGGATGACAATGTCAAGTTCCACATTCGCGGCACCGACGAGAAGGGCAAGCTGGACAGCAGCTACACCACCTACTCCAGCGCCAAGAGTGCCCTGAACCGTCTGGGCGCACAGCAGCCCGACGAGTCCTACCTGTTCACCGGCAACTTCGTGGCCATCTGCGATCCCGCTACCGGCTACGCCACTGCCATCATCATCAAGGACACCAAGTTCGAGGCTCTGACCACCGAGTCCTACCTGCTGACCTACGCCTCCGTGGCGGACATCAGCGGCCTGGCCGTGACCAAGGCCAGCGGTGCGGCCATCGCCTCCGGCAGTGAGGTCCAGGCCGGCTCCACCGTGACCGTAGCCGCCACCGTGACCGCCGGCTTCACCGCCGATGTCAAGGTGAACGGCACTTCTGCGGGCACCATCTCCGGCACCGGCAGCGTCACCTTCACCATGCCCGCTCAGGATTCCGTTATCACCTTTGTGGTGAGCGACGACAGCAAGGTCTCCGCTAGCAATCTGGACTATAACCTGAACTCCACCAACAAGTCCGGCGCTGATAAGACCACCAATGTGCGTGTCGTGACTGTGCACTACAGTGGTGCTACCGCGCCGTCCCTCACTCAGGTGGTGAATGACGTCTGTGCCAAGCTGGGTGTAACTGATCCCTCTAAGATCGACTGGGCCACTGCGACCGCTCCCATTATCACAGTCATGGACGGTATGGTTCCCGTGTACTACAAGATCGACAGTGCCACTGGAATCATCGCCAGCTATAAGGGCACCATCGACGGCAACACCGTGTTTGTTTCTCAGGTCGACAACGGTCTGGACGATGTGAAGACCGCTGAGAGCCTGGCTGGTACCTATGTTGCTGGTACTGGTGTTACCAATAGCACTACTGCGGTGACTCAGGACAGCAAGACCTATTACCCCATGACCTCTGCCAGCACCATTGGCGCTGATGGCTTCGCGCTGACCACCGGCTACGTGGCCGTGAGCGGCGACGGTATCAGTGGCAGCAAGATTATTCCCACCAACGCGCCTTTCCCCGTGCCTGCCAAGGCTGATGTAACTGGTGCTAAGGGCACTGGCATGATGTACACTGTGGGCGGTTCTGGCAACACCTATGTTGTTTACGGCGGCTCCATTGCAGCTAGTAAGCTGACCGATGATATTGTTCTGGATCAAGACTATATCGCAGTTAATGTGGCACTGGATGCGACTGGAATGGCAGGATGGACTTTGGGTTCTGGTTCTACCACATATGTCTCTGTTGCGGCCAGCCAGGACATTACCGTAGTTGCTACAAAGGCGGGGGTGACTGGTAGCCTGCAGGCAACTGGGCACACTGCTACGGTGAATGCTGGCGTAACGAGCGCTACGTACAAGAGCACTGGGTCCAGCTATGCTGATCCGACTTTGACCATTATCTTCACTGTGGATGCTTCGGCCGCTACAGGAGATACGACTCTGACCGTGACTGCGGTTAGCATCAGCTAATTACGAAAAAAATTAACTTGTGCATTCTAAACCCCCGGGCCAACTGGCCCGGGGGCCTTTATGTCCTACCGGTCCATCGCGCAGAAGGCAACCACCTGATACACCTGGTCCTGCCAATCCATTGCCAGCGAAACATCGCGGTTATTAATAATGACTTGATTTCCGCTCCAGGATACGCCAGATTGCAGGTAATACACGGTGGAGTTGCCCCCGCCCGACCGGTATCCGAGGTAATAAGCGGTACTGCCCGCCCCAAAGCCGAACAAAACCCCCGAAAACTGCGAGCCGCAGGCCAAGAAGAACAGCGGTTTCCGAGTAAAACGGATGGTTTTCCCTGCCTCAGTCAAACCCGCTCCGACGAAGCTGAAGGTCTCGATGTTACAATTCCCGTGCTTCGGCGCCAGAGCGGCGACCTGGAGCAAATCAGCGATATTTTTCCCGTGTTCCCCCAACGCCGCGTCGATTTTGGCGTTGTCGGCATTGAAATCGTCCATCAGAATACGGTCGTCGCGCTCCCATTGGCTGAGGTTGTAATGTGGTGTGTGGTTGGTTGGCATAGGTTTGTTCCTCCTTTGTATGTTGTGGGGGGACGGCCCTCTCCGTCACGGCTTCGCCGTGCCACCTCCCCCAAAGGGGGAGGTAGGGAGCTTCCCGGAAAGCACCCAAAAGCTCCCCCTCTGGGGGAGCTGTCAGCCGCAAGGCTGACTGAGAGGGCCGTCCCCTCCTCACCCATACCGTGCAATCCCCCCAAAGTAGTACGTTTCCATACACTTTATGGAAATGGCGGAAAACTGCGCCCATTTTTGCCCGCAAAAAGGCCCCCGCAGGCGGGGGCCTCAGCTGTCGGTATTCAGTTCTGTTCCTCCAGGAGGTCCACACCCTGACGCAGGGCGTGCTCCCGGATGCGCTCGAAGGTCTCCTCGCTCAGGTCGTGCTCCATCTTGCAGGCGTCGGCGGCGGCGTTCTCCTCGCTCACCCCCAGCAGCCGCAGGAACCGGGTCAGCATCTTGTGCCGGCCGTAGATGCGTTGGGCGATCTCCTCCCCCGGGGGAAGCAGGGTGATGAACCCGTCCCCGTCCATCTCGATGTAGCCGTTCTCCCGGAAGCGCTTCATGGCTACACTGACGCTGGGCTTGGTCAGCTCCAGCTGGTGCACCACGTCGATTGAGCGCACCGACCCCTGCCGCTCCCGCAGGATCAGGATGGCCTCCAGGTAGTCCTCAGCAGATTCGTAAATATTCATCAGGTTTCACTTCCTTTGCCCATCCAGACTATCACAAAACGCCCAAAAAAGCAAGAATTTTAACTGCGGGCCGGAGCATTCAGGTGCGTCGGGTGAGAAATATGTCCTTGCGGATTTCCGGGCCATCCTGTATAATAAAATCATAACCGGAAACAGTGGAAACCAGAGGGAAAGGAGCGCTGTCATGAACACCAATCTGGCATATCAGGATTACCCGGCGGAGGAGCTGATCGGCGGCAAATTCGTGGCCATGTCGCCCAGGCCATCCATCAACCACAATCATGTATCATTTAATATTGCCCGCATTTTTGCCGACTATCTGAGAGGGAAACGCTGTACCCCCTTTGCAGATGGGGTAGACCTCTACCTTACGGAGGAGGACCGCTTCATCCCAGACATGATGGTAGTCTGTGACCCGGACAAAATCAAGCACGACGGGGTGTACGGAGCGCCCGACCTGGTGGTGGAGGTGCTCTCCCCCAGCACGGCGCAGTACGACCGCGGCCGCAAGATGAAGGTCTACGCCCAGTGCGGCGTGCGGGAGTACTGGATCGTCAGCCCCGGCGACCGCACGGTGGAGCAGTACCTGCCGGAGGGGGGACAGTTTGTCCTCAACGCCACCTACGGCCTGGAGCTGGAGGCCATTCTGAACAAGATGTCCCAGGAGGAACGGGACTCCATCCCCACCGAATTTAAATGCAGCCTCTTTGACGACCTGACCATCCAGGTGGCGGATATCTTTGAGCGTGTGGTGTAGCGAAAGCGGAAGTCGAGCAGAAAGGAGCGCCGTTATGAGCACCAATCTGGCTTATCAGGAGGATTTTCGGAAAGAGCTGATTGGCGGCAGGGTAACCGCCATGTCTCCCGCCACGACGCGGCACAACCGAATTGCGGAAAATATCTATTTTACCTTTCGCACCTTTTTGAAGGGAAAACGCTGTGTCCCTCTGGGGGACGGATATGACCTGTATCTGACCGATCAGGACCGGTTTATCCCGGATTTTATGATTGTCTGCGACCGGGATAAGATTAAACCTAAGGGCGTCTACGGCCCGCCTGACCTGGTGGTGGAGGTGCTCTCCCCCAGCACGGCAAAAAATGATAAGTGGTACAAGAAAAACGCCTATGAGGCCAGCGGCGTGCCGGAGTATTGGATTGTCAACCCCGCCGACTGCTCCATCGAGGTCTACCGGCTCCAAAACGGCGGTTATGTGCTGGACAATCTCTACACCTACTACCGCCAGGCGGAGTGGGACGACCTGACTGAGGAGGAGCGGGCCCGCCTGGTGACAGAGTTCAAGTGCCACCTCTACGACGATTTTACCATTCGACTTGAGGACATTTTTGGGGATATATTTTGACAAAATCCAGGCCCACTCCCAGATGGGAGCGGGCCTGTGCTATTCTAATCAGTACGCCACGCCCCACAAAATGGAGTGCCTGGCGGGCTTTCCGCAGCAGACGCACACATCAGCTACATGCTCCTGCTCCAGGGGCATACAGCGGGAGGTGACCCCGGCCTTCTCCTTCATGGCCAGCTCGCAGTCCAGCTCGCCGCACCACATGGTTTTGGCAAAGCCACCCTCGGCCTCCATAAACGCCTTGACCTCCTCCAGGGTGAGGCACACCCGGGTGTGGTCCTCCAGGTTCTTTTTGGCCCGGTTGTACAGGCCCTTGTGGACCTCGTCCAGCAGCCAGCGCACGTCCTCCTCCAGCTCGCTGAGGGGGACAAAAATCTTCTCCCCGGTGTCCCGGCGGCAGATGCAGCACTGGCCCTTCTCCATATCCTTGGGGCCGATCTCCACCCGCAGGGGGACGCCCTTCATCTCATACTCGGCGGCCTTCCAGCCCATGGACTGGTCGGAGCTGTCCATCTTCGCCCGGATGCCCGCCTTTTTCAGCCGCTCCAGCAGGGCGGAGGCGGCGTCCAGAACGCCCTCCTTGTGCTGGGCCACGGGAATCACCATAGCCTGGATGGGGGCGATGCGGGGGGGCAGCACCAGGCCGCTGTTGTCGCCGTGGGTCATGATGATGCCGCCGATCATCCGGGTGGACACCCCCCAGCTGGTCTGGTGGGGGTGGTGGAGCTGGTTGTCGCTGCCGGTGAAGGTGATGTCGAAGGCCTTGGCGAAGCCGTCTCCAAAGTAGTGGCTGGTACCGGACTGAAGCGCCTTGTGGTCGTGCATCATGCACTCCACAGTGTAGGTCTCCTCAGCGCCGTTGAACTTCTCCTTGTCGGTCTTCCGGCCCTTCACCACCGGCATGGCCAGCACGTTCTCCAGAAAGTCGGCGTAGACGTTGAGCATACGCATGGTCTCCTCCCGGGCCTCCTCGGCCGTGGCGTGCATGGTGTGGCCCTCCTGCCACAAAAACTCCCGGTGGCGCAGGAAGGGGCGGGAGGTCTTCTCCCACCGCAGCACGGAGCACCACTGGTTATACAGCTTGGGCAGGTCCCGGTGGGAGTGGATGATGTTTTTGTAGTGCTCGCAGAACAGAGTCTCGGAGGTGGGACGGATGCAGTATTTTTCCTCCAGCTTCTCGCTGCCCCCCAGGGTCACCCAGGCGCACTCGGGGGCGAAGCCCTCCACGTGGTCCTTCTCCTTCTGGAGCAGGCTCTCGGGGATGAGCATGGGCAGGTAGACGTTCTCGTGGCCCGTCTCCTTAAACTTCTTGTCCAGCTCGTGCTGGATGTTCTCCCAGATGGCGTAGCCGTAGGGGCGGTAGATGAACATACCCTTGATGGAGGAGTAGTCAATCAGCTCCGCCTTTTTGCACACATCGGTGTACCACTGGGCAAAGTCCACCTCCATATCGGTGATCTGTTCCACCTGTTTTTTGTTGTCCTTGGCCATATCGTCTCAGTCCTTTATCTTAATAATGGGTTATGATTTCTATAAGCCTCTCTATTCTATAAATTTACAGGAAGAAAGTCAAGAGAAAACAGCGCGTTCCCGCCGGGAAAGAGGCGGGAACGCGTCAGTTTATTTGCTATAAGCGCCGGAGTAGTCAACCATGACCTCGTCCACCTTCTGCATTCCGGCCTCTACCAGGGCGTAGTAGCCGTCGGCATCCTTTTTCAGCTGGAGCATGATGATCTGGTCCTCGCCATACTCGACATCGTCCAGCCGGTCCTCCAGCAGATCCAGCATCAGCGGACCGTAGATGGCGTCCACCGCCTCATACTCCTCCTCGGTCTCCGCTTCGTCGAAGCCGGCCTGGTCCAGGGCGTCGTAAAAGTCGTCGTCTGTCAGCAGGCTGTACAGGTCCAGGGGAGAGACGGTTACCTCTACTACAAAGTCCCCATCCTTGGTTTTGCTGCCAGTGCCCACCGTGTATTTGGACTTGGCGTAGATTTTCTCCATCACCTCTTTGGCCCGCTCCACCATCTCGTCGTTGGGGTAGTCGATGGCCAGAAAGTCCAGCAGGTAATACTCAGTCTCGTCGGACACATTGCTTTCGTGCAGCTCCCGGGCGTCGTCCTCGGTCATATCCTCCACCAGGTCTATGTAGGCCTTGTCGTAGATGCCCAGATAGGCGGCGTCTAAATGACCTTTGACGTAAGTCTCGGCATCCGTTTCACTCAGACCGCCGCAGGCAGACAAAACTACCAGCAGGCACCCGACCAGGGCTCCGGCGGCCAGCCGCTTCCAAAGGAATTTTCTCATGTCAGTTGCTCTCCTTTATAAAAATCTTACAGCTCCCCACTGGGACAGAAGGGGCAGCGGGTAAAAAAAATAATACACCAAATGACGGAAAAGTCAAGCTTGCTCTCAGCGGCTTGGTGTGCTACACTGGAGGTTGGAATTTGACGAGCGTAAGGAGGGGTATGATGGACAGTGAAGCGCGCCGCGAAGCGCTCGCGGAGCGGCTGAGAGGGGCGGAGGGACCGCTGAGCGCCGCCGCCCTGGCCCGGGAGCTGAATGTGAGCCGGCAGGTCATCGTGGGCGACGTGGCCCTCCTCCGGGCCGGGGGACTGGACATCACCGCCACCCCCCGGGGCTATCTGCTGCCCCGGCCCCCTGCCGGGGTGGTGCGCACCTTCGCCTGCCGCCACCGGGCGGACCAGATGGAGGAGGAGCTCAACGCCATGGTGGACCAGGGGTGCACCGTGCTGGATGTGATTGTGGAGCACCCCATCTATGGCCAGCTCACCGGCCCCCTGCGGCTGGCCAGCCGGTACGACGTGGCACAGTTTGTGGCCCGCTGCCGCCAGGAGGCCGCCGCCCCCCTGTCCCAGCTCACCGAGGGGGTCCACCTGCACACCGTTCTGTGTCCCGACCAGGGGGCGGCCGACCGGGTGCGGGAGACACTGGAGCAGCTGGATTTTCTGTATCGGTAACTGTAGGGGCCGCCGCCTTCGGCGGCCCGCTCCTGAGAGCATAAATCCATCCTAACGGGCCGGCCAGGAGACGGCTCTCCCAACAGATTCGGAGGTCTGTGCAATGCTGGGAAAACAAAAGCCCGCCGGGGAGAAGCTGGGCATCTACATTCACATCCCCTTCTGCCGCAGCAAGTGCGACTACTGCGACTTCTACTCCCTGGCCGGCCATGAGGACCAAATGGACCGCTACCAGAAGGCCCTGCTGGCCCATCTCAAGGAGAGCGCCTTCGCAGCCCGGGGCATGGCGGTGGACACGATTTACTTCGGCGGCGGCACCCCCAGCTTCTACGGGGAGAAGCGGCTGCGGGCGCTGCTCTCGGCCATCAAAAAGCACTACACTGTGGAAAAGGACGCCGAGATCACCCTGGAGGCCAACCCGGACAGCGTGGACTTCAAGTCGCTGAAGGCCCTGCGCAGGGCGGGCTTCAACCGCATCTCCATCGGGCTCCAGTCGGCCTGTCCGGCGGAGCTGGAGGCGGTCCACCGGCCCCACACGGTGGAGCAGGGGGACGAGGCGGTGGCCGCCGCCCGAAAGGCGGGCTTTGCCAGCCTGTCCCTGGACCTGATCTACGGCCTGCCGGTGCAGACGGTGTCCAGCTGGTGGAACACGGTGGAGCACGCCCTGTCTCTGGAGCCCGACCACCTGTCCTGCTACGGGCTGAAGGTGGAGCCGGGCACCCCGCTGGCCGCCCGGACGGCTAAAGGGGAGCGGCTGCTCAGCGACGACGCCCAGGCCGACCTCTACCTCTGGACGGTGGCCCGACTGGCCAAGGCGGGCTTTGGACAGTATGAGATATCCAACTTTGCCAAGCCGGGATTTCAGTCCCGGCACAACCTGCGCTACTGGCTCACCAGGCCCTATATCGGCTTCGGCCCCGGGGCTCACTCCGACTTCGGCGGCCGGCGGTACGCCTGGGTCCGGGACCTGGAGGGCTACATCACAGGGGTGCTGGAGGGCTCCGCCCCCCTGCTGGACAGCCAGGACCTGATTCCCCAGGAGGAGCGGGGCAGCGAGTACCTGATGCTCCGCCTGCGCACCTCCATGGGCATCGAGGAGTGGGAGTACCGGGGGACCTACTTTATGGACTTCGCCCCCATCGAGGAGCGGCTGCGGGAGTTTGCCGCCCGGGGCTGGGCGGAGCGGACCACCGCCGGGCGGTGGCGGCTCACCCCCCGGGGCTTTCTGGTGTCTAACCAGCTTATCGGCGACCTGCTGGAGCGGCAGGAGAAGGCCCGGCTGGCCAGCCTGCTGCCCCGGGTTCAGGAAAAATACCAGGGGCGGAAGCCCTAGGGGCCGCCCCCCTGCGCGGAAAACACAGCCCATGATTTACAGTGAATAACAGAAAAATTCTGAGTATCGGACAGCGAAGGGGAGATTTTTCCTCTGCTGTCCGTCTTTTTTAACAATTTGTTCACGGGTCCGCAATTTTTGTTGCAAGCTGGACATAATAGTGCTATAATGTATCCGGTTTGATGCGCCCTGCCACTGGCAGCGGCTGAGTTGATTTTACATATGGCGTACCGCCGTATTATACTTTATACTCCAAGAAATGGAAAAGAGGGTGCAGGTTTTTGACCAAGTATCTGATTCATGGGGGCCGCCCCCTACACGGAACCATCCACATCAGCGGCGCGAAAAATGCCGCTGTAGCCATCATCCCCGCCGCCCTGCTGGTGGACGGCGTCTGCCGCATTGAAAACGTTCCCCAGATCAGCGATGTTACCCTGATTCTTCAAATCCTGCGGGAGCTGGGCGCCGATGTGCGCTTGGTCAACCGCACCACCGTAGAGGTGGACTGCTCTCATATCCGCAACCGTCAGGTGCCCTACGAGCTGGCTCGGAAAATCCGTGCCAGCTACTATCTGGTGGGGGCGCTGCTCAGCCGGTTCGGCTGGGCGGAGGTCCCCCTGCCCGGCGGCTGCGACCTGGGCGGCCGGCCTGTGGACCAGCACATCAAGGGCTTTGTGTCCATGGGGGCCGACGTGGAGGTGCGCAACGGCCTGATCGACGCCCGGGTGCCCAACGGGGCCCGGCTGTCCGGGGGACAGGTCTATCTGGATATCGTCTCGGTGGGGGCCACCATGAACATTATGCTGGCCGCCACCCTGGCCTCCGGCATGACGGTTATCGAAAACGCCGCCAAAGAGCCCCATATTGTGGACCTGGCCAACTTCCTCAACTCCATGGGGGCCGACATTCGGGGCGCGGGCACCGACGTGATTAAAATTCACGGGGTGGCCCGCCTGCGGGGGGGCTCCTACTCCATCATCCCCGACCAGATTGAAGCGGGCACCTATATGGCCGCCGTGGCCGCTGCCGGGGGAGATGTGCTCATCCGGAACGTGATTCCCAAGCACCTGGACTGCATCACCGCCAAGCTGGTGGAGATGGGGGTGGAGGTGGAGGAGCTGGACGATGCCCTCCGCCTGCGCCGGGAGGGTCCCATGGGCCGGGTGAACGTGAAAACCATGCCCTACCCCGGCTTCCCCACCGATATGCAGCCCCAGATTGCCGCCGCCCTGTGCGTGGCACAGGGGACAAGCGTCCTGACCGAGGGGGTTTGGGACAACCGCTACCGCTATGTGGACGAGTTCCGCCGCATGGGGGCCCGCATCCAGGTGGACGGCAAGGTGGCCGTTATCGAGGGGGTGGACCACCTCACCGGAGCCCCCATCCACGCCTGCGACCTGCGGGCCGGGGCCGCCATGGTCATTGCCGGCCTGGCCGCCCAGGGCGTCACCGAGATCGACGGCATCCACCACATCGAGCGGGGCTATGAGACCATCGTGGAAAAGCTGGCCAACCTGGGGGCCGATATTCAGATCATCAGCGTACCCGGCGAGGATGACCAGTCTCAGGTGGGGTAACTGCCGTCCACAGGGGCCGGCGGTTCAATTTTGCAGGATGACTAGGCGGCGCGCCGGTATCGTCGCGCTCTACAATATTCCCCAGGGTCCGGCAGGGATGTCGGGCCCTGAATTGTTGTAAGTTGTATAAGGAGCGATAGTTTGTTTACCTTTACCACCCTTGCCAGCGGCTCGCTGGGCAATGCCGCTCTGGTGTCCTGCGGGGACACCCACATCCTGCTGGACGCCGGCATCTCCGCCAAGCGTCTTACCGCCGGGCTGGCGGAACTGGGCGTGAAGCCGCACCAGCTGTCCGCCATCCTGCTCACCCACGAGCACAGCGACCACGTCTCAGGTCTGCGTGTGTTTACCAAAAAGGCGGGGGCTCCCATTTACGCCACCCCTCCCACCTGCCGGGAGTGGTACCGGAAAAACCAGTGTGACCAGGTAAAGGACCTGTTTCAGCCCCTGGAAGCGGGGGCTGGAACGCAGATTGGTGCGCTGTGGGTGGAGTCCTTCCCCACCCCCCACGACGCGGCGGGCAGCGTGGGCTGGTCCATCGCCGGAGAGGGGGGGCGCATGGTGCTGTGCACCGACCTGGGCCACATCACCGAGCCGGTCCGCCGGGCGGTGGCGGGCTGCGACCTGCTGGTGTGTGAGACCAACCACGACGAGGACTGGGTCCGCACCGGACCCTACCCCTACTACTTAAAGCAGCGCATCCTGGGCGATTACGGCCACCTGTCCAACGAGACGGGGGCGGAGCTGGCCGCCTTCGCGGTGGAAAACGGCACCCGGTCGGTGATTCTGGCCCACCTGTCCCAGACCAACAACACCCCCGTCCGGGCCTGTCACACGGTGGCCCTGCGGCTGCTGGCCATGGACTGCAACCCGGAGCGGGACATCTCCCTCTCCGTGGCCCCCCATGATACCTTGGGCTCCACCTGGAGCCCTAAGGAGGTATCGGTATGCTGAGCGTTTACCTGATCTGCGTGGGCAAGCTGAAGGAGAAATTTTACAAGGACGCCTGCGCCGAGTATGTAAAACGCCTGTCCCCCTATTGCAGGCTGACGGTGGTGGAGATTCCCGAGACCAAGCTGTCCAAGGACCCCACCCTGGGTGAGATTACCAACGCCCTGGCCAAGGAGGGGGAGGCCATCCGGGCAAAAATCCCTCCCGGCTCCCGGGTGGCGGCCCTGTGCGTGGAGGGCCGGATGCGCTCCAGCGAGGAAATTCCCCAGATGTTCCCCGTCCCGGGCCGCAGCCCGGAGAAGCATATGGTCTTTATCATCGGCGGAAGCTACGGCCTGCACCCCTCCATCAAGGCGGAGGCCAACACCCAGCTGTCCATGTCTCCCATGACCTTCCCCCACCACCTGGCCCGGGTCATGCTGCTGGAGCAGATCTATCGGGCCTTTAAAATCAGCGAGGGGTCGGCCTATCATAAATAAAACGGCCCCGTCTCAAAGAAACGGAGCCGTCCCACAACTTGACACACCCACAAAAATGTGGTATGCTACAGTTGTGTAGGGGAATCGCCCAGCGCTGGCGGTTTGGCCCTGTTAAGCTAGGTTTTTATCAAGAGACAGAAACCGTCACCGTGCAGGGTGGCGGTTTCTTTTTTACCTTGACTTAAATCATTACCGTCCGTGCCAGCGTTCTTTTTCCGCCTGAAACAGGGAGCACGCCTCCAACTGTTGCAGCCGTTGACAGACGGCAATCTCACTGTCCAAAAGCCGCAGCAGGGCTTTCCTGCTGACCGGCTCCAGGAAGTGGTCCCCCGTCCGACTGCCCTCCTGAATGGTCTCCTCATACCAGCACCTGCCGTCCTCGGTGACAAACCAAACCTGGGACACTACTGGTCCGAAACACAGCTTTTTGAGAATTACCCGCCGGCCGTTGACAAATTCCCTTTCCGGTAGGCAGTGGAGCCAGTGAGCAACCCAAAAATCCTTCATGCCTATACCCCCGTCAAGTCGAAGGGTGGGGTATACTCCTCCCGGGCGGAGGTGCGCTCCTGGGTGAAGCCGGCCAGACCCAGGTTCTCCATGTACTCCTGTGCCACCCGCATCTCCCCGGGACGCAGGCGGCGGTTCAGCTCCGGGAGCGTGGACAGGTCCCCCCAGGGGGTATACTGGCTCATGAGGGAAAACAGCGCCGTCCCCGGTGAAAACGTCCGGGCCACCCAGTCCATCACCGCCTTGGCCTGATTCAGCTGGCCGGGGAGGATAAGGTGGCGTATAATTGTACCGCTTAATAACAGACCGTTATCGTCAAACCGGCAGGGCCCGGTCTGACGGACCATCTCCCGGATGGCGTCCTGGGCGATCTCCGGGTAGTCGGAGGCCCCGGAGTAACGGTTAGCGGTCTCCCTGTCCAGATATTTCAGGTCGGGGAGGTAGATGTCAATTTTCCCCTCCAGCCCCCGCAGGGTTTCCTTCCTGTCATATCCCCCGGTGTTGAATACGACAGGTATAGGGGGCCGCCACCCCTCCAGCAGGGCGGCCAGGGTGTGGGCGTAGTGGGTGGGGTTGACAAAATTGAGGTTGTGGGCCCCCTGGTCAATGAGCGCCTGGCAGATCTCACGCAGGCGGTCCAGGGTGACGGACCTGCCGAAATCCTGATGGCTGATCTTCTCATTCTGACAGAACACGCAGCCCAGGGAGCAGCCGGAGAAGAAGACCGTCCCCGAGCCCCGGGTGCCGGAGATGGGGGGCTCCTCCCAATGGTGGAGGGCGGCCCGGGCGAGGACGGGAAGGGCGGGCATGCGGCAATAGCCGGTCCCCTCCGTCTCAGCGCGGATGGCCCCACAGCGCCGGGGACACAGATTGCAGATCATAGCGCGCCCTCCTCTCAAAAATGCCCCAGACGGTCGGCCACAAGCCGGGAAAAGCTCTGGAAGGCGTTGGGGACGGCGTAGACATCCCGCAGGGATTGCCGGTCCACCCACACCCAACCATCAGGCAGAGCCGGACCGTCAAGCTCTCCGGCCAGAGCGGTCATATGCCACTCGATATGGGTGAAGATGTGCTTTCCTGTCCCCGCCTTCTCCAGCTTGGAGACAGCCAGCCCCCACCGGGCTGGCCAGTCCACATCCCCCTCCAGCTCGTTGGGGTACTCCCACAGGCCGGCCAGAAGCCCCCGATTCGGACGGCGGCGGAGGGCCACGCTGTCCCCCCGGAAGAGGAGGTAGACAGTGCGCTCCTCCACCCGCCGGGCCTTTTTCGCCGCCTTGACGGGCAGCTCCTCTGTCCGGCCCTCCTGGAAGGCCCGGCATAGGTGGGCCGCCGGGCACTTCTCGCACAGGGGCGCGCCGTTGGGCAGGCAAATTGTGGCCCCCAGCTCCATCAGGGCCTGGTTGAAATCCCCGGGGGCCTCCAGGGGAATCACCTCGGCCAGGGCGGCGGTGACCCTTTTCTTCATGGCGGGAGTGGTGATGTCGCCGCTGTCTCCGGTGATCCGGGCAATTACCCGCAGGACGTTGCCGTCCACCGCGGGGACGGGCAGGCCGAAGGCGATGGAGGCGATGGCCCCGGCGGTGTAGTCCCCCACCCCGGCCAGAGCCCGGATAGTCTCATAAGTATTTGGGAATACTCCGCCGTGGTTCTCTGTGACCTGTTTTGCCGCCTTTTGCAGATTTCTGGCCCGGCTGTAGTAGCCCAGCCCCTGCCACAGCTTCATCAGCCGGTCCTGGGGCAGGGCGGCCAGAGCGGACACGTCGGGGGCCGCCTCCAGAAAGCGGCGGTAGTAATCCAGCACCGCCGCCACCCGGGTCTGCTGGAGCATGATTTCAGACACCCACACGTGGTAAGGGGTGGGGTCGCTCCGCCAGGGGAGGGTCCGGGCGTTCTCCCGGTACCAGACCAGCAGGGGGATGGGCAGCTTCCGCAGTTCGTCCAAAGTCAGGCTCCTCTCTCGTTGGAATTTTATGCTGTCATGCAGCTTTTTTAGGAGATCGTTCTTTGCGCGAATTCATAACAAAATACGAATATAAAATATAATGGATTTGAGGATGGCATTTCCCCGTGGAGAGTGGTAAAGTCTTGAACAGAGCAAGGGTTAAAAATTTAACGAAGCGTCGGCTGCCGCTCTTGCCGGCGGTTTCTGAGGATTTGCGGCCTTTGACTCCATCATTCCTTTTTCATCCATCCTTCCAGATCACCACCAAGGGGCGCCTGACAGGCGCCCCTTGGTGGTTTTCAGTCCAGCATCTGCACCACCTCGAAGACCAGACCGTCGCAGTGCTCCTTCCGGGGGATGCCCGCCTCGTGGGACTTCTTCAGCAGGGCGGCGCAGTTGATCTCGCCGTGGTCCTCCCGGAACCTGCGCAGGAAGGCGGTGGACTGTTCCTCGTCGTATCCCTTCATGCCCAGCACCATCAGCGCCCCGGTGAGGGTGCCGCACACCGAGCCGCAGCGCATCCCGGAGCCGAAATTGGCCCCCAGGTCGAAGGCCTGCTGTTCAGTGAGACCCATGTCCTCTGCAAAGGCTACCAGAACGGACTGGCAGCAGTTAAAATGTACGTCGGTGCGGGCCCGGAGCTCCTGGGCTTTTTCTAAATGTGTCATGGTTCATTCTCCTGTTCTGTTTCATTTTTTGGGTGCACAGTGCTGCAAGGGGCGTCCGGAGGCCGCCCCTGCGGTCAGTTAAAAATATCCGGCGTGTCGGCAAAGAGCCGGCGTACCCGTTCCCATACGGGGCGGTTTTCCGGCTGGGACAGCTGGGGGTCCTGCTCCAGCAAGGACCGGGCGGCCTCCTGGGCCTCGCTGAGCAGCCGCATGTCTCCGGCCAGGTCGGCCAGCTTCATCTGGGGCAGGCCGTGCTGGCGGTTGCCAAAGAAGTCCCCCGGTCCCCGGGCCTTCAGGTCCTCCTCGGATATTTTGAAGCCGTCAGTGGTGGAGGCCAGGGTGTGCAGCCGCTCCATGGCCTCCAGGCTGCGGGTGCCGGTGATAAGCACGCAGTGGGAGGGGTGCTCCCCCCGGCCTACCCGGCCCCGGAGCTGGTGGAGCTGGCTGAGGCCGAAGCGGTCGGCGTTTTCGATGATGATGAGGGAGGCGTTGGGCACGTCCACCCCCACCTCCACTACGGTGGTGGCCACCAGTACCTGGGTCTCCCCGCTGGAGAAGGCGGACATGGCCGCCTCCTTCTCCCGGGGCTTCATCTTCCCGTGGAGGATGCCCAGCCGCAGGTCGGGGAAGACCTCCTTCTGGAGCTTTTCCGCATAGGTTTTTACCGCCTTCAGGTTCAGGGCGGGACTCTCCTCTCCGGGCAGGGCGGCGTCGGGGTTCTCCTCCACGGCGGGGCAGATGATATACACCTGCCGCCCCTCGGCCACCTGCCTGCGCACAAAGCCATACATCCGCTGCCGCTTGTCCTCCCGCACCACATAGGTGGCGATGGGGGTGCGGCCGGGGGGGAGCTGGTCAATTACCGACACGTCCAAATCCCCGTAGATGATGAGGGCCAGGGTCCGGGGGATGGGGGTGGCGGACATGACCAGCACGTGGGGGGAGGTCCCTGCCCCGCTCTTGGCGGCCAGGGCGGCCCGCTGGGCCACCCCGAAGCGGTGCTGCTCGTCGGCCACAATGAGGGCCAGCCTTTGGAAGGCCACCCCTTCAGAGATCAGGGCGTGGGTGCCGATGACAAAGTCGATCTCCCCCGTCTCCAGGGCGGCCCGGGCCTTTTTCTTCTCGGCGGCGGTCATGGAGCCGGTGAGCAGCCCCACCCGCACCCCGGCGGGGGAGAGCAGGGCGGACAGGGATTTATAGTGCTGTTCGGCCAGCACCTCGGTGGGGGCCATCAGGGCCCCCTGACATCCGCTGCCGGCGCACAGCCAGCCGGCATAGGCGGCCACGGCGGTCTTGCCGGAGCCCACGTCCCCCTGGACCAGCCGGTTCATAGGCCGGCCGGACGCCATATCGGCGGCTACCTCGTCCATCACCCGGCTTTGGGCCCCGGTGGGAGCGAAGGGGAGGAGACTAAGAAACTCCTCCCTGGGCTTGGGCGGGATGGGGAATCCCTCCCCCTCCCGGCCCCGGCGGCTCTTTAAAAAGTGGAGGCCCACCGCCAGATAGAACAGTTCCTCAAAGGCCAGCCGCCGCCGGGCCAGGTCCAGCGCCTTCTCATCCTCGGGGAAGTGGATATTTTTCAGGGAGAACTCCGCTGCCGCCAGGCTGTGGGCCTGCCGGATGTACTGGGGCAGGGTCTCGGGCAGCCCCTCGGCGCAGGGCAGGGCCTGCCGGACGAGGGAGCCCAGCATATGGTTGGAGATGCCCGCCGTCAGCCGGTAAACCGGCATGATGCAGCCGGTAAAGGACTGCCTGCCGGTCCGTTCAAAAATGGGGTTGACCATGGAGCGGCGGCGGCCCTGGACCTCCACCGCGCCGTAGAAGATGTATTCCTCCCCGGCCCGGATGGCCCGCTCCACATAGCCCTGGTTGAAGAAGGTGAGGTGCAGGGCGCCGGTGTGGTCCACCACCTTCACCTGAACCAGCTCCAGCCCCTTGCGGATGCGGGAGAGCCGGGGGTGCTCGGCGGCCATGGCGGCAATGCACACCCGCCCCTCCAGAGGGGCCTCGGCCACGGCGTAGACCTTACGCCGGTCCTCGTAGTCCCGGGGGTAGCAGGTGAGCAGGTCGCCGGCGGTGGACAGGCCCAGCTTCTCCAGCTTTTTGGCCCGGGCCTCCCCCACGCCGGGAAAGTCGGTTAGGGGGGTATTGCGGGTAACGGTCATGAGGGCGGCCTCCTTTCGCGGCAGTTTGTCCTATTTTACCACAGCTTGGCCGGGGAGTAAAGGCGAAGAATGGGGGTTGCCACAGAGGACAAAGGCCGGTATAATGAAGGAAAACGGCGTGCCCGGTGGTCATGCCCCACATACACATACCCGGCCTTTCTGTAGGGCGCGACGACCCGGCGCGCCGCTGTGAACAGGCCCGTCCGAAACATGAAAGGAGTATCACCATGTCCGAATACATTTTGAATCTTCTCCCCCTGCACGAGGGGGAGCGGGAGGAATTTGAAGCCATCGCCCCCGACGCCGTCCACGTCTACGCCCGGAGCAGCACCGTCACCCCGGAGCAGATCGCCGCCGCCACCGTAACGTTCGGCTGGCCCCGGCCGGAGATGATGAAGGGGGCCGCCAGCCTGAAGTGGTTCCAGACCATGTGGGCGGGCACCGAGGAGTACGCCGGCTTCCTGCCGGAGGGCATCCTGTTTACCTCCTCCAGCGGGTCCAACAGCCGCAGCGTGGCCGAGCACATGCTCACCAGCCTGCTGGCCGTCTGCCGCCGGCTGCCCACCTATCTGGACAGCCAGCGCTCTCACGTCTGGAAGGACGAGGGGCCCATGAAAACCATCCTGGGCGGCACCGTTCTGGTGCTGGGAGCGGGACATGTGGGGGCCGACTTTGCCAGGCTGTGCCAGGGCCTGGGCGCGAAGACCATCGGCCTGAAGCGGACGGTGACCGGCCCCGTTGCGGGCTTTGATGAGGTGCGCACCATGGACGAGCTGGACGCCCTCCTCCCCCAGGCCGACGTGGTGGCCCTCACCCTGCCCCACTCCCCCCAGACGGTCCGCCTGATAAACCGAGAGCGTATCGCCCGGATGAAGGACGACGCCATCCTTATCAGCGCCGGGCGGGGGTCCGTGCTGGACCAGGACGCCCTGGTGGAGGCCATGACTGCCGGAAAGCTGTGGGGCGCCGCCCTGGACGTCACCGACCCGGAACCCCTGCCCGAGGACCATCCCCTGTGGGACATGCCCAACCTGCTCCTCACCCCCCATGTGGCCGGAGGAATGCGGCTGGAGATTACACGCCGGCGGTGTGTGGAGATGGCTCAGGAGAACCTGCGCCGGTATCTGGCCGGCGAGCCCCTGGTCAACCGGGTGGGCTGAACGGCGGTAGGCTCACCGGAGCGCCCGTCCCCCCGGCAAAATCTGTCAGGCTGCGAATCTGGTATTTGCATTTTTTGGGTTTCCGTGATAAAATAATAAACCAGAACACCCCGCCAGTCAGACCGGGGGAGGCGGCTGCAAAAGGGCGGGGAACGCACGGTCCTGCGGAAGCGGGATTACAATTCAGGAAAGGACGCATGGTATCGTATGAAATTGAAAACATGGAAACGGCTGCTGACAACTGCGGCCGTGGCGGCCGCGCTGACGCTGACGGCCACCGTTGGCGCCTCCGCCTGCACCACCATCTATGTGGGCGGCAACCTGACCGAGGAAGGCACCCCCTTTGTGGCCCGCACCGAGGACTACGGCTCTGACATGAACAAGCTTTGGTTTATCAGCGAGGCCGGCCACTTTAAGGCGGGGGACAAGTTTTTAGGCTGCCCGGAGTACGGCGAATTTGAGTGGACCTTCACCCACGACAGCTACCGCTTCACCTACTTTACCAACGACATTTTCAACGGCAAGTGCCCCGAATGCGGGCAGGAAAATCCCACCCACTGGTCCTACACCGAGTTCGGCACCAACGAAAAGGGCCTGTCGGTATCCGCTACTGAGACCATCTCGGGCAACGCGGAGGTCAAAAAGGTGGACCCCAACGTACAGGAGAAGGTAGACGGCAAGGTGGGCATCGAGGAGACCGATATCCCCACAATCCTTCTGGCAGAGGCCGCCTCCGCCAGGGAGGCTGTGGAGCTGCTGGCCGACATCTATGACGAGTACGGCGCCTTCTACGACTCCGGCATCTTCATCTGCGACCAGAAGGAGGTCTGGTATGTTGAGAACTGCTCAGGCACCCAGTACGTGGCCCTGAAGCTCAACGACGACATGATCTTCCTGGAGCCCAACCTCGCTGTTATCGGCCTGATCGACCTGAACGATACCGACCACGTCATCGCCTCCGAGCGGCTGATCGAGGTGGCCCGGCAGGCCGGCACCTTTGTGGGCGACGCGGACAAGAACATCATCGACTTCCGCGCCTCCTACGCCAACCTGGGCACCGAGGAGAGCCCCCGGGTGGGCACCCCGCGCATGTCCGACGGCCTGAAGTTCCTCAACAAGGACGCCGACTACACCGCCGGCGAGCTGTTTAAGGACAATACCAAATTCACCATCTCCAACGTGAGGGATGGCAAGCTCGTCCCCCTGTACACCAATATCAAGGCCGACCGGAAGCTGACCAAGGACGATGTGTTCAACTATTACAAGCTGAGCAGCATCGGCAAGCCCAGCAACCAGGAGATCGAGATCTTCCAGCTGTTCAAGGACGAGTCGGTGGAGACCGGCACCGTGGGCTGGGTCGGCGTTGGCAACATGTCCAACAACGTATTCGTCCCCTACTATCCCATGCTGCTGGAAGGTATGTATGAGGGCTATCAGGTCTCCACCCAGGTGGTGACCCAGTCGGCCCAGCCCCCCCAGGGCTTCCACACCTGGACCACCCGAAACGGCGGCATGTATGTGGCCTACCCCGAGAACTGGCGGGACTCCTTCTACTTCACCTTCGAGGGCCTGGGCGGCTATATCCTCTACGCGGAGGAGATTACCGGCAAGCCCGTCAGCGCCGAGGACAAGCAGTATGTTCTGGACCAGCTCAGCGCCCTCCAGAAGGAGTTCTACGCTGAGTTTGAGAAGATGGACCCCAAGGACACCACCAAGGTGGGTAAAGACATGGCCAGGCGGGCCCATGAGAAGGGGCTGGAACTGATCGACTACCTCCTGGAGAAGGCCTACCAGCGCCCCTTCACTGACGTAATCACCAAGGACTGGTACTTCAAAGCCTCCCAGTACGCCCATGAGCAGGGCTTCATGTCGGGCGTCGGTGACGGCATCTTTGACCCGAACAGCACCATGTCCCGCGCCATGATGATGCAGACCCTGTACGCCATGAGCGGCAAGCCCGAGGCGGAGGGCGCCCACTACGACGACGTGAACGACGGCGACTGGTTTGCCAACGCCGTGAACTGGGCCGCCGGCCAGGGCATCACCGCCGGTCTGGGCGGCGAGAGCTTCGAGCCCAACACCGCCATCAACCGGGAGCAGCTGGCCCGTGTGCTGTATCTCTACGCCGGCAGCCCCAAGGCCGAGCTGGAGCTGACCTTCGCCGATCTGGACAGCATATCTGCCGACTGCCTGGATGCCGTGCGCTGGGCGGTTGAGACCGGCGTGATTGCCGGTATGGAGGACAACACCATGAACCCCCAGGGGGCCGTCACCCGTGCGCAGGCCGCCCAGATGCTGATGCAGTTTAATTTGATCGAGGATTGATTCGCAGAGAAAAGCCTGCCGCTGACAACAGCGGCAGGCTTTTTATCATTTGTCCTTCCAGTCCCACCAGTTCTGCTTATCGGGCGGGCACTGGCCATGCTCGGCGTAGTGGACCGCCAGACGGTAGACGTAGAGCACGCACCGGTCCACCTGACAGCCCTGGGACAGGCAGTCCCGGCGGTAGAGCTCCTCCGGATCCTGGCCCCGGAGGGATTCCAGGGTGGGACAGCCGATGCGCTCCAGGTGCCTGGCCATGCGGGCTCCCACGCCGGGGATGGCCTCCAGCTCAGATTTCGTTCTCATGCGGGAAACACCTTGCTCAGCTCGATAAAGCAGCCGTCCAGGACGTTTACCTTAGCGATGTCCTTCGGCCCGTAGACATAGCTGAGCTTCAGTCCGTCCCCATCCAGCAAAAAGACATTCACCGACTTGTCCTCCGGGGAGACCACCCAGTATTCCCGGACCCCGGCCCGCTGATACAGATTCAGCTTGACCAGGAGATCATGGCAGGCGTTAGAGGGCGAAAGGATTTCCAGCGTCAGATCAGGCGCGCCCTTGCAGCCGCGCTCGTCCAGCTTATCCCGGTCGCAGATGATAGAGATGTCCGGCTGTACTACCGTCTGCACGTCCTCCGGGCGGTCGCCCTCCCGCTCAAAGAGGCGGACGTCGAAGGGGGCGGCGACGGCAAGGCATTTTTTGCCCTCCAGATAGTTTGTCAGCTGACGCATCAGCTCTGCGCTGATAAGCTGGTGGACGGTTGTGGGCGCGGAGAGCATGACAGCCTCGCCGTCAATCAGCTCATACCGCTCCGGGCCCTCCCACAGCAGATAGTCCGCATAGGTGTAGTGCTCTTGTTTCGCCGGCAGTGCCATGGGGTCTCCTCCTTTTAAAACTCCGCGTTGCCCACGGTGCGGGGGTGGGGCAGGGTGTCGCGGATGTTGTTGATGCCGGTGAGGTACATTACCATCCGCTCAAAGCCCAGGCCGTAGCCGGCGTGGCGGCAGGAGCCGAAGCGCCGCAGGTCCAGATACCACCAGTAGTCATGGGGGTCCAGGCCCAGCTCGCCCATGCGGGCCTCCAGTACCTCATGCCGCTCCTCGCGCTGGGAGCCGCCGATGATCTCCCCGATGCCGGGCACCAGGCAGTCGGCGGCGGCCACGGTTTTGCCGTCGTCGTTGAGGCGCATGTAAAAGGCCTTGATCTCCTTGGGGTAGTCGGTGACGAACACCGGGCGCTGGAACACCTGCTCGGTGAGGTAGCGCTCGTGCTCGGTCTGGAGGTCGCAGCCCCACTCCACTTTGAAGTCGAATTTGTCGTTGTTCTTTTTAAGGATCTCCACCGCCTCGGTGTAGCTCACCCGGCCGAAGTCGGAGGAGGCCACATGCTCCAGCCGCTCCTTGAGGCCCTTGTCCACAAAGGAATTGAAGAACGCGATCTCGTCGGGGCATTTTTCCAGCACGGTGGTGATGACATGCTTAATCATGGCCTCGGCATTGTCCATATAGTCGCCCAGGTCGGCGAAGGCCATTTCGGGCTCGATCATCCAGAACTCAGCGGCGTGGCGCTGGGTGTTGGAGTTCTCCGCCCGGAAGGTGGGGCCGAAGGTATACACATTGCCGAAGGCCATGGCAAAGTTCTCGGCGTTGAGCTGGCCGGAGACGGTGAGGCTGGTCTGCTTGCCGAAAAAGTCCTTGGAGTAGTCGATGCCCCCGTCCTCCGTTCGGGGCAGATTGTTCAGGTCCAGGGTGGTCACCTGGAACATCTCACCCGCCCCCTCGCAGTCGGAGCCGGTGATGAGGGGGGTGTGGACGTAGACAAAGCCCCGGTCCTGGAAAAAGCAGTGGATGGCGTGGGCGGCCACCGACCGCACCCGGAAGGCGGCGGAGAACAGATTGGTCCGGGGCCGCAGGTGCTGGATGGAGCGCAGGTACTCCACGCTGTGGCGCTTCTTTTGCAGGGGGTAGTCGGGGGTGGAGGGGCCCTCCACGGCAATGGAGGCGGCTTTTACCTCCAGGGGCTGCTTGGCCTCGGGGGTGAGCACCACCTGGCCGGTGACAATCAGCGCGGCCCCCACGTTCTGGCCGGCGATCTCCTTGTAATTGCTCAGGACGTTGGCGTCCATAACCACCTGCAGATTCTTAAAGCAGGAGCCGTCATTAAGCTCAATAAAGCCGAAGGTCTTCATATCCCGGATGGTCCGGGCCCAGCCCATCACGGTAACGGTCTGTCCGCCCAGCTGCTCCTGATCGGCAAACATGGCGGCGATGGTGGTGCGTTCCATAAAATCCTCTCCATATCGTGCAGAATATTGGGGTTATGCCCGTCTATTATAATGCCTTTTTTCCCGCTTGGCAAGTCCCCCGGCCCAGTGTTTATTTTTATCCGGATATCTTTACACGCAAGCCGTGATGTGCTATACTATCCAATGGACGGCTATCCGTCCATCAGGAAAATGACGCGGCTTCGTTGGCCAGACGGGAGCCTGACCAAACAAGGAGTGAACAATATGCGCAGCAATAAGGGAGGGGGTCCGCTCTCCAAGTGGAGCAACTGGCGGATCCTCTGGATTTTGATACTGTTCGTGGTGGTGGCTGCGGCGGGAATGACCATCAGCCAGCAGCTGCTGCTGGACAACGCCAGAACCATGGGCAAAAACCTGGTAACCAGCTACTCCAACGACGAGAACAACCAGCTCAGCGAGTATGACCGCATCCTGACCATGGCCATGTACTATATGGAGGACATGGACGATCAGGGTGTGGATTCGGCGGAGTTTGAGGCCTGGCTGGTGGACTTTTTTGAAAAGAGCACCGCCCTGATCAGCACCAGCAGCCTGGATATCTATGCCGTGCTGGACGACCAGGTGATCTCCGCCGGCGGAATTCGGGGTTGGGATTACGACTATAAGAGTCAGTCGTGGTATCAGCAGGCCATGGAAGCCGAGGGAAAGGTGATCTATACCGATGCCTACGCCAGCGACGCCTACGGCGGGCAGATGGTGGTCACGGTGGCCGTCTCCGCCGCCGGCAGCGACAACGCCATCGCCTTCGACGTGCCTCTGGACCACTTCCGCGCCGACCACACCGAGCAGGACCTGCCCAAGGGCGGAGCCTACTACGTGCTGGACAGCCGGGGCAGCCTGCTGTACTACAGTATCCCCTTCGAGGCCACCGAGGAGGAGCTGCAGGTCTACACCAAAAACCTGTTTGACCGGATCGGCCGGGGCGAGCTGGACGGCAAGGACAACGAAATCATCGGCATGCAGCAGCTGACCCGGGGGCTCTACTACCAGCACACCAACAATGGCTGGCTGTGTATCCTCACCGTGCCCTATGAGACGCTTCTCCAGGGGGTGCAGAGCATCCTGGTGTATTACGGCATCGGACTGGTCTTTTTCCTGGTGATTGCCGTGGCCATGTGGCTGCGGGACCGGAGGCTGAGCCAGACCGCCAAACGCACCACTGAGACGGTGCAGGTGCTGGGCAATATGTACTACGCCATCTACCGGGTCAACCTGGACACCGGCGTCTACGAGATGACCAAGGGCTCGGATATAGTGATTCATGAGCTGGGCGAGGGGCAAGGAAATTACGAGGACCTGCTGCGGGTCATTGCCGCCAATCTGGACAGCTGGACCTCGGAGGAGTTTGTTCAGAATTTCACCCTGGAGAACCTACAACGGCTGATGGAGGAGGGCACCCGGGACTTCGGCGGCGAGTTCCTGCGCAAGTTCGGTGAGGAGGAGCGCTGGATCAGTGTGCGGATGCTCACCGACCCGGAGAAGATGCCCAATGAGGTGGTTATCTGTTTCCGGGACGTGGAGAACGAGAAGGAGGAGCAGCAGCGGCAGGTCCGCCTGCTGAAGGGCGCCCTGTCCGCCGCGGAGCAGAGCGAAAAGTCCCAGCAGCAGTTCTTCTCCGTTATGAGCCATGACATGCGCACCCCGCTGAACATCATCATCGGCATGACCAGCCTGGCCCTCCAGGACGACTGCGACCGTGAGAAGATGGTGGACTACCTGAACAAGATCGGGGCGGCCAGCCAGCAGCTTCTGGCCCTGATTAACGATATTCTGGAGATTTCCCGCCTGGAGCAGGGCAACGTCTCCATGGAGATCAAGCCCTTCGACCTGGTGCAGAACCTGGAGACCTGCCTGTCCCCCTTCCAGGCCCAGGCCAAGAACCAGGGGAAGACCTTCCAGCTGTCCATCGACGTGAAGAACCGGATGATTAAGGGCGACCCCGCCCGGCTCAGCCAGGTGCTGAACAATCTGGTGTCCAACTCCATGAAGTTTACCCGGACCGGGGACCGGGTATCGGTCACCCTGCGGCAGATGGACGAGGGCAAGCGAAACAACTACCTGTTCATCGTGGAGGACACCGGCGCCGGCATGTCGGAGGAGTTTCTCCCCAAGCTCTTTGATCCCTACGAGCGGGAGGTCCGCTTCGGGGCCAAGGAGGTGACGGGCACCGGCCTGGGTATGCCCATCGTCAAAAACCTGGTAGTGCGGATGGGCGGCCAGATCGTGGTAAACAGCACCTTGGGCCAGGGCACCACCTTCTCAGTGACCATCCCCTTCGACGCCGGAGAGGCCATCTCCTACGAGCCGGAGGAGGAGCCCCAGGATATGATCCCTCTGAAGGACCGGCACATCCTGCTGGCGGAGGACAATCTGCTCAACATGGAGATTGCCACCGAGCTGCTGAAGATGCGGGGGGCCGATGTAACCCCCGCGGAGGACGGCCGGAAGGCACTGGAGGCCTTCCAGGCGGCGGAGCCCTATTACTTCGACGCGGTACTTATGGATATGCAGATGCCCGAGATGGACGGCTGCGAATCCACCCAGGCCATCCGGGCCCTGGACCGGCCCGATGCCCGGACCACCCCCATTATCGCCCTGACCGCCAACGCCTTTGCGGAGGATATCGTCCGCACCACCCAGGCGGGCATGGATGCCCATTTGGCAAAGCCTATCAATATTGAACAGCTGTGCGCCACATTGACCAAGCTGATGTCCCAGCGCGACGGCCAACGGGGCATAACCCCAACGGAAGGTGAGTGAACAAACACATGGTCCCCAAAAGAGAGCAGCGATATACCATTCTGGTCGCCGACGACTCAGAGATGAACCGCTCCATCCTCCGCTCCATGCTGGAGGAGTCCTACGATATCATCGAGGCGGAGGACGGACTGCAGGCGGTGGCCATCCTCCAGCAGCGGGAGCAGGAGATTTCCTTGGTCCTGCTGGACATTGTAATGCCCAATCTGGACGGCTTCGGCGTGCTGTCCACCATGAATAAATACAACTGGATCGACAGCGTGCCCGTTATTATGATCTCGGCGGAGAGCACCCACGCCTTCATCGAGCGGGCCTATGACATGGGAGTAACCGACTACATCAGCCGCCCCTTCGACATGATGGTGGTCCGCCGCCGTGTGATTAACACCATCATGCTCTACGCCAAGCAGCGCCGGCTGGCCGCCATGGTGAACGAGCAGATCTACCAGAAGGAGAAGGTCAACAACCTGATGATCTCCATTCTCAGCCACATTGTGGAGTTCCGCAATGAGGAGAGCGGCCTGCACGTCATGCACATTCAGACCATGACAGAAATTCTGCTGAAAAGCCTGATGCGCAAGACCGACCGCTATAAGCTGGACCGGGAGACCATCAACCTGATCAGCAACGCCTCCACCCTCCACGACGTGGGCAAGATCTGCATTCCCAGCGAGATACTCAACAAGCCAGGCCGGTTTACCGACGAGGAGTTCGCCATCATGAAGGGCCACTCCCAGATGGGGGCCGACATGATGAAGGGGGTCCCCTTCCAGGATGAGCCGCTGGTGAAATACGCCTATGAGATCTGCCGCTGGCACCACGAGCGGTACGACGGCCGGGGCTATCCTGACGGCCTGAAGGGGGAGGACATCCCCATCTCCGCCCAGGTGGTCTCCCTGGCCGACGTCTACGACGCCCTGACCAGCGCCCGGGTCTACAAGCCCGCCCACTCCCATGAAAAGGCCCTGTCCATGATCCTTAACGGCGAGTGCGGCGCTTTCCAGCCCCTGCTGCTGGAGTGTCTGGTGGAGAGCAGCGACATCGTCCAGCGGGAGATGGCGGTGGACACCGTGGCCCGCAGCGACCAGCGGGCCGCCGAGAACACGGCGGTGGAGGTGGCCCAGTATGAGGAGCTGTCCACCACCGACCGCACCCTGCGGATTTTGGAGCAGGAGCGGGTCATTCACCAGTTCTTCAAGGAGCTGTCTCAGGATATCCTATTTGAGTACGCCACAACGCCCCCCATGCTCGCGCTCTCGGCCCAGGGTGTGCGGCGTCTGGGCCTGGAGGCGGCCACTGTGGACCCCTACCACAACAAGCAGGTGCAGGAGATGGTAGACCTGGACCGGCTGGCCGAGCTGTCCCAACTCCTCCAGAGCACCACGCCCGAGGCTCCGGTGGTGGAATTCGATTTCCATATCCGGTTGGAGGGCCGCTCCGTGCCCATCCATATCACCAGCCGGGCCATGTGGTCTTCGGAGGATCCCCCCCAATATACCGGCGCAATCGGTAAGATCGATCTGTGCCAGGAGAAGGAGGCAATATCATGACCATTCAAGAGTGCTACGCCGCTCTGGAGGGCGACTATCAGGAGGTGCTGGGCCGGCTGTACAGCGACGCCCTGGTGCAGAAATTCGTCCTGAAATTCCTGTCTGACCAGTCCTTCCAGCTGCTGGAGAGCTCCCTGAAGGAGGAGAACTACGAGGACGCCTTCCGCGCCGCCCACACCCTGAAGGGCGTTTCACAAAACCTCAGCTTCACCAGGCTGTACCACTCCAGCCATGAGATCACCGAGGCCCTGCGCACCAAAAATTACGGCCAGGCCCATCAGCTGCTGGCCACAGTAGCGGCGGACTACGCCCAGACCGCCGCCGCCATCAAGGCCTATCAGGGCGGATGATTGCATAAAAAAATATCTTCCGTGGGAAGACTGTCACAAATAAAAAGGGGCAAGGCAAACCGTTGCGGTCTGCCTTGCCCTTAGCTTCTTTATGGAGCCCGCTCTTGAAAAGCGGGATTTTTTAACTCTTGAGGCTCTCCGCCCAGGCGGCGTACTGCTCCACCTTGGCGTCGCACTCCTCCCGGGTGGTCCCGTTGGCCAGGATGTAGACCTTCACCTTGGGTTCGGTGCCCGAGGGGCGGACAATCAGGCTGGTGCCGTCGGCCATCTCGTAGCGGAGCACATTGGAGCCGGACAGCTCCATCTGGGACTTCTTGCCGCTCTCCACGCAGACCACGCTGCCGTCTTTGTAGTCCTTCTGCTCCTTCACAGCCACGCCGGCGATCTCCACCGGGGGCTCGGCCCGGAGGCCGGCCATCAGCTCGGCCATCTTTTTCAGGCCGTCCAGGCCGGGCATAACCAGGTTCATGGTCCGCTCGGCGTAGAAGCCGTATTTCTCATAGAGGGCCAGCAGGGCATCATACAGCGTCATGCCCTGGCCGGCGTAGTAGGCGGCCATCTCGGTCATGGCCACGGCGGCGGTGACGGCGTCCTTGTCCCGAACGAAGGAGCCCAGCATGTAGCCGTAACTCTCCTCATAGGACATAATCACGTTCCCCTCGCCGGAGGCCTCCAGCTGGTCCTTCTTCTGGGCCAGGAACTTAAAGCCGGTGAAGGTGTCGAAGCACTGCAGGCCGTTGACCTCGGCCACCTTGCGGGCCATCTCGGTGGTGACGATGGTCTTCAGCGCCACCGGCTTCTCGGGCAGCTTGCCCACCCGCTTCATGGCGCCGATGAGGTAGTCCAGCAGCAGCACGCCGGTCTGGTTGCCGGTGAGCACCTTGAACTCCCCGTTTCCGGTGTTGACCATTAGGCCCACCCGGTCGGCGTCGGGGTCGGAGCCCAGGATGAAGTCGGCCCCCTCCTTCTTAGCGATGTCCACCGCCAGATAGAAGCCCTCGGGGTTCTCCGGATTGGGGGAGGCCACCGTGGGGAAGTCGCCGTCAATCACCATCTGCTCGGGGACGCAGATGACGTGCTTCATGCCCAGCCGCTTCAGCGCCTCGGGGATGAGCTTGTAGCCGGTGCCGTGGAAGGGGGTGTACACCATCTTAAAGGTGTCGGCCACCTTCTCCACCGCCCCCTTGTCGTAGACCTGCCCCAGGGCGTTAGCCAGGAATTTTTCGTCGGTTTCCTCACCCATCATGGTGATGGGGGCGGGGGCGGGGCAGTCCAGCTTGGGCCCGGCAAAGACATCCAGCTCCTTCATAATCTTGGCCACCTGGTCGGCGTGGTTGGGGGGCAGCTGGGCGCCGTCCTCCCAGTAGACCTTGTAGCCGTTGTACTCCTTGGGGTTGTGGCTGGCGGTGACGTTGATGCCGGCGATGCAGCCGTACTCCCGGATGGCAAAGGACAGCTCCGGGGTGGGGCGCAGGGCGTCGAACAGGCGCACGGGGATGCCGTTGTTGGCCAGAATCTGGGCCGCCGCCTGGGCAAACTCGTCGGAGTGGTTGCGGCAGTCGTAGCACACCGCCACCCCCCGCTTAACGGCCTCAGGTCCCTCGGCCAGGATCACCTGGGCAAAGGCCTGGGTGGCATGGCGGACAGTATAGACGTTCATGCGGTAGGTGCCCATCCCCATGGTGCCCCGAAGGCCGGCGGTGCCGAACTCCAGCTGGGAGAAGAAGCGGGATTCAATCTCCTTCTCGTCGGACTTGATGGCCTCCAGCTCGGCCTTCTCCTCAGCGGTCAGGGCGGGGCTGGCCAGCCAGGCCTCGTAAGTATCGCGATAGGACATAGTACATTCCTCCTGCGGCTAAATTTTTACATCTACCATTGTACCACATGAACAACGGGATTTCCAGTGCTTTTTGTGAGAATTTACAGGAGCCGTCCGGCCAAAAATGGGCGCAGTTTCCCCTTATTTCCAATAAGTGTATGGAAACGTACCACTTTGGGGGATTACACGGTATGGGTGGAGGGAACTCCCTCCGACACGGCTCCGCCGTGCCACCTCCCTCAAGGAGGGAGGCTATTTTCACGCCTCAACGGCTCCCTCTCTGAGGGAGCTGTCAGCCGCAGGCTGACTGAGGGAGTTTTTAAAGGAGGAACAAACCTATGCCAACCAACCACACACCACATTTCAACCTCAACCAGTGGGAGCGCGACGACCGCATTCTGATGGACGATTTCAATGCGGACAACGCCAAGATCGACGCGGCCCTGAAAAGCGGGGCCGACGCTCGGTCGGCGCTGCAAGGGGCGCTGAACCGGAAAGGCAACTGCTCCATTGGGGTTTTTACCTACAACGGTACCGGTAAATACGGTCCGGACAACCCTACCCGGATTACCTTTCCTCGTGTGCCCGCCGCGTTTATCGTGTTCGGGCCGGGGGCAATCCTGATCGGCCGGGGCGGACAGAGCCAGGCTATTATCGATTCTTCCGGGATGGTTGGCGGAGCTACCTACACCACCGCCATTGCGCTTACCTGGTCCGGCACCTCGTGTGCTTTTTTTTCCGTCAACGCTGCCAAGCACCAAGTAAACGAAAACGGCCTCAACACGGTTATCGCGTTCTACGCGGAAAGCTAAACATAGGCACCCCCGGGCCGAAGCCCGGGGGTGCTGGATGCATCGGTTAAAATAGAGCTTTGTTAGGGAGTAGTGATGCCAGTAATCTCCACAGCCCCGCCGGGCATGGTGAAGGTAATGGTAATCTCGCCCTTCACAGCAGGTACGGCAGCGGTGTCAATCTCGTAGTAGGTGGTACCGGCAGCATAGCTATCGCTCGCCCCTACAGGAGTGTAAACACCACCCGACTCAGTAAAGAGGGAATCCTTCTTGGCATTAAAGTCAGACTCACTGGCTATATTTGCGTTAGCGTAGGTAGCAGCCGCACCAGTGACACCAGCCTTGGTGACGCTAGCATTGAAGGTAGTGCCGGCAGGAGTACCGGTAACATTCACAGTGGCACCCAGAGCCAGGTTCGCAGCAGCTACCTGTTCCACAACATAGCTGACAGACTCGCCAGCGATAGCCGTAGTAGCGGACTTCTGAGCGTAAGCGGTGACACCGGCGCCCAGTTTAACAGCGAAGGGGGTGTTGGCGCTGTTGTCGATGGTAATATCATAGCTGATACCGCCAACTGTCAGAACATAGTCAACGCCGCCGGAACCGGACACGAAGGAGTCCTTGTTGCCGTTGTTGGTGGGGTCCCACTCCTCGCCCAGAGCAGCCAGAACGTCGTCACGGACCTTCTTGGCGCTGGGAACAGGCTCACCAGCGGGAACGGTGTAGGTCACATCGTTGCCGATAATGGACACATTGCTGTCGTCACCGTCGCCGCCGCCGTGGCTGCCGTCGGGAGTCGCACCGGTCTCGTTCCAGTCGTGGATGATGACGGTGGTAGCGCGGCCGTTGGTCAGGATGGCGCTGATCTTGAAGCAGTAGCCATCAGCGGTCAGGTTCAGGTCGCCCAGCATGTTCTCCAGATCGCTGGTGCCGTTGCCCCACTCGGTGTTGCTCTTGCCGTCGTTCTTCTGAATCAGCACGCTCTTCACGTCCTTGGAGACATAGAAGCCCTTGCTGGCATCAGTGTTGACGTACAGGGTGCTCTCCTTCAGGCTGGGAGCGTTGTCCTTGGTGAGCTTAGTGGAGTTGCGGTCGGTAGCGTTACCGCGGCCGATGCCCCAAACCTGCTCATACAGGGTGGTGCCGTCGTTCTTGTTGTCGTTGATGGCATACTCCAGATTCTCAATGGCATTCACGAAGTCGCCCGCAGTGTCGGGCTTGGAAGCCAGAGTCATAGCGGGACCCTTCGGAGTGGTGGAAGAACTAGAGAGCGTAGCACCGATAAGCATGCCACCCTCGGTGTAATAGGCATACTTGGCGTCCTTCACAGTGCCGTTGGCCTTGTAGGTGACCTCATACCAGGCATTCTGCTTCATGTCCTCCAGAACGCTGATGCTGGAGCCCTTCTCGGTCAGGGTGATCTCCTCGCCGTTGAAGATAACGTCGCGAGTCCAAGTCCACTCATCATCGGCGCTGCTGTAGTGCTCGTCCTTGATGTCGCTCTTGTGGGAGTACACCAGGTTCTTGGTGGTGCCGTCGTCCTCGCCCAGCACGATGGCGGCGATGACGTAGCCGTCCTTGTCAAACAGGGTGTAGACGAAGCCGGGGTTGGCTTTGTCATTGCCAGTCGCGGTCTCGATGGCGGCAACATTCTCATAGGTCTTCAGGTTGACATTGCCAACGCCAGTGGTGATGCTTTCCACACCGCTGATGATGCCCACACGGGTGGAGTTCGCAGTGACGGCGCTAGTTGTAGCAGTACCCTCATTGCTCGCCTCGTCGTTGTCAAAATTCTTGGGGTTGTCGATTTTGCCAAGGGTAATGTCGGTATCGGACACGACCTCATCCAGCTCGGGAACGATGTAGACGGTCTTGTCGTTGCCGTACACGTACTTATCAGCGTCATCAGTCACGCTGAAAGCGCGCAGGGAAACGTGCTTGTCGTCAATAGCCTTGTCGCTATACTGCATATCGCGGGACTGGCCGGCCTTCTCCTTGCTGCCAGCGGCCTTCATAGCATCCCAGTCCTTGACTTCCTTCAGGGTGTAGACGCCGTCCTTGTCCACGGTGTAGGTACACCAAGTGTTCCACAGGGGGCCGCCGCCAAAACCGCCCTTGCCGGCGTCGGTCTTGTCATTGTGGTTCATCTCGGCGTGAGCCCAGTAGTTCACGCTCTCCTTGGTATCCATGGTAAACTCGACGAAGGTGCCGTCCAGCAGGATACCGGAAGCCTCAGCGGTCTTATTCTTGCGGTTGCTGGCGCCCTGGTCGATGCCGGTGACAAAGATGTAGTTGTTCACGGCGTCAACTACCTTAACGCCAATCAGATAGCCGTACTGGTCCAGATACACATCGTACTGGGTGTTCTTCAGCTGCTGAGTGGTGCCGGTGTAGTCGTCCAGGGTATCGGGATCATAGTCCACGGTGGTGTTGTACTCATACTTGGTACCCTCAGCAACCACATAGCTGTCCTTGGAGAAACCGTTCAGAGTAGCGGCGGAAATGACCTCAGGCTGAGCAATGCTCATGATCTCGCCGTTGGCCACAGTGACCAGGACGATGTCGTCCTTCTTCACATCCTCAGCGATGTCAAAGTCGTCGCTGGAGATAGCCAGAGTCTCGGCGTTCTTGGCAGTGTTCTTGCAGGCATCCGCATACTTGTAGTACACGGCATCGTTGCCGGAATTGACATGGGTCAGAGCGTAGACGTCGAACTTGGCCTCGTCCTTCTTGGTGTTGTAGTCAGCAGTAGCCTTGGCCAGGTAGGTGTTGATCACGGCCACGTCGACTTCCTTGGTGTCGGCATTCACAAACACCTGGGTCAGAACGCCCTTGCCGGTGCCGCCCACGCCAGACTTGTAGGTCTTGGCCATAAAGGTCTCATCGAAGTAGGGAGCGCCGCTGTTGGCACCGGTCTTCAGCACGGTGTTGTTGTCAGTGGTGCCGGTCTTCTCGTCGATGGACACGCCGTCGATGGTGATATCAAAGCTGTAGTTCTTGATGGTGTCGGAGCCCAGCAGGTCATACAGGTCCTTGCCGGTGACCTCAGTGGTCCACTCCTTGTCCAGCAGCTCCTTCTTCATGTAGGTGCCGATGGCCTTGCCGTCATACTCCCAGTGGCGGGAGGGGCGGCCGAAGGCGTCGGTAGCGCCGTTGTTCAGGCGCAGCTTGCCGTCGTAGAGCTCCTCGCCCAGCTGCACGTAGTACTGGCCCTTGTGGTTGGCGTCGGAAGCCACGTCGCTGGTGCGGCCCTCAATGGCGTTGTACTTCTTCTCAGTGCTGGTGCGGGAGGTGTACTCAGCACGGTAGTTCACCTTCACGCCGTTGAGCTCAACGCCCAGGGTGCCGGTGAAGTCCACCATCTCGGAGCGCAGGGCGTTCAGAGCCATCTGAGCGACCTGGTTACGAGTCATGGGGGTGCTGCCGTCGGAACCCACGCCGTTGAAGATGCCGATCTGGTTGCCCTGGCGGACAGTGACCAGCACAAAGCCGTCGTTGTAGTCCTCAGCGTACTTGAAGTAGCCCAGGGCACGCATCATCATAGAGGCGGCCTCAATGGCAGTCACGGTAGCGCCGGGATCATAGATGCCGTCGCCGCGGCCGGACACGATGCCGTTGGCGGCGCAGGCGCCGACCCAGCCCCGCGCCCACTCATAATTGCCGCTCACGTCGGCAAAGGGACAGGTGCTCACATAGTAGTTGTAATCCAGGTTCAGCAGCTTGCCCATCACGACTGCCATCTCAGCACGAGTGACAGGGCGGTCGGGACCGAAGCCACGGTCGTCGCCGACCATGACCTCAACGGCCTGCAAAACCTCGATAGCTTCGACGTTGTCGTTGACGTCAACGTCGGAGTAGCCCGCAACCGCGCTGGTACCAATCACCATCATGCCAAGCAGCATGACAGAGGCCAGAGTCAGGCTGAGGGCCCGCTTCAGGTTTCTCATTCGGATTTCCTCCTTACAAAATTTTTCGGCCTGAGAGGGGCCGGGATTTGATCAAAACGAGAACTCCATTTCAATTATGGTAGACTGTGGAGCGTCAACATTTTCGTAACAAAGTTCTACGTTTTGACCAAATATTTTGAGATTTCTTAACCTTCTGCCAAAAACAGGCTTGTGTCACGCCCCTTGCGTGGGGGTGAAAAGTTGCGAAACCGAGAAGAAAATCCGTCAAAGACGCCCCTTTCCATGTAAAAAAGTAAAACTGGTAGACATCCGGTAGACGTCCTAAAATATGGAAAGCCGTCAACCCCCTGCGGCACAGGGGGTTGACGGCTTTTTTGGTAGACATTTGGTAGACGGGGCACGGCGACCGCTGCCTCACAGACTCAACCGCCCCCCGGCAAAAGCCGGGGGGCGGTTGAGCTTATTTACTCAGAAGAACTTTTTCACGCCGTCGGGGGCGAGGGACGCGTCGTCGCTGATGGTGATAGTGAACTTGATATTATGCCGCTCGGCAAACTTGTTCAGCCAGTCCAGGAATTTCTCTGTCTCATGGTCGCACTCGCCGCCCACGATCTTGGTAAGGCTGTCGATGAAGATGTGGGTAATGTCGTAGTTGCCGGCGTACATGCCGCTGATAAAGCCCTTCAGGGCGGTGTAATCGGCGATATCGTACTCGCTGGCCTCCACCAGGCGGATGTGGTAGTGGATGTCGAAGGTGAGCTTGTTGCCCTTTTCGATGCAGACCACGTTGCCGTGCTCGGTCTGGACGGCGTTGTTAATCATTTCGATCACATTTTTGGTCTTACCGGAGCCCTTCTTGCCCATGATAACGCGAATCATGTGTATCACTCCTTACTGATTTGACATCGGGGTGTCCCTCTGCTTATCTATACTTTACCATATCCGGGCGTTTATTTCAACTAAAATAATTGTGAATTTTTGATGGACAGAAAACGGCCGGTGACGTTTCCGCCGCCGGCCGTGGTTAGACCTACTCGGAGTAGGGTTTGTCCGTTTCGATATACATCCCGCGTTCGGCGCTCCAGCCCACGTAGAAGTTGAGGGTCTTGCCCAGGTCGCGGAGCTTGAAGTAGTTGGAGCCGTTGATCTTATAGACCTCAGCCTCAATTTTCTGGCCGTCCACGTAGATGGCATCGTTGCTGGGGTCGGCGCTTTGGTTTCCGCCGGTGGCGGCCCCTGCCAGGTCGCCGGTCTGCTTGTCATAGCCCTGGCCGGTGGTGGCGGTGACGGCGTTCTTCGTGCCGTCGTAGCCCACGGCAAACTGCTTTTCGCTCCTGTTGAGCAGGGCGGCCACGTCACGGATTTTAAAGTAATTGCTGTCGCCGATTTTGTACACCGTGGGGTTGGCTGCCGTGCCGTTTACCTCCAGCTTGTCGTTGGTAGGGGAAGCGGTAGCGTTTCCGGCGGGTTGCTGGGGTTGCTCAGGTTGTACAGGGGCGGTGGAGTTGCCGAATGAGACAGAAAATCCACCTTGGTTGGCTAGCTCGTTCCATAGTTCTTTAAATTCGTTAGTCATGGTAATTCCAGGTCCGACACTGATTGAGACTGTACTGACATTTTCCCCCTCAGTCGCCATATCAAATGCATGATAGCCAACTTCCACATGCCCCACTGTGAGCGTCCCGGCTCCGGTATAGCTGACTGCACCGTTTGGATGAGCGGTAATGGTAACGCCTTCGTAGCTATCCGTATAGGTTTCCGTCGCGAAGGCGGGGACGGTCAGCCCCAGGCACATTGCCAGGGACAGCGCCAGAGATAGGATCTTCTTTTTCATGTGATTCTTCCTCTCTTTATTGTTTTCTCAGCGGTTCAACCCCGGAAGGGGTCCTCGATGAGGAGATTGAGGACCCCACCCAAGGTATTTCCGCCGAGACAAACAAAAGCGGCGCAGGATCAATGATCCCACACCGCATCTATCAGACACAAACCCTCAAACCACCTCTTGTAAACATAGAGGTTTTCCGATATAATGAGGGCTGGCGCAGCAAAGCTGTTGTGTGGGGGGTCGTGTCTCCCGCATAGGGGTGTGGGGGAGGTCGAGTCCCCCGCACCTTGCCTTTATTTGCCTCGTGCTTCCATTGTAGCGCATATCCGGAAAATACGCAAGAAATATTTTGGAGAAATGAGGAGAACGGAGGCCAAACGGCCTCCGTTCCTTTGTAATGTCGGGTTTACAGCTTGGCCAGCAGCTCAGACCGCAGGTCCTCGTAGCCGGGCTTGCCCAGCAGGGCAAACATGTTCTTCTTATAGGCCTCCACGCCGGGCTGGTTGAAGGGGTTGACCTCCAGCAGGTGGCCGGACAGGCCGCAGACGTACTCGAAGAAGTAAATCAGGAAGCCCACGCTCTTCTCGCTGATCTGGGGCAGCTCCAGCAGCACATTGGGCACGCCGCCGTCCACGTGGGCCAGAATGGTGCCCCGCATGGCCTGCTCGGCCACAAAAGCCAGGGACTTGCCGGACAGGAAGTTCAGGCCGTCCACGTTGGCGGGGTCGTCGGGGATCTTGTACTCACACTCGGGGGCAAAGCTGACCACCGTCTCGAACATGGTGCGCTCACCGTCCTGGATATACTGGCCCATAGAGTGCAGGTCGGCGGTGAACTCCACGCTGGCGGGGAACAGGCCCTTGCCGTCCTTGCCCTCGCTCTCGCCGTAGAGCTGCTTCCACCACTCGGCGAAGAAGCGGAACCGGGGCTCGTAACCGGCCAGCACCTCGATGCGCTTGCCCTGCTCATACAGCACGTGCCGGGCGGCGGCGTACTGCCAGGCGGGGTTGTCCAGACCGGGGGCGGCCAGCTCGTCCATGGCCTGGCGGGCGCCGGCCATCAGGGCCTCGATATCCACCCCGGCCACGGCGATGGGAAGCAGGCCCACAGCGGTGAGGACGGAGTAGCGGCCGCCCACGTCGTCGGGCACCACAAACTCCTCATAGCCCTCGGTGTCGGCCAGACCCTTCAGGGCCCCGCGAGCCTTGTCAGTGGTGGCGTAGATGCGCTCCCTGGCCCCGTCTTTGCCGTACTTCTCCTCCAGAAGGCCCTTGAAGATGCGGAAGGAGACAGCGGGCTCGGTGGTGGTGCCCGACTTGGAGATGACGTTCACCGAGAAGTCCCGGTCGCCAATGAGCTCCAGCAGCTCCAGAAGGGCGTCGGTGGACAGGCCGTTGCCAGCGAAGAAGACGTCGGGGGTGTCCTTCTTCTTCAGGTTGTAGTTGTTGGACTTAATCACCTCGATCACCGCCCGGGCCCCCAGGTAGGAGCCGCCAATGCCGATGACTACCAGCACCTGAGACTGCTTCTGGATTTTCTTCGCCGCCGCCTGGATGCGGGCGAACTCCTCCTTGTCGTAGTCCCGGGGCAGGTGCACCCAGCCGGTGAAGTCGCCGCCGGGGCCGGTGTGGGTGTCCAGCATCTGGGCCGCCTTGGCCAGCCGGTCCTCCCGGACGGTCAGGTAGTCCTCAGGGACAAAGCCGCTGAGCTTGGAAAGGTCGAGTTTTAACATGGAACATTCCTCCTGTGAAAGAATGGGTGAAACGCTGGCTTCATTATACCACAACCCTTGGGACATTTCACCAACAATTTGTAATTTCTTCACCGCCCGGAATTTTTTCGGAAATACAGAAAAATTCGGTGTTTGCTCTTGACAATCGGGTCCCTTGCGGTTATAATAGCTTTTGCTGTTCGGACGATTAGCTCAGCTGGTAGAGCATCCGCTTGACGTGCGGGAGGTCACAGGTTCAAGTCCTGTATCGTCCACCATTAGCAAAAAGACCGCTACTCCTTGTGTCGCAAGGGATAGCGGCCTTTTTATTTTCTTGATTTTCTGCGGTTTGGTCGTTGTTTGGTCGTTATGCCTTACAAATACACCCTCAGCCTTTTTGGAGCAATCTGGGTGCCGCAGGCGTTGAAACAGATAGTACGGCTGAAATAGTGACAAATTAAGATGCTTACAAGTCAAAATATGAATCAGACCGCAGTACGATCACTTACACATAGCCAAGGGCCATTTGCTGCTTCGCCTTGCGCATTTCCCGGGCGGCGGACACAGGGTCAAGGGCTTTGGGAGAGTAGAAATTAAACGTATCACCGCCCCGGTTGATAGGATTCTGCTGGGCCTGTCCGCCGTATGCTCCGGTGTAGCTGCCGGTCACACCTACAGATACAGGGGCAAAATTCATGCCGCCCTCGATCTGACGCTTGATACTGCTGTATTGATCGTCCCAGCCAGCCGCAAGGCCAAGGGCCATATTTTCACCGATACCGGCGAAGACCGTAGAGGGAGAGTGGATGCCAAGCATGGCCTTAACACCGTTGACAATACCGCCGACCTTGTCGTTAAGCCAGCCGATAAAGCTGTTCCAGGCGTTGGCAATACCGTTTTTCAGGCCATTCACAATGTCGCCGCCGATACTGAGGAATTTTGAGGGCAGACTTGTAAATGTGTTGATGATATTTCCAGCAATGCCGGAAAAGAAACTCACAGCGCCGTTCCATACGCCTTTCACATCCTCCCATGCTTTTTTGAGCGCTCCGCCGATGGAATCGGCCGCTTTACTGGCAGTGCCCTTGATGTTGTCCCAAATACCTCCAAAGAAACCTGTAGCGGCTTTCCAAACACCGGAAACCACATCCCAGGCGGCGGAGAACGCATCCCCTAAAAATCCGGTTACTGCTTCAAAGACGGATTGGATGCCGTTCCCGATCTCTGTGAAAAATCCAACTGCCACATCCCAAGCGGACTTTACCAACTCCCAGGCTGCTGTGAACAGCCCGCCCAAAAATTCGCCGATTCCTTCAAAGGCGGATTTGATGCCATCAACGATACCTGAGAAAAAGTCAACAATTCCATCAAATGCAGCCTTGATGCCCTCTACAGCGGCAGATACAACGCTCTTGATTCCTTCCCACAGGCCAATCCAGAAATTTCGGAACGCCTCGCAGTTGTTCTATAGTGTCACGAATGCGGCGACCAAAAGGCCGACTACGGCGATCACTTGCCCAACCGGATTCGTCATGAGCAGCACCCAAAGGGCCTTGATACCGCCCGCGAGCTTTCCGCCGATGTTGATAACGGTGTTGATGGCGTTCCCGGCCAGCCCTGCCACGTTTGACACGGCCCCGCCGATCTTGCCCACGGTGTCTACAATTTTCAAGATGTGCGGCAGGACTGCCGTTGCGATAATAGCTTGCACGCCGGGGGAGGCGGTGGCGATCCCCTCCACCAGTTTACCGATTATGACGGCACCAGTCTCGATAATGAGGGGCAGATTTTCCTCGATGGCCCCCACAAGGGCCTCCAGGAGGGCCAGGCCTCCCTCGATGATAGCGGGGGCGTTGTCTTGCAGTGTGTACACCATTTCAAAAATCGTTTGGGACATATTCTCTCGAATCAGTTCTTTGTTGTCGACAATCCCTTGCCCGATAGCACTGAGAATTTCCATACCGGCTGTAAAAAGTGTGCTATGGTACTCTGCAAACGCTCTAACAATGAGAGGAACAAAATCGCCGATATAGTCGCTTATTATGCGAGAACCAGCGAGGAATCCCGTTAAAATTGTGTTTAGCATTCCATTTCCAATATCTACAAGGTCGTTGGAATGCTCATCAAGGAACGAACGAAGTCCGCTTATAAGTGTACTCTTAACCTCATAAAGAGAATCTAATATTTGAGGCGCAGCGTTTATCAGCCCTTCCCCTAAAGCTCCCACAAACTGCATACTGACATTCGCAAATTCCGGTGCTTTCGCCGCCAGCATGGTCACGCCGTCGGTCACAATGCCGGACAGGGCAGACATGAAGCCGGACACGCCGCCGCCTTGGAAGCCGGCAAGCAACTCAGACATTGCCTTTTGACCGAATTGCGCAAACTCACGCAGGGTGGGTGTCAGGCTGTCGGAGATTGCGATCTGGAGGGATTCAAAGGCACTGCCCAGGAGGGTGAGATCACCCTGGAGGTTGTCTACCATTGTGGCGGCCATTTCCTCCGCTGCGCCGTTGCAGTCTTCTAAGGCGGCGGTCAGCTTATCAACATCAGAAGGAGCTGCGTTCATCAGCGCCAGCCACCCGGACATCGCTTCTTGCCCTGCAATGGTTTTTGCATATGTAATTTGCTGTTCCTCAGACAATCCGGCCCATGCAGAGCGGCTATCCGTCAAAACATCATTCAGCTTTCGCGCACTTCCATCTGTGTTGTAAAACTCAACGCCTAGTTTTTCTGTTAAAACACCAAGAGCGCCCAACTGCTTAGAGCTTGCTCCTGCATCTGTGGAAAGCCTTGTGGAGATGGAACGCAGGGAAGTACCGGCCTGCGTTGCTTTAATACCACTATTTGCCATAAGTCCAATAGCAAACGCAGTGTCATCGACAGAGTAACCCAACGCTCCCGCAACTGGGGCGACATACTTAAATGTCTCACCCATCATGCCCACGTTGGTATTTGCGTTGGACGCCGCTACAGCCATTACGTTAGCGAAGTGTCCACTATCACCGGCGGACAGGCCAAATGCCGTCAGCGCATCGGTCACAATGTCGGACGTGGTAGCTAAATCTTCCCCGGAGGCAGCGGCGAGGTTCATAATGCCCTCAATGCCGCTTATCATGTCCCCGGCTTTCCAGCCTGCCATGCCCATGTAGGTCATAGCAGAGGCAGCCTCAGAAGCGGAGAATTTAGTTTTTGCGCCCATCTCAAGGGCTTTATCCCGCAAGTCCTGGAAATCCTGCCCGGTTGCTCCTGAAATAGCGGAGACCTCCGACATAGTGGCGTCAAACTGTATCCCAGACTTCACCGCCGCCGTACCGAATCCACCTACCACAGTAGAGGCGGCGGCAAAGCCTTTTAACCCGGTTGTAATGGCGTTTCCGGCCTTTTTACCTACGTTCTCCACGGCCTGAAAGCCGTCTACAGCGGGCTTGAGCATGTCACCTACGCCCTTGTAGGCATTTTCGATTTTCCCGGACAGGCCGGAAATGTTATCAGAGAAGGACTTGAATTTTTTCGAGGCAGTGTCAAGATTGTGGTTAAAGTTGTCCAGATTTAATGTAATGACGGCTTCAAGGCCAAAAACACTCACGTTTGTTTCGCCTCCCTATCTGTTGTCCCGTTTCGATATCCCGCTTGATAGGCCGTATAGGCCATGCGCCCGATTCTGCGCCCCATCGGGGAATCGCTGAGGTCGGGCAGATTCTCCCGTGGAATCAGTTCCTTGCCGGATAGAGCATCCGCATACCCGATTTCATAGGCATGCTCAATGTACCGCGCCTGTTTTCTCAAAAAGAGCCTGGTTTTTCGGTCCGACAGTGGGCCAACCTTGCACATCTTGAACAAGATTTTCTCAGCATATTTGTGGTTAAATGGATTGTCTTTTCTCAATTTTTCACATCCCTTCAAAAACAAAAAGCGTGGGCACTCACTCCATTTCTGGAATGAATGTCCACGCTCGGACGTTCCGCCGGAACGCTTACCGGCAGCAGACAATATGAAATTGTTTTGATTTAACGGTTTCCCTGCTCATTCCTGGACCGTTCCAGGTTTTTCAAAATAGCATCCTGAAATCTCTGCCGGGTCTGGTTGGTTTTGGCCTGCTGGCCCGCAGCGTAGAACCAGGCACCGAAGAACGCACCTGTAGCGAAGATCGCCGCGCCTATTATCATTTCCATACAATTACCCCACAGCCTCATTGAATGCCTTGTAAGCCTCACCCGGCACACCGCCGAAGCGCCCTGCGCTGTCCATCGGGCCTTGCGGGTCAACGTCAACACGGAATTTTCCGATAGACGCCGTTGTGAAGGAAGTACCATTCGGCCCGCCGCCGGTCACAAGCTGCTGGCCGCGAACGCCACAGCGGTCAAGGGACAAAATTTCCTGCGCACTTTTGGAAAATGTACGAATTGCATCCCGCACGAATTGATCAGACACATTGGAGCCCCCAACGTGAAAACCCATAATCTCATGTTTTCGGCCCAGTTCCTCCAACACACCCAGGGCAACGCTGCACTCCTGCATTGCGTTGGCGGCGTGTTCCAGATCATCACGAGTCAGGTGTTCCCGCATCTGGAGCGCCTGAAGAATAGCCAGCGCTTCCGGTGTAGGCGGGGGCATGGGGCGCTCTTTTGCGTGAATCTCCATACTCTTGATGCAGACATCGAAGCTCTCCCGACAGTTTGCCCGCAGTGCGGCAATTTCCGCTGCCCGTTCCTGCTCAATTTTCTCAATGTCCGCCTGGTAGCCCGCAGAACCACGATAGCTTTCTTTCGCCTTAATCTGCCCATCATATTTCCCGTTGATTTCGCCCAGCCCTTTGCGGTATCGCTGAACGATGCTGTGGTAATACTCGCAATTTGTCATGTAACTTTCATCCTTTCTCCGGTCATTCGCCGGACTGTAATTTCAGTTCATAAGAAAGTGATTCTTTCCGCTTTTCCATCAGCGCGTCCAGTCCATCCTTTTTGAGTGTCAATGTACATGGCCAGCAGAGAACACGCTGCGAAAACTCAAAGCCTGGTGTTGTTACAAATTCGTCAATGTCTACTTGGTGCTCCTCCCCACATACCGGGCAAATGCTGAACACGTTTTCGTCTGTCAGCGGGATTACTGTAAATTTCCCGTCCCCAGCCGGTAATTTTAAATACAATGGTTTTCCTCCTTTCTCACGCCGACACACCGCGCCGGTATATCAGTCGGTCAAGGGCATAAGCGGCGGCGTCAATCGTGTGGTTTTCTTTATCGGGCAGGCGGGCCAAAATGTTCCCATCCTTGTCTATGTCGTAAGAATAGGCCACAAATTCCCTGTGGGCGTTTGGTGTCCGGGCCGGGTCTATCACTATTCGCCGGTGCTGTAACCATTTCACTCGGTATTCAACGCATCCCGGCTCTTTGTGACACGCAAGGGCTTTTATGCCGTTGTCCTGAAGGTCTGAAATGCTTTTCGGCTCCGCACAATCACAGGTGATAACTGCTCTTTCAGGCTTGGAGTATTTCCCGAATATCTCCATGTAGTGCCCTGGGTCGCCGGTCAGGCAATAACCCTTTTCCTTGATGGCCTCCGCAAGCTGCCGGTTGCTCATGCCGCGCTTATAGATTTCATCCAGGAAATAAATGGTATCGCTCTTTCGGTCGTAGGCCACGCGGAGAAACGCCGCCGGGTCTGCCGCAAAGCCAAAATCAAGCCCCTGGTAGATATACCCCATGCCGCCGATCTCCGCATCGGTTATCTCCCTGATTTCCAGGTTGGGGAATACCTCGCCGCCTGTGCCGGTCGGCTCTCCCATGTATTCATGCCGGTAGGCTGTGGGGTTGATCTCCCACAATCTCTCCGCCTCATAGAGGAAGGCATCCCCTAGCCATTCCGGGGGTATCATGGTGTAGTTCGTCAAAAGGGTAACGGCGCGGGCATCCGGCTCCGCTATGAAGATATTGGCCCAGTTGTTCTGGCTGATCGGCGGGTTGAAGCTCCGAAACACGGTGAAGCTGTCACCGCCACGCTGGACGCTCTGCATTACATTCCGCAAGAAATTAGGGCCGGGTAACTCTGAAAATTCCTCAAACCAAACATAGCGGAAAACGCCTTTTGCCGGTTTGATGGATTTTAGCTTTGACGCATCATCCAGGCCCCGGAAAACAATCTGCGCCCCCGTGGGGGTGTAGGTGTAACTCATAGGGGAAAAGCGGCTTTTCCATAGGTGGTTGACGCCTAGGGTATCAATAGCCCAGGCGATTTGATTAAAGACGCTCTCCCGCATCGTCCCGGCCACCAGGCGGAACACTATGGCGCTGCTGTTGCCTGTGGGGTCTTTCATAATGCCGTTGACAATCTCCAGACTGACGAAGGAGCTTTTGCAGCTCCCCCGCCCGCCGGGGAGATTATAAACCGTGTGGGCCTGGACCTCTATGTCTGCATGGAGCGGGAGATATACGGGGGCTATGTGGTCTTTTACGTCCAGGGTGTCCAGAACGGACAACCCAGCTTTTTGCCGCTCTCTGGCCGCTCTCATCGCCCGGACACGGCTTTTCAAGCTGTCATAGTACATTTTCGGCCCCCTCTAAATCCCGCAGAATATCGGTGATCTCTGTCAGCCGCAGGCCGTATTCCAACAGGCTTCGCGCCGCCGTTACTCTAACTTTGGCGTCCTCGCTGTCATCCTCGACAATGCCCCGCAGCACCGACAATGCCGGGGATAGGGATTGCTGGGCCTGCCGGGTCACGTCCGTTATGAGGCCGGAAAATGCCTTTTTGTATTCCTCTTGAAATTTTACGTCCGACAAATAGCTACGCAGAGTGCGCGGAGAAATGCCGGCCTTTTCCGCCGCCTGCTGCTTTGTGGTACAGGTCAAAAGGGCCGCTAATGCCTTTTCCTTGCTGGGTGTCAATTTACCCCTCCTTTCCGCTTTCCGCCGATTTTTGCCACTCTACGGCCAAATATAGGCCCATCCAATCCTCCAGGCGCATTGTGCAAAGCCAGTTTTGTCGGTTGCGCCGGTGGAATAATACCGGCATACCGTCATGGAATTTCTCGCTGTCCCGGACAGCCTGGGCCATAGCCTCCGGGACATTCAGCCGCTCCACTCTCTTGATTTCCGGGTGTACGCCTGGAATGTTCACCACATCCGGGCTGCTGCCAAATCTGACAGCTTGCCCCGGCTGTGCATCTATCCCGTAGTCCTGGAAAATCTTCACGATTTCCAATTCGCCGTTTCTGCCTTTTTTCTGCGACGCCCTGCCTATGTGGAACACTTCCTTTCAAAAATGAAGTAAATTCTGGTTGTTTTCGGTCAAAGATACGCCCTTAACCGCTTAGAGCAATCCGGATGCCTCAGGCGCTTCATCGCCAAATTGAGGGTCTTTTGATCGACTGAAATGTTATTCCAGTACTTGTCCCTAACCGCCCTCTGCTGATTCTCTGGCAACTCGGACAGGATTTCAGCCACACCTATCCGGATATTCAGATTATCCAGTGCATCCGTCGCTTCCGGGTCCGGGATGAAATCGGCAAGGGTGGCGTCTTCGCCGTCCTCCACGGGTGCATCAAGGCTGACAGCGGTCTGGAGAGGATCAAGCCAGGTCGATTTAGCACGATAGCCTGTACAGATGGAAAACTCCGCCCTTAGGCGAAAATCAAAATGCGTGGTGAATTTTGTCCCTTTGGATGGGTCAAAGTCATTTGCCGCCAACATCATAGCGATGAAGCCGCTTTGAAGCATGTCATCAATAGTCGTGCCATTAAGCCCAACCAACCGGGCAGCTTTTTTGTAAATCAAACGCTGTACCTGGTGCCACAGCTCCACCAGTTTGTCACGATCTCCGCCTTGGATTGCACACACTAATTGCTCGTTAGTCACAAGACCCACCTCCAGAAAACAGAAAAGCGCAGGGAGAAGCAATCAAATGCTTTTCCCTGCGCCTTGAATGGCAACCCTAAAATGGGCGGTACTCTGGCTTGTTTTCATTATATCACTTTTTCGGGTGATTTTCAATGAATTTCTTGCGGTTTTACGGTCAAATACACGGTTTTGTGCGGCAGATTTGCCGTTTTCTGATGTATTCGAGCTTTGGGGTATCGCCCCCGGAGCAGCTCAAGAACACGGGCCGCCTCCGCCTGCTCCTCATCTGTGTGGGTGACGACGATTTTCACTGTAGCCGTCCTCCCATTACCAGTCGGCCCGTATCATAGGCAGAGTTTGTCCACTGGATCAGCCGTGGCAGCAGCTTATTGGCTTGAACATACTCAATCGGCCTCCCGGACGCCTCAGCGAATGCCTGAAGCTCCGCGCCAACCTCCAGAGGGTAACCGCCCTCGCCATGCAGACCAGCGGCATAGGCTTCATTCACGACTGGGATGATCGCCCGGTGCGCTTCCTCTGCGGCCTTGTTCTCACCAAACTCCTGCCGCATGGCGGAGATGTACTTTTCTGCATCAATCGGATATTCCACCTTGCGTCCTCCTTCGAATCGTGGTATCATTGGAGATGGAACAGTCTGGTCAGACGTATCCACCTTGCCCTCGTCGGTGTTCGCAGCACCGGCGGGGGTCTTTTCCTTCTCCCGGCAGTCGCAGACCTCGCCGGGGTCCAGGTGCGCCCCACAGTGGGGGCAGACATGATAATAGCTCATTTGCTTCTCCTTCCATTTTTTGGGGGTGTAGTCAGGTGGGTAAAACTAACCTTTCGCATAAGAGAGAAAAAGAGTAGAAATATAAAAAGTCCTGTTCTTAGGCTCCACACGCTCCACCTATTTCCTCAACTCCTTGCAACACAAGGGTTTCCGTAGATGTTCGCAAGGTCCAGCCTTACCCTAACCATGTCCGCTTGTTCTTGGGAGTGACTTTCTGATATCCTGCTTTTTCCATCTCCTCAGCAAAATCATTTTCCCGGCGAGTGTATTCGCCGGTATCCTGTGCCCACGTTTTATATTCGGTGTAAAGCTCACGGGCACCAACTCGGGCGTTTGGCTCCCGGATACAACGGTTATCAATGAAGTGCTCCAGCCAGTTTTCCCGGCTCCGGTACTCCTCGGGCTGATCCATGTATGTACCGGTCTGGACAGTCTTGCTCACATCATACTCCTTTCCCATCCATACCGCTTTGCAGATGATCCGCCAACTTGGAACAGTCTCCGGGACGGCTCGTTGAACTCCAGCTTGACTTTGCCCCGTGCGCCAAACTCCCGGTTTTTCAGGATGGTCAGCAGCGTGGAATAACCCAGCTCTTGGAACCGCTCCTCCGGGACCCGTTCCACTTTGAGGACATTGTCCGCCCGGTTGGTAATGTCACCGGAGCCACCCACATCATCAGCCTCTAGGGGCCGTTTGCCCTCCGTTTTCCGTGGGTGGGCTACCAGGTGGACATGTACCCCCATCCGCTTGCAGAAGTCCGCCAAGCGGCCAGCAAAGGCCGATTGCGCCCGGTAATATCCCATTTCCGCCTCTCCCCGCAGCTGGGCGGTCATGATGTTGTCAACCAGGAAAGTGTCACAGCCATACCTGCGGTTGGCCCCCTCGAACAGCCGCAGGATCGTATCTTCGTCGTGAGCAGACCTGTCCTTGATGTCGGTGAGAAACAGGGTCCCGTCAAACCAGCGGTCAATGGGCACCTTCACATCATCGTTGACCAGAAAGAAGCTCTTGCCGGTCAATGGGTCCTCCCGTTTGGTCACATGGAAATAACCAGCCGCCTGTTGGCGGATGAACCGCTTGAACTGCTTCGCCGGAAGTTCTCCCGAATAGGCGCACACCCGCCGCCCCTGGTCGATAGCGTCAAGGAGAATCTGGCCCAGCAGGGTGCTTTTGCCCTCGCCCCTGCGCCCGGTCCAGACTGACAGCTCCCCTGGAGCAAAACCGCCTATTTCCCGGTCCAGCAGGGACAGACCGGAGCTTGTCCGTTTTACACTGGCCTCAGTATCACAGTCGATCTCCGCCACGTTGAGCAGACCAGGGGCCGGAAGTTCCTCAGCGTCCATGATTAGCTGGTCAATAGCGGAAAGGCCGTAGTTGTCCCGAAGCTCCAGGGCCGAACCGCAGCCGTGAAAGGCGTCCTTGCCCGGAACGAGGACCGGAAGCGGGAACCGGGCTTGCAGCTCCCCGGCGATTTCGTCCCGGACCGGTCCGGGGGGCACGGCGACCAGCACGTACGGGTATTGGCAGATAAACTCAGACCACGCCTCCAGCTCCCGCCAGGGGGCCGCCAGGGCCTTGCACACGGCGTTGACGCTGACGGCTTGAACGTCCTCGGCATCCCGGCACCAGTACAGGCCATAGGGCTCCGCCTGAGGGTCCATGAAGCGGGGCTCAAACAGAAGGCTCGAATCAGGCCCAGTAATCATCCGTGGCCCCTCCCTTCTGCCCGGGTTGGTTCCATCGCTCCCAGCTCTCAGCGTTTCGGCAAGCCGCTTTCCAGTCTCTCATGGGGGTCTTGCCGATCATCCAGCCTTTGGCTGTGTAAAAGTCGATGAAACCCTGTGGGTCCACCCTGCTCCCCCGTTGCTTCACATACTCCGCCACTTGCTCAACAGTGGGCGGCAGAAATCGGGGGTGTGTGGGCCGCTTTGCGGTCCCTTCGTTCCCTTTACCCTTACCTAACCTATCCTTACCTAACCTATCCTGGGTATCCAAAATGGATACATCATGTATACACCCTGTATCCGCCACGGAAACATCGTTCATTTTCACTAAAAGTTCCTTGTAGATACTGGGGCGATACCGGTCGTTTTGAATATAATTATTTTTGCTCCAGTCGGTTATGTATGTAACTAAATCGTCATTCATAACCGTGACGAATCCCTTTGATGCCAGTACTTTTAAATCGTCTTCTGTGGCCCCGGTGGTACGCATGACGGAAAAAGCTTCGACCACTCCATCATCATCCGCTTGCATACCCAGATCATAGTACAGCAGCCTGGATGTTGGCGGCATCCGCAGGAACCTGGCAGAACCTATGACCGATTTTGCAAACATTCTTCTCTCAGCCATTTAGCACTCCAATTCCAACACTTGAATTTTCGATATGATCCCAAATGCTTCCAAGGCGGCGGAGGACAGTGCGACGGGGTCATCTTCCTGAGAAATATAGCATTTAACTGCGTCCCCAAGACTTTCGCTGTCATAGGTCAGCAGGTCACAGGTGAGGTGTTCCATCTCTTCCCGCTTGGCCCTGCGCTCCTGTTCAGCCGCTTCCATTCGGGCGGTTGCTTCCTCAATGCTCAATCTCCCCCGCCCCCATACAAATACTCAAATTTGGCCTTGGCGTCCTGGTGCTCCTGATACTGCTTCACCAGCTCCTCCAGGTCGATATCCATGGACAGCTTGTCCGGCCGGCCGATCTCAATGACGGTGTACCCCTGCTTCTCACACAGCCGCTCAATTAACTCTGTGGAGCTCTGCCCCACCAACTGAGCGGCCCGCAGCTGCTCCTTAGTCACGGGTACGGTGATGGACACCTCCTTGCCAGTGCGGTGGTCGTGGGCCAGGACCGGGAACTGCCGCACGGTGATAAAAAAAGGGTTTAACATGCAGTTTTGCCTCCCTTCAAATAGTCCATGAGCCGGTCTACGTCAACCAGCTTCTTTCGGCCAACAGGTACATGGGGCACGGCCCCAGTGACGATCAGCCGCCGGATGAACCGCAGTGTCACCGCTGTGTCAGGGTCCATCTCCTTCAGGGTAGCCAGAGCGCCCTCGGCGGTTCTCATACGTGGCGTGGTCATGGCTACACCTCCTCCAGCAGCTCCGCCGGGTCTACCTTCAACGCCGTCGCAATCCTCCGCAGGGTGGCCAGCTTCACGGTCCCGCCGTTGTTACTCCGGCTGATGGTGTTAATTGACACCCCGGATACCGCCGCCAGCTCCTTGATAGAAGTGATTCCAGCGTTGAGCATGGCGATGCCAAATTTGTTTTTGTTGATTCTCATTTTTTTATTGCGCCTCCCCCATTTTTGTGGTATCTTGTGTGTAGTGGTTTAGTACACCCGTATTATATTCCGGGTTAACTAAACTTGCCAACCCCTACTTTACGGGAAAACTAATATTTTGTAAGTGTTGAATAATTCTTGCGGGGTGTTTTTGTGTTTTATGACAGATTTATTGAATTGTGTAAAAAACGGGGTGTATTCCCATCGGCTGTCATGGTGTCAATAGGGTTGAATAAATCAAACGCAACATTCTGGAAAAAGGGCTCCATCCCTAAAGGCGATACCCTCCAGAAGCTAGCGGACTACTTCGGGGTATCGGTGGATTATCTTCTCAGTGGCGGGGAGCAAGTTTCCCAAACGCATCTTGCAAATGGAGTTCATATTTACAAAAATACTGTCCCTTTCAAGGTTGTCGAACCATTTTTAGATAGTCCATTAGCTGATTCATGCGACGTTTTGTATCAAGACGAATATCTGCTAATCGCTGTGGAAAAGGAATCAGCAGCCACGGACGAAGAATTGCAAAAAATCCTTGATGCTTATGTGTCATTCAACGAAGAAAATGCTAAATTTTTGGCAAGTATCAAAGAAGGTGAATTTCACACACAGATGAATACTGCTTTCTATGAATTAAATTTCTCCGGCAAACGGGAGGCCGCAAAGCGTGTAAAGGAACTAACCGAAATCCCCCGCTACCGCGCAGAAACGCCTCCACAATCGCCGCCAGCGCCGCAGGTGGGTACAGATACCCCCCCGCCCCCGGAGGGCGCTGAGGGGCCGCAGGAGGGGGAGTAGGGGGGCGGGAAATTTCCGGCACCCTCAACCAACGGAAATTTGCGCTGGTTGCTATTAGCCAAAAATGGCGATTAGCCCAACGGGCTAAAAATTCAGCTCGTTCGGTATTCCCCAAATTTGGGGAAAATCTCACCGCACAAAATTGGGTGGTGAATAAATCAACCCGGTCAATTTTGACCAGGTTGGAACGCACTCATTTTTGAGTACGTTGAGCGATTCCAAAAATGTCATCGCTCCTCCGCTCCCCAAATCCGGGAAGCAAAAAATCGCTGGTCAGCAGACTAAAAAAGCCCCGTTCCTCAAAGCGAGGAACGGGACGGAAGGAAAGTATTAAGAATGAGTCCAAAATATTACAAAGAGGTAAACGAGAAAAGAAAAATACTCAGGGAAATTTACGGTGGTATGATGACGCTTAAGCAATTATCCAGAGAGTTGGGCTACAGCTCCACTAACTCAGCCAGGAAATGGGTCCAGGAGCACGCCTTACAGGGTGTAAGACTTGGAAAGAGCGTCCGGTATGAAACCGACCAAGTCGCCCGCGTCATCGTTGATGGCCGTGGGATGGTTTGATTCGAGGTAATTTGCGACCGGATTTAACCCTATTGATCAAACTGGCTGTTGACAAATAGCTTAAAATCGCATATACTAGGGGTGTAGCAAGGCTACAATTCAATTTTTTAAACAGGCCCCTGGTAGTAAGCCCCCCACATATACGGGGTAGGCTGAATCCTGGGGCCTTATTTTTTGAGGGATGTGGTTTAATGTCCAAAACAGCAATTTTGATCGATGGCGGGTTTTACCGCAAGCGCGCCAAGCATTTGTGGGGAGAAAAGACTGCCGAAGAACGCGCCAAAGAGTTGGACGCTTATTGCAAGGCCCACCTGTACCACCAGCAAAAGCGAGATCGGGACCGCCAGCTATACCGAGTATTTTATTACGATTGCGCCCCCATCGGGCGGAGAAGTGTCTACCATCCGCTTACCCGGAGAAATGTGGATTTGGATAAATCGGATACATACACTTGGGCTACGATTTTTCTAGATGAGCTGAAATGCCGCCGCAAGTTCGCGCTTCGGCTTGGGGAGCTGTCAGAACAGATGTATTACAATTTGCGGCCAGAGGTCACAAAGCAACTCATACTTGGGAAAATCAGAGTTGAGGATTTGACCGAAAAGAATTTTGTATTTGTCACACAGCAAAAGGGCGTGGATATGCGGATTGGCATTGATATCGCCTCTATGACTTATAAAAAACAGGTAGATCAAATAATACTGATTGCTGGAGACAGTGACTTTGTGCCAGCCGCAAAGATGGCCCGCCGTGAAGGGATAGACTTCATTTTGGACCCAATGTGGGCCGATATCCGTCCAAACTTATTTGAACATATAGATGGTCTCTCCTCCATGTGGGGGAAGAAGCTAGCGTCAGATACTACCCCGGACAAAGAATAGAAAACCGCCCAGGCGCTACCAACACCTGGACGGTCATAGATGCACAAATACCAAGACGGTCAATCACGGCACCAGTGCGCCTATATGGTATCATAAAAGCGCCGTGGTGTCAAATCAGAAAGGAAGGTTTACACTATGGCAACCTACACAAAGCGCGGCAATTCCTACCGGCTCCGGGCCTCCTGCGGGTACACCCCGGAGGGAAAACAGGTGATGAAGTCCAAAACCTGGACGCCCACCCCAGGCATGACGCCGAAGCAGATCGAGAAGGAGCTGAACCGGCAGATGGTTCTCTTTGATGAAGAGTGCCGGGGCTCCTCCCTCACCGACGGTCACATCAAGTTTGAGACCTTCGCCGGGCAGTGGTTCAAAGAGTATGTGGAAAAGGCGCTGGGCAAGCGCACACAGGCCAACTATAAGCAGCTGGCCCCCAGGGTGTACCAGAATCTCGGCCACCTGTACATGGACAAGATCACGCCCAGGCAGATACAGAAGTTTATCAACAGCCTCAGTGAGCCGGGGGCGAACCAGACACACCCGGACCGCGCCCTGTCCCCCAAGAGCGTCAAAAATCACCTGTCCCTGATCTCCTCCGTGTTCACTTACGCCATCAAAATGGGCATGCTCCAATACAACCCCTGCCGGGCGGTCACGCTGCCACCGCTGGAGACGGGGAAGGAGAAGGTCTGCTATACCCTGGAGGAGGCACAGGCTTTCCTTGACGCCCTGGCCAGCGCCCCGATCCGCTGGCAGGTGTTTTTTCTCCCTGGCCCTGTTCGGCAGGTTCCGTCGGGAGGAGCTGTGCGGCTTTGAATTTGAGGACTTCGACTTTGAGCAACATACTGTCTCTGTCCGCCGCGCCTCCCTCTATACGCCCCAGGATGGGATCATCACCGCCCCCACCAAAACCACCAAGAGCCGCCGCACTCTGAAGCTACCGGCATGGATCTTCGACCTTGTGAAGCAGCTCCGGGCGGAACAGGCTTTGCAGCGGCTGGCCCTGGGGGACCAGTGGCACGAATGCGGCCGCCTGTTCACCAAGCAGGACGGCTCCCCTATCGGCCTCCAGCAGCCCTATCAATGGCTTCAAGACTTCTGCCAGAGGGAAGGACTACCCTTTTATGGCGTCCACCAATTCCGCCACCTGAACGCCTCCCTGCTGATTTACAATGGAGAGGACGTGAAAGCAGTTTCCGCTGCCCTGGGCCATAGCCAGACCTCCACCACTCTGAACATCTACGCCCACACCTTCGAGACAGCCCAGGCCCGCGCCTGTGACGCCCTGGCCGAAGCTCTGCCGGTAAAGTTTGGGCGGAAGCGAGCGTAAAATCTGGTCATTGTTTGGTCGTTATTTAGGTGAAAACCGGCGTTTGACCATGTTCAGCTATGTAATGTTGAGACGCTGAAAATGCACTGATTTCAACAGCTACGGGATTTTGCAGAACATTGTGAAAGATTAAAAGTCTTTTTCAAGTCCTGTGTCGTCCACCAGGTAAACCCCTAGAGCCGCAAGGCTTTGGGGGTTTTCTCATGCCATTTTGGGAGCGTTTTCCCTTGTTTTTTCCCTTATTGGCCTATCCTGCGGAAACCGACTGAATAAACTGCTCCATGCGGCTGGCACTCTCCCGGCGCATTTGGGCGGTAACGTGGCCGTAAACGTCCAGCGTAAACGCTGCCGTTGCGTAGCCCAGATTTTCTTGCACCGTCTTGATAGGAGGATTTGACATATCTATTCTTGGAGCAGTGATTGTCTCTCACCCGCCGCTGATCATCCCAACGGTGGGACGTGGACGGGAGCAGGAGGTCCAGGCCACCATCGACGTTTACCGGACTGCTGCAAAGCAAGTAACGGCCTGGGAACCGGAGGTGCTGATCATCACCTCTCCCCACCAGATTATGTACGCCGACTACTTTCACATTTCACCCGGCAAGGGAGCGTCCGGCGATATGTCCACCTGGAACGGAAAGCTGGCGGAGATCTGGACCCTGCTCTCCACTAGGCCGGAGGACTTCAAGGGCGGGGCGTGTGGTCTGTGATCTTCCATCGTTTCAAAAAGCCCGCCTGTGTCTGACAAGCGGGCTTTTTGTGGCTGGAGGCTGGTTCACGCTTTGTATACCCTAGAGCGAATGCTGTGCTCTTTGGCAAACTCTCTCGCAAAGGATTTCGAGGGAGCATAGATAGTCAGATTTGGACAGTTCTCAAAGGCCGTTTCGTCGATTTTGGTCACTTCCTTTGGAAGAATGAGGGCGGTCAGGTTGGTGCAGCCCTGGAAAGTACGCGGGCCAATGGACAGCGTTTTGCCCCAGGGGAGTCTAAGGCAGGTCAGCGCTTGACAGCCCCGAAAGAGTTTAGCTGCGTGCTTCCAATCATTGCGTCCCTCAAACAGATCAAACTCATTCAGATTCAGGGAACTTTCGCCGGGCGGTGAGATAAAGATACATTTTTTCCGCTCATACTCGGCACACAAAACAATGACAAGCCCAGGCAAAGCTTCGTCCAACGCTTTCATGACTTCATCCATGATGCCGTGACTGCTGTCATCTTCTACGGCCGTAAATACAAAGGCTGGGAGACTGTCGCCAGACAGGGCTGATTCTGCGGCGGACTTGATGGCGTTTGTGTAGTCCTCGCACCAGCTTGTCTCAAATGTCCCATAGCTGGACTGTTCGTCCTTGGATAAGGCTTTGCACCACGCCTGCTTGTCCTCGTAGATTTTCTGTGCGGCGGCTGGAACCTTCTCCAAATCCTCCCGGTTTCCGGAGATGGCACAGATATACCCAACACTGTAACTGAGACCCATGTACAAATCCCTCCATGTCGTCAAATATTACAATAATATACCACTTTTGAAAATCGCGTGTCAAGTATGCTGTGCGCATAGTCTAAATAGCCGCCTGTAACTCCTAACCTAAATGTGTGAAGGAGTTTCTGACCAGCCTGGTGGGCGTAAACACGGTGGAGCAGCAAATCGACATTGCCCGGGAGAAGGGCGGCATCAGTTCCCGGGAGGAGTACACCCCGGAGTGGTACCAGCAACTGGGCAGCGATTTGGAGACAGTGAAACGCTCCATCGCTCTGGCGGCGGAGCGGTGCCATGTGGAGGTGACCACCCTCCTGGTTCCCGGCGAAAATGACAGCGAGGAGGAGATCTGGAGTCTGGCCCGGTGGCTGGTGTCAGTAGATCGGAGCATCCCTTTGCACCTGTCCCGATTTCCCCCGTGGTATCGGATGACAGACAAGCCACCCACGCCAGTGGAGCGGGTGTACCATTTGGCCGATGCAGAGAGGGAGTATTTGTCCTTTGTTTATACAGGGAATTGCTAACATGATTTGGCGGTGCGCTCGAGCTCGTGAGCGTTTCCGGGCGGAAAAATTTCAATCTACACCCCCGTGTGTGGGGCGACTAAGTTGGGAGATGCCGCAGGCAAGGCGTCCAGATTTCAACCCACGCCCCCCGTGTGAGGGGCGACATGATAGTTTGATCTACAGGTTCCTGGTGCTCCAATTTCAACCCACGCCCCCCATGTGGGGGGGCGACATAGTCCGTCATTGTCATACCTTTGTTTCAAACGATTTCAACCCACGCCCCCCATGTGGGGGGGCGACTGAATGCGGCGAATATATATTCGCTGTCCTGTTATTTCAACCCACGCCCCCCATGTGGGGGGGCGACCTCTGATGTGCTGCTGCTTATAACCGTCTCCGTCCAATTTCAACCCACGCCCCCCATGTGGGGGGGCGACTACCGCCCCCTAACCGGGGCGGTTTTCTATTGTTATTTCAACCCACGCCCCCCATGTGGGGGGGCGACACGCCGCCGCTACCAACGCCGCCAACATCATTCAATTTCAACCCACGCCCCCCATGTGGGGGGGCGACCCGATCAAAGGGATATACCTCAAAACGCATTGCAATTTCAACCCACGCCCCCCATGTGGGGGGGCGACCGGTGGCATCCTTCAGCACATTCTGCTTGTTCCAATTTCAACCCACGCCCCCCATGTGGGGGGGCGACTTGGAAAAGGCCTGATTGAGTATCTGAGGCTGGATTTCAACCCACGCCCCCCATGTGGGGGGGCGACCCGGGCCAGCTCCAGCACCTGGTCGGTAGTCATGATTTCAACCCACGCCCCCCATGTGGGGGGGCGACGATATATACCGGTATATATGCTATTATAATAACAATTTCAACCCACGCCCCCCATGTGGGGGGGCGACAACAAAGCATAAAAAACCGCCCGATATTGAGGCGATTTCAACCCACGCCCCCCATGTGGGGGGGCGACAGGGCGACGTGGTCAGCCACGAGGGTAGGCTGTGATTTCAACCCACGCCCCCCATGTGGGGGGGCGACGGAAACCAGTTAAACACCATCTGGCCGTCATTGCGATTTCAACCCACGCCCCCCATGTGGGGGGGCGACTTTTTTGTTCATCCTGCCGCCTCCAGCTCACGGATTTCAACCCACGCCCCCCATGTGGGGGGGGCGACGTCCAACGGTTTTTAAAGAGGTCGTCAAGGTGGGATTTCAACCCACGCCCCCCATGTGGGGGGGCGACCCTGGGCGGCCAGGGCTTTGCTGGCGGCGGTGGCGATTTCAACCCACGCCCCCCATGTGGGGGGGCGACGGGGCAGATAGGTCCGGCTGCCCACCAGGCCGAATTTCAACCCACGCCCCCCATGTGGGGGGGCGACCCTGCGCGTGCGGCAGCGCCGCCGCCGTCAGCTATTTCAACCCACGCCCCCCATGTGGGGGGGCGACCGGAAGACCGCCGGGCGGCTGTAGTCGCCGCACCGATTTCAACCCACGCCCCCCATGTGGGGGGGCGACTCCCCGGCACAGGCACGATTTCAAAGCGGTTTGGATTTCAACCCACGCCCCCCATGTGGGGGGGCGACCGGTGGCATCCTTCAGCACATTCTGCTTGTTCCAATTTCAACCCACGCCCCCCATGTGGGGGGGCGACAGCAGCTTTTCCATGCAACCCAGGGAGCGGAAAAATTTCAACCCACGCCCCCCATGTGGGGGGGCGACCTCCCGCAGGGGGATTACCCGCTTGCCACGCTTATTTCAACCCACGCCCCCCATGTGGGGGGGCGACCCTGCTTCCCGAAACGCTTGGGCAGACTAGTGATGATTTCAACCCACGCCCCCCATGTGGGGGGGCGACCCGCCAATGTGTGGGTGTACATCGAGGAACTGAAATTTCAACCCACGCCCCCCATGTGGGGGGGCGACTTTTTTTGGGGCCGCGGTGGAGGGGGTGGAGGGGATTTCAACCCACGCCCCCCATGTGGGGGGGCGACCGGCTGGGGCAATAACGGCTGCGGCCAGGGCTGCGATTTCAACCCACGCCCCCCATGTGGGGGGGCGACCAGCCATTCCTTAAACCAGGCGTCCACCGTCATGATTTCAACCCACGCCCCCCATGTGGGGGGGCGACTTTATTTTCCATTCTTGCAAATCCATGATATCAATTTCAACCCACGCCCCCCATGTGGGGGGGCGACCTTCCATGCTCAGGGCAACTATAGCACCGCAGTTGGTATTTCAACCCACGCCCCCCATGTGGGGGGGCGACGGTGGCCAAAATAAAAATAGTCCGTATCATAAACGATTTCAACCCACGCCCCCCATGTGGGGGGGCGACCATAGCCGTACCGCCGCAGCTCCTCGGCCAGGTAGTATTTCAACCCACGCCCCCCATGTGGGGGGGCGACGCACCTCAACGATTTTGTGCATCTGCCCAACCGTATTTCAACCCACGCCCCCCATGTGGGGGGGCGACAGCAAAAACAGCCAAAAATTCAAGCTGCTTTTGTAATAATGTATAACTCTTTCCGATATTTCCTCCTTATAGCCATCTGAGTTCCCCCAATAGGGTCGCCTACTCACGGAAAACACCGCGAGATCTGGTGCGAGATTGCGGCAATTTTCTGTGCGCTTGCGCCTCGCACCTAAAGCATCAACACATCCTCCGGATTGTAGGACACCTTTGCCCCAAAATGCTCAATCTTATTCTCATAGTGGTTTCCCAAGTAATAAAAACGCAGGCTGTCTTTTTCCGGGTCCATGATTTTACATAGCTTTGCCTGTAACATCCGGCACTGAGCCGCGTCCATCAGACACTCAAAAACAGAGTTCTGCACCCGCTGACCGTAGTTGACGCACTGCTTTGCGATTTGCCGCAGACGTTTGCGTCCGGAGGCGTCCCCGGTATTTACATCGTAGGTGATTAAGACCAGCATCCGATCACTTCCATAAAAACGGCGGGTAAGCGTCCAAGTCTCCCCGGAGATAGCGGGCCAACAGAAGCGCTTGAATATAAGGGATCATTCCCCACGGGAGTTTTTCCCCCAGATAAGGGTGGGTCAGCGTCTCTTTTTTCTTCTCCTGCCAGTGCTTCAAAAACGTTTTCCTGCCGCTGTCGGTCAGCAGCACCGCGCCGCTCTCCATATATTGAAAGTCCGCCGCCTTGACCTGACGGTTGTTGATGAGCGTCAGCACAAAGCGGTCTGCCATACAAGGGCGCAGTTCCTCCATCAGGTCCAGAGCCAGGGAAGTACGGCCCGGGCGGTCCCTGTGCAGAAAGCCCACATACGAATCCAGCCCTACACTCTCCAGCGCAGAAGCGCAATCGTGAGCCAAAAGGCTGTAGGCGAAGGAGAGCATGGCGTTGACAGCATCCAACGGCGGACGGCGGCTGCGGCCCTGGAACGAAAACGTCTCTTTATCCCCCAGAATCATCTCGTCAAAAGCGCTGAAGTAGGCGGAAGCCCCCACCCCCTCCAGGCCCCGCAATTCCTCTAAAGCAGTTACTTCCTTGACCTGAGATAGCAGGCTATAGATTTGCTTGGAGACGGAGACCAGTTTTTCGCTGTCCACCCGCAAACCGTGGTCCCGGCGGGTACGTTCAATGCTCCAGCGGGCGTTAAACAGCTTGCCAAAGATCATGGTGCGGCTGATTTGACAGCATTGGCTGGGATCGTCCGCAATCCGGTATTGTGTCCGGCGGAGCAGGACGTTTCCGTTTCCTTCGCCGCACACCCGGGCCAGAAATTTTCCTCTGGGCGTGCAGAACGCCAAACCGATCTGGCGCTGGGCACAGGCGCCCATCAGGGCGGGGGACGCCCCTGCATAGGAAAATGTGATGATATTCTGCAAGGTGTGCAGAGGATAGCGTGCGACAGCCTGCTTGTCCCGATTGGCCACCACATTTTCCCCATCTAATGACAGGTAAATATCCTCCGAGAGAATATATAGGGTGTTGAGCAGATGTTTCATGGAAGCTCCTCCACGGCTTTCGCCAGGTAGTCCGAAACACGCTTGCGGTTCATCAGCTTGGGAAGACACAGATCTTTGAGGGAACAGGCGTTACAGGCTTTGGAAGGTTTCACTTTGGGGGTATAGCGCCTTTGATACAGCTCATGCATCTCTGCCAGGCTGTCCTTGACCTGCCTGCGCAGCTCAGGCGTAAAGGAGATCACCGTCCGGTGGCGGGGCTCCCTGTAGTAGAGTGCCCCCTCCGGAACGGCACAGCAGAGCATCTCCTCCAGACACATGGCCTGGGCGCACAGCTGTAGTTCATCCGCGTCGTGATCCTTGGGTTTGCCCCGTTTGTACTCCACTGGATAGGGCAGCCACAACCCTTCCCGGTCCTGCAGGGGAATCCCGGCAGAGTCCCTGTGAAACTCCACCGCGTCGCATTGGCCGGAAATACCCAGCTGCACTGAATGGATTGCCAGCCCCCGGACGGTCAGGCAGTCTCCCCGACTCTCCCGGAACTCCTGGTCGTGGACGCGCTCGTGCATGAGATGTCCATCCACTGTGCGGTAATTCTCCGCCCACTGGTCCTCAATGTGGATCAGCGCCCACTGACGGCGGCAGAAGGCGAAGTGCTGCAAGCCGGACAGCCGGAGCCAGTCCTCCTCGGGCCAGCTCATCCCATCCGCCGGCAGGTAACGCCGGCAGGCAGGGCAGACTCGTCCACCGTAACCAGGTAGTCCTGATAGGCACGGGCGGGGGCGGGATCGTCTTTATTGGTCCGTCCTACCTTTACCAATTCAAATAGCTTCCAGGCAGGGGCGCAGCCCAGCTCACAGTCGTGCTGGAAAACAATCAGCTCCCGCACCGCCATCTTGCCCCGGGCAGCGGAGTGGTCGTGTTCAAACATATTAAGAATCGCCTGCCAAAGCAGCTCCAAGTCCTCCTCGGAGAAGCCGGTGGTCTTGCGGGCCAGATTGGCGGAGACGTAGCCCTCACAGCGGTAGAGTCCATAGGGGATGATGTACTTGCGGCCCATCTCGGTTCCCTTTTTCTCCGCGTCCGCCTCGGTGGTGATGGCCACCCGGGTGATGGTCACCTCCTGAGGCATCACCGGCTCCACGCTGCGGGCAAAGCCCAACTGCGCCGGTCCCCGGACCTGTCCGCAGTTCAGCGCCCCCTTCACCATGGTGGTCATAACCGCCCCGAAGGTTCGGATATCGAAAAAGTTGCTGCACATCCAGTTGCGGACAACAGCGTCTACATCAATATTCTCTTTTTCCTTCTTTTCCTTGATGGCCTTTTTCAGGGCATCCGGCTTCAGGCTGGCTGCATCCTCAATTCCCGCTTGATGGAACCCGTCTTTGTCACTCTTGTTGAGCGGCACCCCATCCTTAATGTAAATGCGGTAGCCGTCGGCATCCTCCCGAACGGTCTCTACATAGTTGCGGATCTTTCGTTTCAGGCATACGTCGGTCACCAGCCCCAGGCCGGTCTCCGGGTCCACCCGGGGCATGTTGCCTGCGTCGGGATCGCCGTTGGGGTTTCCGTTCTCCACATCGAACAGGACGACAAATTCATAGCGGTTTTTAATGGGCTCAGACATGTTCAGCTTCCTCCTTTTTTGTGTAGCGGGCCTGGGTCTGGTGGTAGTATCCCAGCTGAAACGCGCCCTGCTGGGGTAAGCTCAGACGGTCGGGAAAGGTCTCTCCCAGCTTACCGGTCAGTTCAGTCAACTGCTTGCTGTAAGAAATACTCCAGCCCTTGTCCAGTTTCCGCAGATGCTTTTGGGCCAGATTCATCAGCAGTGGAAATACCCGGCTGGGCGTGGCTGAAGCAGAGTTGAAGTATTTGTCCTTGATGGTCGCGTTGATGCCCGGGTTGGCCGAGGACTGGATGGCTTCCAGCACAGAGAACAGCCGGCCCAGATTGTAGGGGATGTTGGTGCTGTCCGGGTTCAAAGACACGGTCAAGACCTCCTTTGGTATATCAGGATGGGGATTTTTCAGGTAAAATGCCTTCAAAATGGCCGCCCGGCCTCTGGTGACCTCCCGCTCCGCCCGGATACGTAAAACGGTACCATTCAGCAGGGAAGCGGGATAGCATGTATTATTCAGAATCGCGCGCAGGGTCTCGCCGGCCATTCCGGGCGTTGGGGATTTGTCCCGGGAATTTTGATTCACTGTTTCGTCCAGCAGCTTCCAGAGGGGGATGGTCTCAAATTTGTCAAAGGAGGGACGGACAATCTCCAGCCGCTGCTGATGGGCCTGAATGTTTCGGATAAACGCACCGAAGGAGTTTTTCAGGAAAAACCGCACCGACAGCCGGGCGGCGTTGGGCGACAAGCCCAGGATATAAAATGTGGTTTTAGGGTCCAGCTGTGTCTCCTCAAACAGGACGGGCTTTCCCTGGCACAGGTCGAGGGTCATTTTTTGCAAATCCGAGACAGAATAGGTGGTGGGGGCTCCAAACAGACTTGCCACAGAAAAGCTTTGATAGGCCCGCTGGCCGCCGGACGCCCACAATAAAACCGTGGTATCGCTGATTTTTCCCACATAATCCCGCTCCGCCAGCAGATGATTCAGCGCACTGGTGTAGGCAAAGGCTGCGTATTTGCTGGTGGGGGCGTTTAGGCTCTGTTCCCGGCCATAGGAGCAGAAGGCTTCGCCGTTGAAGGATACCAGCGCCGCTCCGACAGACTGGGCTCCGGCCACCCCCTTGACGGAGGGGTGAACCGCCTCTGCCGTTCCCTTTTTTCCGGTAACCAGACACACCAGCTCCGGACCGTCTCCGGCGGAATCGTAGTGGGTCTGCCAGGCCGACCGAATCAGTGCATCCTCCTGCGGGAAGCCGCCTTCGCATTTGAAAACCAGGTTGCCCCCTGCCAGAATGTCCTCCAGCCTGTCCGCCAAGGCGGGATGTTCCCGGGCCTTTTCGGGGTCCCAGTGGTCAAAGAAGGCCAGTACCGCCCGGGCCGCCGGACTGTCTATCCCGTCCAGCAGCTGATGGTGCAGCGCCCGGCAGGCAGAAAAGCACTCCAGGCTCCGCTTAGGCTTTCCTTTCTCGTCAATCCCCAGAATATAGCTGGAGTTGTCCCACAAAAAGTTGGAGGAAACCCCGCTGGACCGTTTGACCGGGGCAGGGAGGGACATAGACCGCGGCGCCAATACCTTCTTTTTCCCCCGTTCCTCCTCCCGCTTGAGGGAGATCGCCTGTTCCAGCTCTCCGGCATCGTTGATGTACAGCGCATAGGAGATATTGGAATCGCTCCAGCCGGGGCGGGCCAGCTTGCCCTGTGCGGCAAGGTCCTCATAGTGCTCCACGAGCGCCTGTAAGATCACCCGATCACCTCCCCGCTGTTCCGGGTGGGAACCTCCAGCACGCCGTCCCGGAGCACCGCCCGGAAAAAGAGAGGTGGGATATTCTCCGAGGCGGAATAGTCCAGATCCCAGAGCATATACCCCAGATCCCGCACCCCTTTCAGCTCCTCCGGACAGGGTGGTGGAGCTTCGCAGGCCTTGAACTGCGCCGGAAACTCCCGGCAGCCAAAATAGGGCTGGCTGTAAAACTGTCCCCGCCTGATTCGCCGCTTGATGATGTCCTGAAATTTTCCATCGTTGTCGCTGGCCGACGCCTGATCGGTGATATCGAAGTGGGCGTCGATGACGTAGCGCACATCCCGCAGCAGCATGGCGGCCCGCTGCTGAATATCCTGGGAGGTGACAAGATACAGCTCTCCCTTCCCCCGCTCCATCACCGTCCGGGCCGTCCGGGCGCTGATGGTGGACTTTACCTCATTGCGCCGCAGATTGGTAAAGCTGATGGGGGCGCAGACGCGGATACGGTCGATAACCCACCGCAGACCCGGATGCCAGTATATTGACTCCAGCAGTCCTCGGGCAGCGGAGGGGGTCATCATGTCATAGCTGACCCGTTCCGTCTTCATCTCCGGCCGGGTAAAGCAGGCGTAGTCCCCCCAGACCTCCAATGAAATTGGCATGGCGTTCACTCCTTTCTTTTTTCGTCATTATATCACATAATTGTCCAATAGACAGGACTTTTTTGTATGGCCGCTAAATTGACAGGAACTTCCCGACATCTGCCGTCATTGACAGGCCAGTGTTGTTATTATACAGCGCCCGGTTGGTCAAGACTGCGCTTCCATCCTCCAGCACCTCCAAATCACCTGCCAGGTCCAGAGCTTCAAAGTGCTGCGGGTAAATGGAGACGCCATACTGGCCCAGCGCCCGGAACAGCGCCCTGCCGCGCTCGCCGGAGCGGAGTCTCTGAATCAACTGTTCCCCTTCTCCCAGGGGGATATATATAGTTTTGGTCTCGCTGTCGATTAGATGAAAACGCTCCGCAATTTTTCGGAAGGGCATATAGTCCCGCTCCATCGCGGTGAGGATGTTCTTCTGATCCAGCGTCTCCGGCCCTTTCAAGTTCAGCAATTCCTGAAAATAGCAACGGATAGCCTCTGGGTTGTCAGGACAGCCATAGCGATTCAGCGCCTGACGCCCTGTTGCCACCGGAATCTCAAACAGGGCGGGCGGCGGGGTCTCCCCCTGAAAGATGGTGACGACGCTCTCCCCGGCAGGGCGTTTTCCCTCCCGGTTGCACCGGCCTGCCGCCTGGAGGATGGAGTCCAGCCCCGCTTCTTCCCGAAACACCGTGGGAAAGTCCACGTCCACTCCAGCTTCAATCAGCGAGGTGGACACCACCCGACAGGGCAGGCCGTCCTTCAACCGGGACCGAATTTCATCGAGAATCGACTTCCGGTGGGCGGGGTACATGAGGGTAGACAGATGGAAAGCCCCCTCCGGGTCCAACAGGCTGTAAATCTTTTGCGCACTCTTTCGGCTGTTGACAATGCACAGGGTCTGCTGTTGTCCGCTGATCTGTTCCGCCACAGCCTCCCAGGACAGTTTTCCCATCCTCCGGAAGGTAACGCGCCGGAATATTTCCGGATGGAACGCATCCGGCGGACACAGCTCCACAGCGGGCTTGTCCGGCAGAAATTCCCAGAACACACCGTCCAGCGCAGGCTGTGTGGCGGTACAGAGCACAGCAGAGACACCATAGCGCTTTACCAGCTGAGCAATGGCAAAAACGCAGGGACGGAGATAGGGCACAGGTAGCATCTGCGCCTCGTCAAAAATAATGACGCTTTGGGCTAGATTGTGCAGCTTGCGGCATTGGGAAGAACGGTTGGCAAATAGGGACTCAAAAAACTGCACTGCAGTGGTTACCACCACCGGCATGTCCCAATTTTCCGTGGCTCTGGCCAGTCTGGCATTCTCCGGTCTGGCTTCATCCGCAATGTCGTATAACACACCGGAGTGATGCTCCAGCACATTTTTCTCTCCCAGAATATCCCGAAAGACCTGGGCGTTCTGCTCAATGATAGAGGTATACGGGATCACATAGACGATCCGGCGCAGGCCATGGGTTCGGGCGTGGCGCAGCGCAAAGGCCAGAGACGCCACTGTCTTGCCGCCCCCGGTGGGGACGGTGAGGGTAAACAGGCCCGGTTTTTGAGCCTCTCCCTGCTCCATGCAGCGCTCCAGCATTGTGCACCGTTCGCGGTTCAGCTCCGTTTTAGGCGGGAACCAGCCGGAGACATAAGATTGGAGTTTATCCTCCAGCACCTCCATCGATTCCCCGCCGCCCCGAGCCTGCGCTTTCCCTGCCATAAAGGTCTCTGTGTCCAGAAAATCCGCATCCACCAGACAGGAGTAAAGCATTCTGGTAAAAAATATTTCCTCCGGCCAACTGGAAAACGCCAGCTGTGGAGCCGAAGGCAGCCTGAGTTCATGCTGCCATACCTCGTAAGGCTCCAGCTTTCCAAGAGCGGCTTTCCTCATACGGCCGCAGAAGGTCTTGTCTTCCCAGTGGTCGCCTTGACCTCCGCCGTCAGGCAGGCCGCCGTGGTGTCCTGCGACGGCAAAGGCGGCACTGCTCTGATTCAACTTGCAGCATTCCGCAGCTCCAGCGGTGGCGTGGTCCACATGCTCTGTACTTCCCCCAAGCCGGCGCTGAAATGCGGCGGAATACTTTCCCAAGTCGTGGGCCAGCCCGGCAAGCCGCCCCTGATCCTCTGCACCAAACGCCGCGGCAAAGTCAGCGCACAATTCAGCTGTCCCGTTCAAGTGCTCTGAAACTGTCTGCTGACGGCCATCCTGAGCAATATGGGCAAGATAGTTCATTAATAACTCCTCCTGCTATATTCGATACTATTCGTAATATCCAGCCTCACCAAATAATATGCTTTCTGGCTCTCCTTCAGGAGCATAGATGCCAATGGACAGTTTCTTGCTAATGCAGCTGCCATAATCTGACCACACAACCAACCACAGACAGAGTATACACCCGTAGATTTGATATGTCTATTTTCAGAGAGGCAAATTGAAACAACCGCAGGAGGCCTCCTGCGGTTGTTTTGATAAAAAAGATCAATTATTTCTTCTGTACGTACTTCAGGCAGTTTAGCATGCCGGCCATGATGAACGCTCCCACGCTCAGCTTGGGAATGATCATGTCAGGAATACTGGATTAAATGCCGACGAAGGACACGCCTTTGGTAAAGTGTATGGAAACGTACCACTTTTGGGGGATTGCACGGTATGGGTGAAGGGGGGACGGCCCTCTCAGTCAGCCTTGCGGCTGACAGCTCCCCCAGAGGGGGAGCTTTTGGGCCGGTCCTGAAAAGTATCCTACCTCCCCCTTTGGGGGAGGTGGCACGGCGAAGCCGTGACGGAGAGGGCCGTCCCCCACAACATTAAAGGAGGAAATAACATGCCAACCAACAAAACACCAAATTACAACCTATCCCAATGGGAGCGGGACGACCGCATTCTGATGGAGGATTTCAACGAAGACAACGCCAAGATCGACGCGGCGCTGAAAAGCGGGGCCGATGCGCTGGGGGAGCTGGCCGGTCAGGTGTCGAAGCGGGGGAATTGCAGCATCGGATTTCTCAGCTACACTGGCAACGGGGTTTACGGTCCCAACAGCCCGACGGGCATCCAGTTTCCCAGGAGGCCCATTGCGTTTTTCGTGATTGCGGACAGTACAATTGCCGCAGTCTGGGGTTCGGTGGGCTCCGTGACCTACAAGAGCACCACAAGTGCCATGGGCGTCTCCTGGTCCGGGAACAGCGTCAGGTTGACCACCAGCAACGGTATGGCAAACTGGCAGTTGAATGCCAACGGCGTAACATACCACGTGATCGCCTTTTATGACATGAGCTGAGCGGAAAGGAACCCCCGCTCCTTTCGGAGCGGGGGTTGATTTAAAACCTGTCAGTATATACCGAAGGAAACCGGTTAGGCCACAGTGAGGGTAGCCGCGATGTCAGCCGGAGTGGTTGCAACATCAGCGGTAACCTCCAGTGTAATCCCAGTGCCAAGGTCGGTATCATCCGCAATGGTCACAACTGTGTCACTGGTTCTAGTAACACCAGTAATACCGGTGATTGTAGCCTGCCACTTGGCGTTGGCCAGAGTGACTGTAACAGCGGCATCACTAGCATCGGCCGCAGTACCAGTGAGGGTAACAGTGAAGGTTACCGTCTGGCCTGCCTTTGCATACTGGGGAGCATCGGGAGCGGGAGTAACAACGGCGGTGATGCCGTCCACGGCAGTGGCAGCAGCATTGCTGGTCAGCTTGACCTCGGCATAGGCGTCTTCGCCATTAGCGATGGTGATATCGCGGGCATTAGCAGCGGCCAGCATGTTGATTTGATTTGTGGTGACCTTGTGCATCGTGCCAGTGGTATCCTTGGCCCAAGGACCAGCCAGAGTCAGGCCGGTAGTTGTAGAGCCAGCTGTGACATACGCAACCTTATCGGGGCCCGGGCTGGCGACCTTCTGGGTCACCTTGTAGTAGCCGCTGGTGATGGTAGTGCCCAGAGTGGCGGTCACTTCCACACCGGCAGAGGTAACAGGCTGGTAGGTGGCGCCGCTGTCAGCGGTGTACCAGTTGCCGGTCAGGCCGGTAATCATGTCGCCCACGCGATAGCACATGTTGGCGGTGCTGTCAACAGAGAACTGCTTCACATCGGTGCGGATGAACTTGCCGTTGTGAGTAGTGTAAGCAACAGTGACAGAGCCAGTAGTGGGGGTAGCAACCACAACACCGGGAGCAACAGCCGCCTCGGTAGCACCAAGGATATAGTTGGTCGCAGTGATGGTAGCACCCTCAGCGTAGTAACCAACGGCACCGTTCACGGTGATCTTGGACATCTTGGTCAGAGAAGTCGCGAACATGAAGGTGGAGCCGCCCTTCTTGGCGACCACATCGTAGCCGGAAGAAGCATTCTTGGCGATAGACACCAGCTCATAGCCGTTGTCGCTCAGCCAATCCTGAACAGCGGAGAACACGAGGATGCTCTGGCCGTCGTTGGTATTGGCCTTGACCTCAAGAACGAGGCCGTTCTGGGTAACAATGGGGTTGTAGTCCTGGGGAGGCGTGACATGGCTGCCGCCGTCGCCCTGGACGTGGAGGTCGTGGAGAATCACAGTCTTGGCGATACCGTTCTCCAGCACGGCGCTGACCTCGTAGTGATAAATCTTACCGCAGTTGTCAGTGTCGGTGGTGATCAGATCCTCAATGGCGTTCTCCAGATCGGTCTTGCCGCTCAGGAAGTGGGTTTCTGTGACGTTCTTGTTCTTCTGGATGAATACAACCTTCACATCGTCAGCCACATAGAAGCCGGTGGTGGCGGTGGTGATATCATAGAAGGTATTGGCCACCAGCTTGGGACCGTAGGAGTTCTTGTGCTCGTTGGCGGTGTGGGAGGCGCCGCTGTTGTCGGGGCAGGTGCTGGGCGTGGTGTAGCCGTTGTACTCAGACTTCTCATACAGAACGGTGTTCACGCCGGGCGCATTGATGGTAGCGGGCAGGCTGTTGATATCGTCCTCGTGCTGGGTAGTGGTCTTGCTGGCCAGCTCATCCACAGCGTGGGAGGCGCTGATCACATTGCCCTTGGCGTTGTAGGCGACCACATACCAGTTGTGCTCCTGCATGCCCTTCAGCACGGAGATGCCGTCGCCCACCTCGGTGAGGGTGACTTCCTCGCCGTTGTTGACCACCCGGCGCTGCCAGGTCCACTCGTCATCGGCGGGGGTGTAGCGCTCCAGATCCACACTGCTGGTGTGGACATAGACCAGGTTCTCGCTGGCAGAGGCGTCGTCAGCCACGGTAACGGCGGCGATCACATAGCCCTTGTTGTTGTACAGAACGTAGGAGCCATAGGCGACCTGGCCGTTGCCCACGGGCACATTCTTGCTGCCGGAGTTCTTCTGAGCCTGCGTAATGGCATTGGCCTGAGCCATGATCTCTAGGCCGGCGTTCTTGATGCCGGTGGTAACGCTGCTCACCTTGGAGATAACGCCGCGGGGGTCTGTGTTGGCGGCGCCGGTGTAGATGCCCTTGACCTCAGCGTTCAGATACACAGTCTCGTCGTTGCCGTAGACATACTGGAAGTTGCTGCTGGCAGCGCCGCGGAGAGAGACGTTTTTCACGTCGATCTTCTGGGTCACATTGTCATAGTACTGGCCAACCTTGATATCGCGGTTGTTGACCTTGGTGCCCACCAGGCTGGTGCCGTCGGCCTTGGGATTGGCGACCTGCTTCAGGGTGTAGATGTCGCCGCTCACAGTGTAGGTGCACCAGGTGTTGGCCAGAGCCCAGTCGTCGGCGGAGCCCTGCTTGTGGGTGGTGGTAGTCAAGTCACTCTTTTCGTTGTCGAAGGTGATGGTCTTCATGGTGCCGTCCAGGAAGATGGCGTTGGCGTCATACCGCTTGGCGGCCAGGTTGCTGGTGCTGGAGTCCACGCCGGTGATGAAGACGTAGTTGTCGGCGTTCTCCACCAGGTCGATGCCGATGAGGTTGTCATAGGCGTCCAGGTAGATGTTGTAGTGCTTATCCTTCAGGTTTACACCGTAGTTGGAGTCGCCGGTGTAGTCGTCCAGCACCTCAACGTCGTACTGGGCGGTGGTGGTGTACTTATAGGTAGTGCCCTCGGCCACCACGTTGTTGTTGCGCTTGAAGGAGTCCAGGGTGGTGGAGGCGATAACCTCAGGAGCAACCATGCTCTGGATTTCGCCCTCGGCCACAGTCACCAGGAAGGAGTCGTTCTCCTTCGCGCCGGCCACGGGGAAGTCCTCGTCAGAGACGGGAATGGTCTCCTTCTGGTCGTTGTCGCGGTCCAGGTTCTTCCAGTAATAGGTGGTGTTGTTGGCGGTGCCCTTCTCGATGGCGTAGACATAGAGGGAGAGCTCGTCTCGCTTCTCGTTGTAGTCAGCCTTGGCCCGGGCCAGGTAGGTGTTGATCACGGCGATGGTAACGTCGTGGTTGTCAACATCCACAAACACCTGGGTCAACACACCGGTGCCGGTGCCGCCCACAGCAGCCTTGTTGTTCTTGTTCATCTGGGTCTTGTTGAACACGGTGGACACGCCGGCAGTGCCGTCAGTGGCGCTGTAGCGGTCCTCGCCGTCCACATAGATGAAGAAGTCGTAGCTCTTATCCTCAAGGGTGGCCTTGCCCAGCTGGTCGTAGAGGTCCTTACCGGTAACCTCGCCAACCCACTCCTTGTCCATCAGTTCCTTCTTCACATAGGTGCCGATGGCCTTGCCGTCATACTCCCAGTGGCGGGAGGGGCGGCCGAAGGCGTCGGTAGCGCCGTTGTTCAGGCGCAGCTTGCCGTCGTAGAGCTCCTCGCCCAGCTGCACGTAGTACTGGCCCTTGTGGTTGGCATCGGAAGCCACGTCGCTGGTGCGGCCCTCAATGGCGTTGTACTTGGCCTCGGTGCTGGTGCGGGAGGTGTACTCAGCACGGTAGCCAACCTTCACGCCGTTGATCTCAACGCTCAGGGTGCCGGTGAAGTCCACCATCTCGGAGCGCAGAGCGTTCAGAGCCATCTGAGCCACCTGGTTCCGGGTCATGGGGTTGGTGGCGTTGGTGCCCACGCCGTTGAAGATGCCGATCTGGCTGCCCTGGCGGACAGTCACGACCTGGAAGCCGTCGGCGTAGTCATCAACATGCTTGAAGTAACCCAGGGCGCGCATCATCATAGACGCGGCCTCCACGGCGGTGACGGTGGCGGCAGGATCGTAGATGCCCTCGCCGCGGCCGGACACGATGCCGTTGGCGGCGCAGGCGCCCACCCAGCCCCGCGCCCACTCATAATTGCCGCTCACGTCGGCAAAGGGACAGGTGCTCACATAGTAGTTGTAATCCAGGTTCAGCAGCTTGCCCATGACGACTGCCATCTCAGCACGAGTGACAGGGCGGTCAGGACCAAAGCCACGGTCGTCGCCGACCATGACCTCAACGGCCTGCAAAACCTCGATTGCTTCGACGTTGTCAGTTTCCTTGACATCGTCATAGCCCGCAGCCGCACTGGTGCCAATTACCATCATGCCCAGGAGCATGACAGAGGCCAGAGTGAGGCTGAGGGCCCGCTTCAGGTTTCTCATTCGGATTTCCTCCTTACAAAATTTTTCGGCCTGAGAGGGGCCGGGATTTGGATAAAAGGTGAAAATTTGTCCCATTTGGTAGTTTTCCGAAGATTTAACCTTTTTGAAACAATTTTCGCCATTTTATCCAAAAATTTCGAGGTTTTTCAACATTTCGCCCCTGCCACCGCCGTGTCACGCCCCTTGCGTGGCGGTGAAAAGTTGCGAAACTGAGGAAAAAATCTGCCAAACCCGCAGCTTTCGATGTCAAAAAGTAAAATTGGTAGACATCTGGTAGACGTCCTAAAATATGGAAAGCCGTCAACCTCCTGCGGCGCAGGGGATTGACGGCTTTTTTGGTAGACATTTGGTAGACAGGGGCGCAGTAAAGGCGGCGTGGCAGGCCGGCGCTTTGTCAATTGCCGGTCATGTGGTGAAAAACTAGGCATTCCACTGCGCCTGTCTATTGAACGGAGTGGGCGCTCTGGTTAAAATCAGAAGCAATCAGAGACCTGGTGGCAGGCGAACAGCTGCCGGGCGACTTTATCAGGAGGAATGACTTATGGCGAGACACGACTACAAGAAGCGGACCCTGGCGCTGGCGTTGGCCGGGCTGACGGCGGCCACCTGCGTAGTTCCGGCGGGGGCGGCCCCCATTCAGGACGGCGTGGCCCCCACCTGTGACGAGGCCTATTACGCTACCCTGGACTACTATGGCAACCTGCTGGATGGCAGTGTGGTGAAAAGCTACGCCCTGAACGGGGCCGGGCAGCTCACCGACTACGGGGTCTACGACGAGGTGGTCAACCTCACCGACGGTACCCCGGTGTCGCTGGGGGAGGGGAGGGCGGCCTTCCAGTTTGAACAGGCCCCCGGTCATTTCTACTTCGAGGGCAAGACGAAGGAGCCCTTCCAGGCGCTGCCCTGGACCGTCACCCTGCGGTACACCCTCAACGGCGTGCCCGCCCGGGCGGAGGAACTGGCTGGAAAACAGGGGGTGGTGGAGATTCTGCTGGACATCGTCCCCAACCCGCGGGCCAGCAGCTACGCCCGGTACAACTACACCCTGGAGGCCATGGCCCTGTTCAACGAGGACGACATTCTGTCGCTGGAGGCCCAGGGAGCCCAGGTCCAGCTGGTGGGCAACCTGCGCACCGTGCTGTTCATGTGCCTGCCCGGGGAGGAGCGCCATTTCACCATCCGGGTGGGCAGCGACGATTTTTCCTTTAACGGCATGACCATCCTCATGGTGCCCGCCACCCTGGCCCAGCTGGAGGAGATAGCCAAGCTGAGCCAGCGCAAGGACGATCTGGAGGAGGACTACCGGGCCCTGTCCGGCAGCCTGGACGCCCTTCTGGACGCGCTGAACGAGGTACAGGACGGCCTTTATGCCTCCGCCAGCGGGCTGGACCGGCTGGATACCGCCCGGGGCACCATCTCCCAGGGCAAGGACCAGCTCTATACCGACGCCGGGGTGCTCCGGGGCGACCTGTCCAACCTGGCTGACCTGCTGGAGCCGGTGGAGCAGCGGACCCTGGCCCTCAGCCAGACCATCACCGGCTCCAAGGCGGCCCTCAACGGGATGGCGGATACGGCGGTGTCCCTCCAGGCCCAGCTGGAGAGTATGGAGAAGGCCCTGGAGGGGCTGGAGAAGGGCTCCGGCGACGTGAAGGAGGTCATCCGCACCGCCGCCGACATGAAAAGCAGCCTGCGTTCCCTCCAGCGCACCCTGGGCAGCAGCGGCATGAGCGGCGTGGACCTGCCCACCAACACCGGCGACAGCATGCGGCTGGTGAAGCTAGCCCACAGCGCCTACCTTACCAGCGATATGATGACCTTTGCTGACACCCTGCAAAAGCTCCAGGCGGCCAGCGGGTCCACCGGCGGGGCCAGCCCCGAGGAGGTGGCGAAGCTCTTTCAGGGGAAGGACTACATGACCTTCGAGGGCTTCTGTACCCAGATCACCGGCAGCGCCAGCAAGGGCAAGGATATGAGCGACCTGTGGACGGTGTACAGCGGCGGTCAGGTGGATGTGCCCAAGCCGCTGCCCACGCCGCCGTCCAGCGGGACAGCGGAGGAGTCCGGGAATATGCCCGAACCGGGGACGGAATCCGGCAGCGCCGGGGACGGGTCCTCTGAGCCCTCCACACCGGACAGCGCCCCCGTGCCGGCCGACCCCGCTCCTGGGAGTACCGGAGACGCCGGAAGCGGCGCGGACTCCGGGGGAGGGGACGATTCCACACCGGACAGCTCCGGCTCAGACGGAGGCAGCGGGGACGGCGGAGCGAATTCCTCCCCCGACGGCGGAGCCACTGACGAGGCCCCCGACCCTGACAGCGGAGCTGGCAGCGCACCGGACAGCAGTGGTTCTCCGTCGGACGGCAAGGACGCCGGCGGCAGCCAGAGCGGCGACAACCCGATGGCCGACGTGATTGTGGACCGGCTGGACAGCGCCAGCGACCGGCTGAACCAGCTGCAAAGCGAGCTGAACAGCACCCTGCGCGGCGTCTCCCGCGCCACCGGAGCGGTGGTGGGCGACCTGGCCGGCCTGTGCGCCCAGCTGGACGAGCTGGTGGACCTTATTGACGACGCGGAGGACCTGTCCGCCGCCCTGCGCCAGTCCTCCGGGAAAATCCGCAGCATTCTGGACGGCGTGGCCGCCCTGCAGCTGGTTTTGAACGAGTATGAGCCCACCTTACAGGAGAGTGTGGCCAGCGTGGGGACGCTGAGCACCGCCGCCGTCTCCACCCTGCGGGACCTGGAGACCCTGCTGGCCGACACCGAGGCCCTGATGAAGACCTCGGGCAGCCAGCTGGACGACGGCACCCACCAGGCCCTCAAGGGCCTGTCCGCCACCCTGCGCCAGACCGCCAAGGCCATGGCCGCCACCGGCGACGTGCGGGACGCCAAGGCCACCATCAATACCATCATTGAGGACACCTGGCTGGAGTACACCGGCGATGTGAACAACATCCTTATGATGGACGCCGGGGCGGAGGCGGTCTCCCTCACCGACAGCCGCAACCCCGCCCCCTCCAGTGTTCAGATTTTGATTCGTACCCAGGAGATCAAGGCGGAGGAGCTCACTGCCCAGCCGCTGGCCGCCGCTGCCCCGGAGCAGACCACCTTCTGGGGCCGGGTGGCTCAGATGTTCCAGGATTTCTGGCAGGCCGTCACCCGTATTTTCCGTGGAAAGGGGAACTAGACGATGGTGGAAAAAATCGCCCATAAGCTGACCCGAAAGCCAAAGCTGGTCGCGCTTATCGCAGTGCTGCTGCTCATCCCCTCCGCCATGGGCTACGTGGGCACCCGGGTGAACTACGACATCCTGTCCTACCTGCCGGAGGACCTGCCCTCTTCCCAGGGAGAGAAGCTGCTGGAGGAGCCCTTCCACATGGCGGCCACCAGTATGCTGGTGGTGGACGGTATGCCCTCGGGCTACTGCAACGAGCTGCTCAACAGCATTAAGAAGGTCCCCGGCGTGTCCAACGCCCTGTGGATTTCCAACATGGTCGGCATTCAAATTCCCACGGACATGATCCCTGCCTCCTTCCGGGACATCTTTTTCTCCGGAAGCGCCACCATGATGATCATCCAGTACGACTACCCCGGGGCCTCGGACGAGACCATGGAGGCCATCGACCAGGTCCGCGCCCTGTGCAACGAAAAGTGCTTCCTGGCCGGCTTCTCCGTAGTGGTTCGGGATACCTGCGCCATTATGGACAAGGAGCTGCCCGTGTTCGTGCTCCTGGCGGTGGTGCTGGCGCTGGCGGTTATGCTGTTTACCCTGGATTCCTTCGCCCTGCCTCTGGTGTTTCTGTCCGGCATCGGCATGGCAATCGTCTACAACTTTGGTACCAACATCCTTCTGGGGGAGATCTCCTACATCACCAAGGCCATTGCCGCCGTCCTCCAGCTGGGCGTTACGATGGACTACTCCATCTTCCTCTACCACCGCTACATGGAGGAGCGGGACCGCTATGAGGATAAGCGGGACGCCATGACCCAGGCCATCGCGGCGGCCTTCCGCTCCCTGTCCGGCTCCAGCGCCACCACCATTGCCGGCTTTCTGGCCCTGTGCTTTATGCAGATGACCCTGGGCAAAAACATCGGCCTGGTTATGGCCAAGGGCGTGGTGCTGGGCATCGCCACGGTCATCTTTGTACTGCCCGCGCTGGTGCTGATTTTTGACAAGCAAATTGTCAAATATGCCCACCGGCCCTACCTGCCCAGTATGCACGCCGTCAACGCCTTTGTGCTCCGCCACCGGAGGGCCTTCGTGGCGTTGACCCTTCTGCTCATCGCCCCCGCATGGTACTCCCAGAAGCACACCCGGATGTACTACAAGCTGGACGAGTCCCTGCCCCGGGATCTGCCCTCCATAATCAGCAACGAAAAGCTGAAAACCGATTTTGACATGGCCGTTTCCCATTTCATCGTTCTGCGGGACGATCTGACCCCGGCGGAGATGAACGATATCGAGACACGAATGGACGCCGTCCCTGGCGTGACCAGCGTGCTGAGCTACCACAAAATGCTGGGGACCGGCATCCCGGACTTCTTTGTTCCGGAGGATGTGCGGGACATCCTGAAGCAGGGCGGCTACCAGCTGATGATGGTCAACTCCAACCGGGAGCCGGCCACCGACGAGGTGGCGGAGCAGCTTACGCAGATGCAGGCAATTCTGGACGAGTACGACCCCAACGCCATGATCACCGGCGAGGGGGCCATGTACCGGGACCTGATTGAGACCATGAACGTGGATATTATGGTGACGAATATCATCTCCATCATCGCCATCTTTGTCATCATTGCCCTGGTCTTTAAATCCATCACCATCCCAGCGGTGCTGGTAGCCACCATTGAGCTGGCCATCATGATCAACCAGGGATTGAGCTATTTCACCGGAGCCCAGGTGTGCTTCATCGCCCCCTGCATCATCAGCTGCATCCAGCTGGGGGCTACGGTGGACTACGCCATCCTTATGACCTCACGCTTTCAGGATGAGCTGCGCGCCGGAAAGAACCGGCTGGAGGCCATCCAGATTGCGGCGGACTCCTCCGACGCATCCGTCGTCACCAGCGCTCTGGTGCTCTTTGCCGCCACGCTGGGGGTCTCCTTTGTGTCCTCCATCGACCTGATTGGGGCCATCTGCACCATGCTGGCCCGTGGCGCCCTGGTCTCCGCCCTGGTGAGCATCTTCCTGATGCCGGCGGTGCTGTGCGTGTGCGAGCCGCTGTTCGCCAAAACCAGCCTCCACTGGCGGGAGGAGCCGCCGGTGAGAAAGAAGCAAGTCCCTCACAGGGCAGGCGCCCTGTGACAGACAAAAGCCTTCGCGCCTGTCCCGGCGCGAAGACTTTCCATTTGAGCTATCCCCTGTTTTCCCGGCGGAGGATCTCCCCCTCCCAGCCCCGCTTCAGCTGGTAGATGCGGTGGAAATAGGCAGAGATGTCGTCCTTCATGCCGCTGTTCAGCCAATCGATCAGGTTGCCGAAGCACTCGCACCGGTGGTAGCGGATGAGCATTTCCTTGTCCTCCGGGGCCACCGGACAGCCGGCGAAGCCGGCCTCCACATAGGTCTTTACCACGTAGTGGCACACATCCATAAGGCAGCGCTCAAAGACGTCCCGGCTCATGGAGTTGTAGATGTGCAGGACCGCCCGGCGGTTTTTCAGCACAAATTCCAGGGCCGCGTCGAAGCACTCCTCCAGGGAGTCCACTGTGGGGTGGCTCTGGATCAGCTCCTGTACCCGCTCGGAGATAATTTCCTCCAGCAGGGCGGGCAGGTCCTCAAAGTGGTAGTAGAAAGAATTGCGGTTGATGCCGCAGGTCTCCACAATGTCCTTCACGGTGATCTTGTTCAGGGGGCGCTCGTCCAGCAGTGTGATAAAGGTCTCCTGAATCGCTTTTTTGGTAAAATTGGGCATAGACAGTACCTCCTTCCGGCAATTCTCACGTCCTGCGGTAGGTCACATAGCGGAACCGGAGCCCCTGCTCCTCCAGCGCCGGGCCCTCGTCGGTAACGTGCCACTGGGGCAGCCGGTCCAGGTTGGGAAAGAAGCAGTCGGGCCCGGGGAAGCTGGCTTCGATCTTGGTGACGTAGGCGGTGTCGCATTTGTCCAGCAGGGCGGCGTATACCGACGCCCCGCCCAGCACAAAGGCGTCCTCAGGGGCCGCCTCCAGCAGGGCAGGCAGGTTTTGGAAGACCTCCGCCCCCTCCGGGGCGAAGCCGGGGCTGCGGGACAGAATCATGTTCCGGCGGCCCTTCAGGGGCCGTCCCCCGGGGAAGGTGGCCAGGGTCTTCCGGCCCAGAATCACCGGGTGGCCGGTGGTGAGGGCCTTGAAGTGCTTCAGGTCCTCAGACAGATACACCAGCTGGTCGCCATCCCTGCCGATGGCCCAGTTCCGGTCAACTGCGACAATCAGGTTCACGCTGCCCCTTCTTTCTGTAGGGACGCATCACGATGCATCCGTTCTCTCTATATATATGGCGCTGTGTCTGCTTTAAGCGTTACACCGCCACCGGAATCTTCCCCTCCAGGGGGTGGGCCTGGTAGCCCTCCAGGGTGACGCTGGCGGGGGTGAAGTTGTAAAAATCGGTGACGGACGGGTCCAGGCTGAACTTCGGCGCGTCGAAGGGGGTGCGGGAAATCAGCTCCTCCACCACGGGGACGTGGCGGTCGTAGATGTGGCAGTCAGCGATGACGTGGAGCAGCTCGCCGGCCTCGAAGCCGGTCACCTGGGCAAACATGTGGAGGAGGACGGAGTACTGCATCACGTTCCAGCCGTTGGCGGTGAGCATGTCCTGGGAGCGCTGGTTCAGGATAGCGTTGAGGGTGTTCCCCGACACGTTGAAGGTCATGGAGTAGGCGCAGGGGTAGAGGGCCATCTCGCTCAGGTCGTGGTGGTTGTACATGGTGGCCAGAATCCGCCGGGAGGCGGGGTCGTGCTTCAGGTCCCAGAGGATTTTGTCCACCTGGTCCATATCCCCCTGGGGGTAGTGGTGCTTCACTCCCAGCTGATAGCCGTAGGCCTTGCCGATGGAGCCGGTTTCGTCCGCCCAGGCGTCCCACACATGGCTGTTCAGGTCGCGGATGTTGTTGGACTTCTTCTGCCAGATCCACAGCAGCTCATCCACGGCGGATTTGATATACTGCCGGCGCACCGTAAGGATGGGGAACTCCCGTCGCAGGTCGTAGCGGTTCACCACTCCGAACAGCTTTACCGTGTGGGCGGGGGAGCCGTCCTCCCACCGGGGGCGGACCTGACGATCGGTGTCCCACACCCCATGGGACAGAATATCCCTGCAATTTTGAATAAATACCTGGTCGGCATAGCTCATGGCGGATAGTTCTCCTCTGTTTCATAAAGTAGCCCAATTTTAGCATAAAACACGGCGAGGCGCAAGCCCCGCCGTGTCTCTTATGCGCCTTTGTATTTCTTCCGCGTGGCGATGCCTCCCCGGATGTGGCGCTCCGCCTTGTTCTGCTCCAGAACTTCCTTTACCTGGAGATAGAGCGTCCGGTTGAAGGTGGGCAGGCGCTCGGCCAGGTCCTTGTGTACGCTGGACTTGGATATCCCAAACTTTTGTGCCGCGGAACGCACCGTCGCCCGGTTCTCCAGAATGTAGAGCGCCAGCCGCTCGGCCCGTTCCTCCATATTTCCTTTCAAAGCACAACACTCCCCGACTTTTGCTGTTCCATCCTATGCGGCGCGGACCCGAGATATGAGATAGGAAAACAGCGGCCTGTATTTCGGCTTAAAAATCGGACATACTTTTAAAGGAAATGCTTGCATCAAAAGGGAATTGATGCTAAAATAAAGGAGGTGGATTTCTTCGTGAAATCGGAAAATATATCTGTCAGGAGGGATATTTTGATTGTTTTAAATATCCGGTTGGACAATTTTTACGCTTTTAAAGATTTTCATATGAATCTGACTTACCCCAAAAAGATCGTTGATTCCTACATCAAGGACGAACACTTGGACGGCCACCCCAATTTTCGTTATAAGAAGGTCAACATCATCATGGGAGCGAACGCCTCAGGAAAAACCACGTTGGGGTTTGTGCTCAAGAATATCTTCAACTTTATGGACAAAAAAAATTATACCTACATCACCGACGCAATTCATGACCAGAGCCGGGAGGCCTCCTTTGCCATTGACCTGGTATGCCGGGGCAATACCCTCTACTGCATCGCCTGCACCGTTTCTCCTGGTAAGGACGGAAAATACAGCACAGAGGATATCAAGCTGGAAATCCGAAAGGAGACAATCTGGGCAAGGGACAGCTATGAGTCCTGTAAAAAACGTCTGGAAAAGGCCCCCTACTTCCCCTGTGAGAGCTACCTGGAGGAATTGGATCAGGTAGAGGGGCTGGCCTGGCTGTTTGAATACCCCGAAGATACCGGCCGAATTTTGCAGTTTAACCTTAAAGATAAAAAATTCCCTCTTATTCTGGAGCATATTTTAAAGGCCCTGGATCCCTCCATCCAAAAGGTGGAACAGTCCAGGGATACGGACGACGCCTATGTGATTCGCTTTCAGAACGAGTCGATTATCCTGCAAAACGGGAATCCCTTCGATACAGACCGGCTCTCCAGCGGCACCAAGGCCGGTGTGGAGATCGCCGATGTTCTCTCTTCACTCATCCAGGGCCGCAATACGTTTTACTACTGCGACGAAAAGTTTTCCTACATCCACAGCGACATGGAGAAGGCCATTCTCTCCCTTATGGTGGATTCCATCCGACCCAATGAGCAGCTGTTTTTTACCACACACAACACCGATATTCTGGATATGAATTTGCCCAAGCACGCTTTTACCTTCCTGCGGAAGGATCTTAACAATGTTGAGCATCCCATCTCCTGTGTCAGCGCCTCCAGTTTGCTGAAACGCAGCTCTGATTCCCTGAAGAACGCGGTGGAAAACGACCTGTTTTCCACCTCTCCAGCGGTGGACCTTATCTACGCAATTGCGGAGCTTTGAGGGGGAGAGATGCGAAGGTGAAAAGTAAATTTGTGCAGTATTATGTGGAGGGGGAGGACGAGGAAAAGCTTATTAACGTGCTCAAAACCGACTTGAAAGCGATCCGGCCCGGAAAGGTGCAAAAGCTGAATGTGGTGGCCCACGAGATTACAAACGCCCGCCTCATGACCCTTCGTCCTGGCACCATGGTTGTGCTGGTTTTCGACACGGACGCCGGTAGCATCAACATTCTGAACAAGAACCTGACCATTTTGAAAAAATGCCCCGCTGTGTCAGAAATCGCTACGGTCCCCCAGGTTTTAAACCTGGAACAGGAGCTGGTACGCAGCTGCTGCATAAAAAAGGCGGAGGACTTGCTGGACAGCAGATCCAAAAAGGATTTCAAGGCCGACTTTATCCGGGTCTCCAACCTGGCTGGTAAACTGAGAGAGCATCAATTTGACATAAAACGCCTTTGGTGCGACAAGCCTCCGGCTCCATATCAAAGCATAGAAAACCAGTCTGGAAAGATAAAGCTGTCCTAAAATGCCCTCAAGCTATAAAAAACGTATACCTGTCCATCAGGTGGACAGGTATGCGTTTTATTTTGCTGTTCTACCTATGAGCCTTTTCCCCGCCCGGTCATAGACTGGGAAAAGGAGTGATGGCGGTGGGCAACCTTTTGGACTACCTGGCCTGGCGGGGGGACCTGCCTCTGGACCGGGTCCCCTTCGGCCCTGTGGACGGGCTGGTCCTGTCTGTGCTGTCCTACGTCCACTTCGACGGCCCGGCCCAGGGGGAGGAGCCCGTCCCCCTGGGGAAGGCGGCGGAGGAGTACCTGGCCCTTCCGGCCGCCCGGCGGGGGCGCTGCCGGTGTGAGTCGGACCTTGCCCTCCTCCGGGCACTGGTCCGTGCCCGCCGGTTTGCCCGGCTGGGGCTGTGCCGCTGTGCCGACCGCTTTGTCCCCAAAGAGGAGACCCAGTTTGCCGCCCTCACCGTCCTGCTGGACGACGGCTCCGCCTTTCTGGCTTTCCGGGGAACCGACGGCACCCTGGTGGGCTGGAAGGAGGATTTTAACATCAGCTTTATGGACGTGGTGCCCGCTCAGCTGGAGGCGGCGGGGTATATTCAGGACTTTGCCGCGTCCTTCCCGGGCCAGCTGCGGCTGGGGGGCCACTCCAAGGGGGGGAACCTGGCGGCGGCAGGGGGCGCTTTGTCCGCAGTGAAGGTGCGGGACCGGATTGCCAGCGTGTGGTCCTTCGACGGCCCCGGTCTCAACCCCTACCTGCTGGCCCGGCCGGGCTATCAGGAGCTGCGCACCCGTCTGCGCAGCTTTGTGCCCCGGTCGTCGGTAGTGGGGCTGCTGCTGGCCCACGAGGAGCCTCACACCGTGGTGGACAGCGACCAGCAGGGCCTGTTCCAGCACGACCCCTACTCCTGGCAGGTGCTGGGGCCCGACTTTGTCCGGCTGGAGGAGGTGGATGCCGGCAGCCGCCTTATCGACCGGACCCTGAAAAACTGGCTGGCCGGGTTGACCGGCGCCCAGCGGGAGACGGTGGCGGATACCCTGTATGAGCTGCTGTCCTCCGGCGACGCCAAAACGGTGAAGGAGGCCCTGGAACCCAGGTATCTGGCCGGGGCCCTCCGGGCCGCCCTGGATGCCGACCCCCAGGACCTGCTTACCGTGGCCGGATCACTGGCCCGTCTGGCGGGGGCGGCTCTGCGGGCGCTATAACGGCAAAGAGGCTCCCCCTTGTGGGAGAGCGCAAAAAAGCGGGCGGACAATGTCCGCCCCAACATTTTTCAAAAATCGCTTGTATTTTTCGACAACATATGCTATAGTAGATTCACGAGACAAATAAAGGCAGGACGCGGAGGCCGACACCCCCCACGTCCCTGCGCAGGTGCAAGACCACCTACACAACAGCATTGCTGCACCGGCACTCATTATACCAGACCCCCTTGCCTTTTTCAAGCGCAAATCCTGGTGTGTGAGTTTTTGGTTGTGAGATAAGTGATGCGGGTAGGTTAATCCGCATCACTTTATTTGTCTCGACGGGACTCCTGCGGGGGGAACCTCCTTACCAGGATGACTAGCCACCTTCCTCTCCTCCCCCCGCGGGCAGTACCGTTGAGACCGCAGCGAGACAGCCCACTGCGGCTGTCTCCCGGGGGCGTCCGCGCCCCCACCTCTGCATACCGCAAGTAAAAGGGCTTCCCTTTCCGGGGAAGCCTTTCGGTTTGTCTGTGTAAAAGGGAGTGCCCCTACATTAACGGAATCCCCCCGCCACCGGACTGCGTCCGGCGGCCCTCCCCCCTTTGGCAAGGGGGGCTTTTCGGCGCAAAACGGTCCGTTCCTGTTCCAAAGGCCCCCTTGCTAAAGGGGGCTGGCATTTGCGAAGCAAATGACTGGGGGATTCCGTATCTCACTGACTGGAAAGGCCGCCCCTACATCTTCTCAATAATGTTCGCTGTGTGTTTCAGCTTTCGGTCCCCGGGGTTGCGCCGGTTCAGCTTGGACACCAGGGCGGATATCTCCCCCTGGGTCTGCTCCACCTCCGCCTGAAAGGCCCGGGCGGACAGCCGCAGGGCCCCGTGGCCCAGAATAATCATCTGCTCCAGAGCGTCGGAGGTGGCCACCCGGACCCGGTGGTCTCTGCCCAGGTCGTAGGTGGCTTTTTCGATGTAGGAGTCTGCCGTCTCGGCCTCTTTGGTGTAGACCACATAGATGTTGTTTTTCTTCTCTACCGAGCCAGGATTTCCCTTCACCTTGTAGGCGTCGAACACCAGGATTACCACGCATTGGCGGAAGCCCTGGTAGTTGGACAGAATGTCCTCCAGCGCCCCCCGGGCGGCGGGCATGTCCTGCCGGGCCAGGGCGGTGAGCTCATCCCAGGCGAAAATGATGTTGTAGCCGTCCACCAGGAGGTACTCCGGGCCGGTTTTCTGCTCCCGGATGGTGTACTTCCCCTCGTCCAGGCTGGTGCGGGCGGGCTTCTTCTGGGGCTGGAAGGCGCCCGTCCCCCGATCCACCCTGCCGTAGGTGCGCTCGAAGACGGCCAGCAGCTCCTTATCCTGCTCCAGACTGCCCCCCCGGTACTGCCGCTCTCCGCCCGAGGGGGCGGCCGGTTCCGGGCGGGGTGCTTCTTCTCCCAGCCGCAGGCCGCTGTCCACGTGCATGTGGTCCCGGACCTCGTTCCACTTGACAGTTACCCCCGTCCCATGGGAGCAGAACACCGAATCGGGCGGGTTGTCCACATCCCGCTCCGGGTCGTAGGCCAGGCGGGAGACAATTTCCTCCTGATTGGCGCAGGGCTCATACCCCCGGAGGGCGCAGGACAGCCGCCCCCGGCCCCGGGTGTAGGCGGTGACCTCCCGCCAGTAGTCCCGCAGGCCGGCCACCGGGGCGTGGCCTGTCAGGACGGACAGATCCCCCTCCTGTTCCGGTCCTTCCACGCTGCCCCCCATGGTCTGGAGGTCGTTCATGGCCCGGCCCACACAGTCGGGGGGGAGATCCAGCCGGAAATCGTAGTGGGGCTCCAGCAGGATGCTGTCCGCCTGCATCAGTCCCTGGCGCACTGCCCGGTAGGTGGCCTGGCGGAAGTCGCCCCCCTCGGTATGCTTCACGTGGGCCCGGCCGGCCACCAGGGTGATTTTCACGTCGGTAATGGGCGACCCGGTGAGCACCCCCCGGTGGCGCTTTTCCATCAGGTGGGTGAAAATCAGCCGCTGCCAGTTCAGGTCCAGCTGGTCGGTGGGGCAGGCGGAGGTGATGCGAAGCCCGCTGCCCCGCTCCCCCGGCTCCAGCAGGAGGTGGACCTCGGCGTAGTGCCGCAGGGGCTCGAAGTGGCCTACTCCCTCCACCGGGCCGGTGATGGTCTCCCGATAGACGATGTTCCCGGTGCCAAAGGAGACCTCCGTTCCGAAGCGCTCCCGGATGAGCCGGGTGAGCACCTCCAGCTGGACCTCTCCCATGAGCTGGAGGTGGATCTCCCCCAGAGCCTCGTTCCATACCACCCGGAGCTGGGGGTCTTCCTCCTCCAGCTGGCGGAGATTGCGGAGGGTAGTGTGGACGTCGCAGGCAGGGGGGAGGATGACCTGATAGGTCAGCACCGGCTCCAGCTCGGGCCCGGCGGCGGGGGGCTCCACACCGAAAACGTCCCCCGGCCGGGTCCCGGTCAGGCCGGTGAGGGCGCACACCGTTCCCGCCGGGGCCTCGTCGATGGTCTGGTACTTGGCCCCGGAGTAGACGCGGATCTGATTGACCTTCTCCTCCCGCAGCAGGGTGCGGACCTTGAGCGACCCGCCGGTAATTTTCACATAGGTGAGCCGGTCGGCTCCGTCCCGGGCGATTTTGAAGACCCGCGCCCCGAAGCCGGTGGGGTAGGAGGGGGACAGGGTGTACCGTGACAGGCCGTCCAGCAGCTTCTCCACCCCCTCCAGCTTCAGCGCCGAGCCGAAGAAGCAGGGGAAAACCAGCCGCCGGGCGACGAGGGCGGCGGCGTCCCCGGCCGTGACCGGCCCCCCCTCCAGATACCGGTCCATCAGGTCCTCGTCCAGGGAGGCCAGGTCCTCTGTGACCGGCTCCAGCCCCTGGGAGAAGTCCAGACAGCCGCCGTCAAGCCTGTTCTGGAGCTGGGCCAGGAGGGCGTCCCGGTCCGCCCCTGCCAGGTCCATCTTGTTGACAAAGAGGAAGGTGGGGATGGCGTGCCGCTCCAGCAGCCGCCACAGGGTGCGGGTGTGGCCCTGGATGCCGTCGGTGCCGCTGATAACCAGCACGGCGTAGTCCAGCACGGACAGGGTGCGCTCCATCTCGGCGGAGAAGTCCACATGCCCCGGGGTGTCCAGCAGGGTGAGGACGGCGTCCCCCCAGGTGAGCTCCGCCTGCTTGGCGAAGATGGTGATGCCCCGCTCCCGCTCCTGGGCGTCGGTGTCCAGAAAGGCGTCCCGGTGGTCCACCCGGCCCAGCTTCCGCACCGCCCCGCTGAGGTATAAAAGTCCCTCGGACAGGGTGGTCTTGCCCGCATCCACATGGGCCAGCAGGCCTGCACAGATTTGTTTTCCCGGCTCGCCGCCCATTTCGGCCGCCTCCCCTCGTTGGCTGTAACGTGTGATAAGGGGATTATACCATAAGGAAAAAGGTTCGTCGATAGGAAAAAACGACCCTGTCCAATCCGAGCAACTGACAACAGTATGTTCAGATTGAGCAGGGTCGTTTATTTTGGTGGAGCGTCCGCAACCAACGGCGAACACCGCGCATGACTTGAAACCGCGTTCTCAAAATGTTCCTCTATCTCGTCCAGCAGAATATCATCAATAGTAATCGGCCTGTCGCCTCCGTTGAGGATTAGCGTCATTCTATCGTCGTAGAGGTAGACGGCCCGGAGAAAGATATTCACCATTCCCCGGCGGTTGTTCTCGTCATTGACATTCCCTCGTTTCAGCGAATAGAGAAACGCTTTGATCTGTGGGGCGGTAAATGTGACCTGTTTCCCCATCTCGATGGCAAGCTGGCCCTGCAACTCGTCCTTTTCCTGCTTGCGCTTCTCGATGCGCTCGGCGATCATATCCACCGCCTGCCCACGCTCCAAGGCTTTCCAGAGGTTTTCTATGGCGGCGTCCACCTCTTGAATTGCCGCCTTGATGCGCTTGATGGCGGAGCTATCATAGTCGGCCTCGCAAGCGGCGGCAACCGCAAGGGCGATTTTCTCAATGTTGCTGTCCGTCAACAGCTTGCGGCACTCCAAAACAACCCTATCTTCAATTTTCTGCTTGTTGACAACTTTCTTTCGACAAATCTTTTTCTTGGCACTCTTGCAGGCGTAGTAGCGATAGGCCGTCCCTGATTTCCCTGTTCCCCCATAGCCGGTCATCATCTCCCGGCAGTAGCCGCAGAACAGCTTCGTCGTCAGAAGATATTCCTCCCTGCCTCTGGAACGGGCAGGGGCTTTTTTGTTACGGTCAAGGATATGTTGTACCCGCTCAAAAAGCTCGTCCTCAATGATGCGGGGCATACCGCCCGCTGTTTCCGTGTCTTTGTAGATATAATAGCCGATGTATCGTTTATTCCGCAAAAGACGGTGCAGGCTGTTCTTGTTGAACTCCTTGCCCTGGGAGGTTTTGACCTGCTTTGCGTTGAGATACTTTGTGATTTCAGCGACGGTTTTCCCGCTGGCGTACATCTCAAAAATCTCCCGAACAACAGCAACGCCCTCCGGGTCAATATGAAAGCGGCGTTCCTCGTCCACATAGTAGCCAAGGCCGGGATTGCTTCCGTTGCTCAAGCATTTTTCAGCATTGATGTCCATGCCCCGCCGTATCTTCTGGGACAACTCCGCCGAGTAGTATTCGGCCATGCTCTCCAACACGCCCTCCACCAAAATACCGCTGGCGTCGTCACTGATGTTCTCCCTTGCGGAGATCACCCGAATGCCGTTCTTTTTTAGCTTGGCCTTGTTAATGGCGCTGTCATAGCGGTTCCGGGCGAAACGGTCAAGCTGATAGACAAGAACGCCCTCAAAAATGTGCTTGTCGCTGTCGGTAATCATGCGCTGGAACTCGGCCCGGCTGTCCGTTGTGCCGCTCTGCGCCCGGTCGATGTATTCGCCAATCACGATATGTCCGTTGTTCTTGGCAAACTCATAGCAGGTTTGAAGCTGGCCCTCGATAGACTGTTCTGTCTGACTGTGGCTGGAATACCTGGCGTAAATGACGACATTCACTCTTTCACCCCCTCCAGCATCTCAACGATAGCTTCTTTCAAGCGGTCATTCATGGGTGAGGCGGGGTCAAAGCACATCTCCACAAACCGCCTCATGTTCTTATCTTCCTCCAAAATTTTTGGCTTGTACTCGTACAGCTTGCCCTGCGGTTTGTCGGTGCGGCAGCAGATATAATCCATCGACACATCGAAATAATCCGCATACCAAATCAGCACTTTAATGGGAGCGGCGGAGTAGCCCGTTTCGTATCGGTTGATCGTGGCTTGGGGGATGCCTGCAATCTTCCCAAACTTTGCTTGGGACAACCCGATACCCTCTCGGAGCGTTCTCATTCTTGCGCCTATATCACTCAATTTGCTCACCTCCTGTCGTACTGTTATTGTAGCAGAAAGTGGTGTTTCTGTCAATTCAAATTATGAATTATTTTGAAGGGAGATATGAATACTATGACAGTATTTCATGTTGCGAAGAACACAAATTACACGGTCATGTCCAATCACCATCTGCGGAACCGGGAACTGTCCCTAAAGGCAAAGGGCCTGCTGTCGCAGATGCTCAGTCTCCCGGAAAAGTGGGATTACACCCTGCAAGGGCTGGCCTACATCAACCGAGAGCAGATTGACGCCATCCGTCAGGCTGTCCATGAACTGGAACAGGCCGGGTATATCGTGCGGGCAAGGGAACGGGACAGCCGGGGGCGGCTGCGGGGAGCGGAGTACACCATCTACGAAGAACCGCAGTTAGCATCTGATTTGCCAGCGTTGGAAAAACCGTTGTCGGAAAATCCAATGTTGGAAAATCCAACGCAATAAAATAAAGATATAAGTAAATAAAGATTTTATCAAGTAAAGACTTATCAATTACCCATTCCTTTCCTATCCTTTCCCCTACCCCCTCCCGTGGAGGACAAGCGGCAGAGCCGCTGGAAAGGAATGGAACGGAAGCGAGAAGCAGAGCGGTCAAATAGCAGCAGGGGCTATCATGGCCGTTATCTGACCCGCTGAAAGCGTACAGACGCGAAGCGGGTGTACGCTTTCAGCGGGTGCCGCAAGAGGGCCGTGGCCCTCTTGCGTGACAGCACAGTTTCACAGATCAGAACAAGCCAGGGCAGGAGCGCCGGGGTGTCGGCCTCCCGTCCTGGCTTCTTTGCGTCCATCTGTACGCCATTAGAGGCCCGTTTTGATGGGTGCAAGTCAAATCGTACTGCCCCCCTATCGACCGTAGTCGGAAAGCCTTGAAATAGCAGGGTTGTTTTGCCTCTAAAGCGTTACATATCAGCCCTACCTTTGCGGCAGGGGTTCTCCCGTCCATTTCTACGCAATTAGAAACCCATTTTTGAGGGTGCAGGTCAAATCGTATTACCCCCTGTGCGACCGCCTCTTGAACGTCCTGAAAACAGGCCGCTGGATAGGGCCTAAATGCGTAGGCTGGCGGGCTGATTTAGGGCTGTCAGCCAAAGTGTCGGATAGAGGGGCTATGTAGAAAGAGTTACCCCCATTTTCGGGAGAACAGATATAAACACCTTGCCCCTTTCCGATGTCCACGAAAAAAGCCTGTGTTTTCAATACCTCTGGGAGCTACTTTTTCTACGCCTGACCCTGATTTTTGCCCCACTCTTGACTGACGCATTATCAAAGCAGCCTTTTCTTCGTTGAACTGTCAGGGTATGCCACTGTGTCTGCCATATCTCCGCCAATATTGCCTCCGCTCGGAATAAGGGTTTGGGACTATCCCAACAAGCGAAAACGGACACGGCCCGGCAGGGGGCGGATTTGGACGTTTTTCGGGAGTGTGGCCACACTCTCTATGCTTGCTCTGATAGCGTTCCCCTTAATTTTACAACGGGAGAAACAAAGTTTACTATCATTTCATATCCATTCCACATTCCCGTGTTACACTATTCCCGAAGGAGGCGAGCTAATGGCAACATTACTGATTGTTGAGGATGACCGCAAGACCAACGACGCGATTTGTGAATATCTAAAGCCTGCGGGCCACAAGGTTGTCCCAGCTTATGATGGCGGGGAGGCGTTACAGCTTTTCCGTGAGAACGGCATAGACCTTGTTGTGTTAGACATTATGCTGCCCCATGTCAGCGGTCTGTCCATTCTGCATGAGATACGGCGGACAAGCACAACGCCCGTTTTGATGCTTACGGCCATTGAGGACGAGTATACCCAGGTTATGAGTTTTGACGAGCAGGCTGACGATTACATGACAAAGCCCTTTTCTATGGTATTGCTGGGGAGGCGGATCACCGCTCTCCTGCGGCGAAGTGGACAGGCCCTATTACCTCAAACTATAACCTTTGGCGACGTGACCGTTGATTTCTCTGGCTACACCGCCAGCGACAGCGCCGGGAAAATCGACATCATGCCCAAGGAGATTGATCTGCTCCGGCTGCTGGTGGAGCATAGGGGGCTGGTGCTGACCCGTTCGCAGATTTTGGACGAACTGTGGGGCACTGACTATCCGATCATCGACCGAACCGTGGACACCTACATCAAAAATCTGCGGAAGAAGCTGCGGCTTGACTGTATCGTGACAGTCAAGGGCATCGGCTACAAATACGAGGTACAGCCATGAAACGATTAAAACTGTTTCCGAAAATATTTCTCTATACCATGAGCATCATGCTTTTTGTCGTTGTTGTCACGCATGGGCTGATCTATCTGCTTGCCCCACAGATGCAGCTTGCATTGAGTACCCAAGATGATGTTGTTGTCAGCATCAGACAGGAGCAGTTTGTGACCGAGGCAGTAGAAAAAGCCCTGCCCATCTCGTTAAGCTGTTCCCTGCTGATCTCCGTTGTCTGCTCACTTCTATTTTCTAAAGCGATTGCCGACCCCATCAAAAAGATTTCTGCGTCAACCGAGCAGATGATGAAATTAGACCACGGAGCAAGCTGCCCTATCCATACAAAGGATGAAATTGGTACGCTGGCGCAGAATGTCAACGACCTATATTCTAATCTGCTGTCCACTATCGAGCATTTGGAGCGGGAAAAGGACGCTGTGCGGGATATGGAGCGGGCCAAGGTGGACTTCCTCCGGGCGGCGTCCCATGAACTAAAAACGCCCGTGACCGCATTGAACGCCACCCTGGAAAACATGATTTTAGGCGTTGGGAAGTATCAGGACTACGCTGCCTATCTCCCGGAGTGCAAAGAGATGGTGGAGCAGCTTTCCGGGATGATACATGAAATATTGGAAACCTCCAAGCTGAATTTGACTGCCGAAGCGCCAAAACAGGTTGATGTGTCTGAACTGCTGGCGGAACTGTGCGAACCCTACCAACTGATTGCGGCGGCACATCAAATTATGTTCTCTCTTGACCTGCCGGAACAATTCCCCGCGACACTTCCGGCTGGCCCGTTCAGTAAGGCGGTATCAAATGTTCTCGCAAACGCTGTTGCCTATACGGAGGCCGGGAAAGTGGTTTCCGTCTACATGGAGGGGCGCAGCCTTGTGGTCGAAAACGAGTGCAATCCTATCCCTGACGATGAAATCCGCCGTCTGTTTGAACCGTTCTATCGTCCAGACTTCTCACGGAGCCGGGAGAGTGGGGGCAACGGTCTGGGCCTCTATATCGTGGATACACTTTTGACCTCTATGGACATTCCCTATTCTTTTAAGCCGATGAAGTCCCCGACTGGGATGTGTTTCACAATTCATTTATAAATGCGAAAAACTCCCCGACTGGGGAGTTTTTCATTTCTACCATAATTCCATATACGTTTCATACCCATTCCACATTGGGGTGCTATTCTACGGGTGCGTTCAGAAGAACAGCACAACGATATGGAGGTATCGACTATGAGCATTTTCAAAAGGGCGTTTCTATACGTCACGCGAAAACGGGGGAAAACACTTCTCCTGTTCGCCATCCTGCTGATTATGGCAACCTTTGTCCTGACGGGTCTCTCCATCTGGAAAGCGTCGGAAGCCGCGCAGCTTGACCTGCGGCAGAGCTTGGGCGGCAAATTTGACGTTTTCGTGGATTGGAGCAACAGCCCCTATGTAGTGAAAGAACCCGTCAAAGATGAAGTGGACGAGGAAACCGGCAAAACATCAAGCAGCTTCCTCATGTATTCTACCGTACAATTTACCCCGGAGAACATTGCCGCCATCAAAGGCGTTCCCGGCGTAAAGTATTGCAGCGCAAGGCAGGACAATCTTTTGCCGTTTGATGGGCTTTCCCTGTTTCCCGGGACAATCTCAACCGACGCAAAATATCAGGGATATACAAAGGCCCTGGGCGTTTGCAACACGGAAGATGATGAACTTTTCACCACCGGCACACTGACGCTGGCAGAGGGACGGCATATTACCACCGACGATACCCATGTGGCAATCATCAGCCAGGACTTGGCGGAAAGAAACGAGTTGAAGATCGGGGACTATCTCACCGCCCACAGTTACAGCGTGGAAGATCAGGGCTTTACTGGGCCGGAAATCAGGGTACAGATTATTGGACTGTTTACCCCTCATGCGGTGGAGCAGTTTGGGGAAACCATCACCACCTACGACAAAATCCAGAACCGTGTATTTGTGGATTTGCAGTCCTCAAAAGAATTTGACGGCGGAGAAATCAACTACGGCTTTTCCGCGCTCCACGTTACCATAGACGACCCGCAGGACATGGCGCGGGTGGTGGCCGATGTCA